>NZ_JBHVOL010000011.1:96714-337350 GCF_042887925.1 Kitasatospora sp. NPDC057904
GGGGGCGGGCATGCTCGGCCCGGGCGTGGGCGGCCGGGTGGTGTTGGTGTCGGTGTTCCCCCTGGAGAGGTTGTGGGGGGGGGGGGGCCCCCCCGGGGCGCCCCCCCCACCTCCAGCGCAGCAGCATCGGCTCCACGAGCTGCCACTGATCGTCCTTCAGGTCCGAGGGGTACCGGCGTCGTTCCGTCACAGTCGATCCGTACCGCTGACACGGGCCCGGCCGCTACAGGATCCTGGAACAGCGTCCGTGCCGAGCCCGCGAAAGCCGGACAGTTGGGGGGATTCCCCTATCGAACACCCTCTCAGAGCCAGCCGCGCTCGTCCGCCACCCGCAGCGCCTCCAGCCGGTTGCGGCTGGCGGTCTTGGCGATCGCGGAGGAGAAGTAGTTGCGGACCGTCCCCTCCGACAGGTACAGCTTGGCGGCTATCTCGGCCACGTCCGCGCCCGAGCGGCAGGCGTTCAGGACGTCGCGCTCGCGCGCGGTGAGCGGGGAGGCGCCCGCGGCGAGGGTCGCGGCGGCGAGCTCCGGGTCCACGACCCGCTCCCCCGCGTCGACCCGGCGGATCGCGTCGGCCAGCACCTCGGCCGGCGCGTCCTTGACGACGAAGCCGACGGCGCCGGCCTCCATGGCGCGCCGCAGGTAGCCGGCCCGACCGAAGGTCGTGAGGATCACCACCCGGCAGTCCGGCACCTGCTGGGCGAGGACCGCGGCGGCGGCGAGGCCGTCCAGTCCGGGCATCTCGATGTCCAGCAGGGCCACGTCGGGCCGGTGCTCGCGGGCCGCGTCCACGACCTGGTCGCCGCGGCCGACGGCGGCGACGACGGTGAAGTCGTCCTCCAGGTCGAGCAGCGTGCGCAGGGCGGTGCGGACCAGCTCCTGGTCCTCCGCGAGCAGGAGACGGATCGTCATGGGCTTCCCTCCCGGATTTCCCGGCCTTCCCGGACTTGCCGACCTTCGCGGGCTTGCCGACCTTCGCGGGCTTGCCGGCCTTCCCGGACTGGCCGGCCTTCCCGGACGGGTGCGTGCGGCCGGCCGGGGAGCGCGGGGACGGTCACCCGCAGCCGCCACCCGCGCGGGCCCAGCGGGCCGGCCTCGACGTTACCGTCCGCCGCCGCGACCCGTTCGCGCAGGCCCGCGAGCCCCTTGCCGTCGCCGACGGGGGAGCCCTTGCCCGGCCCGTCGTCGCGGATCTCCACCGAGGTGCCGGTGAGCAGCACCGTGCAGCGGGCCGCGCGGGCGTGCCGGACGACGTTGGTCAGGCCCTCCCGGACGACCCAGCCGAACAGCTCCCGGTGCGCGGGGGCCACCGCGTCGGTGGCGCCCGGCAGGTCGGCGACCACTCCGGCGGCCCGCAACAGCTCGCGGCCGCGCGCGAGTTCGGCGGCCAGCGTCACCTCGCGGTAGCCGGAGACGGCCGCCCGCACGTCGGCGAGCGCCTGCCGGGAGAGGTCCTCCACGGCGGCCATCTCCTCGACCGCGAGGGCGAGGTCCTTGGCGGCGAGCCGCTGCGCCAGCCGGGACTTGACGGTGATCGCGGTGAGCGAGTGCCCGAGCAGGTCGTGCAGGTCCCGGGCGATCCGGTTGCGCTCGGCCTCCGAGGCCAGGCGCGCCACCTCGGCCCGGGCGGCGACCAGTTCCTGGTTGGTGGTGGCGATCTCGGAGAACCCGCGCACGGTCAGCGAGCTGAAGAGCAGGGCCAGCGCCTGGAACCAGCCGGGCCCGCTGTGCCAGGGGCGCACCGCCCACGGCAGGACGAGGGCGCCCACCGTGCCGGCCACCACGGCCGCGGTGGCCCGGGCGGGGAACAGCACGGCGACGAACGAGACCACGCCGGTACCCAGGAAGAAGGCGTCGGCGTGGGCGAAGGGCAGGGCCGCCGCGAACAGCGCCGCCTGCCCGGCCGTCAGGAACTCGGCCTGCCGCCGCCGGCCCCGGGCGAACGCGATGCCGCCGGCCGCGTAGCAGACCGTGAAGGCCGCGACGACCGCGTACCCGGCGACGGCCCGCGCCCCGGCGACGGTGTGGGACACGCCCAGGGCGGTGAGGGCCGGGTAGACGAGCATCCCGGTGGCCAGCATGACGCGCCGCCAGCCGTACGCCCACGGGTGCGATCCCGGGTCGGGGCCTTCGTCGGTCACGGGTGTTCCTTCCGTCGGTCGGGGTCCGGCTCGCGGGCCGGGGCTCGGTTCGCCGGGTCGGAGCTCAGCTCTGCGGGGCGGCCGCCGTGAAGAGCGTACGCAGGTGGCGTCCGTTGAGGATCACCGCCACCCCCAGCAGCAGGGCGCCGCACAGCGCCTGCTCGGCCTTCATCCAGAACGGGAAGGTACCCGGCAGGGCGATGATCACGACGATCGCGACGAGCATCGCGGTCGAGATGATCCGCAGCCGGCGGAACGCTCCGGTCGAGCCCCCGGCCGCCTTGACGGCCAGGACGAGCGTGATCACCGAGCTGGCCGCGACGGCGCTGCCGCGGATCCAGACGGCGACGTTGACGAGGTCGGGGTGGCCGGCGAGCGCGACGATCGCGGCCATCGTGACGAGGCTGATCCCGAGGTAGGCGCCCAGGAGGCGGCGGATGGTGCGGAAGGCCCGGAGGGTCTCGGGGTGGTTCAGATCGGTCGAGGTCATGGCATTCATGCTGGCCGGGGGCACCCCGCGCGGGGCAGTGTGCTCGCACACGGATGGGCCGTGACAAATGTCAGCCCCCCCCGGCCCGGCATCGGCCGGCTCGGCTCACCCCCGGCCCGGCACCGCGCGGCTCGGCTCGCCCCCGGCCCGGCACCGCCCGGTTCGGCTCACCCCCAGCCCGGCAGCGGCGGCTGCGGCCACGGCGGCGGGGCCGGCAGCCCCGCGTCCGGCGCCGGGCCGCGGCCCGCGAGCCAGGCGAGCAGCGCGTGGCCGGGGCCGGCCGCGGTCGGGCCGGTCGGGGCGACGGTCCAGGAGCGGCCGAGGTCGACGGCCTCGAACCGGCCGACCGGGAAGCCTCGTTCGGCGAGCGCGGCGGCGGTCTCCGCCAGGGCCGCCGCGACGAAACCGGCCGGCCACGCGGCCGGAGTGTGACCGAGGGCCAGGTCGGTGTGGTGGACCTCCAGTTCGCGCCGCGCGCGGTGGAGGGTGTACCAGGCCGGGTGTTTCCAGCCCGCGAGGGCCGAGACCAGGACGGACCAGCGCTCGGCGGGCATCGCCGACACCTCGTCGAGCAGCCGGTCGAGGCTCGCGCGCAGGTCGGCGGCGAGGGCGGGGACGTCCCGCCGGGCGCCCTCGTGCAGCAGGCGCTCCAGGGTGGCGCCGTCCGCCCTGGGGCCGGGCTCGACCCCGGTGCGGGCCAGGGCGAGCAGCCAGGTGTAGACGTCGGCGCTGCGGGCGACGTGGGTGACGACGTGCGCCCGGCTCCAGCCGGGCAGCGCCGAGGGCCCGCGCGCCTCCGCCTCGGTCAGGGCCGAGACGGAGGCGGCGAACCGGGCGGCGGACGCGCGGACGGCGTCGGGGAGTGCGGTGCGGTCTTCCACGGTGGTGCCCGACTTCCTTGCTCTGTACGGTCGTTCCGGGTGCAGATTTGCTACTGGGCGGCTAACTTCCCTGTTCCGCCAGGGTCTTGATGCCGTCGAGGGTGGCCGTCATGCCGGTGCGCAGTTCACCGAGGCGGACCTCGATGATCTGCTCCTCGCGGTCCGGCCAGCGGTCGATGGCGGCCGTCACGCCGTTGCGGCCGGGGCCGATCAGCACCGAGTGGCGCAGCCGGGTGCCGCCGTCCTCCGGCGTGAGCTCGTAGCGCCAGGAGGCGAGGGAGGCCGCCGGGTCCACCGAGGGGCGGCCGAACCGGCCGTCCGCGTCGGTGACGATCCACGCGAACACCTCCCGGTCGGTCAGCTCGGTCACGTGGGAGACCGTCCGCCAGTTGCCCAGCCGCTCGTTCTCGTTGTGCCCCTCGAAGCGGGCCCCGACCGCGGGCCCGTCCGCGCCGTCGAGCCAGGCGACGCCCCGGAGTTCGGGGCTGAGCCGGGCGGGCAGGGCGATGTCGGTGATCAGCGACCAGACCTCCTCGACCGTGGCCTTGATGTGCACCTCGCAGTACGTCCGCGGTCCGTCCGCGTATCGCATGGCGCTTCCCCTCCGTCGCCGGGACCTTCACGGTTCCCGGGTGGTGACCGTCCGTGATGTTAGCGAGTTGTCATGGACCTCGACAGGTGCCGGACGAATCCCCGGCGATCTCCTCGGCCCGCTCACCGGACCCTCGACGTTCGGCCGCCCCGCCCGACGGACAATCCGTTCGCAGACCGTCGGTTCCCGGTCACCACGGCGCGGGCCAGCCGGACCAGGTCCGGGATGGCCGGGTGCGCCGGGACGCCCCGGCGCCAGGCCAGGAACAGCGGGACGGGCGGGGCGTCGGCGAGCGGGCGGTAGGCGATCGCGGGGTGCTTGTGCAGCCGGGGCGTCGCGACCGTCGAGATGCCGACGGCCCGGCCGGCCGCGATGGCGGTCAGCCACTCGTCGGTGTTGGCGACCTCGATCGTCGCCGTGGGGCGGTGGCCGGCCGGCCACAGGTCGAGGGTCGTGGTGCCGGCGACCGTGTTGAGGGCGACCGGCCACGCCGCGAGGTCCGCGAGGGTGAGGACCTCGCGGTCGGCGAGGTCGCTCGCGGCGGGCACCACCGCGACCCGCTCCTCGTCCAGCAGCAGCTCGGTGACGAGACCGGGCGCCGTGACCTCGCCGCGCAGCAGGGCGATGTCGACCCGGCCCTGGGTGAGGCCGGCCGTGCGGTCGTCGATGCGGCGCAGTTCGAGCGGTACGTCGGGGTGCTCGTCGTCCCAGCGGCGCAGCAGCGGGATGGTGTGGTCGCCGAGGGCGGCCCAGGGGTGGCCGAGGCGCAGCGGCGGGGAGGCGAGCGTGCGGGGGTCGAGGGCGCTTTCCACGGCGGCGAGCGCGGCGGCGGCGCGGTCGCGGAAGGTGCGGCCGGCGGCGGTGAGCTCCAGGTGGTGGGTGGAGCGGTCGATCAGGCGGACGCCGAGGTGGTCCTCCAGCTGGCGCAGGGTCCGGGAGAGCGCGGGCTGGCCGGTGTGGAGGCGGGTGGCGGCGCGGGTGATCGTGCCCTCCTCGACGATGGCGAGGAAGGCCCGCAGGTGGCGCAGCTCGATGGTCATGCTTCGGAAGCATAACGGCTTGCCATTCGGCATTTCCCGGGGCACGAACGAATCCCTACCGTGGGGGCATGACGAACACGATGTCCGGGATGTCCCGGACGGCGGCCGCCGCCGCGACCCTCCCGGCGCCCCACCCGGCGGGACGGCCCGTCGCGCCTTCCCGGAGCGGCCTCGGCGGGATCGGGCTGGTGCTGGGCGGCACGCTGTCGGTGCAGTTCGGCTCGGCCGTCGCCGCCCTGCTGTTCCCGCGCGTCGGGCCGTTCGGGACGGTCGCTCTGCGGGTGACGATCGCGGCCGTGCTGCTGCTGGCCGTCTGCCGGCCCCGGCTGCGCGGCCACAGCCGCGGGGACTGGGCCGTCGCCGGGGCCTTCGGGGTGGCGCTCGGCGGCATGAACATCCTCTTCTACCAGGCGATCGACCGGATCCCGCTGGGCCCCGCGGTGACGCTGGAGGTGCTCGGCCCGCTCGTGCTGTCGGTGGTCGCCGCCCGCCGGGCCGTGAGCCTGGTGTGGGCGGCGCTCGCGCTCGCGGGCGTCTTCCTGCTCGGCCGGGACGGCTTCGAGCGGCTCGACCTGACGGGCGCCGGGTTCGCGCTCGCCGCCGGCGCCCTGTGGGCGGCGTACATCGTCCTCAACTCCCGCTCCGGGGCCCGCTTCCCGCGCCTGGACGGGCTCGTGGTGGCGATGGCCGTGGCGGCGCTGATGAGCCTGCCGCTGGGGATCGCCGCCGCGGGCACCGCCCTGCTCGACCCCGCGGTGCTGGCGCTCGGGCTGGCCGTGGCACTGCTCTCCTCCGGCCTGCCGTACGCCCTGGAGGTGCTCGCCCTGCGGCGCCTGCCGGCGGCGACCTTCGCGGTGCTGATGAGCCTCGCCCCGGCGGTCGGCGCCCTGGCCGGCTTCCTGGTGCTGGGGCAGACCCTGTCGGCGTCGCAGTGCGCGGCGGTCGCCCTGGTGATGGCCGCGAGCGCGGGCGCCGTCCGCACCGGCCGGGCGTAGCGGCGGGCGCCGGCCGGGCCGGGCGGGCCTTGCGGCGGGCGCCGTCCGCACCGGGCGGACCTGGCGGCAGGCACCGGCCGGACCGGGCGGGCCTTGCGGCAGGCCGTCCGGACCGGCCGGGCGTGACCGTCACCCCAGCTCGGCGACCAGGCGGGTGGCGAGCGGGACGGGGACGGCGTGGCGGGCGGCGGCGCGGAGGAGGGCTCCGCCGATGGCGTCGAGCTCCAGGGGGCGGCCCGCCTCGGCGTCGCGTTGCATGGAGGACTTCGCGGCGGGCGGGAACGCGTCGTAGAGCGCCAGCGACTTCGCCGGATCCGCCGGGGCCCCGCACGCGCGGGCGACGGCGGCGGCCTCCGCCACGAGGGCCTCCAACTCGGCGCGGTGATCGGTGCGGACGCTCCCGACCGGGCTCCCGTACCGGGTGGTGAGCAGCGCGAACGGCGCGAGGAACGCGAACTTGGCCCACAGCACGGCCGGTTCGTCCTCGCTCACCCGGGTGCGCACGCCCGCGCCGTCGAGCAGCCGCGCCACCGCGTCGAGCCGGTCGGCCGGACCGGCGAGGTCGATCTCGGTGAACGGGCTGCCGTGCTCGACCACGCCCGGCGCCACCCGGGCCGACTCGACCCGGACGACGGCCCCGACGACCCGCTCCGCCCCGAACCGCGCGCGCAGCCGCGCCGGATGCTCGATGCCGTTGAGCAGCGGCACCACCAGTCCGTGGGCGACGAGGGCGGGCGGCACCCGCTCCAGCGCCTCCGCCAGGTGGGTGTGCTTGACGGTCACCAGGCACAGGTCGACGGGCTCGCGCAGCGCGGTGTCCGCCTCCACGGGTGCGGTGAACTCGCCGAACTGGGCGCTGCGCACCCGGATACCGTCCCGGCGCAGCACCTCGGCGGTCGCCTCCCCGGCGAGGCAGATCACCCGGTGCCCGGCCCGCGCGAGCAGGGCGGCGAGCAGCCCGCCGACCCCGCCGGGGCCGAGCACGGCGACCGTCCGGCGGGGGCCGTCGGGACCGGAGGGAGCGGCGGTCGCGGGAGCCGGGGTGGGGGTGCGCGCGGTGGCGGCCGCTGCGCCGGGGCCGGGCACGGCTTCGGGGCCGAGGACGGTCCGGCAGTCCTCCCACGCGGCCGGACTCAGGAGCGGCCGCAGCCGGGTGAACAGGGCGAGCAGGTCCGCGCTCCACTGCTCGCGGAAGGCCGGGTCGGTCCGGGCGAGGTCGAGCTCGTTGGCGGCGGTCAGCTCGGCGAAGTCGCGCAGCTCGGACGGGTCCGGGGTGAGCGCGCGGCCGGTGAAGCGGTCGTGGAAGGCGGCGTCCGGGCCGGGCAGTCCGGGGTAGGTGGCGCGGCGGTCGCAGCTCGCGTACCGGTGGACGATCCGCTCGGCCCCGGGGCCGATCACGGCGGCCAGGTCGGAGCGGCGGTCGAGCGGCAGGAGGGCGGTGGGGAAGCCGTCCGTCCCGTAGGCGGCGTGACAGAGCCCGGCGAGCTGGAGGTCCGGGCGGGCGCCCCAGTCGGCGAGCCGGAGGCGGACGCGTTCCAGGTGGGCGAGCAGGGTGCCGCCTGGGTGCGGTACTTCGGCCGCGCCGAGCGAGCGCAGGAAGGAGACGGCATGGTCGATCGTCAACTCGGTGTTCCTCTCGGGGGATTGTGGGTCGGCACCCGCCGTGCCCCGCCTTGCGTCCGGAACGCGCGAGGACAGCGGGCGGGTTGCCGCCCTGGGCCCTGCAGCGATGATCGAGCCGCGCGGACATCCAAGTCAATCCACGGATTCACTGGGGAACCCCCAAGGGAAAGCTTGGGTCTGCACCGGCGTACGGTGACCGCCGTGACCCTCGACGATCTCCGCGTCTTCGCCGCGGTGTGCCGGGCCGGCTCGCTCAGCGCCGTCGCCCGCCGGCTGTCCTGCACGCAGTCCGCCGTCAGCCAGCACGTGAAGCGGCTCGAACGGGAGCTGGGCGTCGTCCTGCTCGAACGCCACCCGCGCGGCGTCGTGCCGACGAAGGCCGGGCAGCTGCTGCGCGCGGCGGCCGTCGACAGCCTCGGCGGCATCGAGCACGCGTTGCGCGGCATCGACGAACTCGCCCGCGGGGAGGGCGGATCGGTGCGGATCACGACCGGCGCCACCAGCATCCGGCACTTCATGTCCGCGGCCGTCGTCGACTTCCGCCGCCGCTTCCCGGGGGTGAGCCTGGAGTTCCAGACGGAGGTGTCCAGCCGCAGCTGCTTCGAGGCGCTCGCCGCGGGCCGCGTCGACCTCGCCTGGATCTCGCTCGGTGCGCCCGCGCGCGGGATCGAGCAGCGGCCGGTCGTCGAAATGCCCTGGGTGCTCGCCGTCGCCGCCGGGGACCCGCTCGCCGGCCGCACCCACGTCGACCCGGTGGACCTCCAGGACGCCCGCCTCATCGGGCTGCCGCAGAACTCCGTCTCGCGTTCCCAGCTCGACTCCTGGCTCGCCGGATCGGGCATCCGGCCGGTCTTCGACACCAGCGTCGCGGACTGGGACACCGCGATCCTGCTGGCCGAGCTCGGCCTCGGCCAGGCCGTCGTGCCCGCCCTCCCCGAGTGGCAGGGTCCGGGCCACCCGGGCCTGCGGCTGATCCCGCTGCCGGCCCTCCCCGCGCTCACCGCCGGCTGGGCCGTCCGCCGCTGGGACACCCTCTCGCCGCCGGCCCGCGCCTTCGCGGACACCGTCGCCGAGCACTGCGGGACGTGAGCGCGCGCCGCGCGGACCCGGCGGACCGGGCAGACCCGGCGGCGGTCTGCCGCGGATACCCGTCCGGGCGGCAAGCGGATCTGCTAGAAGTGGGAACGATCCGCCCGAGGGCGGGCGCCCGGGAGAGGTGATGCAGATGTGGCCCAGGGTCAACGGCATGCGGTCGATGGAGCTCGGCACTCCGGACGGGATGCGGGCGGAGCTGAACTCCCTGGCGCTGGCCGGGCACAAGACCGCCACCACCGGCCTGCTGGACGACTACGCCAAGGAGACCGAGGGCCTGGAGTACCCCGGCGAACGCCTGGCGCTGGTGGACGACCAGGGACGGTTCGTCGCCGCCATCGAGATCACGGGCGTGGAGGTGAAGCCCTTCGGCGAGGTGACCTGGGGACACGCGCAGGCCGAGGGGGAGGGCTTCGACTCGCTGGAGGCGTGGCGCGCCGGGCACCGGCGGTACTGGGACCGCCTCGGCACCGCGGTGGAGGACCGCACTCCCGTCGTCTGCCTGGCCTTCCGTCTCGCCGCCGAGGACTGATCCGCCCCGGGCGCGGGGCCCCGGACCGGTAGCTGCGCTCAGGCGAAGGAGGCCAACGCCCACACCGCCAACGTCCACGTCGGCAACGCCCCACGCCGCCACCGCCCTACGGCAGGAACGCCCCCACCGCCGCCCGCGTCAGCGTCCGGAAGCGCTGCTCGCCGAGGGCGCCCGGGAAGTGGCCGCCGCGTTCCAGGCTGATCACGCCGTGCGCGGCCGCCCACAGCGTGTCCGTCACCTCGTCCACGTCCGCGTCCGCCCGCAGCACGCCCGCCTCGACGCACGCCCGCGCCGCCTCCCGCAGCACGTCGAGGCTCGTCGCGGCGGCCGTCCTGCACTCGTCGTCCGGGACGAAGCCGGGCACGCCCTCGCCGTGCATGACGCCGTAGAAGTTGGGCTCCTCCAGCGCGTTGGCCCGGTAGGCGCGGCCGAGGGCGGCCAGGTGCGCGGCCGGGTCGTCGCCGCGGGGCACCGCGTCCAGGCGGCGGCGCAGCCGGGCGAAGCCCTCCAGGTAGAGCTCCCGCGTGATGCCGTCCTTGGCCCCGAAGTGCCGGTACAGGACGGTGGTCGAGCAGTCCGCGGCGGCGGCGACGCGGCGCATGCTCAGCGCGGCCGGGCCCTCGGCGGCGAGCAGGCCGGCGGCGATGTCCAGCAGGGCGGTGCGCAGCGCGGCCTCGCCCAGGGCCTGGGCCCGGGCGAAGGCGCCGGTGGGTGATTTGGCGGGCATGCGGACGATTCTCCCGTACGCCCTAACCGCGCTCCGGCAGCGGGCGGTAGATCGGCACGCCCGCCTCCTCCAGCGCGGCCCGGCGGGCGAAGTACTCGTCGCCCATCGGGTCGACGCCGAGCAGCGGCATCGCGCTGCGCCACGTGGTGACGTCCTCCGGGGCGAGGTCGGCGGCCGTCGCGAAGTGCCGTTCGGCGGCGCCCGGGTGGCCGTGGCGCAGCAGCCACAGGGCGAGTGCGGCCTCGGTGCGGGCGCGCTGGCGCGCGGGGGTGCCCGGCTCGGTCAGTGCGGCGACGGCGGCGGGGTCGACGCCCGGGTCGCCGGTGGCCGCCCAGCGGCGCAGCGCGTCGAGCGTCAGGCCGGAGTCGAGGCCGCTCATCGAGCGGAAGAGGTCGGTCGCGAACTGGGTGTCGTTGGGCCGGACGATGCGGCCGTCCTCGTCGATCCAGACCGCGGTGGGGACGTTGAGCAGCTGGTAGAGGTCGGCGACCCGGCCGTCGACGTCGATCAGCGCCGGGTGGGTCGGCGCGGCCTCGGCGATCCAGGGCGCGGCGTCCTCGGTCCTGCGGTCGACGGCGACGCTCAGCACGGAGAAGCCGTCGGCGGCGAGTTCGGCGTGCAGGCGCTCCCACGTGGGCAGGTCGTAGCGGCAGCCGCACCAGGAGGCCCAGAAGACCAGCGCGACCTTGCGCCCGCGCAGGTCGCTCAGCGCGTGCCGGGTGCCGTGGACGTCCGGGAGCGAGAAGTCGGGCGCCTCGCCGGCGGCCAGGGCGGCGGAGCGGTCGGCGGCGGAGGCGCCGAGGGCGAGGACGCCGGCGGCGGGCTCGGCGGCCACCGGGCGGCCGAGCAGGGCGGCGAAGGCGGTGAGGTCGAGGCGGCCCGCGTCCTCGAACCGGGCGACGGCCGCCGCCGGGACGCAGACGTCGCCGCGGCACCAGCCCTGCGGTTTGCGGGTGAAGCCCAGCGCGCGTTCGACGTCCGCGTGGGCGAGCCAGACGTGCGGGTCCGCGGCGCCCGGCGCGGGGCGCAGGTCGGCCGCGACGCGGGTCTCGGTGTGGTCGTCCAGGATCGTCAGCTCGACGGTGCCGCTCATCGCACGCCTCCTCGATCGAAATAACGCCGTTACTTGAGAATAACGGCGTTATTTCTGAGACCGCAACCCCTCAGCGGTCCAGGAAGCGCTTCAGCCCGTCCCGGACCCCGTCGGTCGGCACCGTCGCGGCGAACCAGGCCGCCTCGACGGCCAGTCCCTCGTCGATCGGCAGGTTGATCCCGCGCGTGACGGCCCGCAGGCAGGCGGCGACCGCCGTCGGCGCGTGCCGGACGATCCGGTCGACCAGGTGCCGGGCCGCGTCCATCAACTCCTCCGCCGGCACGACCGCGTTCACGATCCCCAGCTCGGCCGCCCGCGCCGCCGGGACCGGATCCCCGGTGAGGATCATCTCCAGGGCGCGCTTGCGCCCGACGTGCCGCGGCAGCCGCTGCGAGCCGCCGAAGGGCGGCGGGAAGCCCAGCGTGATCTCCGGCTTGGCGAAGGTCGCGTGCCCGGCTGCGATCGCCAGCGGCGCCGCCTCCGTGATCTCGCAGCCCCCGCCGTACGCCAGCCCGTTGACGGCCACGACGATCGGCTTCGGGAACTCCTCGATCCGCCGGGTCAGCGCGTGCCCGCGCCGCACGACCTCGCGCAGCGCCCGTTCCGTCCCGCCGGCGATGCTGCCGGCCAGCGACGGGATGTCGGCGCCCGCGCTGAAGGCGCGCGTCCCGGCGCCGGTGAGGATCACGGCCCGGACGGTGTCGTCGGCGTCGATCCGCGCGAGTTCGTCGAGCAGCGCGTCGATCGTCGGGTAGTCGAGGGCGTTGAGCTTGGCCTCGCGGTCGATGGTGAGGGTCACGACGTGCGCGTCACGGGCCACCCGGACGGTGCGGACGGTCATTGCGGCTGCTCCCTTGCGCCTGGCTGCGGTCGGGACCGAGGCTAGGGAGCGCCGTGCAGGACAATCCACTCATTGTCCTGGATACACCTGGGTACCCACGGGAGGCACAGGCCCATGCGACCGCCCGCCTACAAGGCCGTCGTCGACGAGTACGCCGCCGCGATCCGCTCCGGCGCGCTCCCGCCCGGCACCCGCCTGCCCACCCACCGGGAACTCGCCCGCGAGCGCCGCGTCGCCCTCGCCACCGCGACCCGCGTCTACGCCGAACTCGCCGCCGCCGGGCTGGTGGTGGGCGAACAGGGCCGCGGCACGTTCGTCCGGGTCCGCAGCGGCTACGACGGCGTCGAACCCTCGCGCACGCTCCCGGTGCCGCGCCTCGCCGACCTCTCGTTCAACCAGCCGCTCGCCCCCGGCCAGGGCGACGACCTCCGCCACGCGCTGCGCGCCCTCGCCGCCTCCGGCGACGCCGAGGCCCTGCTGCGCCAGGACCCGCCGGGCGGGCACGGGCACGACCGGGCGGTCGTCGCCACCTACCTGCTGGGGCGCGGTGTCGACACCGCCCCCGAGAACGTGCTTCTGACCAGTGGCGCCCAGCAGGCGCTGGACTGCGTACTGCGCGCGCTCACCCGGCCCGGCGACGTCCTGGCCGTCGACGCGCTCGGCTACCCGGGCATCAAGCTGCTCGCCGCCGCCCACGGCCTCGACCTCGCACCCGTCCCGGTCACCCCGGCCGGCCCGGACCTCGACGCGCTCGACCGCCTGTGCCGGGCCCGCCGGGTCCGCGCGGTCTACATGATCCCCACCGTCCACAACCCGCTCGGCTGGGTGCTCGACCAGCGGCAGCGCGAGCGGCTGGCCGCGATCGCGACCGCCCGGGACCTCGTGGTCGTCGAGGACGGCACGTACGCGTTCCTGGAGCCCGCACCCCCTCCCCCGCTGCACGCCCTCGCGCCCGAATGGACCTGCTACGTGGCCGGGTTGTCGAAGAACGTGGCCCCCGGCCTGCGGTTCGGCTTCGCCGTCGTGCCCAAGCACCTCCTGCGGCCCGCCACCTCCGCGCTGCGCGCCGCCGCGTGGGGCTCCCCGGGCCTGGTCACCGCGCTCGCCACCGGCTGGATCGCCGACGGCACGGTCGCCCGCCTGGAACGCCACCGCCGCGAGGACGCCGCCGCCCGCCAGGCCATCGCCCGGGCCGAACTCGCCGGGATGGACATCACCGCACACCCGTCGTCGTACGCGGTGTGGCTGACCCTGGAGGCCCACCAACGCCCGGACCAGGTGGCCGACCTGCTCGCCCGGGAGGGCATCCTGGTCTCCACCGCCGACGCCTTCGCCACCGGCCCGCACGTGCCGCACGCCCTCCGCCTCGCCCTGGCGACCCCGCCACGGCACGAACTCGGCGACGTGCTGGGGCGGTTGCGCAGGACGATCGAGTCCATCCCGCCGCCGTGACGCCCGGCCACGGCACTACCGCGAGGCCCGGACCGCCCGGCCGAAGCGGGAGGACCACTCACCGAGCCGCTCGACCAGTTCGGGCGGCTCGACGACGGTGAACTCCGCGCCGAGCGAACCGAGGGCCATGATCGGCCAGTTGAGGTCGTCGGCGGCCATCACGATCCGGCAGCGCCCCTCGTCCACCTCCTCGACCGCGCCCCACCGGCCGATCCGCTCGCGCACGCCCCCGGCCGGCGCGGCCACCACCGCCTCCACCCGGTACGGGCGGACCAGGCCGTTGACGCCCGCCCGGACGAACTCGGCGGCGTCGGCGGCCGGCAGCTCGCGCGGGGCGAACCGGCCGCCGCCGCCCTCGGGCGCCGTGAGCCGGTCGAGCCGGAAGGTGCGCCAGTCCTGCCGGGTGAGGTCGTACGCCACCAGGTACCAGCGGCGGTCCAGGCACACCAGCCGGTGCGGCTCGACGTGCCGGTCCGCCCGCCGGCCGTCCGCCGCCGTGTACGAGAAGCGCAGCCGCTCGGCGTCCCGGCAGGCCAGCGCCACCACCGTCAGCCCGTCCGGGTCCACCGCCGCCGCGGGGCGGCCGCCCCAGTCGACCGGCACCGTCATCGCCCGCAGCGCCTCCACCCGCCGCCGCAGCCGGGCCAGCATCACCTGCACCACCTTCGCCAGCACCCGCACCGACGCCTCGGCGATCCCCTCCACCGGGCTCTCCGCCGCCGCCTGGAGACCCACCGCCAGCGCGACCGCCTCCTCGTCGTCGATCACGAGCGGCGGCAGGGCGGCGCCCGCGGCGAGCTGGTAGCCGCCGTCGACCCCGCGCTGCGCCTCGACGGGGTAGCCGAGCTCGCGCAGCCGGTCGATGTCGCGGCGCAGCGTGCGGGCGGAGACGCCGAGCCGCTCGGCGAGCTCCTCGCCGGGCCAGTAGCGGTGCGTCTGCAGGAGGGAGAGCAGCCGGAGGGTGCGGGTGCTGGTGTTCGCCATGGCTCCGATTCTGCGCGCAATTCAGGTCAGGAAGTGGCCGCAATGGTCCCTACTGTGGTTCTTGTCCGAGGGAGCAGGAAGCAACACGGAAGGCGATCACCATGACCACCACCTCCACTGCCGTCGACAAGGCCACCGACACCACCGGCGAGCGCGCCGACCTCCTCGTGGCGCTGGCCAAGCAGCGGCACTTCCTGAGCTTCACCGCCCGCGACCTGACCGACGAGCAGGCCGGGGAGCGCACCACCGTCAGCGAGCTGTGCGTGGGCGGCCTGATCAAGCACGTGACGGTGGTCGAGAAGCTGTGGGCGAACTTCATCGTCGACGGCCCGTCCGCGTTCCCCGACTTCTCGTCCTTCACCGCGGAGGACTACGCCCGCCGCGCCGACGAGTTCCGCATGCTGCCCGGCGAGACCCTGGCGGACGTGCTCGCCGCGTACCGGGAAGTTGCCGCCCGCACCGACGAGTTGGTCGCCACCCTGCCCGACCTGGGTGCGATCCAGCCGCTTCCGAAGGCCCCCTGGTTCAAGGACGAGGCCTGGTCCGCGCGCCGCGTCCTGTTCCACGTCATCGCCGAGACCGCCCAGCACGCGGGCCACGCCGACATCATCCGCGAGGCCATCGACGGCGCGAAGAGCATGGGCTGACGGTCCGGCGGGCCGCAGCCGTGATCGGCTGCGGCCCGGCTACGGGCGGGCGCCGGTCAGACCGGGGTGATGCGGTAGGAGGGGAGGCCGCGGCGGCGTATCAGGACCTCGGCGACGACGAGGTTGGGGAGCCAGGCGAGGAAGGGCAGGACGGCGTACGCGGTGTCGAACACGTGCGTGCCGTCCACGGGCCCGTCGGCGGTGAGCGTCTGGAGGAGGATCAGGACGCCGAGCCAGGCGCGAAGGGTGACGGCGGCGTAGGTGAGGGCGAAGCTGCGGATCATCCAGGCGCGGTGGTTCGGCAGGTCGCCCCCGCGGATGGCACGGTAGGCGCGCCAGGTCGTCCACGCCCACAGCACCGCGAGGCTGCCGAAGCCGAAGAAGCCGTCGAAGGCGATCGAGCTGACGAAGGACATCACGAACGCGGCCGGCGAGCCGAGGCCGACGCCCGCCAGGTACACCCGGCCCGTCCAGCGGTGGACCGCGCGGGAGCGGCGGCGCAGCGCGGCGGAGAACTGGAGCGGGCCGACGAGCAGCGCCACCGAGGCCGTCACGATGTGGACGTAGAAGGCGAGTTGGATGCCGAGGGGGCGCTCGGCGTAGGTGGCGGCGAGGCCGCCGCGCGAGCCGTCGAGGGGCAGACCGGCCTGGGCGTAGGTGGCGACGACGTAGCCGACGATCCCCAGGGAGGTCAGGAGGACGACGGTCCAGGGGAAGCAGCCGCCTCCGGCGGGGCCGGTCCCCTCGGTCGGGGCGACAGCGGGCGGAGCCGTGGTGCTGGTCATGGGTGTCCCCGTTCTGGTCGGTGGAGCGTCCCCGGGCAGGGGGCCGGCGCGACCCGTCCCCCAATGTGGACACTGTGAACTTACGCGCGCATGTGGACGGCGTCAACATTTATTCGAACGTGCTGTCCCGCACCCCAACAACTGTGCAGCACAAGCGGGTTCACGAGGAGAGCCGGGCCCGGCCCGGTCGACGTGTTCACGCTGTTAACATCGGGCATGGATTCACAGCGAGCGGGCTACCACCACGGCAACCTCCGCGAGGCCCTCGTGCGGGCCGGCGTCGAGCTCGCGCGCGAGGGCGGCCCCTCGACCATCGTGCTGCGCGAGACCGCGCGCCGGGTCGGCGTCTCGCCCAACGCGGCCTACCGGCACTTCTCCGCCCTGCCGGACCTCGTCGACGAGGTCGCCCGGGACTCCCGCCGGCGCCTCGCCGAGGCCATGGACGCCGAGTTGGAACGGCGCACGCCCGCCGCCGACCCGGGGCTCGACGCCGCCGGCCGCCTCACCGCCGTGGGCGAGGGCTACATCCGCTACGCCCTGGCCGAGCCGGGCCTGTTCGCCACCGCGTTCCCGACCGGCGGCAAGACCCGGGCCCCCGAGCGCAGCGGGCAGGACCCCGCCCCCGACGACGAGGGCGACGGGGTGCGGCGCGGCCCCTTCGCGATCCTCCAGGAGGCCCTCGCCGCACTCGACGCCGCCGGCCTCCTCGCCGGACCCGCCGCGACCGCCACCTTCAACGCCTGGGCCGGCGTCCACGGCCTCGCCCTGCTCCTGCTCGGCCCCTACGCCGAACTCCCGGACGAGGAACGGGAGTCCGCCCTCACCGACGGCGTCGCGTTCGTCGTCCGCGGCCTCACGACCGCACCGGCGACGGGCTGAAGCGATCCGCTGTCAGGCCGACTCGGCCACCGACCTCGCGAGCGCCGCGACCGTCCGGCGGACGTCCGCCTCCGTCGTACGCCAGTTGCTGAACGCCGCGCGGAGGGCCGGGACCCCGGCGTAGCGCGTCGGCGTGAAGAAGGCCTCTCCCGCGACCCCGGCGGCCAGGCCGGCGAGCCGCTCGGCGGTGGGGTCGTCGGCGAGCGTGAAGCAGACGACGTTCAGCCGCACCGGCGCGAGCAGGCGCAGCCCGTCGATCCCGGCCACCGCCTCCCCGAGGGCCCGGGCCCCGGCCACGCAGCGCTCGACGATCTCGCGGTGGCCCGCCCGCCCGTACGCGCGCAGCGTGAACCAGGCGGCGAGGGCGCGCAGTCGGTGCGAGTTCTCGGGGGTGAGGTGGACGAGGTCGGGGTGCTCGCCGAGAGAGCCGAGGTAGGCGGCGGAGTTCTGGAAGACGCATGCCTGGAGGTCGCGGCGGCGGGTGAACTGCACGGCGCTGTCGTAGGGCACGTTGAGCCACTTGTGGAGGTCGACGCAGACGGAGTCGGCGAGGTCCAACCCGGCCACGAGCCCGGCGTGTTCGGGCGTCAGGGCGGCGAAGGCGCCGAACGCGCCGTCCACGTGCAGCCAGAAGTCGTACCGCTCGCGGAGCGAGGCGATCGCCCGCAGGTCGTCGAAGTCGACGGTGTTCACGGTGCCCGCGTTGGCCACGACGACGCACGGGCCGTCCGCCTCCGCGAGCGCCCGCTCCAGCGCCGCGGGGTCGACCGCCTCGCGGCCCGGCAGCGTCGGCACGGCGGTGAGCGCCGAGCGGCCGAGGCCCAGCACGGACAGCGCCTTGGCGATGCTGGAGTGCGCACTGGCGGACAGCACCCGTACCCGGCCGAGCGCGCCGGCGCCGTCCTCGGCGACGTCCACGCCGAGGCGCTCGCCCAGCCACTCGCGGGCGATCGCGAGGCCGACGGTGTTCGACATGGTGGCGCCGCTCACGAACGTGCCGGTGTGCGCGTCGGAGAGGCCGAAGAGCTCGCGCAGCCAGCCGACCGTCTCGCGCTCCAGGTGCTGACCGGCCGGGTCGAGCGAGGAGTTGGAGTTCTGGTCGGCGACGGCGGTGAGCCAGTCCCCCGCGAGGGCCGCCGGGGTCGCGCCGCCGGTGACGAACCCGAAGTAGCGCGGCCCGGCGCTCGCGCTCAGCCGCGGTTCCCAGCGCTCGCCGAACTCCGCCAGCGCCGCGCGCAGCCCGATCCCCCCGCCGTCCCCCAGCCGGACCGGCGCGGGCTCCTCCAGCGCCGTCACCACCGGCCGCTCGTCGAGGCCGCCGAGGAAGGCGACGGCCCGTTGCCGGGTCTCCTCCAGCAGCGCGGGCAACCGGTCCAGGTCGGCGGCGAGTTCAGGGTGCATGGGGTCAACTCCGTGGCGGGGAAGATCAACTGTGCCCCGAGCGTATCGACCGGCGCACCGGCCGTCCCGGTCCAATTCCACCCGAGTGGCCTGCCCCGGGCCCGCGGCATGGGCTAGCATGACCGCCATGACGACGTGCCGCGGATCCTGGTGGGCCCCCGATCGGGTGGCCTGACAGCGCAGCGCGTCATGTATCGGCCGTCCGGTGGGCGGCCGATTCGCGTTTCCCGGGCCCCCGCTGGACTCGACGCCAAGGACGGCGAACCAGTGGACGACAGGACCCTCACACGCAGCACGGCCACGCACACCCCGGACCTCACCTGGCCGCGGCTGCTCGCCACCCTGGCGGCCGGGCGCGACCTCCGGGCCGACGAGGCGCGGTGGGCCATGGAGCGCGTACTGGACGACGACTTCCGGCCGGAGCAGCTCGCGGGCTTCCTGATGGGCCTGCGGGTCAAGGGCGAGAGCGCCGCCGAACTGTCCGGCCTGGTCGCGGCCGCGCTCGACCACGCGGTGCCGCTGGACGTCGACGGCGGCCGGTGCGTCGACCTCGCCGGCACCGGGGGCGACGGCGGCTCGACCGTCAACATCTCCACCATGGCCTCCGTCCTGGTCGCCGCCTGCGGAGTGCCCGTCGTCAAGCACGGCGGCCGCTCGGCCTCCTCCAAGTGCGGCACCGCGGACGTCCTGGAGGCGCTCGGCATCCCGCTGGACCTGCCGCCCGCGGCCGTCGCCGAGGTCGCCCGCCGGGCCGGGATCACGTTCTGCTTCGCGCCGGTCTTCCACCCGGCGCTGCGCAACGCCGCCCCGGTGCGCCGCGCGCTCGGCGTGCCGTCCGCGTTCAACCTGCTCGGGCCGCTGATCGGTCCGGCCCGGCCGCGCCACCAGGTGGTCGGCGTCGCCGACCTGCGGGCGGCGCCCGCGATCGCCGGCCTGCTGGCCGAGCGGGGCACCTCCGCCCTCGTGGTGCGCTCCGAGGACGGGACGGACGAGCTGACGACGACCGCGCCGGCCCGGATCTGGGCGGTCCAGGACGGCACCGTGACGGAGGAACGGCTGGATCCCGCGGGCCTCGGGCTCGCGCCGGCGCCCGCCGGGGCGCTCGTCGGCGGCGGCCCCGAGCACAACGCGCGCGTCCTGCGGGAGGTCCTGGCGGGCGCGACCGGCCCGGTGCTGGACACCGTCCTGCTCAACGCGGCGGCCGCCCTGATCGCCGCCCGGCCCCGGCCCGGCCGGGTGGTGCCGCGGTTCCCGGCCGCCCTGCACGAGGCGCGGCAGGCCGTGGAGTCGGGGGCCGCGCCGAAGGCGCTCGACGGATGGCTGACGGCGGTCCGGGACGTGCGGACGGCCGGATAGCGGCGATTCGGCCACCCGGCGCGAGGGCATCGCCCGCCCCACGGGGGGAGGGCGGGCGACGTCCGCGCGCCGGGTGGCCGGCGGGTTCCGGCTCCCCCCGGGCCGGAACCCCCGCCCCCACGCGGGCGAACCGTCCACCTGTGGTGCCGCCCCGGAGGCCGCCGCTGCCCTGATCGGAGACGGCCTGGCCGGGAACGGAAGCGGAGAACCGCGGCCGCGATCGCCATTCTGGGCACGCGGCCCCCACCCCCGCATGGGGGACCGGCCCCCATGTTCTTACGCGCCCCGGGATCCCCCGCACCCACCCGGCTTGATCAAACTCTTGTGCGAACCGTCTTCCGGCTGACACGCTCTGTGCCGTGACCACTCCTCCGAGCGACGCGACGGCCACGGCCACGGCCCTGACGGGACGCTGGTGGGAGCCGGGCCTGCGCCCCGGCGAGCCCGCGCGTGACGGCCGCCCCGCGTGGGCCGCCTTCGTCGAAGAAGCGGTCGCCGGCGCCGGGGCACCGCGGACACCCACGGGACCGCTCCCCGGAACCACCGGATTCCGCCCGGTCGTGGCGCCGCTCGTCCGGACCGCGCTGACCCGCGTGCGCACCGCGATCCCGCCGGAGCTCGCCGACCTCCCCGCGATCCGCGCCCGGTTCGCCGACGACCTCGCGGACGCCCTCACCCGGCAGGCCGCCCGCACGCTCGTCCTGGAACTCCACGCCGCCCGGACGAACGGCCAGCTGCCAGGCGCCACCCCAGAGAATCGTTTCCGCTCCTACATCAAGGCGACGGCCCACCAGTCCGGCCTCTCGGGCCTCTTCCACACCTACCCCGTCCTGGCGAGGATCCTCGCGCAGACCTGCCTGGCCGCCACCGAGGCACTCACCGACCTGCTGAACCGGTTCGCCGCCGACCGGGCGGACATCGTCACCACGCTGCTCGGCGGCACCGACCCCGGCCCGCTCACCGCCGTCCACCGCACCGGCGACCAGCACCGACGCGGCCGCACCGTCGCCGTACTGGGCTTCACCACCACGAAACGGGTCGTGTACAAGCCACGCTCCCTACGGACCCACCACCACTTCAACGCCGTCATCGACCGGTTCAACGCCCAGCCCGGCTCGCCCGGTCTGCGCGCCGTCGCCCTGCTCTCCCGGGACGGCTACGGCTGGACGGAGTTCGTCGACCGCCGCCCGTGCACGACGCCCCGGGACGTCGAGCGCTTCTACCTCCGGCAGGGCGCGTGGCTCGCGCTGCTGCACGCCTTCGACTGCACCGACCTGCACTTCGAGAACCTCATCGCGTGCGCGGACCACCCCGTACCGGTCGACCTCGAAACCCTCTTCCACCCGCCCGCACCGCAGCGGCCCGAGGAGTCCGTCGACCCGGCGGCCGTCGCCCTCGCCGCCTCGGTGCACCGGACCGGCTTGCTGCCGCGCCTGATCCTCGGTGACGAACAGGCCGTGGACGCCTCCGGGCTGGGCGGCGACGCCGGAGCCACCGTGCCCGGGGAGTCCGTGCGGTGGGAGGAGGCCGGCACCGACCGGATGCGGCTCGTCCGCCACTCCGGCGAACTCCACGGCGGCGCCAACCGCCCCACCCTCGCCGGCACGGACGCCGACCCGGCCGACCACGCCGACGCCCTGCTCGACGGCTACCGCCTGGCCCGCCGCATCCTCGCCGACGACAGGGACGGACTGCTCGCCCTCCTGCCGGCGTTCGCCGACGACGAGACCCGCGTCGTCGTCCGCGCGACGGCCGACTACGCCACGCTGCTCGACGAGTCCACCCACCCCGGCCTCCTGAAGGACGCGGCCGACCGGGACGCCCTGCTCCGGGACGCCCTCGCGGACGGCACCGACCACCCCGGCTGGACCGGGCTGGCCGACGACGAAGCGGCAGAGCTCTGGAACGGCGACGTACCCGTCTTCACCACCCGCCCGGGAACGGCCGACCTGTGGACCGGCCAGGGCAGGCGCGTGCGCGGCGCACTGGACCGCCCGGGCCTCGACCGGGTCGGGGAGCGGCTCGGGCAACCCTGCCCCCACCAGGAGTGGATCATCCGCGCGGCCATGACGAGCCGCTCGGCCACCCCGGCCCACCAGCCGGCCCCCACCCCGCCCAGGACTCCCCGCCCCGGCGCCCGACCCCCCTCCCCCGCCGACCTCCTGAACGCCGCCCGCCGGATCGGCGACACCCTCCTCGACGAGGCCCACCGCACCACCGGCCGAATCAACTGGATCACCCTCGAACTCCTCGGCGACCGCTACTGGCAGCCCGCCCCCGCCGGCGCCGACCTGGGCGGCGGCTACCCCGGCCCCGCCCTGTTCCTCGCCCAACTCGCCGAGCTCACCGGCGGGGACCGCTACGCCGAGGCCGCCCGCCAGGCCCTGCGCCCGGTGCCCGAACTCCTCGACCGACTCACGGCCCGGCCCGCGGAACCGCCACTGATCGGCTCCGGCGCGTTCACGGGCCTCGGCGGCCTCACCTACGCGCTGAGCCGGCTCGCCGTCCTCCTGGACGACCACGAGATCGCCGCCTGGCTCGCCCCGGCCGTCCAACTGACCGCCGCAGCAGCCGAAGCGGAACACTCCCCCACCCTCGCCGAGGGCACCGCCGGCGGCCTCGCCGCCCTCCTGGCCGTCGGCACCGCCGAAGCCCGGCAAGGCGCCCGCCGCTGCGCGGACGCGCTGCTCTCCCGCACGCTGCCCACCCAGCACGGCTTCACCACCGGAACCGCCGGCATCGGATGGGCACTTCTCCGCTTCGCCGAGACCGAGGACGACAGCACGGAACACAAGCGAGCCGGGCTGGCCGCACTGAACGCCGCCGCCACCTCGCCGACCCCCCGGTCGACGTGGTGCGAAGGCGCGCCCGGAATCGCCCTCGCCATCGCCGACAGCGGAGCCGCACAGGCCGACGAACACCTCAGCCACCACGTCAAGACCACCACCGAACGCACGGCCGCAGCCGGCCCACTCCCCACCCACAGCCCGTGCCACGGCGAACTCGGCGTCCTCGAACTGCTCGCCCACGTGAAGGACCCGGCGCTCGGCACCCGCACCACCGCCCTGCTCGCCGCACTCGACCGGGCCGGCCCGGTCTGCGGCACCCCGTCCGCCGTCCCGGCCCCCGGCCTCCTGACCGGCCTGGCCGGCATCGGCCACGGGCTGCTGCGGCTCGGGTTCCCCGACCACACGCCTTCGGCGCTGCTCCTGCGAGCGCCGATCGAACCACGGCCGTCACACCGGACGCCGTGACCCCCCGAACGAGAGGAAGAGCCATGGACATCCACGAGACCGTCCGTCGCCGGACGTCGCCGATCGTCGCCCAGGAAGCGGCCCAGGACGACCCGATCGGCGCGATCCGCCTCCGCCCGACCACCACCGGCCTGCTCACCCGCCGCGCCGAACTGATGGGCACCCGCGACCGCAGCAAGTGCACGATCGAGACGGTGACCTTCCGCTAGCCACCACTCACCCGACGGCCGGAGCCGGGGAGCCCAAAGCCCCCCGCCCCCGGCCGTCGGCACACCCGCACCGATGCACCCACCCCACCCCCTCACCTCCGCACCCCCTCCGCCACCCCCGGCGAACCCCACCCACCCGAAAGCCCACCCCACGCCCCACACCCCGCGCAGCGGCCCCCGCCCCCACCCGCAACCGCCTGCCCGCCCCGGGATTTTGGCAATCGTTTTGTCAACTTGTTCATACGATCAACTACCCTGCCGACATGCGCATCACTTCGCCGGTCACCATCGGCCGTCAGGAAGAAATCTCCCTGCTGGAGAGATCCTTGACGCAGCTTCGGGAGAGCACCGGCCGCACGGTGTTCCTGGTCGGCGAGCCCGGAATCGGCAAGTCCCGGCTGGTCGACCACTGCGTCCAGCAGGCGGCGGACCGCGGCATCCCGGTGCTGCGCGGCCGCGGCAGCATCACCGGCGGCGGAACCCCGTTCCGTCCGCTGTTGGAGGCGCTGTCCTCGCACTTCCGCACCACCGCCCCACCCGCCGACCCCGAACTGCTCCCCTACCGTTCGGCCCTGGCCCGGGTCGTCCCGGAGTGGCGGAACGCCGCCGCCCCCGGCCGCACCGAGAGCGTCGTCGAACTGGCCGAGGCGCTGCTGCGCCTGCTCGCCGTGATCGGCCGGGACGGCGGCTGCGTCCTCGCCCTGGAAGACCTGCACTGGGCGGACTCCGAGTCCGTCGCCGTCACGGAGTACCTCGCCGACAACCTCGGCCGCCTGCCCGTCCTCCTCCTCGCCACCGTCCGCCCGGACCCGGGCACCGCACTGAACCTCGCGCGGAGCACCGAGCGCCGTCGCGTCGCCACCGTCGCGACGCTGCGGCCGCTGACCGCTCCCGAGATAAGAGCCCTGGTGGCCAGCTGCCTGGACGCCCCGGCCGCCGACGTACCGGACGCCGTCGTGGAGCGGCTGGTCGCCCGCAGCGACGGCAACCCGTACCTCGCCGAGGAACTCCTCGCCGACCTGGTCGACTCCAAGCTGCTGAGCACCACCACCGACGACCCACAGGCCGCCGACGGCCCACAGGCCACCAACCGCTCACAGGCCGCCGGCGGCTGGCACGTCACCGGCGACCTCGACACCACCGTGCCGACCACCGTCGTGCAGAGCTTCGGCCACCGCCTCCTGCAAGTCGACCCCCCGCTGCGCGACTTCCTCCTCCTGGCGGCCACCATCGGCCCGCGCTGCTGCGTCTCCGCCCTGCGGACCGTCACCGGACTCGACGACCCCACCCTGTTCAGCCGCCTCCGGGCGGCGACCGAGGCGCACTTCCTCGTCCCCGACGACTCCTCTCCGCACGACTACGCGTTCCGCCACGCGATCACCGTCGATGCCGTGCTCGCCGGCATCCCCGCCGCGCAGCGCGCCGCACTCGCCCGCCGGGCCGCCGACGCGCTGCGCGAGGACGGGCCGCCGACCCCCGACCGGTGCCAGCTGGTCGCCGACCTGCTCGTCACCGCGGACGACCGCCCGGGCGCGGCACTGCTGCTCGCCGAGGCCGGTCGGCTGACGATGGCCGACGGCGCCTCGGCGTCGGCGGTGCTGCTGCTGGAACGGGCCGAGTCGCTGGCCGGCCCGGCGCACCGGGCGGAGATCACCGAGTCGCTGGCGCACGCGCTCGCCGAGGACGGCCGGTTGGACCGGGCGTTCGCGCTGGCCGGCACGCTGCCGACGCTCGGTTCGACGACGCTGGCCGCCGACCGCATGGTCGCCCTGCACACGCGGCTGGCCTGGGCCGCCGTCGTGGCCGAGCGGAGCGCGGAGACGGTCGCCCAGGTGGCCGCGGCCCGGGCCCGGCTGCACAACGGCGGCGCGCCGGAGCAGGCCGCCGCACTGGCGGTCGTCGAGGCGCACCTGGCCCTGCTGCCCGGCGAGGAGGAGCGGCTGCCGGACGCCGAGCGGCTCGCCGAGGAGGCGGCGGACATGGCCGAGCGGGCCGGGCTGCCGGTCCTGGCCTGCCAGGCCTGGCAGGTGCTCGCGATGCTCTCCCGCACGCACGGCTTCGACGTCGCCGACGGCTGCCTGGAGCGGATGCTCGCCGTGGCCGAGACGCACGGGCTGCCGGGCTGGCGGTTCGAGGCGCTGATCCGGCTGGGCGGCAACGCGTTCATGCGCACCGGCGAGGCGCGGCGGCTGGAGCAGGCGAGGGCGGCGGCCGAGGACCTCGGCTCGATCGTGCTGAGCCAGCGCACCGAGGGGTTCCTGGCGATGCACGCCGTCCTCTCGGGCGATCCGGCGACGGCCGAGGAGATCATCGGGCGGTGCCTGGACGCGGCCGGCCGGATGCGCAACCACGCGACGCACCGCTACCTGCTGCTGACCTCCGCGACCCTGGCCGCCCACCAGGGGCGGCGGCGCACGATGGAGCACGTCCTGCGGGCGTTCCGGCAGGCGGGCGGCGAGGGTTCACTGCTGACGCCGGTGATGCTCGGCCTGTGCCGGGCCATGTGCGCGCTGCTGGAGGAGGACCGCGCGACGGCGGACGCCGAGTTCGCGGCGGCGGCGGCCTGGGAGGCCGAGCACCCGAACGTCTACTTCCTCGCCGGGCGGTACGGCCTGCGCCCGCTGCTGGCAGTGCTGGCCGGCACGGCGGGCTGGGCCGAACACGCCGCCGTCGCCGCGTCGCCGGGCGCCGAACTCGCGTGGAACCGGCAGTTCCTGGACCTCGCCGAGGCGGTGCTGCTGGGCCGGGAGGGCCTGGCCGCCGAGGCCGCCGAGGCGGTCGCCCGGGTCCGGCGGGATCCCGGGCGCTTCCCCACCGGGCACCACCTGGGGCTGCGCCTGGTCGCCGAGGCCGCGCTCGCCGACGGCTGGGGCGACCCGGTGGCCTGGCTGCGGACCGCCGAGGAGTACTTCCACGCGCTCGACGTCCCTCCGGTGGCGGGCGCCTGCCGCGCGCTGCTCCGGCAGGCGGGGGTGAACGTCGCCCAGCGCCGCAGGGGCCGCGAGCTGATCCCGGCCGGGCTGCGCGCCCAGGGCGTCACGCCGCGCGAGTACGAGGTGCTGGCGCTGCTCGTCGACCGTCCCGGCAACCAGGACCTGGCCCGGCTGCTGTCGATCTCGCCGCGCACGGTCGAGAAGCACCTGGCCAGCCTGATCCAGAAGACCGGCCGCCCCGACCGGGCCGCACTCTGCCGGCTGGCCGCGGACCTGGCCGTGCACGGGTAGGGCACGCCCTGGGGCGTGTCGCGCGTACCGGGCCCGGTGGCGACGCGGCCCGGAGCCCGGTCACCGGGACAGTTCGTCGAGCAGGAAGTCCGCCGGGCAGCCGTGGTGCGCGCGGTGCAGCACGCGCAGCACGCCCGCCGAGCCGGTCAGGTAGTCGCAGGCGAAGCGGGACACGGCCTCGCCGGGCTCGGAGAGGAAGGCCCTGCGGACGACGTCGAGCCGACGCAGGGCGGTCTCCCGGTAGGCCCGGTCCCCGGTGATCTCGGCGGCGTCGAGCAGGGCGTCGGCGACACCGACCGTGCCGGAGCTGTGGCCGTGGCCGTGGCCGAAGCCCCGGCCGGGCACGTCCAGCGCGCGCAGCACGGCCCGCGCGTCGTCGAGGCCGCCGTAGCGCAGCAGTACACTGGCGATGCCGGCGCCGCCCGCCTCGACGTACGGTCCCATGGCGCCCTCGTGCTCGAACACGGGCACGCCGTCGACGAGTCGGGCCTGCGCCAGCTCCCACGCGAGGGCGGCGCGACCGAGCCCCAGATGGCTCTCGTCACCCGTGACCTGGTACAGCCTGAGCAGGAACATCGCCACGCCGGCCTGGCCGAAGGCGAGACCCGTGAGCGGACCGGCCACGGAGAACTCGCTGCACTCCTCCAACTCGCCGAACGCGCCGAACTCGCCGAACTCGCCGATCCAGTAGGCGTGTTCGCCGTCGCGCCGCACGGTCTCGCGCAGTGCCCGCGCGCAGTCGAGGGCGGCGGCGAGGTCGCGTTCGTCGTGGCCGCGCACGTAGAAGCGCAGGTTCGTCATGCCGACGCCGGCGAGGCCGCAGTAGAAGGAGTGATCGCCCGACTCGGCGGCCCGCCGGTTGGCCAGGGCGAGCAACGTCCGTGCCTGGCCGCGGAATCCGAGCTCGTCGGAGGTCCAGGCGAGGCCGGCCAGGCCGTCCATGAGACCGGCGGGGTGCGTTGCCGGGTCGACCGCGTCGAGCCGCTCGCGCAGCCACTCCTTCCAGCCGGGCCGCAGCGGGACGCCCGAGGCGTCCAGCGCCCACAGGACGCCGCTCGCACCGAAGCCGAGGCTCAGCGGGTTGGTGGTGCGGGCGAACGGGTCCGCGGGGAACAGCGTGCTGCACGCGGGGTCGGCGGCGGCCGCGACGAAGGCCGCGATACCGGCCACCGCCGTCCCGAACTCGTCCGGTTCGTCGCGCATGTCTTCCTCTGCGGTTCGTGCGGACGACCGCCCTCGATGGCCGGGAGGACGGCGCGATCCGTGCGGGGACGCTGCCCGCTGCCCCCGCACGGATCCGCCGGAGCAGCATCGGGTGGAGTTGCTGCTGCTTCGCGCCGGACTTCCCTCCGGCACACACAGAGCCAACACCGTCCGCCGCCCGCCCGCATGAGGGATCGGACCCCAGAATTCCGCCCGCCCCACCCACGTATCCGGCGTCCGCCGGGCGCGTCCCACGAATCAGCCGGGCGCGACCCGCGAATCAGCCGCGCGCTGCCGCTCGGCCGACCACCGGGAGCACGTTCAGTTCCTCCTCCGTCAGCACCAGTTCGGCCGCGGCGGCCGAGTCCCGGATCGTCTCCGGCCGGCTCGCGCCCGGGATCGGCAGCATCACCGGCGACACGGCCAGCAGCCAGGCGAGCGCCACGCGCTGCGGGCTCACCCCGCGCCCGGCCGCGACCTCGGCGAACCCGCCGCTCCCGACCGCGTCCGCCCGTCCGATGCCGCCGAGCGGGCTCCAGGGCAGGAACGCGAGGCCGAGTTCGGTGCACAGCTCCAGCACCGGCCGGTGCTGCAGGAACGCCGGTGAGAAACGGTTCTGGACGGACACCAGGGCGTCACCGAGGATCCCGCGCGCCTGCCGCACCTGCTCCACCGAGACGTTGGAGATGCCGGCCGCCCGGATCTTGCCCTCGTCGTACAGCTCGCGCACCGCGCCGAGCGAGTCCTCGTACGGGACCCGCGGGTCCGGGTAGTGCTGCTGGTACAGGCCGATCGCCTCGACGCCGAGACGGCGCAGCGAGCCCTCGCAGGCCCGCTTGAGGTGGGCCGGATCGCCGTCGATGGTCCAGGAGCCGTCGCCGGGCCGGCCGCGGCCGCCCTTGGTGGCGACCAGCACGCCGTCGGCGCCGGGGCCGTACGCGGCGAGGGCGCGGGCGACGAGGCGTTCGTTGTGGCCGTACTCGTCGGCGTGCCAGTGGTAGGAGTCGGCGGTGTCGATCAGCGTGATGCCGGCGTCGAGTGCGGCGTGGACGGTCGCGACCGCCCGTTCCTCGTCGGGGCGGCCCTCGACGGAGAGCGGCATGGCGCCGAGGCCGATCGCGCTGACGTCCAGGGATCCGAGGCGGCGGGTGGCGGTCATGCGGCGGCTCCTCGTCGAAGCGTCTCGGCGACGAGCTCGGGCAGCCAGTCGCGGGTGTGGGAGAAGGAGTAACCGAGCTGTTCGGCACGGGAGTTGTCCATGCCGTAGTAGCGGTCGAAGGAGAACGGCGAGGCCTCGTCGCCGGGCGCGGGTGCGGCCGTCCGGTACGAACTCCCCTGCGCGATCAGGTCGCAGAGGTCCGTGGCCGTCAACTCGCCGTGCGAGCAGGCGTTGACGGCCCCGGTGAACCGCGCGCCGGCCGCCCAGTGCAGGACGTCGGCCATTTCTGCCTCGTGCGCGTACGAGGAGGGCAGGTTCGCCGGGTGGACGGCCACCGGGAGCCCGGCCTCGATCCGTTCGCGGTAGTGCGCGAGGCGCCCGGTGAAGTCGTCGGCGCCCAGCACGTGCCCGGCCCGGACGGCGACGAACGGGAACGCGTCACTGCGGGCCAGCACCGCCTCCGCCTGCCGCTTGCCCTCGCCGTACGATCGATCCCTGAACTTCCGGTCGGTCCACGGCAGTTCCAGCCGCACCGGCCACCGGGCCGGATCGACGACGTCCTCGCCGAGCGGCACACCGGCCGGCCGGTCCTCCCCCGTGTCGTACACCTCGATGGTGGACGTCATGACGTACCGCCCGACCCGCCCGGCGAACGTCCGCACGGCTCCCTCGGCGTGCAGCGGCGTGTAGCAGACCTGGTCGACCACGACGTCGAACTCCCGGCCCGCGAGCACCGCGCCCAGCGCCGCGGCGTCCTCCCGATCCGCCACCAGCCGCTCCACCCCGGGCGGTGGGGGCACCGACCCCCGGTTCAGCACGCTCACCCGCGCTCCCGAGTCCCGCAGCCGGGTGACCAGCCGCCGCCCGAAGTAGCGGTTCCCCCCAATGACCAGCACGTTTTCCATGCCCACAAGTGTTACCGTGCGGCGTCATCTGATGAAGGGGAGATCATGGGAGTTCAGGCGCTTCGACCGAAAGACCGACGGCAGACGGGCCCGGCCGCCGACGATTCCTCAGGACGGTCCGCCGCGCGCCCCGAGAGCGCCCTGGACGCCGTCGACCTGCACCTCCTGGAGCTCCTCCAGACCGAGGGCCGCATCACGCTCAGTGAGCTCGGCCGCCGCGTCAGTCTCAGCCCCGCCGCCGTCGGCGAACGCGTCCGCCGCCTCGAAGCCGACGGCACCGTCACCGGCTACGCCGCCCAGGTCTCCCCCGCCCGCCTCGGCTACGGCATCCAGGCCTTCGTCCGCGTCTCCCCGCACGCGCGCGTGACCGTCAAGTACCTCCGCAGCCAGGAACTCGTCCACCGCCCCGAGGTCCTGGAGGTCCACCACGTCATCGGCGAGGACTGCTGGATCTTCAAGATCGCCGCCCGCGACACGACCCACCTGGAAGAACTCATCGAACTCATCTCCATCCTCGGCCGCACCACGACGTCGGTGATCCTCTCCTCCCCCGTCACCCGGAACGCCGTCCTCCCGCCGCCGTCCCTGTAGCCCCCGTCATCAGCCCCGGCAACCGGCGGCCGACCCCGGGCTCCGCAGCGCACGTCGTCCGAGCGGCCCAACCCGATGAGCGCCGGACCGTCCGCCCGGCGGACCCTTGCCTGAGATGGCCCCGGCCACCCAGCCGGGGCCGAATCGACGGATCGGAGGGCGAACGATGCCCAACATCCCGCCCCAGGACCATGCCGTCCCGCACGTCTCGACCGTCCCCGCGAACCTCAACGAGCACGTCGAGCTGTTCGTCCGCGAGTACGACGGGACCAAGCCGCACCACGACCCCGAGCCCGTCCTGATGCTGCACGGCCGCAGCGTCCCGGCCCTCGCCGGCTTCGACCTCCAGCACGACGGGTACAGCTGGGCCCAGGACCTGGCCCAGGCAGGCTACGACGTGTTCGTGATGGACCTCCAAGGCTCCGGCCGGTCACCGCGGCCGGAGATGGACAACCCGTGCAACGCCAACCCCGCACAGCAGAAGGCCGACCTGGTCCCCAACCCGCTGGCCGCGCCGTGCCCCCCGGCCTACCCGAAGCAGCTGGGCAACTCGCAGAGCGAGTGGGACGAGCTGAACACGGTCGTCGAGTTCGTCAGGAAACTGCGGAGCGTGCCACAGGTCGCGTTCGTCGGCTGGTCCGCGGCCGCCTTCGTGATGGGACCGTACGTCCTGCAGCATCCCGGCAAGGTGAGCAGCCTGATGCTCCTGGCGCCGATCTACCCGCCCCGCGGCAACGCGAGCAAGCCGGGCACCCGGTTCGGCGCACCGCATCCGCTGCCCCTGACCACCCCGGCCGCCCAGTTCGGCTTCCCGATGAACCTCCTCACGAAGGCCGACCTGACGCACGTGTGGGACCCCGAGCTGAAGTGCGCGGGCCAGCGGGAGAGCGGCATGGTCGACGTGGTGTGGGCGGCCATCATGGACAACGACGCCGTCGGCAAGACCTGGGGCCCGCTGAACTCCGGCGTGCCGGAGGGCGTCTGCCGGTTCCGCAACTCCTTCTGGTGGGGCTGGAACGACGCGACGGTGCCGCTCGACAACACCCTCGGCACGGTGGTGCCCGTCCTCCTCGTCTACGGAGAGGACGACACCCAGGCGATCCACCCGACGCCGGACGACAAGACCAACTTCTCGGTCCCCGCCCTCTATGCGGCCATCCCCGGGACCGACAAGCTGATGATCAGAGTGGCCTGCGCCGGCCACCAGATGGTCTGGGAGAACCGCGCCAAGGACCTGCACCACATGGCCCGCGAATGGCTCAAGCACACCGCCGTCGACGGGCTCAAGAGCGGCAGCTACGCCCTGGACACGAACGGCAACTACACCCCCTACCCCTGACCACCAACCCCCACCCCGAGACCCCTGCCGATCACCGGCGGGGGCCTCGGCGTTCTCCGGCGCATGGCATCTATTGCACCCGGTAAATGTCGCCAACTCGGTTTATTCTTATGGTTATTCGCATCGAAAGAGGAAACAGGAAACACCACGGACTCCCGTTTGACCGGCGCGATCGCATGCCAGGATTCAGGGCGGAAGCGAGGGGAGACCGCTTCCGGCCCACTCGATTCGGCGGACGCCCGAACGAACGGATCCAGAAACGGGGGTTGGCATGCACAGGACTGCAGTGTCGTCCGACGAGTTCGGCCCGGAACTCCGCCGACGGCGGATCGCCGCAGGCCTCACCCTCACCCGGCTCGCCGAGCTGCTGAGCTACAGCAAGGGCCACCTCAGCAAGATCGAGCGGGGCCACAAGGCGCCGCCGCCCGAGTTCGCCCGCCGCTGCGACGCCCAGCTCGACGCCGCCGGCGAACTGGAGCGGCTGCTCACTACCGAACCACGGACGCCCCGGTCCACCGGAGGCCCCGACGGACCGGGCGGCGAAGCACCGCCGGCACACGGCCGACACGAGGATGTCCGCCGCTCCGAAGGGCTGGGCAGGCGGCAGCTCCTCGCCGCCGGGGCGACGTCACTGATCGGCGGAGGGCTCGCCGCTCCCCCGCACCCGGTTCCCGCCCTGAAGCCGTCCATCCCGACGACGGCCATCACGGACTCCGCACCGGTTGAGATCTTCCGAGCCCAATTCGACCAGATGCGCCAACTCGGTCAGACCACCGCACCCGGCACACTCCTGCCCCTGCTCACCGTCCAGATCCGCACCCTCGGCGACCTCGCGGCCCGGACCGACGCCGCGAACCGCACCCGCTTGCTCGCACTCGCCGCCCGATACGCGGAGTACGCGGGCTGGATGGCTCAGGAGGCCGGTGACGACGACGCCGCGCTCTCCTGGACCGCCCGCGCCGTCGAGCTCGCCGAGGCGGGCGGGGACCACCACCTCGCGTCGTACGCCCTCGTCCGGCGAGCCCTGATCACCTTCTACGCGGGAGACGCGGCCCAGACCGTCCAACTCGTCGAGCCGGCCCGGAACGGCGGCCTGCCGCCCAGGATCCGCGGGCTCGCCGCCCAGCGGGAAGCCCAGGGCCACGCCCTCGCCGGTCACCGCGACGCCTGCCTGCGCAGCCTCGACCGCGCCAGGGAACTTCTCGCCAGGGCGGACGCCGAAGAAGGCACCGGATCACCCGCTCTCGGCACCACCAGCCTCGTCGACCCGGCGGCCATGGTCACCGGCTGGTGCCTGTTCGACCTCGGCCGGCCGGACCAGGCCGCCGAGGTGCTCGACCGCGAGTACCCGCGAATCCCGGTACACGCCATCCGCAGCCGCGCCCGCTACGGCATTCGCCGCGCACTCGCCCACGCCGCCGGCGGCCGGCCCGAGCACGCCGGGGCCCTCGCCGCGGAGCTCCTGCCGCTCGTGCCCGCTCTGCACTCGGCGACCATCCGGGCCGATGTCCGCCGGCTCGCACGCGAACTCCACCGGTTCCGGGCCGACGGTGCCGTGCGGGACCTCGAACCCCTGCTCGCCAGAGCCCTGCACCCGTAGACCGCACGCCGTCGCCCAAGCCCGGCTCCCACCCGTCCATCCCCGCTCCGAGAGGCGATCCGTCATGCCCGAAATCTTCGTCAACTACCGCACCAGCGACGAGGACACCACCGCCACCCTGATCGAGCGCGAGCTCTCGCGCCGCTTCGGCGACGAACGCGTCTTCCGCGCCAGCAAGTCCATCAGGATCGGCGGACGCTTCCCCCAGGAACTCCTGACCGCTGTCCGCCGCAGCACCGTGCTCATCGCCGTCATCGGCCCGCGCTGGGCCGACGCCCGCACGGCGGACGGCCGCCGCGCCCTCGACGACCCGGAGGACTGGACCCGGAAGGAGATCGCCGAGGCCTTCGAGAGCGGAGCCCTGGTCGTCCCAGTCCTCGTCGGCAGGACGACCCGCCTCAACCGCCACACCCTCCCGCCCGAGATCGCCGAACTCGCCGACTGCCAGTACCGGCGCTTCGACAACCGCGACGCCGACTCCGGACTCCGCCGCCTCGGCGACGACCTCGCCGAGGCAGTCCCCCAACTCGCCGAGGCCGAAGGGCAGATCACTGCAGCCGCGGGCGGCGTCGACACCCACAACGAGGTCGGCCGGGTCAACGGCAGCGTGATGCAGGCCCGGGACTACCGGCACGAACAGAGCGGAGGCATCGGCGCCGTGGGAAACGGCGTGGGCACGTTCATCAACAATGCGAGCGGACCAGTCCACACCGGCAGCGGCACCCAGAACAACACCATCCGCCACGGCGGCGTCGAGTTCCACGGCGACGGCAGCAACTACGTCGAACGCGGCACCGTCAACAACGACTTCACCGACCGCCGCGACCGTGAGGACCGCCACAGGTGACCGACCACGGCGACACGACGCGGATCCACAACGCCCAGGGGCAGACACACACGGGCAGCGGCACGCAGAACAACTACAACTACTACTTCGTCGCTGACCGGCTGATCCGCGAGGGCGGCGACCCACTCCGGATGGCGGTCGAACGGCGCCTGTGGCTCAGTCGGCGCTTCATCCCTCCCCCGGGATACGGCGAGGCGGCCAAACGCCTCGAAGGGGCCGGCACCGCTGTTCTGGTCTCCGGAAACCCCGGTAACGGGCGGCGGACCGCAGCAGTCGTACTGCTGCACCGCGCGGGCGGCAAGGACGATCCGTTCCGCGAGGTCGCCTTGGACGACCGACGAGACGAGCCGGCAGCGCTGTCGGCGGGCGAGCGCGTCCTGATCGACCTGTCGGGCATGTCGGAGCAGGAACTCGGCGACGCGCATAACCTGGTGAGATCGTACTGGGCCATGATCGAACGGTGCGGCGGCCGACTCGCGGTGGCCGCGGCCCGGGATCACGAGCACCGCGTCCAGTCCGACCTCCGTCAGTTGCTGGTGCCGATCGGACGTCCCGACGGCAGCGCCGTCCTGGCCCGGCATCTGCACTTCGAGCACATCGAGATGCCGTCCCTGGAACTCCAATCCTCCTCCCTCGGTGAGGTGCTGGCGTCCTCTCCCATGCGGGAACTGAATCGTCTGTCCGAGTTGATGGTCGAGGCACGGTCGCAGGGAGGAGAACCCGGCTCCTGGGCCGTCCAGGCCATCGCCGCTCTTCGGATGCGGCGCGAAGAAGCGGAGCGGCACATCGCCAGCCTGACAGAAGGACGTCAACGGGCACTGCTTTTCACGGCAGCGATGCTGGACGGGGCACCGGCAGACGCGGTCTTCCGGCTCTCCGACCGACTGTTGAGGACGCTCAGGCATCCCGAGGACGAACGCCCCCGGCTCGATCGGGCCGACCTCACGGCACGGCTCCCGGAGCTACAGGTGCAGGTGACGAAAGGGCGGGTAGGCTTCGGTTCGCTGGCGTACGGAGCGGCCGTACGCTCCCACTTCTGGTTCTACTACCCGGACTTGCGCGAGCCGATCGGGTCCTGGGTCTCGAGCGCGGTCAGAAGGACTCCGTACCTGGAGGAAACCGAACGCCGGAAGCTCGTCTCCCGGTTCACCGAACAGGCCCTGGCCTCCCGCGACATCCAACTGCTGACCGAGCTCGTCGAGGCCTGGGCGAAGGGAACCGGTTCCCTGCCCTCGGCAATGGCGGTCCTGGAACAGGGACTCGAGGACGAGCGGTCGGGTGCCGCGTTCCGCAAGAAGATCTACGACTGGTCGGTGGACACGCGTTCCCGTCCTCTTCTGGTCCGGGGCCTGGCACGGATCTGCGTCGACGTGATGGCTCCGCACCATCCCAACCAGGCACTCGTGCGACTGCACCAGCTCGCGCGACGGGAGGGAGCCCCGCACGACGCCCGGGCTGCTCTGTTCGAACTCCTCTGCAGACAGGAATGGTTGCACGAGGAACTACTCATCCGGTCCTGCGACGGGATGGAGCGGTCCTCGCCCTACCGCGCGGACGTCGGGATCTTCCTGGGGCTGGTCGACCCACTGCCCTCCAAGGCGCGGTACGACCTCCTGGTCCGCGGGTGGCGCGGAGTCCTCGATCTCGCGCCGCCGGACGTGTGGTCCCCCAAGGTCAGGACGTGGCTCTCGGCCGCCCGGCGCAAGCCCGGCGGCGGCGGGCGGCTGATGCGGATCCTGATCGACGCCGCCGACGGCCGGATCGACGTACTCAGCCGCTACTACATGCTGACGTACGACTGGTCCGCCGAACCCGACGACGACTCGCTGCCGCTCGGCCGGGCCGACGTCGCGGCACGCTTCCGCCGGGACATCGACCTCGCGCAGGGCATCGAACCACTGGACCTGACTGCGGCGGGAGTCCGCGGAGGGAGAGGGATGTGAAGGGCACGGGAAAGGCTCCGCTCGTCGGGCTGGCCCTTGCGGCCGGTCTGGTGACCGCGGCGCTCGGATTGTCCGCACGGTGGCCGGTCTGGCTATGGGCGGCGCCGGCAGCCGTGGCCGTGGTGCTGGCAGTGCTGCTGGCGCTGGCCCAGCCTCCGGCACCGGGGCCGAAGCCGGGTCCGGACGAGCCACCGTGGGAGGAGACCCACGTGAACGGGGTGGCGTTGCCGAGCCGGGTGCCGGACTATGACTTCCATTTCTCGGCGACGGTGTGGTGGCGCCCGATCCGGAACACGACCGGGCTGGTGCACGCGGACCCGGCGGGGCTAGCGGTCGAGACAGTGCTGGCCCGTGCCCGGGCGGTGACCGAACGCGAGGTGCCCGAGCGGCTCGACCTGGTGCTGCACCGGCTGAACGGTGTGCTCGGCACTCAGAGCCCGGACGTCTCGGGCCTGGTGGAGGCGATGGGCAGTCGGGTGGAACTCAGCCTCTCCGAGGACGACCGGGCCAGGCTGGGGAAGCTGTCCGAGGTGCGAAAGACCGAGGAGGTCTGGGAGCACGAGCGGCGGTACGAGCAGAGCAAGCGCGTGTACCTCGGTAAGGACGTCTTCAAGTCGCCCGGCAGTGCCGTGATGTGGTGGCTGGCGCGGCACGACGAGCAGATAGGGGAGGCCGTCGACATGATCGGCCCGCTCGCGCAGCTCTCGGCGGCGGCCAATGACGAGCCCGTGGACGAGCTCTACGAACACTTGGTCCCACGAACGGTCCCGTTTCTGGACGACGTGTCGCCCACCCCGCCTCGCCTGGACGACGACGGCAAGGGCAGCGCCGGAGCGGGCGGCCCCAGGCCACCCGGCCCAGGCGCACCGCCGATGGGGCCGCGGGTGGTCGGCCCTCTGAACGAACTGCTTGCGGACGTCGACCTTGCCGAGGACACCCCGGTGCGTCACGTCTACGCCCGCCGCGTGGCCGACGCCACCCATGCAGCCGGCCGACCCGAGGCCGCCCGACTGATCCGGGAGAGCCTGCTGGGTGACGACGGAGCAGACCCCGGCCCGACGGCCGACGCCCGGCAGCAGCCCGCCGCGGAACAGGACGACCGGCTTGGTTCGCGCTGGACGAAGCTCCATGACGTCGTCAACGGCCATGCAGGAAACGGGACTTCACCGGGGACGGAGGAAGCTCACGATCCGAAGTAGGGCCCCGTGCCGTTCAGGCCGCCGTGGGTCCAGAGCCAGAGGAGCCAGGCGTTCGCGAGGACGGCGGTGACGACCATCAGCCAGGCGAGGACCTTGAACCCGCGCCAGATGCGGTCCATCCGCCTTTCCTCCGCCTCGCGCCTCCTGGACTGGTCCTACTCCTCGCCCTCCATGAGCGCGCCCCCTCAGGTGGTCGGCCAGCGTTCACCCGCGCGCTTGACGATGCGGTCCCCGGCCTTGAACCGGCCGTAGATCCGGCCGGACACGGCGACGGAGATCTCCTCGCCCTCGTCGGTGCGGACGTCCAGCCAGTAGTCGGTGCGCATCCCGGTGGTCAGCGTGTGCCGGTCGGAGCGGCGACGGATCACCTCCCCCCGGAAGGCCCGTACCGTCGCCCGGGAGACGGAGCCGGAGGTCGAAACACCCGCCACCAGCATCAGGAGGATCACACACCCGACCAGGAGCATGAACACCAACACAGGCACCCCGATCCCTCGGCCCCCCAGGCCCTCGCCCTGCGAGCGTAGCGCCGTGATGGTGCACCGGACAGGGCTTTTAAGCCCGCCGCAGGGCCGTGCCGTCCCACGACGCATCGGGGCCCAGCGGGGAGACCTCGTCCGGAGTCAGGCCGGTCGCGGCCAGGAAGGCGGCCGCGACGTGCTCCCGCGGCGCCTCCTCCAGGTCCAGGACGACACCGCACTCCGCCGTCCACGCCACCGCCACCCGCTCGCCGGAGGCCAGCCGCAAGACGAGGACGTCGAGTTCGGCGCCCCCTTCCGTGACCGTCTGCGCGATGCCCAGACGCGCCTGCCCGGCCGGTTCGTCGAGGTGGAGGCGCAGCAGCGGGCGCGCCACACGGAAGGACGGCCACCATTCGTCGGTGTCGAGCGTGCGGAACGGCCGCTGCGGCCAGGGGCGCATGCGGTCCAGCGCGTCCCGCAGCAGGGCCAGGAACTCCCGGACGTCCTGCTCGCCGTGCGGCTGCGGGATCGCTCCGGTGATCGGGCTCCCGCCCGCCAGCGCGTCCCCCAACTGCTCGTACCGGACGGCGACTTCCTCGTCACCGAGCTGCCGGCCACGGACGATCATGCCGGCGACCCGCTCCGCCGCGGCCCGGTCGAGCGCACCGAACTGCGCGGCGTACAGCACGCCGTTGGTGAATCCGCGCCACGTCTCCATCGTCATCCGCCCCCTGTCCTCGGAATCCGATGCTTCCACACTGCCACAGACGGTCGACACTGTTGAGATTTCAACTAGTTTCCGGCTAGGGTGGTCCCCGCCGGCACCCGCCGGCCCCGCAACGCCCCGCAGGAGGAACCCATGGCACACCTCGTCACCGACAACCCCGGGAAGTCCCGTTTCGAGATCCACGAGGACGGCGAACTCGCGGGCTTCGCCGAGTACCACCGCTCCGGCGACGAGATCGCCTTCATCCACACCGAGATCGACCCCCGCTTCGAGGGCCGCGGCCTGGCCGGCGGGCTGGCGCGCGCCGCACTGGACACGGCCCGCGAGCAAGCGCTCTCCGTCCTGCCGTACTGCCCGTTCATCCGCGGCTGGATCACCAAGCACCCCGAGTACACCGACCTCGTCCCGGCCTCCCACCGCGCCCGCTTCGGCCTCTGAGCCGCGCCGCGCCACGTCGCCCCGGGAGTGGAGGAGCGCGGCGGACCGACTTTTCATTCTCGCCCGGTCGGCCGTCATTCATCCGACGGAACAGTGGAATTGACGCTTCGACAGTTGGGGAACTGCTAGGGTCCCGAGCCGTGGAAGATCATCTGCGCATCGGCATTGCGTCCTTCGGGGTCCGCGAGTTCCAGGCCATCCATTCCGTGTGCCGACAGGAGGGGCACGATCCACTGGTTCACGTGTATTCGCGCTCGATGCGGCCCGGAAGGCCCACGGACGACCACGCGGCCGCAGCGGTCGGTTCCCTCCTCGGTGCGATCCCCGCCGGCGTCGACCTCCTCGTGCCGGGCAGCCCCGAGGGATTGGCGCGCGCCCTCGCCGGTTACGCCCTGGACCTCCTCGTCGTCTACGGCTTCAACTGGAAGCTGCCGCCGTCGGTCCTGGCCACGCCCCGCCTCGGCGTCATCAACGTCCACTGCTCGCTGCTGCCCGCCTACCGGGGGCCCGCGCCCGTGCTGTGGGCGATCCGCAACGGGGACCGCCACCTCGGCGTGACGGTCCACCACATGGACGAGGACTTCGACACCGGCCCGGTGCTCGCCCAGCAGGACGGAATCCCGATCCCCGACGACGTCACGCCGGACATCCTCTGGCCACGGCTCCAGCCGGTCATTCGGCGACTGCTCACCGAATCGATCGGCCGCATTTCGAACGGAGTTCCCGGAATTCCGCAGGACCACTCCCGCGCGAGCCGCGCAGGGCTGATGGAAGCGGAGTTCTCCGTCGTCGATCGCACCCGCACCGCACGCGAGATCCACAATCAGGTCCGCACCTTCCGTTTCATGGGGGCGGGCCTCGGCCCGACGGTCGACATCGACGGGCGCGCCCTCCGGGTGCTCCGGACCGCACTGACCCCGGCCGACGGCATCCGCCTCGACTGCGCCGACGGCCCGCTCTGGATCACGGAGTCGGCCCCCGGCTGATCCCTTCCCCGCCGGTCCCTTGCCGGCCGATGTCGTCCCCGCCGGTCCCTTCCCGGCCGATCCGCTCCCGCCGCTCGGCCGCCCGCGGATCGTCGAAGCCCGCGAGGAGGGCCAGCGCCTCGGTCCGGTGGCGGCGGGCCTCCTCCTCGCGGCCTGCCCCGCCGAGGGCGCGCGCGAGGTTGTCCAGCGCACCCGACAGCTGCCACTGGTCCGCGCACTCCCGGTGGATCCGCGCGGCGGCCTCGTGGAGACGAATGGCGTCGTCCGTCCGCCCGAGGTCGCGGCAGGCCTCCCCGGCCCCGTCGAGCGCCGTCGCCTCCCGGCTGCGGTCGCCCAGCCGCCGCTGGACGTCGACCGCCCGCTCGCATGCCCGCAGGGCCTCCTCGGGCCGCCCCGCCGCGCGTTCCACGTGGGCGAGCCCGACGAGCCAGTGCGCCTCCCACAGGTCGTTGCCCTCCTGGGCGGCGATCGCCAACGCGGCCTCGGCCGCGGCACGGGCCCCCGCGAGCGACCCCAGCCCGCGCCGGGCCCAGCCGAGGAAGTGCAGCGCGTTGCCCTCACCGCTCCGGTCGCCGAGCTCGCGGAACACCGCGAGCGCCCGCTCCAGCGCCTCGGCCGCCGGGCGGAAGTCGCCGAGTTCGCAGCGGGTCTCGGCGAGGTTCGACAGCAGCAGCGCGGCCCAGCGCCGTTCACCCAGGTCGGCGAAGATCGCCGCGCCGGCCTCGAAGCACGACCGGGCCTCGTCCAGCCGCCGCCGGCGCAGACCGAGCAGGCCGAGGGCGTTGACCGACACCGCCTCGCCGAACCGGTCACCGGTGCGGCGGCGGATCTCCAGGGCGGCGCGGTGGCACTCCTCGGCCTCGTCGAGCCGACGCGACTGGAAGTACGCCTTCCCCAGGTTCTCGTACGCCTCGGCCTCACCCGCGCGGCTCCCGTCCCGGGCGGCCGAGCCGATGCCGATCCCGGCCGTCGTCACCCAGTCCTCGAAGGCGTTCTGGTGCATGAACACGGCCCGCAGGACGACCGCCAGGCGCCAGGCGAGGTCGTGGCAGCCGGTCTCCGCGGCGGCCCGCACCGCGGCGACCAGGTTGCCGACCTCGGCGCGGTACCAGCGGAGCGCCGACGGGTGGTCGTCGAAGGCCAGCGGGACGACGTCCGCCGGAACCGGCAGGTCCAGCGCGTAGCGGTCGAACCGCGCCAGCGCCGACTGCGCGTTGTCCGCGGTGTGCAGGTACCAGGACAGGACGCGCCGCCGGACGTCACGGCGGGCTTCCGCCGACTCCGTCTCCTGGACCTGCGTGACCGCGTACGCCCGCAGGAGGTCGTGGAGCCGGTAACGGCCCGGGGCGCACTCCTCGACCAGGTGGGCACCGGTCAGGACGTCGAGCCGGCGGCGCGCCTCGGCGAGCGTGCTCCCGGCCAGCGCGGCGGCGGCCGGCAGGCCGAACTCGTCCCCCGGGTGCAGGCCGAGCAGCCGGAACTGCCGGGCGGCGGCCTCGGGCAGGGCCCGGTAGGACCAGGCGAACACGTGGTGCATCGCGTCCGTCTCCTCTTCGGTCTCCGCCGTCAGGACCTCCCACAGCGCGGACCGGTCCTTGAGTTCGGCGATCAGCTCGCACAGGAGCATCAGCGGCCGGCCCGCCGCGCGTTCGGCGGCGATCCGCAGCGCGAGCGGCAGGCCCGCGCAGAGCCGGGCCAGTTCGGCCAGTTCGTCCGGCCCGTCGGCCGTCCGGGACGCGGCCGTCACCGCGCGGAGCAGCAGGACGGCCTCGGCGTCCGGGAAACGCGCCAGGTCGAGCCGGTCCGCACCCTCCCGGGCCACCAGGCCGGGCAGACTGTTCCGGCTGGTGACCAGGGTCAGCGAGCCCGCCGCGCCGGGCAGCAGCGGCCGGACCTGCGCGGCCGTCGCGGCGTTGTCGAGCAGGACGAGGAGCCGGCGGTCGGCGGTCATCGAGCGGTACAGCGAGGCCCGGTCCTCCAGGCCGACCGGGACGGCCGCGGCGGGGAGCCCCAGGTCCCGGAGGAAACGGTCCAGGACCTGGCCCGGGGAGACCGGCGCGTTCGCGTCGTGGCCCCGGAGGTTGACGTACAGGGCTCCGGCCGGGAAGCGGTCACGGACCCGGTGCGCCCAGTGCAGGGCGAGGGAGGTCTTGCCGACCCCGGCCGTGCCGGTGACCACCACGACGGCCGACGGCACGAAGACCTCGCCCCCGCCGTCGGCCATCCGGTCCAGGCTTCCCAACTCGCCGCTCCGGTTGATGAAACGGCCGCCCGCATAAGGGAGTTGGTTGGGCCTCACACTGAACGAGCGCTGCTCCGCCGGCTGGTGGAAGTGGATTCCGCCGTGGACGTCGTGCGCCTGGACGACGTCCCTCGCGGCCGCGGATCCGGCGATCCGGTTCGACTGCCAATCGCCTTTCGCCGAAGGCTCGTTCGGCGCAGGCTCGCTTGGCGCAGGGCTGCTCGGCGACGGCCCGTCCGGCGCGCGGCCGCTCCGGTCGGATCCGCTCATCGAGCGGTCAGCACCGCTGCCCGGTGGGCGGCGAGAGGACGGCCACCTCCCGGGCGAAGAAGGCCTCAAGCGGCTCGCCGTCCGCGTAGAGGTCGGCGATGAAGCGCCGACAGCGCAGGATCAGGTCGTGGTCGGCGAACCTCCGGACGGATTCGAGGACGCCGTCCTCGTCGTAGACCGCCTCGTACATGACTTCGGAGCCGAGCGTGTAGATCTCCGGGAGGAGGCCGCCCGTCTCGAAGCGCGCCACCCGCTCCGGGCCCACGACGCGGATCGGCCCGCCGCTCTGGTCACGGACGCGGAGGGCGTGGAGCTCCCACTGGAGGTAGGCGCTGATCGGCTCCTCCACGATCCGCACCCGGCACGCCGAGAATCCGCGTTCGGCGATCCTCCGGTGGTAGCCCTCCATGTCGGACCGGCCGGCTTCCAGAATTCCCGTGGAATTCTCCCAGTCACCGGCGGCGAAGGCCTCCCAGCTGTCGTACCCGGGCTCCTTGAAGGTTTGTCGGCGCTCCAGTTTCCAGAATCCCAGGGCGTTGATCCGCCAGAAGATTTCCTCGAATTCCGCGTAATAGTCCCGGAGCTCCATGCGCTCCCAGTCGGCCCCGGCCAGGAGTTCATGCATCCGGGATGTCCGCCTTCGCCGCGACGATCGTCGCACGCGGGATGACGACGAGCTGCTCACCAGGGTCGATGCTCACGCCTTCGGGAAGTCTGTCCTGGTAGGAGGCGGTGAGGTCACGTCCGATGACTGCGACGTCCCCGTTGTCCAGCTCCCAGATGTCCGGGCAGCTGGCATTGCCGGAGGTCTGACCGAGCTCGTGCGAGGACTTGCCCAGGCGGCGGGCGAAGGATGCCGCGGGGTCTGGTTCCCAGGTGACAGCCATGCATTCCCCGTCAGTACGAGAAGAATCGGGGTGACAAAATTTAGCGCAGCCACGGGCGACGGTCAAGGGAGTTTGTCGGAAGAGTCGGTCCGCGACTCCTGTTCTCATGAGCTTAACGGAATTCGGAAATCCACAAACGCGCGTCGCGCCCGCTGCGCCGCCGTTGAGTGAACGTTTCATCTGCGCCGGCCCCAGCGGATCGCTCAGGCCGGCCGCCGGGCAAGGTGGGGCGAGCCGAGGCGAGGTGGGGCGAGGCGCGGGGCGCGGGTGACGGTGAGTTCGACGAACCGGATGACCGTTCATCAGCCGCTCCCGACACCTCGGTTGTCGGCGGGTCACCCACCCGGGCCCGTACGACGCGCGACTCCTCGGGGCGGGTGCCAGAGTCGTCGGTAGCGCGCTCACCACTTCAGGGCCGACGCCCCGGCCCCCAACGTCCGGCCGTCATCCTCGGGCGGTCCCGTCGACGGCCGCGACCTGTCGCAGAACGGTGGATCCTCGGTGAAACCCTTGAAGTTGGCCGCTGCCGCCATGGCCGGCGCGGCCGTGTGCGCCCTCGTGTCCCCGACGGCCGTGGCGGCGCCGCACCGGAGCGCCGCGGTCCAGCCCTGGCCCTGGCCCTGGCCCTGGCCCGCGCCGGGGACCGGTTCGTGGCCCTTCCCCGGCGGCTGGCCGACGCTCCCCTCGGTGCCGACGCTCCCCTCGGCGCCCCTCCCGTCGGCGCCGACGCCCACCGACCCCTCGCCCCGGCCGCCGACCACCCCCGCACGGCCCGCGCCCGCAGGGCCCGCCGGGCCGTGGGACCTCAAGTTCGCCGACGAGTTCGACGGCACGTCGGTGGACCGGACGAAGTGGTCGTTCCAGTCCGCGGCGGAGGCGGACTGGTCCGCCGCCCCGTTCGGGACGGGCAACCCGGACAACCAGCAGCTCGAATTCGACCAGCCGGCGAACTGCACCGTCTCCGGCGGCACGCTGGACATCACCGCGAAGCCGGATGACATCACCAGCGCCGGCGGCAGGCACTACGCCTGGTCGAGCTGCATGCTCAACTCGTCGCCGTCCTACGCCTTCCGCTACGGCTACACCGAGATCCGCGCCAAACTCCCGGCCCCCAAGGGCTTCTGGTCGGCCCTGTGGACGTGGGCGGCGCCCGGGGTCTCCATCCCCGCCAACGGTGAGACCGACGCCTTCGAGTTCTACTCGGACGACCACTCCCGGCTCCACCTCACCCAGCACAACCCGGGCGGAGCCCCCCAGGACCTCCTGCCCGGCTTCCCGTGGCCCGGGATCACCCGCCCCGGCCCGAACGTCCCCGGCCGGAACGTCCCCGGATCGAACGCCGTCGGCACCGTGCACCGGCCCGGGTTCGATCCGGCCGCGGACTTCCACACCTACGGCGTCGACATCGAACCGTCGGGAACGGACTGGTGGATCGACGGCCGGATGGTCTTCCACAGCAGCCGGACGTCGAACGGCCCGGTGAACGTCCTCCTCGACAACTTCGTCTACTCCAAGATCCCGCCGGTGCCGGGCAGCCGGGGCCACCTGCTGGTCGACTACGTGCGGGCCTGGCAGCGACCGGCGGCCTTCCCCGGACACTGACGGACCGGACCCTCCGCAGGGACCGCGCGCAGGCGGGAAGGGCGAGCGCTCGGGCGCCGCACCTCGGCCATGCCGGGAATCCGCGCAGAGCCATCCGGGTGGAGCCGCGTCCGGTGGCGGGTGGCAGCGTGCGGCAGGCCTGCGGCACGCGGTAGGTACGTCGGTGCACTCGCACCACACCTTCGGAGGACCCACCACCATGCGCAAGCTCAGCACGCTGGCCGCCGTGATCACCGCGATGATCGGCCTCGCCGCCCCCGGCACCGCGGCCACGGCCGCCACCACGCCGGCCGCCCCCTCCGACGCGGTGAGCGTCACCGGCGGCACCCTCGCCGACGACGGCACCGTCACGCTGACCGGCGGCTACCGCTGCGCCGACCACCCTGGCAAGGTCGTCCTGATCGGCAGCAACGTCATCCAGGACGGCCACCCCGAGTCGATCGGCGGGTTCAGGGCGCAGTGCGACGGCACCGAACGCACCTGGACCAACACCGGCCGCCCGATGACCGACGGCCGCCGCCCCGGCCCGCTCCTGCGCACCGGCCCGGTCACCGTGAAGGCGACCATGCTCACGATGGGCCCGAACGGCATGCCGCTCCCCCAGACCGTGGCCACCGCCGAGACCCCGATCGAGCTGCTGGCCGAGTGACCCGTGCCCTCAGGCCCCCGCACGCCGGTGCTGCACCGGCGTGCGGGGGCGGCGCGGGAGGGCGGCGCGCTTCGGAAGCCGTCGGACCACGACGTGCCGCCCAAAAAACCACCGGGGCCCGAAGCCGGCCATCGGTCAGTAGGTGAGCCGGGCCAGGAGCAGGTCCGTCAGCTCGACCACGACCTCGTCGAACTCGGCCGCGACGTAGCCCGCGGCCCAGTCGTGCAGGAGCGCATTGACCGCGCCGATGAAGGCCGCGGTCGTCAACGTCCAATCCCGGCCGGCCACTTCGCCGCGACCGGCGGCCTGGTCCGCCTCGGCCGCGAGCAGTGCGGCCCAGCGCGCGCGGCGGTCGGCGCGGAGCCGCTCCAGCGTCGGGTTGACGCCGACGATCTGGACGTAGGCGATCTGCGCCCAGCGGACGTCGCCCGCCGTCACCCGCGCGTAGGCGCCGAGGCCGGCCCGGACCCGGGCGGCCAGTGCCGCCGCCGGGTCGAGTGCGCCCAGCGCCGCCAGCACCTCCGCCTCCGCCCGGTCGTTCACCGAGGCGTAGAGACGCGTGAGCACCTCCTCCAACGTCCGGAAGTGTTCGTAGAACTGACGCGTCGACAGTCCAGCCGCACCGCAGAGAGCCGCCACGGTGGTCCCCCGGTAGCCGGGCTCGCCACCCATCAACTCCAGTGCGGCGTCGAGCAATCGGCGCTCCCGCTCCTCGCGGCGCTCGTCGACGCTCCGGCCCCGGTAGCGACTTCCAGCTCTCATGCACCAAGTATCGCGGCCGCGTGGATCTTTGAAACCAGCCGTTGTCAGATCCCTTGTCGTGTACCTGAGTTACTCCTACTCTCCGGTAGGGCCACATGTGAAGCGCATCGTTTTCACATCGGGTCGCACCCCTTCCACCCCCAAGGGAGTTCCCCCATGCGCAACCGACTCAGGAGCACCGTCGCCGCGCTCGTCTGCGCGCTGACCGTCGCCGTCGCCGCCCCCACCGCCTCGGCCGCCCCCACCGCCTCGGCCGCCCCCACCGCTCCCTCCGCCTCCACCTCCTCCATCCCCGACTCCGGCTGGAACGACTGGTCCTGCCGCCCGAGCGCCGCGCACCCCGAGCCCGTCGTGCTGGTCCACGGCATGGGCGGCAACGGGGTGGACAACTTCCTCACCCTCGCCCCGGCCCTCGTCGCCCACGGCTACTGCGCGTACTCCGAGACGTACGGGCAGACCGTCCTCGGGCCCCTCGCGGGCGGCCTGGCCCCGATGGCCGGCAGCGCGGCGGAGCTGGGCGCCTTCGTCGACCGGGTCCGCGCCGCCACCGGTGCCGCGAAGGTCGACATCGTCGGCCACTCCGAGGGCACCACCGTCCCCGCCTACTACATGAAGGTCCTCGGCGGCGCCGCGAAGGTCGACCGTTTCGTCGGCTTCGGCTCGAACTTCCAGGGCACCACCCTCGACGGCCTGGGCGCCCTCGCCTCCGCCGTCCACCTCCAGGCGATCCTCGACGGCATCGGCTGCGGCGCCTGCGCGGACTTCCTGCCCGGCTCCGCCTTCCTGACGAAGCTCGACGACGGGCCGGTGGCCGTGCCCGGCCCCGTCTACACCAGCATCGTCTCCCGCTACGACCAGGTCGTCACCCCGTACACGAGCGGCCTGCTCGACGGGCCGAACACCACGAACATCGTCCTCCAGGACGTCTGCGGACTGGACTTCACCGGGCACGTCGGCCAGGCCGTCGACCCCAACGTGACCCAACTGGTCCTGAACGGGCTCGATCCCGCGCACACCGCACCGTTCGTCTGCCTCCCCTTCTTCGACTTCGGCGTCTGAGACCAACGCGGCCACGCGGTCGGCCCGTGACGGCTCTGGACCAGGGACGGGCCCGGTGCGAGCATGACGTGTAGCCGTCAGGTGGCACCCAGTCACCTCACAGACTCCCGTACAGGGGGGATCATGCGCATCGGCGCCCGCGTGCGCGCGGCATCCACCGCCCTCGCCGTCATCACCACCAGCCTCACCTTCGCCGTCGTCGGCACCGGCACGGCACACGCCCGCTCCACGTCCTGTGCCGCCGTCCTCGGCGGCGGCCAGTACATCCGGGCCGGTGGGCGGACGATCGGCAACCTCTACCTGGCCTGGAACTACTGCGATCCCACCAACAAGGTCGCGTACACCGAGGTCAACATCTGGAACACCAACTTCGTCAACGGCAACTGGCACAACGGCCTGATCGACGTGAAGTCCAGCTCGGACCACGCGTCGAACGCCGGCTCGCCCCAGCCCAACGCCGGCAGCTGGTGGTGGGACTCCGGGTTCATCAAGGTGGCCCCGAACGTGCACAACGACCGCCGCTACCACGGCAGCATGAACTTCAACGCCGGCGGTCACCAGTGCTGGGGGGACACCCCGACGTGGGACTTCTCCGGCGCCGGGGTCGTCGCGGCCGGCTCGGTGCACTGCACCTGACTCCCGGGGCGGGTCCCGTTGCCCACGGGACCCGCCGTGGCCCACGGGTCCCGCCGTCGCCGACGGGACCCGCCCCGGTCACACCGCCAGGCGGCGGACGGCGAGTTCGGCGTAGAGCGCGCTGCCGTCGGCGAGCACCTCGTCGTCGAACTCCGCGTACGGCGAGTGGTTGGGGGCCCGGTCCCCGGGGTCGCTCCCCTTCGGGGCCGCGCCGAGCATCACGAACGAGCCGGGGACGGCGTTCAGGACCCTGGAGAAGTCCTCCGAGGCGGTCAGCGGGTTCGCCATCGTCCGGAAGCGCTCCTCGCCGAACACCTCCCGGACGGTGTCCGCCAGGAAGTCCGTCTCGGCCGCGTCGGTCTCCGTCACCGGGTACTCGGGACGGAACTCGGCCTCCGCCCGCAGCCCGTGGGCGGCGGCGACGGACCCGACCAGCTCGACGGCCGCCTCCGCGACCCGGGACTGCGCCTCGGCGGAGAACGTCCGCACGGTCGCCTCGAAGCGGGCGGTCTCGGGGATCACGTTGCGCCGCGTGCCGGCCCGGAAGAGCCCGACGGTGATCACCACCGGGTCGAACACGTCGAAGCGGCGGGTCACCATGGTCTGCAGGGCCGTGACCATCTCGCAGGCCGCCGGAACGGGGTCCTTCGCCCGGTGCGGCGCCGAGCCGTGTCCGCCCGCGCCGTGGACGGTGACGTGCAGCGAGGCCGACGCGGCCATCATCGGGCCGCGCCGGGCGGTGAACTCCCCGTGCGGCATCGTCGCCACCACGTGCACGCCGTAGGCGGCGGCAGGGCGTCGGCCGGCCGCGTCCAGCACGCCCTCGGCGAGCATGGCCCCCGCGCCGTCCCACCCCTCCTCCCCCGGCTGGAACATGAAGACCACGTCGCCCTGGAGGCGCTCGCGCCGCGCGGCCAGCAGGTGCGCGGCACCGGCCAGCATCGCCGTGTGCAGGTCGTGTCCGCAGGCGTGCATGGCACCGTTCCCGGCGGCGAACGGCACCGGGGCCTTCTCGGCGACCGGCAGGGCGTCCATGTCGCCGCGCAGCAGCACCGTCGGCCCCGGGCGGGCGCCGCGCAGCACCGCCGTGACCGAAGTCAGCGCGCCGCCGAGGCCGATCTCCAGCGGCAGCCCGTCGAGCGCCGCCAGCACGCGCTCCTGGGTGCGCGGCAGGTCGAGGCCCACCTCGGGGAGGCGGTGCAGGTCGTGGCGGAGCCGGACCAGGTCCGGGGCCAGCGCGAGCGCGTCGTCGTACAGGGAGTCGTGCGGGGCCACGGGTACCTCCGAAGCGAGTCCGAGTCCGGGTCGTGCGGCGGGGAGCATACCCACCCCACGCCCGGCCGACGACCCGTCGGCGAAGGAAGACCGGATCCTCCAGGCTCTTCGCCGCGCGCCGATGAGTTCCGGCGCCGCGACCGGTCCAACCTGACGGGACGACCGACACCGAGCTCGTAGGGAGCACCTCATGAGGAAGATCACCGCCGGCCTGTTCATCGCCGCCGACGGCGTCGTGGAAGCGCCGGACCAGTGGCACTTCCCGTACTACAACGAGGAGCTGGGCGCGGCCGTCAACGCCCGGCTCGGCTCGGCGGACACCCTCCTGTTCGGCCGCGCCACCTACGAGAACTTCGCCGGGGCGTGGCCCTCCCGGGAGAGCGGCCCGGTCGACGCGGGCGACGTCGCGGCGGCGGTCGCCGAGGTGTCCCAGCTGTCCCGGATGGCCAAGGCGCTCGGCGACGCCCGCAAGCTCGTGGTGTCGCACTCCCCGCTGATGTTCACCTGGCGCAACTCCGAGCAGCTGCGGGGCGACCTCGTCGAGGCCGTCACCGAGCTGAAGAGCGGGCCCGGCGGTGCCGTCGCGATGTCCGGCTCGGTCTCCGTCGTCCGCCAACTGCTGGCCGCCCGGCTCCTCGACGAGCTCCACCTGTTCGTCCACCCGATCGCGGTCGGCCACGGGCAGCGCCTGTTCGCCGACTCCGCCACGCCGCTCCCGCTCACGCTGCTGAGCTGCGAGGCCTTCCGGACGGGCGTCCTGCACGTCGTCTACGGCCCCGCCGAAGAGGCGTAGCCGCCGGTCCCGTCCGCCTCCCCGCACGCAGGAAGTCGGCCCTGTCGACTTCCTGCGCGGGGGCGTGACGTGGTGGCATGAAGTGGTGGCATGAAGTGGTGGCGTCAAGGACCCGTCAGCAGCGCATCAGTGCTTCGTCAGGGCGGGTGAAGGCGCTTGCCCCGGGCCGTCCCCCGGGCTTTGATGATGGGCATGCACCGCTCGACACGCCACCACGACCGCCCGCCGCATAGTCGGCCGCGGATCGTCGCTGTCGCCGTCGCGGTCGCCACCACCGTCCGGTAACACCGAGCGCTACCCCGCTCGGCGCCGGCCGCGTGCGCACGGGCTTCTCGCCGCTTCGTCCGGCACGGCCCCTGCGCCGATCCCCGCCGTCCGTCCCCCGGCCCGTCGGCTCCGAGGCCGGGGGACGGACGCGCGAAACATCTCTCGGACGCGCGAAGCATCTCTCCGCGCATCACCTCTTCCCGCTCATCACTTCTCTCCGCGCCGACGGCACCGGGGAGGTGCGGCCACGCGCCGCGCCTCCTTCGCACCCCGTCGACGCCCTCCACCCTGGATGGGTCATGTCCGTCTCTGTTCTGTCCGCCCGCACCGCCCTCGTCACCGGCGCGTCCTCCGGCATCGGCTGGGAGACCGCCCGGCTCCTCGCCGGCCTCGGCGCCACCGTCCTGGTGCACGCCCGGACCACCGCCGAGGCGGAGGCGGCCGTCGCCCGGCTGGTCGCCGACGGCGCCCGGCGGGACCAACTCGTCGAGCTGGCCGCCGACTTCACCCGCCTGTCGGAGGTGGCGGTGCTGGCCGGGACGGTCGTCAAGCACTACCCGGCACTGGACCTGCTGGTCAACAACGCCGCCGTGATGGCCCCCGAGCGCTGCACTCTCACCGACGACGGCAACGAGGTCTCGCTCCAGGTGAACTTCCTCGCCGGCCACCTCCTCGCCAAGCTCCTGCGCGCCCCGCTAACGGCGGCCGACGGCGCCCGCATCGTCAACGTCTCCTCCGCCCTGCACCGCACCGCGTCGATGAACTGGTCCGACCCGCACCGCGTCAAGAAGTACTCGCGCGTCGCCGCGTACGCGCAGTCGCAGCTCGCGCTCACCATGGACACCGCCGAGATGGCCCCGGACGGCTCCGGCATCACCGCCGTCAGCGTCAACCCTGGCCAGTGCGAGACCGCCCTGCTCCCCCTGTACGGACGCGTCGGCGCCCCGGCGGCCGAGGGCGCGGCGGCCGTCGTCCGGGTGTGCCTGCCGGACTTCCCGGTCGTCAACGGCGCCTACTACGAAGGCGGTTCGGTCGCGGCCACCGCCCAGGCGGCGCAGGAGGAGCGTTCGAAGAAGCGGCTCGCCAAGCTCGCCGACCAGCTGGTCGGCCAGGCGGCCTGAACCCCGCCGGCCCGAACCCCGCCCACCCGAAGAACGGAAGCAGGTCCCCGATGTCCAAGCGCGCCCGCAAGAAGAAGGCCCGGCGGAAGAAGAAGGCCAACCACGGCCGCAAGCCCGCGTAGACCCATCCGGTGCCGCGTGCCACCGGCACCGGATGAGACCTCCGGCCCCCGGGGCTCCGCCGTCCACTGGAGAGGAGGGCGGAGCCCACGGGGGCCGAGGTGCGCCCGGCCCTCATCGGATCCGACGAGGCGGGTCACAGCGACACCCGCACGCTCCGCCGTTCGGACCTCGGCGAGCGGACGGCGGCGTGGAGACGCGGAGAAGGCCGTCCCGTACGCCGAAGCGGACCGGTGTTGATCACCGTGCACCGCACGTCCTACGCTTCCCGGGTCCGCCCCGCCCCGCAGCCGCGAGGGCGGCGCGGCCTTCTCGGGGGAGAAACGCAGATGGCAGACGTAGCCGCCACGCCGCAGGACACCGTGCCGCAGGACGCGGTCCCGCGGGAGGCCGTCCCGCAAGCGACGGTCCCGCAGGACGCCGTGCCGGTGCCCGCCGCGCGCGAACGCGAGGCGCGAACGCCCAGGCCGTCCGATCGCTTCGCCGGGCTCAGGGACTGGTGGCAGGACGGGAGCGCCGAGTCCTCCCCGGTGAAGTCCTCGATCAACGGGGTGATCCTCGGCTTCTACCTCGCGCTGATCGTCGGCGCCCGCGTCACCGGCCACCGACGCGACGCCCTGGCCCTGATAGGGGCCGGCTTCATCCTGTGCATATTCGTGCTGGCCTGCCTGTGGTGGACCCTCGAACGCCCGCGGGCCGGCCTGACCGCCATGCTCGCCGGCGCGCTGGTGGCCACGGGGGTCGTCCTGGCCTGGGGCCAGGCCCCACCGGCCTAGGAGCCGCACGGCAAGGCTCACCCCGGGCGCCCAGGTCGCCGCCCCTGGCCGGCGCCGTCCCCGGCCCGTGCCCTTGAAGGCGGCACCCGGCTGTGCGTGACTGGGAGGAGCAACATCCGCCCGCACGACGGCGAGGTGCCCCGGATGGGATTCATCGGCACGGTGGGGCTGGTCCTCCACCCCGAGCGCACGTGCGCGCCGACCGTGGACGCCGTCCTCCGGTGGAGCCGGGGGCACGGCGCCAAGGTCCTGGGCCTGGCGGCCGAGGTGACGCGGATCGGCTGCGAGGCCGTACCGGTCGAGGCGGAGGAGATGACCGCGAGCGCCGACCTGCTGATCAGCCTGGGCGGGGACGGCACCATGCTGCGCGCCATGCGGATGGTGTCCGGCGGCCACGCCCCCGTGCTCGGCGTCAACGTCGGGCGCCTGGGGTTCCTCGCCGAGGTCGACGTGCCGGACCTCCCGGCCGCGCTCGACGCGATCGACGACCACCGCTTCACCGTGGAGACCCGCTCCGGCGTGCACGCCCGCTTCGGCTCCACCTGGCACACGGCGCTCAACGACGTCGTGCTGGTGCGCAGCCCGGGGCACCGGACCGCGGCCGTCGCCGTGCGGGTGCAGGACCAGCCGTTCGTGTCCTACACCGCCGACGCCGTCGTCGTCGCCACCCCGACCGGGTCGACCGCCTACAGCTTCTCGGCCGGCGGTCCGATCGTCTCGCCCAACGCCGAGGGCCTGCTGATCACGCCGGTGGCCCCGCACGCCGCGTTCAACCGCTCGGTGTTCCTCTCCAGCGGTGAGCGGCTCGCGCTGGAGGTGCTGCCGCACAGCGGCGGCCTCGCCGTCGAGGCGGACGGCCTGCTGGCCGGCCACGTGTCCCCCGGTGACGTCGTCGAGGTGACCATGCTGCCCGACGCCGCCCGCGTCGTCCGGCTCGGCCGCACCACCTTCTACCAGCGCGCCCAGCGCAAGCTCCGCCTCACCGGTTCGGCGGAGCCTGCCTGAGCCTCATCACGGCTCCGCCGAGCGGATGTCTCATCGCTGCGAGCGGCCCTGCGAACGACCCTGTGAACGCCTCGGCGCACGGCCCTGCGAACGACCCTGCGAACGGGCCGGTTCCCGTTCGGCGGTCCGGTGGCGGCGGCGGACATGGTGGGCGACGACGACCGCGAGACCGGTGAGCGCGGCCAGCACGTGTCCGACCGCTGCCACGTCCCCGTCGGGCAGGCCGTCGAGCAGTTCGGGCGCCGACGCCACCAGCAGGGCCGACCACACCACCCGCCACCAGACCCTGCGGGCGCACCCCGCCGCGATGACCATCGCCGCGACCACGACGAACGACGGGCCGGTGTCCAGCTCGAACGCGGCGTCGGGCAGCAGGCCGCCGTGCCGGATGCGCCACCAGACCATCCCCTCGGTCACGGCCGTCGCCCCCGCGTGGGCCAGCGCGAGCACCAGCACCGCGCGCAACCGGCCGAGGACCGCCACCACGGTGAACCCCGACAGCGCGAGCAGCGGCCACGCCCACCCGTCACCCTGGGGCACGAACGCGGACGCCACCAGCGCCTCGACGGGGTGACCGGCCGGCCAGGGCCGCAGGTTGGCCAGATCGGTCGAGGCCCACGCGCGAAGCCGCTCCGCGTCGTCGACGGGCAGCGCGTGCGTGACCGTCACCCCGACGGCCAGCAGGGCCGCGTACCACGCGGCGGGGTTGCGGACGAGTCGGCGCGCAGCGGGCAAGGAGGCTCTCCAGGGTTCTCGGCGGGCTCCGACGTAGCGTACGGCCCGCGCGACGTCGCACCGACGTCCGGCCCCGCCGGCATCCCGGGCTCATGCCGGGCCCATCCCGATCATCCGGCTCACCGGGATGATCGTGCCCATGTCCTGGTCAAACACGGTGCGGTTGTGGGCTTTGCCGCTCTTGGTGGCGGGGCAGAACGTACTCGGACAACCCGCCGGCCGGCCGTCCGCCGAGCCCATCGCCCTCACCCCCACCCCCACTCCCGCTCTCACCCCCACACACCCAAGGGAGCCACCTCGTGACCTGGGGAGTCGACTACCCCTGGACCCACCCGACGGCCGCCGCCCTCCAGGCCTCCGGCGCGGCCTTCGCCATGCGGTACCTCAGCACCGACACGTCGAAGAACCTCACCCGCGCGGAGGCCGACGACCTGGCCGCGCACGGCATCTGGTGCGGCGTCGTGTGGGAGACCACCGAAGGCCGGGCCCTCGCCGGGCAGGCCGCCGGAGCCGCCGATGCCCGAACGGCCGCGGCACAGGCCGCCGCCTGCGGCATGCCCCCGGACCGGCCGATCTACTTCGCCGTCGACACCGACACCGACTGGCCGAGCGTCCGGCCGTACTTCGCGGGCGCCGCCGGCGTCCTCGGCGCGGCGCGAACGGGCGTCTACGGCGGACTGCACGTGGTCCGGGGCGCCGCCGCCTCCGGGCTCGTCACCTGGTACTGGCAGACCTCCGCGTGGTCCGGCGGCGTATGGGACCCGGATGCACACCTCCGGCAGGGCGGAGCGGTCACCATCGGCGGCGTCGACTGCGACCGCAACACCGCCACCACCACCGACTACGGGCAGTGGATGCCCGACCGCTCCCCGCAGGAGGACGACGTGCCGTACACCGAGGACCAGCTCCGCGCGATGATCCGCGAGGAGACCGTCAACGCGGTCAGCAGCCAGCCCGTCCGGGACTCCATCGCCTACGCCGTCCACTACGCCGACGACAATCCGGACGGCATCCGCACCCTCGTCCGGGGGCTGCCGCAGCAGGTCTGGCAGCACGGCCTGCCGAACGTGACCGCCGACTGGCAGCAGCGGACCGGCGCCGACGCGGTCGTCCCGGCGATGTGGCTGCTCGCCGCCAACAACCCGATCCAGTACCAACTCGCCGTGGCGAAGGCCCAGATCGCGGCACAGGCGGCGGTCATGCAGACGCTGCTCTCCCACGCCGACGGCATCGACACCGCCACGGTCACCGCCGCCATCGAGGCCGCCGTGGCCAAGGCCCTCGCGTCCGGCGTCGAGATGCACGTCACGACCGGCCCGACCGACCCGACCGTGTCCGCAGTGCCCGCGGTGTCCACGGTGCCCGCCCCCACCACCCCGACCACCTGAGGGAGAACCGGTGCCCGACTCCGTCCGCCGCACGATCCGCACGATCCTCCAGCTCGTCCTCGGCCTCGCCGCCGCGCTGCCCGCCCTCGTGCACACCACGAACCTGCCGTCCACCCTCCCCGGCCTCGGCGTCGCACTCGCCGTCGCCGCGGCCATCACGCGGATCATGGCGATGCCCGCCGTGGACGCCCTGCTGCCGGGCTGGCTCAGGATGACGCCGCCCACCACGGCGGCCGCCACGGACTCCGCCGACGCGACGCCGCCCACCACGGCGACCACCACGCAGGCGGGCACACCGGAACCGTCGTGACCACCCCGCCCCCGCCCCTACCGGGCGGGGGCATTCACGACAAGCGCTCGATCACCGGGCGACGACGCCTCGGCCGCCTCCTGCCCGAGCGAGGCGGTGGTGAGCCCGGTTCCCGGCCCGTACCGCACCAGGCCGACGACCTGGCCGACCGTCACCAGGAGGACCCCGCCGACGACCAACGCCTGCACCCCCGTTCCCCACCCGGCCTGCCCCATCGCCACGTGCGCGAGCTGGAGGACCAGCAGCCCCCGGCCGATCACCGCCGCGCCCGCGATGAGCGCCTCCTCCCGCCGGTGCCCGACCTCGTTCGCCAGCGTGCGGAGGATGAGCAGCACGGCGGCGAGGCACACGCCGTACGAGGCCACGAACGCCGGCGTGGGCCGGGGCGTGGCGGCCAGGATGACGCACGTGCCGATCACCCAGCAGCAGGCGCTGAACAGACAGGTGGCGCGGCGCCCGTGCCGCACGAGGAACGTCCGCTTGCCGAAGAGGGCGTCGCCCCGGACGTCACGGAAGTCCTTGAGCAGGATCCGGCCCACGAACCCGATGTAGAGGCCGCCCAGCATCATCAGGTCACGAGGGCCGACGGCGGCACCGGTGGCGGTGAGGCCGAGCAGGTACGGCAGCGCGACGTAGCAGGCCGGCAGGGCCAGCGCCGCGACGGCACCCCGGTCGGCCAGCCGCACCGGGCGCAGCGAGTACCCGGCGCTCAGCGCGAGGGCCGCGACCATCAACACCCCCGGCCGGAGCCCGAGGAGGAAAGCCGATCCGAGCGCGACGACGGCGGACACCGCGGCCGTCACGACGAGGTTCCGGCTCCCCGCCGCGGCCGTGACCAGCGGCCGACTCCAGTGCCCCGGCAGGTTGACCCGGTCGATCGCCTCGTCGGAGAGGTCGTTGACGCAGACCGAGCAGAGCAGGAACGCCACGACCGGCACGACGCACTCGGCGAACAGGAGCCGGTCCTCCGCGTGCCCCGCCTGGGCGAGCCCGAGCGCCGCGTAGAGGGCGAAGAGCAGCGCGACGGCGGGACGGCCGAGCGCGACGAGGACCCGAACGCGGACGGCCAGGCGCCGCACTCCCCGTTCGCCCCTCACTTGTTCGGCACCAGTCGGACCGAACCGGTGAACAACAGCACCATCCCCCCGAGCACCGCCAGCCCGGCGAGGGCCAGCACGGCGGCCAGGGCACACCCGATGAACTCGATGCACGACATGGGCCGCTTCCCGGGCGCAGATCCGCGCCGTGCGAACCGGCGGTGCGGCTCGTCGGGCGACGACCAGAGTGCTCCCATGCGTCATTCCCCTTTGCAGCAACAGTCGTTGATCGGCAGGCCGTCCGCCATCGTCCGCCGCCGCACGCGGGTTCCGCCTGAGTACGGATACTCAGTCACCTCCCCGCCGATCGGCAGGGAGGCACTGGGTTCCCTCACTCAGGGGCAGGTCAGAGGACCCCACTACGATGCAATCGCGAAGGTCATGAGGACCTTTGATCGATCGACTGAAGAGGGACAATGGGAGACAACTCGGAAGACACGTGGGACGACCTGCGTCGGCATAGGGAAGCCATCACAGCACTGGGTGAAGCCATCCCCGACAGCGTGTTCGCGGCGATGGCAAAAGATATTCGCCCGTCGTCTCTGCCCGAGGACCTGCGCAACGCCCCGCTGATCATCGACACCGACATCGGCGGGGACCCCGACGACGCCCTGGCCGTCGCCGCCGCTGCGCGGTACACCAGTGACCTCAGGCTCGTCATCACCGGCGACGAGTCCCAGGGCCGACGCGCACGCTTCGCCCGCCACCTGCTGGACCTGATGGACCGCCCCGACGTGGCGACGGTGGCCGGCGCCGAGCTCTCCGACACGCCGTACTTCGTCATCGAGCACCTCGTGCCGCAGGACGTCCCGGCGCAGCGGACCGACGTCGTCGCCGCCGTCCGCGAGGTCCTGGCGTCAACGGACGGCCCGGTGCGGTGGGTCGGCATGGCCCCGCTGTCGAACCTCGCCCACGTCCTCGCCGAGGCACCCGAGGCGGCTACCCGGCTCCGGGTGACGCAGATGGGCGGCGCCCTGCGGTACCGCAACCCGGAGATCGCCGAACACAACGTCCGCCTGGACGTTCCAGCCGCCCACCGCGTGCTCAAGGCGGTCGCTGTAGGACACCTACGGAAGCCGGAGTTCATTGCGTCAGAGGTAACCTTCACGCCGAAAATCGAGGTCACGGCGGAAAGCCCGCTGTACGAATGGCTGGCAGCCCCCCACGCGCCTCAGTGGGCCGCGCTCCTCGCCGCCCACCTGGACGCGTGGTTCACACGCTTCCACCCCGGCAGCATGCAGCACGACGCCCTCACTCTGACAGCCGCCCTCAGGCTCCCATTCGTCGATTCGGCCACCATCGGCATCTCGATGGACGAGATCGGACGAACCACCAGGAGTGACGACGGCGTCCGGATCCGGTGGAGCTTCGACGCCGACTACGACGCATTCATGACCTGGCTCACCAAAACACTGACGGAGCGCCTGCCCTCCACCCGCGCTGAAAGCGAGCAAGGTTGATAGAGCGGGAGCACCCAACCATCACGGCGTTGATGGACAACTACCAGCTCACGCCCGCTGGTAGACGAGCCGTCACGGAGGCTTACGACGTCTTCCGTCGCTTCCACGGGCCGTTCATCACCTCCATCGCGGCCGAGATGCTTCCCGATCTCAAAGCGGATGCCGAACAAGGACGCCTCGTCGTCTTTCTCGGACGGGATGGACACAGCTTCGCCGCCGCCACACGTGCGCTGGATCCGGAATTCTTCGCAAGAAGCTGCCGCGAGGTCGTGCTATCGCGCGTCATAGCAGAGGCCGCGCTTCAGGATCTCGAGCAGAACAGGGGAAAGCAGTTCCCCGACGTCGAAGGGTTCCGGGGAACACGTGACCGGGTGGCTCCCGACAGCGTCCTCGGAGCCCACCGCGCCCTGACGGACTATCTCGACGACGAGAACGTACCCGTCGGCATACCCGGCAGCCGTCTGACACTCGTCGACAGCAGCTACAAGGGTACGGTGCAGGAACTCCTGGCCGCCGCTTACCCGCGGACCGACTTCGAGGGTCGCTACGCCTTCTTCGGAGCCGCTCCGGATGATCCGAATCCCGATCGCAAGATCGGCTACGTCGTCCACCTGAAGGCCGAACAGACCGGTGAGGGCAAGGGGTACCCCTTCGACGACCTCCATCCCAACCAGGGGTGGACGTTCGCCAGCAAGGAACCCATCAACGTCATCGAGCACACTCTCCACAGCCCGATGGACACTCCGCGCAGCGTGACCGTCGACGGTCCCCAGCAGCGGCGTCAGCGGGACATCCCGGATGCGCTCCGCGGCTTCAATCCGTCGCTTGTCCCGGAACGGTTCCGGGATCCGCTGACGCGCGAGGCCATCAAGGCTGCAGCGCTGGTCGCCGTGTACGACGCCGCAGCGGAGCGCGCCGCCCTCGGCCCCATGGATGCCACCTGGCTGGCCGAACGGATGCGGGAGCGGGCGCAGTTCACCGACGCCGTACGGCAGTGGGTCGACCGCAGCCCCGAGGTCGACCCGCAGCTGAAGACCGTACTCGACAGCGTCGTACGCCGCGTCGACCACCCGGTCTACAGCGAGTTGCGGGACCACCTCGCAGAACAGGGGATCTCGGAGGAGCAAGCCGCCCAGGCCTGGTCCCGGATGGAGCAGTTCCCCGACCGGGCGAGCCGGGCCGACTTCGTCCGCGCCTCGACTCGACCGCTGCCCTACGGGGACGTGCCGGACGCCGACCTCGGTGCGGCGCTCGGCCGGGCTGTCGGGGAGGCGGAGGGCGCCCGGCAGCAGGCCGTGGCGGCCGAGGGGCGGGTCGGGGAGATCGCGGCCGCGCTCGCGCCGGGTGGTGAGGTGGAGCAGCGGGTTGCCGCCCGTGCGGGGCAGGTGGAGGCGATCTTGCAGAGCCGGACGGACGCGGCCCGTGTCGACCGGTTGGCCGGGGACCTCGACCGGGCCAGGCAGCAGGCCGGGGCCGTGGAGGAGCGGTTGGCGGAGCGGGGCGGGTTCGGGAGGCCCGCCGTTCGCGGAGCCGACCGTGAGGCCCTCGAGCAGCAGCTCGCGCAGCTCGGCGTGGCCGTGCAGACCGGGGATCAGCGCCTCGCCGCCGCGCGGGAGCAGCTGCAGGTGAGCGTGCGTGCGGCCGGGGACGCCTCGGAGCACTACGCCGTACTGGCGGCCTGGCAGCAGGCCGGTGGCAATCCGGCCGAGGTGCTGGCTCGCACGACCGCAGCGCGCGAGCGCGGCCTGGAGTCGGCCCGCTCACAGGCGCAGGAGGCGCACCAGCGGGCAGCTGGGCTGGAGACCGCCGTCGGGCAGATCCAGCAGGAGCTGTCCAGGCGTGCCGCTCAGCCGCCCGCGCAGCGCCTCGCCGAGGATGCCCAGCGGGTCCAAGCAGCCCAACGGGCGGCGGTGCCGCACCAGCAGGTGCAGCAGCCCGCACCGGTGCAGAGCCACTCCCAGCACCGGAGCGGATCCGCCCGGTAGGGCCGAATGCGCCTCGCCCCCACCGGTCCTTCCGGCGGGGGCGAGGCGCATTCGGTGTCCTCTCAGGCCGGCCAGCCGCCCGGCGTCGCCGCCTGCGCGGCGTCCGCGGCGGCGAGCCGGTTGGCCTCGACCTCGGCCGGGTGGGACGGCGCGGCGGCGATCCGGGGCGGGTCGTCGTCGAGCCAGTCGGACAGTGCTTCGCCCGTGGGCTTCTTCCTGGGCGGCGGTTCCTGGTGGCCGTCCTCGCAGGTCGGGGCGGCGAGGTACGGGGTGACGGAGTGCAGCTCCTTGATCCACGCGAGTTCGCCGAAGGTGCCCGTCCGGGCGGGGTCGCCGCAGTAGGTGCGGACCCAGCCGAGGTAGAGGCCCGCCAGGATCTCCAGGACGGGCTCGTGGCCGTCCCGGTACCAGCAGCGCGGGATCTTCCGGTGCAGGTGGTGGTGGGTGATCAGCCAGTCCACCCACGGGGCGAGTTCGACGAGGCGCTGCTGCCGGTCGGCGGGCGTCATCGCCGACCACACCCACCGCCTCGGCGGGGTGCCGGTGATTCCGGCGGTGAGGTCATGCATCGGTGGCCTCCAGGGCCTGGTGCGGGACCGCGTCCGCCCGCGGCGCGGCCGGCCGGGCCAGCCACGCCTTGACGTCCGGGTCGCGCCAGGTCAGGCGCATGCGCACCCGGATCGGCGGCCGGTTGAAGTACAGCGCGATCGCGGTGTGTTCGGGGATCTCGCGCAGTTGGTGGACGGGCAGCAGGTCCGACTCGACGACGTTGGTCGAGGTGGAGTCGCGGCCGGTGCCGGTGGTGTGGCTGGTCCTCTCCACGAGTTCCCGGCCGAACAGGAACGACATGTAGCGCATCGTCTCGTCGTCGGCCATGCCGGGCAGCAGCAGCCGCAGCGTGCTCGCCGAGATGATGGTCTTGGCGCCTTCACGGCCCATCCGGCCGGCGAGCTGCGAGTAGTCGTGCCAGATGCTCAGCACGGTGATGCCCATGCCGCGGCCGGTGGTGAGCACGTTGGGCAGCTTCGGGTAGCGCAGGAAGTTGCCGGCCTCGTCGACGAACAGGCCGAGCGAGCGGTCGGGGTGGCGGCCGAGCTTCTCGTAGCGGGCCTCGGCGGCGTGGAGGACCGCGGCGATCAGCGAGGTGAAGTAGGGCGCGAAGCGGTCGGCCTGTGAGGGCGCCGCGATCAGCACGAGCGTGCCGTTGCGTTCCAGCAGTTCCTCGGCGCTGAAGTCGGTCCGCTCGGCGGCCTCGCGGATGCCCGTGCTGCGGTACGTCGCCGCGAGGACGTTCAGGGTGAACTGGACGGAGCCCTTGCCGTCGTCGTGCAGCGTCGTCCAGGGCTGCGCGTAGTCGAGCGCCGCCTCCGGGTGGTCCTCCTCCAGGATCGCGCGGACGTGGTCGACCGCCGCCTCGCCCTGGGTGAGCCAGCGCCGGAACGACTTGATGCCGCCCTTGGACGCCCGGGAGGCCAGCAGCAGTCCGGCCACGATGGCACGGGCCTGGATCAGCCACGGCTCCGCCTTCGGGTCGTACGTCTTCTGGCTCGCGTCGGCCATCCACTCGGCCATGCGCTCGGCGGCCTCGTCGTCGACGGCGTAGTCCACCGGCGACCAGTGCGCGGTCAGCCACGGCCCGGCGGGCAGCCCCGCCGGGGCGATCACCCAGACCGGGCCGATGTGGCTGCGGGCGGCGTAGATCTCCTCCAGGTCCGAGGCCTTGGTGGTCGTCACCAGTGCCGGGCCCTGCCACTCGGCCGCGTTCGGGGCGAGCAGGCCGGAGGTCTTCGCGGAGCCGGGCGGGCCGAACGCGATGGCGCTCGCGCTGCGTTCGATGACGCCGACGATCTTCCGGGTCTCCCGGCCGCGCCCCGCGGTGATGCGGTCCGGGCGTTCGGCCGGGGCGTCGGGCAGGGCCATCTCCTTCTCGATCTTGGCACCGCCCCAGGTCGCACCGCCCGCCAGCGAACGACGACGGCGACGGCCGAGGCGCCGCACGACCACCCCGGCGAGGACGGCCAGCAGCACGACCAGCAGGCCGAAGACCGTATAGAAGAGCCAGGCGGGCGGGGCCGGCCGGTAGACGGAAGCCGGCCCCTGCGCGACGGACAGCAGCAGCGTCTCGGGCACGGACGCGGTCATCTTCGGCAGACCGCCCCCGGACAGCAGCCCCGCCAGGGCACCGGCCGCGAGCGACACCGCGCCCAGCGAGACGACCGCTCCGGCGGCGAGCCCGAACAGGAACGTGCCGTCGTCCACCCGGTTGTCGGAGGCCACCTCAGATCACCATCTTCTCGTCGGTCTCGAACAACTCCCGCTCGGTGCGCGACAGCAGGAGCTGTACGGCGTGCGAGCCACCGCCCCGCCCGACCTTCCACAGCGCCCGTCCGCGCTGCCCGGCGCCCCAGGAGCCGATCAGGTCGCACTCGGCGTCGGTGAGGCCGATCGCCTCGCGGGTGAGGTTCAGCGGCTTGGTGTCCTGGGCGAGCTGGATCCGGGTCTCGCAGCTGGCGATCAGGTCCTTGGCGATGGCGACGGCCTCGGAGCCGGCCGCGCCGACCGCCTCGAAATCGCTCAACCGGTGCGTCGCGAGCAGCTGGATGGTGCCGGTCGCACGGCTCAGGCGCAGGTCGGCGTCGATCTTGCGGACCATCGACGACCCGCCCGACTGCATCTGCCGCCACAGCTCGTCGCGCACGATGATCCACGGGCGGCCCGGACGGTCGATGGCGCTCTGCGCCCAGGAGGAGACGCAGGTCAGCACCATCGCGACGACCTCGTCGCCGTACTGCTGGAGGGCGGAGATGTCCACGCTCTGGATGGGCGCGTCCCAGTCCAGGGAAACGGACGTCTTCTCGTCAAACAGGCCGCCGAGGTGCCCGGAGATCATCGAGCCGAGAGCGGAGCGGATGCTCGCCATCTGCTCGCGTGCCGTCTGGACGTCGTCGCCGCGCACGCGCAGCTCCCGGGCCATGGCCTCGGTCGGGTCCTTGAGGACCTGGTAGACGGCCGGGAGGGTCGGGGTGTCGAGGCGGGTGTGCCCGGCGCCGGCCAGCGCGCCGGTGACCTCGCGCACGGCGACGTCCAGGCACTCCTCCTCCTGCGGCTGGAGCACCCGCTTCAACTGGAGCTCCAGCAGCGCCTTGCAGAGGGTGAGGCGGCGGCGGTGGATCTCGGTGAGCCGGGCCTGGAGCTCGGCGTCGTCCTTGATCAGGTGGAGGTCCTGGCCCAGCGGGCCGGCGTCCAGCGGATTGAGCCGGCCGGACAGCCCGGGGCCCAGCCGCACCGGCTCGGTGCCCAGGTGGCGGCAGAGCGCCGCGTACTCGCCCTTGACGTCCCCGGCGATGAGCGTGCGGTGCCCGAACGCCATCAGGCGGAAGCACAGCGCCTTGACGTGGGCGCTCTTCCCGCTGCCGGGGATGCCGGTCAGGATCACGTTCGGGTTGGTGGCCAGCCCCTCCTGCACCCACACGCTCGGATGCGCGGAGAACGCCTGCATCGTGAGCGTGTTGAACCCGATGTACGCGCCGACCGGCGGCAGCGACGCCGCGTGCAGGAACGGGTAGATGCCGGACGCCCGGCCGGTGTCCGCACGGAACACCTCGGCCTTCGCGTGCGAGGCCGCCCGGCCCGCGAACGGCTGGTGCCAGCCCTTCTTCGGCGCGATCCGCATCGCCGTCGCCGGGTCCTCCAGCAGCCGGGCCCGCCGCAACTCGCGGGCGGTGGGCTGCCGCTGCGTCGGCGCTTGGTCGTCCGGCTCGAACAGATCGGCCACGCGGGTCGATTCGAGGACGGTGTCGCGTCCGTCCCGGCGGCGCGTGAACGGGAACCCCGCCATCAGATCGCCACCCTTCGCGGCGGCAGCCCCATGCCGAGCGGCAGCGCGGCGGCGGCGAACGCGTCGTCCATCGCGCCCCAGCAGCGCCGCAGTTCCAGACCGGCGTCACTCGCGTCCGCCTGCAGCTCGGCGCAGGCCGTCTCCAGCTCCTCCGGGTCCGTGACGGTGACCGCGATCAGCGCCACCATCCGCACCACGCCCTGACCGGACGCACGCGCGATGTCCTGCGCCCGCGCGATCTCCGACTCGCGGCGCTCGTCCTCCGACTCCGCCCGGCCCGTCTTCGCCCGCAGCGCCCGCGCGGACTGCCGCCGCGTCTTCTCCCGGCTCAGCTCCTTGCGCGCACGGGCAGGGCCGATCGGCTCGTAGACCAGCGACATCGACCGCCGCGCGTTCGTCCTCGGCCGCAGCAACGGCTGCAGGAACGTCGCGTACACCTCGGACTGCGGGAAGTTCCGCACCTGGTACGTGACCGTCCACGCCCCGTCGTGCCGGTACATGCCCCACGTGTACTCCGCCGCCGCCGGCCCGGCCAGCGCCGGATCCACACCGGGAGCCGTGCCCGCGTACGACGCGTCGTCGGACGCCGCCGAACGGACCGCCAGCATCTGCTGCGCCTCCGGGTCGTACGCGGTGCGGATCACGGCCGCCACCCGGCGCGGGTCCAGGAGCTCCACCACCTGGAGGCCCGCGCTGCTCAGCGACCCGTGCATGGCGTGGAACTCCCGCACCAGCACCGCGGCTGCGCCGACCTGTCCACCACCGGCACCGCGTACCGCCAGCCGCGCACGGACCGACGACAGCGTGACCGACAGGTACGTCTCACGGATCGTCGCCGCCGGACCCGCCGAGACCATCAGCTCGCCGAGGGCCTGGACGGCGGCGGCCGGGGCGTCGGCGGCGGTGTGCCGGTTCGTCCAGGACCGCAGCGCCTCGCCGTCGTCCGGCAGGCTGCGCTGGTGCACCTGGATGCGGACGATCGAGCCGTCCTCCTTGCACTGGCTGCGCAGGAAGGCCGCCCACTGACGGACCCGGGCGTTCTGCCGGGCGGTGTCGACCAGGGCCAGGCCCGGGAAGGTGACGCGGGCGACGAGGGTGTAGGTGTTGTCGATCGGGTTGTGGACGATGCCGAGCGTGCCGCCCTGGCCGTCCGGTGCGGTCAGGATGCGCAGGCGCGCGAGCACGCCGGGCAGGTCCATCGGCTGGTTGCCTTCCTTGTCGGCTGGGGCGAACACCCCGCTGTAGAACACGTTCCGCTTGGTGGCGACGGCGAGCTGGTACCGGACCGCCAGCAGCACCCACTCCTCGGCGGCCAGGCCCATCACACGGCCGTAAGCCAGGAGGAGCAGCAGGCCGGCGAGCGGGAGCGCCACGAAGGCGGCCGTCCAGCTGTGCTGGTAGATCGGGATCAGGGCGACGACCGAGGCGGCGGCCATCAGGGCGAAGCCCACGCCGGACAACTCGCCGATGAAGCCGGACTTCTCCCGCTGCCAGCCGGTGTAGGTGTCCGGCTCACTGTGGGTCAGGGACACGGGATCAGTCCCCCTTCGGCTTCGGCAGCGGCGTGGTGGGCGGTGGTGGGGCGGACTCCGTCGGCGCGGCCGGACGGACGGGGCCGGTGGTGAGCCGCACGGTGCCCGTACTCGTGGGCGGTGACGTGTCGACGAGCGTCGGCGGCGAGGCGTCGACCAGGGTCGGCGTCGTTCCTGCGGACGCGGCCGGCTGCGGCACCTCTGCCTCGCCCGTACCTTGCGGAGCCGGGCCCTGCGTCTCCGCAGGGGTGTCCGCGTCGCTGCCTTGGGCATCCTGCTGCACCGCAGGTGCTGCGCCACCGCCGCCCTTGCGGGGCGGGACCACGGAGGCGTGGCCGTTGCCGGGGGCACCCAGTCCGGCGTTCGCGGCGGTGTTCGCCGCCGCGCCCTCCAGCGTGCTCGCGCCGGCGGCGGCGAGCTGCAGGCCGAGGCCGATCCCGGTGCCGATTCCGCTGCCCATGCCGGAGAGGAACTTGCGGGAACGGCTGTTGGAACCGCTGCCCGAGGCCGAGGCGCTGTCCTCCTCCAGGGCCTTGGTGAACCCGGACCCGCCGCCGACCGCACCGGCTCCGGCCACACCGGCGGCCCCGCCGGCGAAGCCGCCGAACGCGGCTCCCATGGTGGAGCCCACAGAGGAGATCATTCCGGCGGCCACGCTGTTGCCGCCGCCGGCCTCCACCATCGTCAGGAACCGCGCCAGCACCGGCCAGGCGACCGCGGCGAGGAGGAAGACGATCAGGCCGACGATCACGTTCCGGATGCCGCTGGCGGTGCCCATCGCCTCGAACCCGATACCGAAGCACACCACGATCGCCAGCTTCGCGAGCGCCATCGCGGTGAAGGCCCGCCGGGCCTTGGGCCACCACTCCTGGGTCTCGTCGGACAACTGCCCGGCGACCGCCACGGGCATGGCGACCATCAGCACCATGATCCCGGCCTGGCGCATCAGCACCTCGATCCACAGCGCGCCGACCACCAGGATCGCCAGGATCCCGAGGACGATGACCACGCCCACGGCCTGACTCAGCACGCCTTCCCCGGTCACCAGGCTCGCGCCCACGGACTGTGCGCCGCCGGCCGTCACCAGACCGGCGAACATGCCGGCCAGCTTCGTCTTCATGACCGTCGCCGCGTCCTGGTGCTCGGGGCCGACCTGGGTGAACGACTGGTCGATGATCCAGATCGACACCTGATCGATCCACCGCAGGATGATCTGCGCCGATCCCGCGTACACCCCGAGTACCAGCGCGTACTTGCCCAGTCCCTTCAGCACGGTCGCCAGCGGCGCACCCTGTTGGCTCACCGCGACCTTGCCGAACTGGATCAGCATCAGGAACGTGGCGATCACGACCGACAGGACCGTCATGATCCCGGTCATGTGGCTGATCCCGGTCCCGCCCAGGTTGATCGTGGAGGCGTCGTTGAAGGCGTCGGCGAACTGCTGGAGGAGCCAGACCGTGCCCTCGCCGATGTAGCCCGCGATCTCCCGCATCGCGTCGGCGGCCAGCTTGCTGATCTTGCCGGCCACCCAGTCCCCCAGGCCGCCGGACGGTATCAGAAGGTCCGCGTTATGCACGTTGCAGTCCTGGAAGTTCATGCCCCCTTCGATGCACTTCCCCATGGCGTCGACGTACTTCTGATAGCCCGCGATGCCGTGGTCCGTCGTGGCTTCCCAGTCCTTGAGCTTGTCGAGCTCACGCTGCTTGCGTGCTGCGGTGATGTTCGGGTCGTCGCAGGCCTTCTTCCGCTCGTCCGCGTTCCCGCTCTCCTCGCACTTGTCGTAGAGGTCGGGCTTCTTGTAGGGCCTGCAGTTGTCGGCCTCGGGCATCATGCACCAGTGGTTGTCCTTGTCGACGCCGATGCTGCTGTCGCTTCGGTCGTTCCACTGCGAGAGCCATTCCTTCGACGGGCTGTCGGGCGGACCATTCGGGGCATGGACGGTCGGGCTGTCGGCCAACGCGGCAGGCGCGGCCAGCGCTCCCACGGACATGAGCGCGGCGAGCAGGACGGTCAGCAGGCGGAGGAGCCCGCGGTCAGTCACGGATCACCACCAGCCAGCCGTCCTTGAGGGACGTCGGCGAGTCGGGGTTGTAGGGCGCCGGGGTGAAACGCTTGGCGACCCACTTCGGATCCGTGGTGATCTTCCAGTCACCGTCCTCCCAGATCAGGACGACATCGGTCAGCTGGTTCTTGAGAGGGCTGTCGTCCGAGGCGGCCTTGGGCAGGGTGGCCGTGCGGCTGTAGTGCATCCAGACGTTGATCACCAGGCCGTCGTCGTCGAGCGCCCAGGCCTGCGCGGCGTCCACATTGGTGCTGATCGTCATGCCGGCCGGGGTGCCCCCCGAGGACGGCAGGCCGACCGTCTCACGAAGCTTGCGCACCTCGCTGACGGCCTTGTCGATGCTCGCCTCGCTGCCCTTGGCCGTGGTGACGGCGAGCTGACGACGAACCATGTCGTCGTCCAGCACGCTCAGTTCGTCGAGGTGGTAGACCGCAGCCGACATCGCACCGAAACCGAAGCGCGGAAATCCGATCGAGGCGCCGTCCTTCTGTCCGGTCGGCTTGTTCAGATGAACCGGTTTGGCCGTGTTCGGGGTCAGCGTCTTGGTCGCCGACGGGCTCGCCGACGTGGCGGGCCCCGTACTCGCCGTGGCGGTCGGGGAGGCGGCCGGCTTGCCGTCCTTCCCGTCGTCGGACATGCCGCGGACGACGGCGACGCCGCCCACCGCGATGACGGCGCCGGCCACGACGCCGATCCCGATCAGCCGAAGGCGCGCCCTGCGCGCCGCGCGGTCGTGGCGGTCCATCAGGCGGCCGCCATCTTGTAGGCGGCGAAGATGAGCCCGCTGGTGCAGGCGATGCCGATGCCCGAGATCAGGCTCATGACGATGGCCTTCTTGCCGCGGGCCGCCATGCCGCCGCGCTCGGAGTTCTCGCCGATGGCGACGGCCGCCCAGCCCAGCAGCCCGCCGAGGACGGCGAGCGCCAGGCCGCCGCCGGCGACCCAGCCGAGGATCGTGCCGGTCGGGCTCTTCACGTTCTCCGGCAGCGTCGGCTTGAAGTCCGGGATCGGGTTCTCGATCGACGTCGGCTCGGGCGACGGTCCGGCGGCGAGGATGTGCGAATGCGGGTCGGACATCAGCGTGTTCAGGACGTGGAGGGTCTGGCTCACGGCAGCAGGACTCTTTCTACGGGTTGAACGGATTGGATCTGAAGAGGGGCCGCCGCCGGTTGGGTGGCGGGCGGCAGCGGGTCGCCCCAACTGGTGTGGGCGGAGCCGAGCACGGCCCGGGCGAGCTGGTCGGCGGCCTGGAGCGACCCGGAGCCCAGCCGGGCGGCGTCCCGCAGGCCCCTGGCGCGGATGTCCGGGTCGAACGGGACCCGGACGACGGCCGCGACGCGGGGCGCCAGCATGGTCTCCCCCGCACGGACGGGCGCGGGGGTTCGGCCGTCACCGGTGGACACGAGGGCGACGACCATGCGGTCGAGGGGCAGCCCGTCGGCCGAGGCGGCCGTCAGCGCGGTCTGCAGGGCGGCCATGCCGGAGGCGGTGGCCGCCGCGCACAGGACGGGAACGCTCACCGGAAGCGCGCACCAGGCGGCGGTCAGGCCGGAGCTGCCGGCGGCGCGGGAGGCGACGATGTCGTGCGCGACCGGGTGTGCGGTGTCCGCGATCACGGCCTGCCAGCCGCCGATGGCGGCCAGCTGGTGCCACGCGGCGGGTGCCTCGGGCAGGGCCAGCGGTGGAGCGCTCCAGTCCTGGTGATCGGTCAGCACGTGCCAGCCGGCCCCGGCCGGGGCCGGAAAGCGAGTTGCCGCCGCCAGGACATGACGCCTGCTCAGTGGTGCGTCGGGCGGGACGGACGCGAGCCCGGTCCCGGGTTCCGTCGCCCACGTGGGCCACGGCGAGGCCAAACGCGGCGCGAGGTCCAGGACGACGCCGGCCGCCGCCTGGGCGAGCCCGACGCCCAGCAAACCCGCGACCGTCGACCGCCCGCTGCCGCCGACGGCCGCCAGGACGGGCACCACGACCCGTCCGTGGGGGGCGATCACCACGGACGGGACAGCTTTCCTTGCCAACGCTCCCCCGAATATTGCTAGCGGACAGTCACGCTCCGGTCAGGCTTCCCGAGCGAGCCGTGGCTGTCATGAGTACGGGTACTCATGACAGGCCTCTCCCCCGCCCCTTGGATGGGGCACAGGCCCGGTAACACCCCCGTCACCGTCCGTCTCGGCCCCGCAGTCTAATGTCGGAGCCGAACGTTTGTCGCACGCGCTCGGTTCCTGATCATCGGTCACACCTGTGACAATGCCGAAACCGTGAGCGGCCCGGCACCCGAACCGGCGGGACGCCCCCGAGCAGGGACGATGCCCTGCGGTGGATGTCGCAGTCGGGTGTGAGAATGGCGCGTCCGCTTGCACGAAGGGGGTTGTCTGCGGGCAATCGGCGTTGTCCGGAGGGGTTCTGACCGAGGGGGGTCTGAGTGCAGGTCAAATCTGGGCTGGTGTTGGCGGTCGCGGCCGTCGGCCTGAGTCCGCTGGCTCTTGGAGTCGGACTGGTCATGGTCGTCGCCGTCGCCGCCGACGACGAGAAGGGCGGCGGTGGCGGTGTGGCCCCGGTGGTGTCGGTGGCCACTCTTCGCACCGGACCCGGTGGTGTGCCGGAGCAGTACGCGGAGTTCGTCAAACAGGCCGCGGCCGCTTGCGACCAGGGGTTGAGCGCGGGCGTCCTGGCCGCACAGATCAACGCCGAGTCCGCGTTCGATCCGCGCGCCAACTCCGGACAGGCCCAGGGGATCGCCCAGTTCACCCCGGAGACGTGGGCGAGCTGGGGCAACGGCGGCAGCGTCTGGGAGCCGAAGGACGCGATCGCCGCCCAGGGCCGCTTCATGTGCAGCCTCCTGAAGACCGCCAAGCAGCACCCGGACTACAACGGCAGCGCCATCGAACTCGCGCTGGCCGGCTACAACGCCGGGTGGGGCCGCGTCGACCAGTACAAGGGCGTGCCCCCCGCGTCGTTCGCGCAGGGCCAGACCTACGACTACGTGAAGAAGATCATGGCGGACGTCCGGAAGTACACGCAGTCCGAGGACACCGTGCCCGTTCAGCTCCCCGCCGACTACCAGCTGCCCGCCGACACCCCGCAGGCGGTCAGGACCGCCGTGGCATGGGCCCTCGCCCAGCGCGGTGGCTGGTACCAGTGGGGCGGCGACTGCACGAACCCGTTCGGCGACAACACCCAGGGCCGGTGCGACTGCTCCAGCCTGATGCAGCAGGCCTACGCACACGCCGGCGTCACCCTGCCCCGGACGACGTTCGAGCAGGTCAAGACCGGCACCCGGGTGTCGCCGGACGACGTCAAACCGGGCGACCTGGTCTTCAACGCCGGCTCGGACGGCTCGGACGACTCCCCGGGCCACGTCGGCATGTACGTGGGCAACGGCTGGATCGTCGAGGCCCCGCGCACCGGCGTCCAGACCCGTACCGTCGCCTACAGCGGCTGGCGCAACAGCACATCGGCACTCACGCGGATCACCCACGTCGTCCGCGTGGTGCAGTGGTAGGACAGGAGAAACGTTGCTTCACGAGGACCAACCGGCCCACCCCTGGGGGACGGTGACACCCGCGTTCTGGGCCGCACCGGAGCCGGCCGGCCTGCCCGCGGTCACACCCGACTTCGCGGACCGCTTCGCCGAGTTGACCGGGCTGCTCGACCGGACGTCGGACACCGACGTCCTGGCGGCCGTGGCCGCCAAGGCGGGTGTGCTCGACCAGGACGTCACCGCGGCACTCGGACCGACCGACCCCAACGTCGCGAACGTCCGCGAACTCCGCGGCCTGATCGCGCGCCGCCAGGGCCGTCGCACGGAGGCCGCCCGCTGGCACCTCCACACCGCGGGCCTGCACATCGCCACCGGCGGCGTGGGCTCGCCACGGGCCAGGGCGAGCGCCAAGCACGCGCTGTCCGACTGGCGGGAGATCCCCGACCCGGCCGAACGCACCGCCGTCGGCCACGAGATCCTGCCCGTGCTCGCGGCCGTGGCCGGAACCGACGCACCGCCCACGTGGGAGGTCAAGGCGTACCTGACCGGGTAGGGCACCGACGGCGGGCCTCGCAACTCCCGTGCTGAAAGAGAAACGCCGGCCCCGGCGGTCCCGATGGGTCGTTCACCGAGTCCCGCGGAAACACATCTCGCCCGGCCCCGCGCACCGGACGGGCTAGCCGGGCTCGCGAAGCCCGGCGGGGCTGCGAAAACTGGCCGCGTGTCCTCCACCACGATCACGCCGATCTCCTCCCACGAGTTGGACCTCCTCCGTGCGCTGCGGGCCCGGGCCGCGGGCGGCGGGCTGTCGGCCGAGGCCGTGGTCCTGGCGCAGGGGCGGCTCCAGGAACCGTGCGGCTGGCCGGCGGGTTTGCCGCGGCGCAGTGACGGCGGGGACTGCTTCCGCAACGCGTGGCGGATCGCGCTGAAGCCGGCCGGGTTGGTGTACGTGGAGGGGTTCGTCCTCGGTGCGGGCGGGGTGGTGACGCGGCGCGCCTGGTGTGCGGACGAGGAGGGGCGGGCGCTGGATCCGACGTGGCGGGACGGGCGGGCGCTGGCGTACGTGGGGGTCGGGATGGCCGCGGAGTGGGTCGCGGCGGTCCAGCAGCGCACGTGTACGCGGACGCGGTTCCCGGGTGTGCTGGACACCGCCGTCCAGCACACCCGGGACGCCGACCGCGTGTTCACGTACGGGGTCCCCGCCCCGGCCCTGATACCGCTCGGCCGTGAGCTCCCGCCCCGCCCGAACACCGGATAGCGCGAAGGGCGCCGGGCGGTAGGCTGCGGCGCGTGTTCGAGTACCACGACTCGATCGTGGCGTTCTTCCGCGAGGTCGGCCAACTGGCCCCGGGTTCCTACGGGTTGCTGCACATCCGGGACGACGAGGAGCCGGGCCGCGAGAACGAGGTCACCGTCGTCCGCATGGTCCGCGGCCGGCTGAGCACGCATACGGAGCTGCTGCTGTCCCCGTGCATCCCCGTCCTGGAGGACCCGTTCCCGGGTTAGCCCGAAGGAAATGTCCGGTCCCGGGGCGGCTACGGGGGAGGCCGCTCCGGGACCGGAGTCTTGGGGTGGTGGGGGTCAGACGCCCACCGACTGCTTCTCCGGGTCGAGTTCGGTCTCGGTGGCGGTCTCGGCGGCGGCCTCGGCGGCCGGGGGCTGCTTCTTGAGGGCCAGGGCCAGCAGGCCGCCCAGGATCAGCAGGACGCCGCCGGCGATGCCCGCCGTGCGCAGGCCCTCGACCACGTCCTCCTTGGCGGCGGTGGCGTAGGTGCCGGTGAAGGTGGAGTTGGCGACCGCCACCAGGGCCGCGAGGCCGACCGCGCCGCCGACCTGCTGGGCGGTGGAGGCCATGGCGCCGGCCACGCCCTGCTCCTCCGGGGCCACGCCGGAGCCGGCGGAGGCGAAGACGGAGACGAAGACCAGGCCGCCGCCGAGGCCCCACAGGACGGAGCCGGGGAGCAGGGCGGGGAAGGAGCCGCCGGTGGTCATGACGGCGGCGGTCAGGGCGATGCCGGCGCCGTTGACGGCCATGCCGGTGGCGAGGGTGGCCCGCATGCCGAAGCGCTGCATGAACTTCGGGGCGAGCTGGCCGGCGCCGACCATCGAGACCAGGGTGAGCGGCAGGAAGGCGAGGCCGGCCTGGAGCGGGGTGTAGCCGAGGACGGGCTGGATGTAGGTGGTGAAGACGTAGTAGCCGCCGGACAGGCCGGTCTGGAAGACGAACACCACGGCCATCGCCACGACGAGCGGACGGTTGCTCAGCAGGCGCAGCGGCATGAGCGGGTCGCGGGTGCGGGCCTCGGTGACGAAGAAGGCGACGAGCAGGGCGGCGCCGAGGAGCAGGGCGGTGAGCGGGGTGGGGCTGAGCCAGCCGTCCTCGGGGCCGGTGACGAGGCCGAAGACGACGGCGGAGATGCCGGCGGTGGCGAGCAGGGCGCCGGGCAGGTCGAAGCCGCCGCGGCTCTGGACGGCCGGGTCCGGGCGCAGGACCTTCGGGGCCGGGATGAGGACGGCCAGCGCGAACGGCACGTTGATGAAGAACACCCAGCGCCAGGAGGCGAGGTCGGTGAGGACGCCGCCGAAGAGAGCGCCGGCGGCGAGGCCGAGCGAGCCGGCCATGCCCCAGACGCCGAAGGCCTTGATGCGCGCCTGGCCGTCGAAGGAGGTGGCGATGAGGGCGAGGACGGCGGGGAAGAGCAGGGCGCCGCCGACGCCCTGCACGACGCGGGCGCCGATGAGGACGCCCTGCCCGGTGGCGATGCCGCCGACCAGGGAGGAGACGGCGTACAGGCTCAGGCCGGCGAGGAAGAGGCGGCGGGCGCCGATGCGGTCCACCGCGCGGCCGCCGAAGAGCAGCAGGCCTCCGAAGGAGACGGCGTAGGCGGAGACGACCCACTGCAGGGACTGGGCGGAGAAGCCCAGTGCCCGGCCGATGTCGGGCAGCGCCACATACACGATGTTGTAGTCGACGGTGACGATGAACTGCGCGAAGGCGAGCAGGAAAAGGGTGATTCCCGCCCTGCGGGCAGGGGCCGTGGCAGGCATGGTTACTCCCGTTGGGGACGACGTGGGGACGACGTGGGGACAGCTGGGGAACAAAGTCGGCACAGGGTCGGCACGGAAAGCACACGTGCGGAATAAAGCCCGCACCGAACGGTGCTCAGCTTCTTAACGGTGTTTACTCTAGCAGGAGTACGCTCCAAACAAAACGCCGTATAGTTCTGCCACCGACCTGGAGGACAGCAGCATGGATACGAAGCCCACCCGCCGCGCGCGGCTCCGCCAGCAGACGATCACCGAGATCAAGGAGGCCGCCCTCAAGGCCCTCGCCGAGGCGGGCCCGGCGGGCATCACCCTGCGCGGGATCGCCCGCGAGCTGGGCATGACGGCCGCGGCCCTCTACGGCTACTTCGACACCCGCGACCAGCTGATCTCGACCCTCGCCGCGGACGCCTACAACGAGCTGGCCGACTCGCACGAGGCCGCCCTGACCGCCCTGCCGCACGAGGAGACGGCCCGCCGGGTGCGCGCGGTGTGCGACACCTTCCGCACCTGGTCGATCAAGAACCCGGCGGCGTTCCGGCTGATCTACGGGGACGGCCTGCCCGGGTTCACCCCGCCCGAGGAGGTCGCCGCGGCGGCGCGGCGATGCTGCATGACGGTGCTGGACGTGGTCGACGGGGCGTGGGAGCACGCGCCGGCGGCGCTGCGCGAGGACCGGGCGGACTGGTCGGACTTCCACGAGTCGTTGTCCGGCCCGGCCCGCGAGCAGTTCCCCCACCTGTCGCCGCAGGCGCTCGGGGTGAGCCTGCGGATCTGGGGGCGGATGTACGGGCCGGTGGCGCTGGAGGTGTTCGGCCACCTCGGGCAGCAGATCAACGATCCGGCGGAGGTGTATCGGCGCGAGGTGGACGCCATCGTTGAAATGCTCGGCATCAGCGAGTAGATACCTGGGAATTCTCGCCACTCGCGCGAGAAGAACCTAGCAATCTTTAGGAAACAATCCTAACGGTTTATCCTTCACATAAAAGCGGAGGCCGGTCGTCACGAAGGCGACGCGCGACGACCGGCCCGACGTCACCGCCGCGAGCGCGACCAGGCCCGCATCGCCGGCTTCTCGACCACGGCGTACAGCAGCCACGCCAGCGCCAGGCTCACACCGAGGTACAGCACGACGATCGCCGCGCCCTGCCAGACGGCGAACGACCGCTCGAAGCCCATGAGTTGCTTCACGTACGTGATCACCGTCCCGTGCACCATGTAGAACGCGAAGGACACCTCACCCAGCCACAGCAGCGCCGGGTGGTGCAGCACCGAGCCGGCGCCGCCGAGGTCCCGCACCGCGATCGCGGCGATCAGCAGGGCCAGCGGCAGCGCGGTCACGGCGCTGTGCGAGTACAGCCACGGCACGTTCATCGAGCCGGCCCAGGCCGCCAGCGCGAGCACGGACGCCACCGGTACGCCGATCCGGGGCAGCCGCCCGGCCGCGACGATCAGCGCCATGACGATGCCGAGCGCGAACTCCAGCGTGCGCACCGGCGGGAACATGTAGACCGCCCAGAACTGCTCGGCGGAGACGGGGAACCCGTTGGGCGTGGTGCCGCCCGGCAGCAGCGCGTACGCGGCCGCCGGCACCAGCGCGATCGCGGCGGTCAGGACCAGTGCCAGCGCCCACAGGCGGGCCGGGTCGACGCGGCGCAGCAGTGCGTGGAGGAACGGGAAGCACAGGTAGAAGAACAGCTCGCAGGCCAGCGACCAGCTCGGCGGGTTCACCGACAGGTAGACGTCCAGGTACGGGAACCAGGCGTGCACCATCGCGAGGTTGGGCAGCCACTGGTGCCAGGTCGAGGTGGCGGCGGCGAACAGCACCATCGCGAGCGCCCAGGTGACGACGTGGTTGGGGAAGAGCTTGACCACCCGGCGGCGCCAGAAGGTCCGCTTTCTCAGCCCCGGCCGGGCGGCGTGGGTGAGGACGAAGCCCGACAGGAGGAAGAAGAACGACACCCCGATCGAGCCGGTGGTCGACCAGATCCGGGCCCAGATCTCGCGAGCGCGCCCGTCGAACGGGGTCAGCGCGGGCGGGCCGGTGAGCGAGGTGTGGAAGAAGAACACGCCGAGGGCGGCGAAGAAGCGCAGCCCGGTGAGCGAGGGCAGCCGGGACGGCAGGACGGAGCTGCCGGCAGCGGTGCGGGCCGGAGCGGTTGCGAGTGTGCGGGACACGTGCGGTCGGATCCTTCGGAGCGGGTGCGGGCCGGGCGGCTCGCAGCGGAACGGATACAACTTCCTTGCAGTGAAGGTGAGTTGAACGGAAGGAGACGCGAAAGGGGCCGGGCCATCCCCGATGGCCCGGCCCCTTTCGGAGGGACGCGCGTCAGGCGGTCGTGCCGCCGTCCACGGCCAGGGTGGCGCCGGTGACGAACGCCGCGCCGGGCGAGACGAGGTAGGCCACCGCCTCGGCGATGTCGGTGGTGGCGCCGTAGCGGCCGAGGGCGGTGCCGGCCCGCTGGAAGCCGGCCGAGGGGCCGTCGGCCGGGTTCATGTCGGTGTCGATCGGCCCGGGGCTGATCTGGTTGACGGTGATCCCGCGCGGGCCGAGGTCCCGGGCCAGTCCCCGGGTCAGGCCGAGGATCGCGGCCTTGCTGACCGCGTACGGGGTCATGCCGCCGCCCGGCACCCGTTCGCCCAGGCAGGAGCCGATGTTGACGATCCGGCCGCCCTCGGGCAGGTGGCGGGCCGCGGCCTGGGCGGTGAGCAGCGCGCCGCGGACGTTGACGTCCAGGGTGCGGTCGATGACGTCGACCGGCACATCGGTCAGGGCGGTGCCGCTGACGTCCATGTAGCCGGCGTTGTTGACGAGGATGTCGATCCGTCCGAAGTGCGCGACGGTGGCCTCGACGGCGGCGGCGGGCGCCTCGCGGTCGGCGGCGTCGGCCCGGACGGCCAGGGCCTTGCCGCCCGCGCGCTCGATCTCCGCGACGACGGCCTCGGCGGCCTCGGCGCCGCGGGTGTAGGTGAGGGCGACCCTGATGCCCGTGCCGGCGAGGCGGCGGGCGATCTCGGCGCCGATGCCGCGGCTGGCTCCGGTGACCAGGGCGACCCGGTCGTCGGCGGTCGGCTGGGTGGCGGTGTCAGACATGGGACGGCCTTTCGGAGGACTCGGAGGAGGGCGCGGAGGAGGGCGCGGACACGGCGGGAGCGCCGGGACCGGCCGTGCGGCGCAGCAGTTCGGGCACCAGCGTCAGCAGCCCGAGCACGGCCATGGCCGCGCCCGTCCACAGCGGGGCGCGCAGCCCCCAGTGCGAGACGCCGATCCCGCCGACCCAGGAGCCGACGACGACGCCGAGGGTGATGAAGGAGGTGTGGACGGTGTTGACCAGCGGGCGGTCGTTGGCGGTGCGCATGACGCGGGTGACCATCGCCGGGTTCATCGTCACGCCGACCAGCCCGATGCCGGTCATGGCGGCCAGGGCGACGGCCGCGTCGGCGGCGCCGAGCGCGAAGACCGTCAGGAACACGGTGTTCAGGGCCAGGCCCGTGCCGAGCACCGTCAGGGTGTGCCGGTCGGCGAGGCGCCCGACGACGGCGTTGCCGATGACGGTCGCGGCGCCGTAGAGGACCAGCAGCAGCGGGACGGTGCCCGCGGCGAAGCCGGTGACGTCGGTGAGGATCGGCACGAAGTACGAGAACGCGGCGAAGGTCGCGCCGATGATCAGCATGCTGGTCGCGAAGGCCGCCCACAGCCGCGCGTTGCGGAAGGCCCCCAGCTCGGCGCGGACGGAACCGCCGGAGCCGCCGGCCCCGTCGGACTCCTCCTTGGCCAGTGCCGGGACCGCGCCGAGGGTGACGGCGAGGGCCAGCGCGGCCAGGGCGGCGACCGCCCAGAAGGCGAACCGCCAGCCGTAGTGCTCGCCGGCCAGCTGGGACAGCGGCAGGCCCAGCACGGTGCCGACCATCAGGCCGCCGAGCACGATCGAGGTGGCCCGGCCGCGCACCTCGGGACCGGTGACGCGCACGCAGATGGCGAGCGCGACGCCGAAGAAGGCGCCGGAGGCGGCCCCGGTGACGAGGCGGGCGACGACCATCAGGGCGTAGCCGTCGGCGAGGGCGCCGAGCGCCTGCCCGGCGAGGAAGACGGCGTACAGGCAGATCAGGGCGGTCTTCTGGCGCAGTCGCAGGAGACCGGCGGTCAGCAGCGGGCCGCCGATGGCCATGGCCGCGGCGTAGACCGAGACCAGGTAGCCGATCTGGGGGATGCCGGCACCGAGGTCCTCGGACAGCTGCGGCATCAGGCCGGCCACCAGGAACTCGCTGGTCACCATGGTGAAGATGCCCAGGCCCAGGACGTAGATCGCGAAGGGCACGGCTCAGACCTCGACAGTCTCGACGGTGTGGGACGGGCCGCCGACCACGACGGCCCCCGCGGCCTGGAACGACCCCAGGGACTCGGCGATCGCCTTGGCCCGCGGGTTGTCGGCCGGATCGAAGACCGGGATCGGCTCGCCCGGCCGGGCGTCGACGCCGGCCTGGAGGAAGAACTCCTCGAAGCCGCTGGGCGTGAAGATCAGCAGCTGCTTGGCGGCGTGCAGGCCCTTGTTGCGGAAGCGGTGGACGGTCCCCTTGGGGACGAAGACGAAGTCGCCCGCGCGGACGTCGTAGGTCTGCCCGTCCGCGAAGAACTCCAGCTCGCCTTCGAGGAGGTAGAAGGCCTCGTCCTCGTTGCGGTGGTCATGGGCCGGCGGCCCGCCGCCGGGCGGCACGGAGGCCTCCAGCAGCGTGATCGTCCCGCCGGACTGCGCGGTGTCGACCTTGACGGTGTAGACGTCGCCGTTGAGCCAGACCGAGGGGCCCTGGCCGGCGGGGATGTGCAGGACCTTGCCGAGGGCCGGCGGGTGGTCGCTGCGGAGCTGTTCGTTGAGTGACATGGCGTACGGGAACCTCAGGACGCGGGGACGGGGACGGAAGCCTGTACGGGTACGGAGGGCTGGACGGGAGGGACGGGCGCGGGGGTGAGCGGGTGCGCCAGTCGGGCGCCGTCCGGCAGCTGCCCGGTGCGGGCGGGCGCGACCTCCTGCCCGTCGCACTCGGTGGTCAGCACCTCCAGCCAGCCGTCGGCGCAGCCGACGAACACCCGCCCCCGCTCGCCGTGCACGACGAGCCCGGGCACGGGCGCCCGGTCGGGCGCGCCGGCCGGCGCCGGGTCGGCGGACAGGACGCGCACCCGTCTGCCGGCCTCGTCGGCGGTCCAGGCGCCCGGCGAGCGGTAGCCGGCCCGGACGTGCCGGTCGACGACGGCGAGCGGGGCGCGCAGGTCCAGGCGCAGGTCGTCGTCCGAGGGCCGGCCGAAGTACGAGCGCAGCGCCGGGTCCTGGGCGATCGGGCGGTAGCCGCGCTCGGCCAGCTGCGGGATGAGCTCCAGCAGCATCAGCACGTTGGCCCGCTCCTGGGCGGTGCGCAGGTCCAGCGCGGTCTCCCGGCCGGTCAGCGGCACCTGGTGCTGCATGATCAGGTCGCCGCTGTCGAGGACGGGCGCCATCTCGATGGCGGAGACGGCCGACTCGGTGGCGCCCTCGCGGATCATCCAGTAGAAGGGCGCGAGGCCGGCGAAGGCGGGCAGCGGCGAGGGGTGGAAGTTGACGGCGGTGACCCGGGGCACCGACAGCAGCCGCTCGCGCAGGATCTGCTGGAAGTTGGCGACGACGAAGTAGTCGGCCTCGTAGCCCTCCAGCTCCTCGACGAACTCCGGCCGGTTGACCGACAGCGGCCGCAGGACCGGCACCCCGAGCGCCGCGCCCTGGGTGACCAGGTCCACCTGCTCGGGGTCGTCGGTGAAGTACGAGCAGCGCTTGCCGTGCGGGGAGGTGACCACGGCGACGAGGTCGACCTGGGGGTGGCCGTGCAGCATGCTCAGGAACGGCGAGCCGAGCTTGGAGTTGACTTCCGAGAACAGGACGACGCGGATGCGGTCCATGGGTCGGGAAACCTCTCTGTGTCTGGCTGTGCGGGGCAGGGACGTTCGGGGTGGCGCGGGCCGGCCTGGAAGGGTCGGTGGCGCGGGCCGGCCTAGAAGAACGGGCTCGTCGACTTCCCGCCCAGCAGCACGTTGCCGGTGAGCTGGAGGATCGAGTCCTGGGCGACGGCGTGCTGGTTCATCGTCCAGGCGTCGCGCAGCCAGCGGTCCAGCGGCGAGGGCTTGTAGACGGAGGAGCCGCCGACCAGGTCGAACAGGGTCTGCACGATGTCGCGGGCGGTGCGGAAGGCGTGCCGGCGGGCGATGGCGGTGGCCACCCTGGCGTCGTCGGTCAGCTCGGCGCCGCCGGTCAGCGCGTCCCACTGGCGCTCCAGGCTCGCGTACACGCCGGAGCGGGCGGCCAGCAGCTCGCCCTCCAGGCGGGCGATGGTGCTCTGGACGCGGTGGTCCTGCGCCCACGGGGTGCCGGTCTCCCGGTCGGTGCGGTGGGCGGCCAGCTCCCGCACGTGGTCCAGCGCGGCGCGGGCCATGCCGAGCGGGATGCCGGACATCTTGCGCAGGATGGTGTCGGGGCTGGCGTGCAGCGGGCCGGTGCGGCGCGGGTCGGAGAAGCTGAAGGAGCGCTCCTCGGGGACGAACAGGTCCTCGCAGGAGTAGTCCTGGCTGCCGGAGCCGGCCAGGCCGGTGGTGTGCCAGGTGTCGTGGAAGGTGTAGGCCGCCGGCTTGGAGACCAGCACCCGCCAGTGGGTGGGCTCGCCGCTGACCGGGTCGGGCTCGGGGGTGCCGTCCTCGTCGACGATCAGGCAGCCGGCGCCGAGCCAGTCGCAGTGGGCCGAGCCGGAGCCGAACTTCCAGCGGCCGGTGAGGCGGTAGCCGCCCTCGACGCGCACGGCGCGGCCCTGCGGGTAGATCCAGCCGGAGTTGGCGAGGTCGAGGGTCGGGTACATCTCGCGGGCCACGTCGTCGTCGAGGTAGCCGGAGTAGATGCCGGAGTCCATGCCGATCATGGCGCACCACGCGGTGGAGGCGTCGCCGGTGGCGAGGATCTCGATCAGTTCGCACTGCTGCATCGAGGTGAGCTCGGGGCCGCCCCAGGTCTTGGGCATGGCGGCGCGGAAGACGCCGCCGTCGCGCAGCAGGTCGACGATGTCGGCGGGCAGGGTGCGGTTCTGCTCGATGCGGGCGCCGGCCTCGCGCAGCTGCGGGACGAGGGTGCGGGCGTGCGCGAGGATCGCCTCGGCGGTGTCGGGGACGACGGTGGTGGTCACGGTGGTGCTCATCGTGGAGGTCCTTCGGGAGTTGACGGTGATCAGAGGTAACGGCCGGGCGCGAACGTGCCGTTGGGGTCGACGAGGCGCGCGACGTCCAGGACCAGCGCGGCGTTCTCGGCGTCCGGGGCGTGCTCGCGGCCCCAGCCGCCGTGCGCGGAGTCCAGCCGGTACGGCGCCCAGCCGGCCGCGGCGAAGAGCGCGTAGGCCCGGTCGAGCGCGCGGTGCGCGGCCTCGGCCTGGGTGGCCCGGTCGAACGGGAAGGAGACGACGAGGTCGATGACGTCGGCGTCGAGGGCGTTGACGGTGGCGCCGGGGCGGATCCCGGTCTCCTCGTGCACGGTGTCGAGGAGGGCCAGGGCGCGGGCGGTGTCGGCGCCGGTGAAGGGGATCAGCGGCAGGAAGAAGATCCAGCCCTTGCCCTCGGCGTCGACGAGGTCGGCGCGGGTGCCGGTGGCGGAGGCGAGCATGTCCTCGTTGAACTCCACCGAGCCGGAGTACGCGGCCTGGACGACCTTGGACACGGTGTCGTCCGCGGCCGGCTCCTCCCCCGCCGCGATCCGGCCGAACAGGCCCGCGGCACGGGCCTCTTCGACCAGCGCCCCGGCGAGCGCGTCGAGCGTGCCGGCGGTGGCGTCCACGCACACGTGGGCGAGGTAGCCGTGGCCGCCCTCGCCGCCGTAGGTGGCGGTGGAAGCGGTGTCGTAGATCTTCACGACGCCCGACACCACGTTCCCGGCCCGCCAGCGGCGGATGAGGTCCACGGCCGCGGGCAGCTCCTCCCGGCCGAAGGAGAGCCGGACCACGCGCTGCGCCTCGGGGCGCGGCAGCAGCCGGACGACAGCGGCGGTGATCACGGCGAGCGGCGACTGGGTGAACAGGTGCAGCGTGCTCGGCCCCAGGCCGTACGGGTTGACGGCTCGTCCGGCGGAGGTGCCGGGCCACCAGCCGGTGCGCACCAGGCGGCCGTCGGGGAGCACCGCTTCGAGGCCGAGGAGGTCCTCGGTGCGCTGGCGGCGCAGGCCCACGCCCCGGTCGACGAGGTTGCCGAGCAGCGAGGTGTGGCCGGAGGAGGCGGTGACGTTGAGCATCCGGGCGGTGCCGGCGAGCCGGGCGGCGAGGACGGCCTGGGTGACGCCCGGCTCGACGACCGCGTAGCCGGCCTCGACGTCGAGGTCGCGGACGGCGTCGAGGCGGTCGAGTTCGAGGCGGACCACCGGGCCGACGGCCGGTTCCTTGGAGCCCAGGCCCCAGTTGCGGCCGGTGGAGACGGCGTGCAGGCCGGGCAGGCCGGCCCGGGCGCCGCCGTGCTCGTCGAAGGCGCGGACGACGGACCGCACCTCCTCGGCGCTGCCCGGGCGCAGGACGGCGTTCAGGGCGCGGGCGGCGAAGGCGGAGACGTTGGCCTCGGCCGGCAGGAGCGCGGCCGGGTCCGCGGAGCGGACGACGTGGTCGGGTCCGATGGCGGCGGCGACGGTGTCCAGGACCGCTTCGAGCGCGGTGCGGGAGGCGGTTTCGGGCATGGCTGGTCCTCGGAAGGTGCGTGCGCGGGCACGGAGGGGTGACGGAGAGGAGGGGGAAGGGCTCAGGCCGCGGGCTTGGTCGGGGCGGCGCCGCCCAGGTAGACGGCGACGGGCCGGCCGGGGCGGTCCCAGGACAGGTGCGCCAGCACCCGCAGGGTGCGGGGCGGGGCTCCGGCGAAGGCGGCGTCCTGCGCGCAGAGGGCGGGCAGGTCCCAGCCGGCCTCGTGCAGGACGAGCGCGGGATTGGTGGCGGTGAGGTCCGGGGTCATGGTGAACACGAGGCTCACCAGGTCCGCCCGGTCGAGGTGGTTGGCGGCCAGCAGGCCGGCGAGCAGGTCCTCGGTGGCGCGGGTGAGGGCGGGCACGGTGTCGGCGGGCACGGCGATGCCGCCGCGGACGGCGAGCGTACGGATCGTGCGGGTCGTACGGGTCGCGCCGGTCCTACGGGTCGCGCCGGTCGTACGGGTCGCGCCGGTCGTACGGATCATGCGAATCGTACGGATCGTGCCGGGAATGCCCTCGCCCTCGGCCGGGCTCAACTCCCGTCCGCGGAAGCGGAGGTGAAGCGCCCCTGGTGGAAGACCAGGGCGTCCTGCGGCTCCTCGGTACAGGTGGCGTGCAGCACCCGGGCGAGGAACAGGTCGTGGTCGCCGCCGGGGAAGGTGTCCTCGACCTCGCAGGCCAGCGAGGCCAGGGCGCCTGGGAGCACGTCGTGCCCCTCGGCAGTGCGGTCGAGGTAGGCGCCCAGACCGGGCCCGGCGGGCTTCTCCCGGGAGGCGAACAGCTTGGCCACGTCGCCCTGGTGGGCGGCGAGCAGGTGGATGCCGAGCCGGCGGCTGGCGGTGATCACGGGGTGCGCGCGGGCGGTCCGCATGACCGAGACCAGGACGCGCGGCGGGTCGAGCGAGATCGAGGTGAAGGAATTGACCGTCATGGCGACGGCGGTGTCCTCGCGGCCGCTGCTGAGGACGGTGACCCCAGTGGGATAGCGGCGCATGACGTCCCGCAGGTCCGCGGACTGTCCGCGGGCACGGGTGATGGACGGTGAAGGCATGACTCCCCCTTCGCACGGTAGTGCGAATCTTGTTGCTGCCTAAACGCTAGCGCGACTTGTGAACGCTGATAGCTTTTCTAACATAGATCTCGCCACGTTGGTCAAGCGCCGGTCAAGCGCGACCACCCCGAAGAACCGCTTCGACGAGGGAGAACCGTGACCTCTTCACCTGCCCGAAACGCCCAAGCCGCACTCCGTTCACGCCACTTGGCGATGCTGGCACTCGGCGGGGTGATCGGCGCCGGGCTGTTCGTCGGCTCCGGCGCCGGGCTCGCGGCAGCCGGTCCGGCCGTGCTGGTCTCCTACCTGCTGGCCGCCGTGCTAGCGCTCGCGGTCATGCGCATGCTCGGCGAACTCGCCGCCGCACTACCGGAGTCGGGCTCCTTCTCGGTCTACGCGCGTCGCGCGCTGGGACCGTGGGCCGGCTTCACCACCGGCTGGCTGTACACCTGGGTGACCGCCGTGGCCATCGCCGTCGAGGCCCTGGCGGCTGCGGCGATCCTGCACGCGTGGTGGCCGGCCGTCCCCTCCTGGGCGTTCGCCCTCGCCGCGATGACGCTCTTCACCACCGTCAACACCACCGACGTCCGGACCTTCGGCGAGGCCGAGTTCTGGTTCGCCTCGCTCAAGGTCCTCGCGATCGTCGCGTTCATCGCCCTCGGCGCCGCCGCCCTCCTCGGCGTGCTGCCCGGCGCCGGCTCACCGGGCCTCTCCCACCTCACCGGTGACGGCGGGTTCGCCCCCAACGGCCTGTCCGGGATCGTCACGGCGCTGCTCGGCGTCGTCTTCGCGTTCGGCGGCATGGAGGTCATCGGCATGGCCGCCGCCGAGTCCCGGGACCCGGGCCGCAGCATCCGCACCGCGGTGCGCTCCGCGATCTGGCGGATCGCCCTGTTCTACCTGGGCTCGGTGGCCGTCCTGGTCCTGCTGCTGCCGTGGCGCGACGCCCGCCCCGACGAGAGCCCGTACGTCGCCGCGCTCGGCCGGCTCGGCATCCCGCACGCCGGCGTCGTCACCCAGGCCGTGATCGTCGTGGCCCTGCTCTCGGCCCTCAACGCGAACCTGTACGGCACCTCGCGCATGCTGCACTCCCTCGCCGAACGCGGCGACGCCCCGGGCGCGTTGGCCCGCCGCACCCGGCGGGGCGTACCGGCCCGCGCGGTGGCCGCCGCCTCCGCCGTCGGCTTCGCCGCCGTCGTCCCCGAGGCGCTCTCCCCCGGCACGGCCCTGCCGCTGCTCGCGAAGGCGATGGGCGCGGCGATGCTCTTCATGTGGCTGGCGGTCGCCTGCTCGCACCTGGTCCTGCGCCGCTCCCTCGAAGCCGCCGGCCGGCTCCCGCTCCGCACCCGGGGCTTCCCCGCCACGACCCGCGCGGTCATCGCCGCGATCGCGGCCCTGATGCTGCTGATGACGGCCTCGGCCGGGACCCGCCCCCAACTCCTGACCTCCGCAGCCCTCACAGCCGCCCTGGCCCTCACCGGCGCGGCCCTCTCCCGCCGCCGCGCCCAGTCCCAGGCCCCGGCAGCAACAGCAACAGCAACAGCAACAGCAACAGCAACAGCAACAGCGGAGACCCGCGCCACTCCGTAACGCGTCGCCCAGTGACAAGTCGCCCACGAGCAAAGGCGGGCGGACCCCCGACCAGGGGTCCGCCCGCCCGCGAGCTGCCGGACGACTACTCCACCGTCACGCTCTTCGCCAGGTTGCGCGGCTTGTCGACGTCGCGGCCGAGGGCCACCGCCGCGTGGTAGGCGAGGAGCTGGAGCGGGATGTTGAGGAGCAGCGGGTCGAGCTCGGGCTCGCTCTTGGGGACGAGGATGCAGTGGTCGGCGAGCTTGTCCTCGGGGCGCCGGTGGGCGACCGCGATGACGCGGCCGGAGCGGGCCTTGATCTCGCCGAGGGTGGTGAGGTTCTTGTCGAGGAGCTCGTCGTCCGGGACGAGGGCGACGGTCGGCAGCTCGGGGCTGATCAGCGCCAGCGGGCCGTGCTTCAGCTCGCTCGCCGGATAGGCCTCGGCGTGGACGTACGAGATCTCCTTGAGCTTCTGCGCGCCCTCGCGCGCCACCGGGTAGCCGCGGACCCGGCCGATGAACATCATCCCGGCCGACTTGGCGTACTCGGCGGCGAGTTCGGCGATCGCGTCGCTCTGGTCGAGCACCTCGCGGATCTGGTCCGGCAGCGCCTTGAGCGCGGAGACGATGCGCCGGCCGTCGGCGGGCGAGAGGTCGTGGATGCGACCGAAGTGCAGGGCCAGCAGCGCGAAGGCGACGACCGTCGAGGTGAAGGCCTTGGTCGAGGCGACCGAGATCTCCGGCCCCGCGTGCAGGTAGATGCCGCCGTCGCACTCGCGGGCGATCGCGCTGCCGACGGTGTTGACGACGCCGAGGACGCGGCCGCCCTTGCGCTTGATCTCCTGGACGGCGGCCAGCGTGTCGTAGGTCTCGCCGGACTGGCTGACGGCCACGTACAGGGTGTCGGCCTCGATCACCGGGTTGCGGTAGCGGAACTCGGAGGCGGGCTCGCTGTGCGCGGGGACGCGGGAGAGCTCCTCGATCAGCTGGGCGCCCATCTCGCCGGCGTAGTAGGCGGAGCCGCAGCCGAGGATCTTGACCCGGCGGATCTCGCGCAGTTCGCGGGCGTCGAGGTTGAGGCCGCCGAGGTGGGCGGTGGCGAAGCGCTCGTCGAGGCGGCCGCCGAGGGTGCGCTCGACGGAGCCGGGCTGCTCGTGGATCTCCTTGAGCAGGAAGTGCTCGAAGCCGCCGGTGTCGTAGGAGTCGATCTCCCAGTCGACGGTGGACGGCTGGCGGTGGGTGGTGCGGGCGTCCTCGGTGAAGGTGCGGAAGCCGTCCGCTCGGACGACGGCGAGCTCGCCGTCCTCCAGGTGCACGACCTGGCGGGTGTAGCGGACGAGGGCGGAGACGTCGGAGGCGGCGAACATCTCCTTCTCGCCGATGCCGAGGACGATCGGGCTGCCGTTGCGGGCGACGACGATGCGGTCGGGCTGCTCGGCGTCCAGGACGGCGATGCCGTAGGTGCCGACGACCTTGCCGAGGGCGGCGCGGACGGCCTCCTCCAGCTCGACGCCCTCGGCGGCGTGCGCGGCGATGAGGTGGGAGAGCACCTCGGTGTCGGTCTCGGAGCGGAAGACGGCGCCGTCGGCGGTGAGCCGGGCGCGCAGCTCGTCGGCGTTCTCGATGATGCCGTTGTGGACGACGGCGATGCGCTCGGCGTTGTCGAAGTGCGGGTGGGCGTTCTCGTCGCTGGGGACGCCGTGGGTGGCCCAGCGGGTGTGGCCGATGCCGGTGGTGCCCTTGAAGCGGGCGGGGACGGCGGCGGCGAGGTCGGCGACCCGGCCCTTGACCTTGCGGAGCTTGATGCCGCCGGTGCGGCCGGCGACGGCGACACCGGCCGAGTCGTAGCCGCGGTACTCCAGCCGGGCGAGGCCTTCGAGCAGGAAGGGGGTCGCGTCCTTGGGGCCGATGTAGGCCACGATTCCGCACATGACGGGCTCCTCCATGGAGTTGGTGTCGGCTCAGCCGTAGACGATGCGGCGCAGCTGGCGCGCCGAGAGCTCCGGTGCCGCGACGCGGCGGGCCGGGAGCTCCTCGGCGAGCCGGGCGAAGATCCGTTCGTTGGTCAGTCCCCGCGCCTGGAGCTCACCGTGGCGGCGGCGGACGTACTCCTCGGTGGTCTCGGAGAAGTACGCCAGGACCTCCGCCACGACCCGCGCCGCCTCCCGGGGCCCGAGGGGGCTGGTCCGGGTGAGGTGGGCGACGAGGTCGTCATGAGGGTGGGGTGAGCTCGGCACGGAGGAAGACATTAGGCGGACGACGACCCGGAAGCCAAAGTTTCTGCCCGGAATCGGGCAGACATTCCGACTTTCGGCCCAGGCAACCATGCGGAACCCTTCCCTTCACCTTTTCGACACACCCTTGTCGCTCACCCGGACGCCACGTAGCGTGACCCTCTCCACACGTAGCGGAAGACCGGAGGCTTGCTGATGTGCGGCATCACCGGATGGGTCGCCTTCGACCGCGACCTCACCGCCGACCGGAACGACCAGCGCGAAACCGCCCGCAGCGTCCTCGACGCCATGACGGCCACCCAGATCTGCCGCGGTCCGGACGCGGGCGGGGTGCACCTGGAGCGCCACGCCGCGATCGGGCACCGCCGCCTCGCGGTGATCGACGTCGAGGGCGGCGTCCAGCCGATGACCGTCGAGCACGACGGCCGGCTGCTGGCCGCCCTCACCTACAGCGGCGAGGTCTACAACCACGACGAGCTCCGCGCGGAGCTGCGGGCGGCCGGCCACCGCTTCCGCACCCGCAGCGACACCGAGGTCGTGCTGCGCGCCTACCTGGAGTGGGGCGAGCACCTGGCCGAGCGCCTGAACGGCATGTTCGCCTTCGCGATCTGGGACGCCCGGCACGAGGAGCTGCTGCTGGTGCGCGACCGCATGGGCGTCAAGCCGCTGCACTACCACGCCACGGCGGACGGCGTGGTGTTCGGCTCCGAGGTGAAGTCCCTGCTCGCCCACCCGTCCGTCCGGCCGGTCGTGGACCTCGACGGGCTGCGCGAGATCCTCGCCTTCTGCCGCACCCCGGGCATCACCCCCTACCGCGGCATCGCCGAGGTCCGCCCCGGCCACGTCGTCCGCGTGCGCCGCGAGGGGATCACCGTGCGCCGCTACTGGGCGCTGGAGGCGCGCGAGCACACCCACAACCTGGACACCACCGTCGCGACCGTCCGCGCCCTGCTCGACGACATCGTGCACCGCCAGCTCGACTCCGACGTACCGCTGTGCTCCCTGCTGTCCGGCGGCCTGGACTCCAGCGCCGTCACCGCCCTGGCGGCGGGCGTGCTGAGCCGGGCCGGCGCCGGCCCGATCCGCTCCTTCTCCGTCGACTTCGCCGGCCAGAGCGAGAACTTCCACGCCGACGCGATCCGGTCCACGCCGGACGGCCCGTACGCCCGCATGCTGGCCGAGCACGTCGGCGCCGACCACAACGTCATAGAACTGGACGCCGCCGACCTCACCGACCCCGCCCAGCGCGCCACCGTCCTGCGCGCCCGGGACCTGCCCGGCGGCTTCGCCGACATGGACGTCTCGCTCCTGCTGCTCTTCCGCGGCGTGCGCCGGCAGTCCACCGTCGCCCTGTCCGGCGAGTCCGCCGACGAGCTCTTCGGCGGCTACCCCTGGTTCCACGACCCCGACGCGATAGCCGCCGACGACTTCCCGTGGGCGCCCTACATCGAGCGCGGCCTCGCCGGCCCGGGCGCCGGCATGCGCGAGCAGCTGCTCGACGCCGACCTCCTGCGCAAGCTCGACCTGGCCGGCTACCGCCGCGCCCGCTACCGCGAGGCGCTCGCCGAGGTGCCGCACCTGCCCGGCGCGAGCCCGCTGGAACGCCGGATGCGCGAGGTCTCCTACCTCAACCTGACCCGCTTCGTGTGCCTGCTCCTCGACCGCAAGGACCGGATGAGCATGGCCAACGGGCTGGAGGTGCGGGTGCCGTTCTGCGACCACCGGCTCGTCCAGTACGTCTTCAACACGCCGTGGGCGATGAAGAGCTTCGACGGCCGGGAGAAGAGCCTCCTGCGCGCCGCCGTCCGGGACGTGCTGCCGGACGAGATCGCCGACCGGGTGAAGAGCCCGTACCCCGTCACCGCCGACCCGCACTACCCGGCGCTGCTGCTCGCCGAACTCGCCGAACTCGCCGCCGAGGGCAAGTCCCCGGTGCTCGGCCTGCTCGACCGGCGGCGGCTGAACGACGCGCTCGCCCCCGGGACCGACCCGCAGTCGGTGCGGCTCGGCGTCGACCTCGCGCTGGACCTCGCCACCTGGCTGACGGAGTACCAGGTGTCGCTGGAGATCTGAGCGTTCCCTCCCCCGCGCGGCGCAGCGGAGCCCCCGGGCCGGCTGCGCCGTCGGGGCGGGCCCCGGCGGCCCCACGGGACCGTCCCGCGCGGGGCGGGGACCGGACGGTGCGGTAGCGTCGCCGACACTCCCGGATGGCGGGCGAAAACGCGGACTGCGGCCGCTTCGCGCGTCAGGATGGGAGCGAACCGTCCGCACTCGATCCGCCGGGGGATCCCGTCATGCAACCGCGAGCGTTCGCGATTCTCACCGCCCTGCTGCTCGGCGTCCTCGGCCTGGGCTCGGTGGCCGTCACCGACTGGTCGCCGGCGAGGGCGAACGCGGCGACCGCCCAGGTCGCCGCCACCGCCGCCTCGCCCGACGGCACCCCCGCCGCGAGCGCCACCCCGACCGGCGACCCGGCGGTCTGGACCCGCTCGACGCTGCGCAACAAGATGATGGCCGAGATGGACGCCACCGACCCCGGCGTCGCCCTCGCCGACCTCGACAAGATCACCAAGGAGAAGCCGTACACCGTGCGCTTCTGCCACCCGATCGCGCACGAGCTCGGGCACGCGGCCGTCAAGCGGTTCAACGCCGACTTCCAGAAGGTCATCTCCTTCCCGCACGAGACCTGCGCGGCCGGCTACCTGCACGGCGCCGTCGAGGAGATGCTGAACGCCTCCACCCAGCCCGAGGTGGACCTGCTCAAGCTGTGCGCTCCCAAGAACAGCGGCCCGTGCATCCACGGCGTCGGCCACGGCACGATGTTCGTCGCCAAGCAGGACGTGGCCAAGGCCCGCGACCTGTGCAACAAGTTCACCACCGACCAGAACCGGATCCGCTGCTCCGAGGGCCTGTTCATGCAGCTCTTCGGCCCGGACGAGGAGGACGAGCAGGCCAAGGCCAACCTGCCCACCGACAAGCTCGCCCAGGACCCGCTCTACCCGTGCAAGGACCAGCCGTCGCTGTTCCAGTCCGCGTGCTACTTCTACGCGCCGACCTTCTACCTCTCCTCGCACGACTACCCGAACCACCCCGAGGTGTACGCCGACGCCCTCAAGTGGTGCCTCAACGGCAAGGCGAGCGGCGGGGCCGTCGACTGCAGCCGGGGCGTCGGCTCGCGGACGATGAAGTACAACCTCGACCGCGAGGACTGGGCCGCCCAGCAGTGCGCGACGGCCGCCGACGGCTGGCAGCGCAAGGCCTGCGCGGAGGGCCTGGTCAGCTACTACACGGTGAACTACACCGACGGCGGCGCGGCCGGACGGCTCTGCGCCAAGATCACCAACAAGGAGATGCAGGGCTACTGCCGCTCCGCGAGCGGGCTCTCCGCCTCGCTGGACTGAGCCCGCCGTCCCGGTCGACGGGCCCGCGCCGCACGGCGCGGGCCCTTTCCGTACCATCGGCTGATCACCCGGTGCGCCGAGGACGCCGCGCCCCCTCCGCACCGCTGGAGCACGCCGCATGGCAACCGACGACTTCCGCACCGCCGCCCACGCCACCGCCGACCTCGTCTCCGACCACCTCGCCGAGCTGCCCGGCCGCCCCGTCTGGCAGCCCATGGACGACGCGGCCCGCAGCGCCCTCCTCGACGCCCCGCTGCCCGCCGACGGCCGCCCGCTCGCCGAGCTCGTCGAGGCCATCGGCCGGGACGTCCTACCCCACCCCATGGGCAACGGCAGCCCGCGCTTCTTCGGCTGGGTCAACTCCGCCCCCGCCGCCGCCGGCGTCCTCGCCACCCTCGCCGCCTCCGCCATGAACCCCAGCTCCGCCGGGGGCGACCACGCCGACGTCCACCTGGAGCGCGCCGTCGTCCGCTGGATCGCCGAACTCGTCGGCTTCCCGCACCCGGCCGGCGGCGGCCTGCTCACCTCCGGCACCTCGATGGCCACGATCGTCTGCCTCGCCGCCGCCCGGAACCGCGCCGCCCGGCGGGCCGGATGGGACGTCCGCGAGGACGGCCTCGCCGGAATGCCCCCGCTGGTCGGCTACGTCACCGGCGAGACGCACTCCTGCGTCCGCAAGGCCGCCGAGCTCCTCGGCCTCGGCAGCAGGCACCTGCGCACCGTCGCCACCGGCCCGGACGGCCGCCTCGACACCGCCGACCTGCGCGCCGCGATCGAGCGCGACCGCGCCGCCGGGCTGCTGCCCTTCCTCGTCGTCGCCTCGGCCGGCACCGTCGGCACCGGCGCCGTCGACGCCTTCGGCCCGATCGCCGACCTGTGCGCCGAGCAGGAGCTGTGGCTGCACGTCGACGGCGCGTACGGCGCCTTCGGCGTCCTCGACCCCGCCATCGCCCACCGCTACGCCGGACTGGAGCGCGCCGACTCGCTCGCCCTCGACCCGCACAAGTGGCTCGGCGTGCCGGTCGACTGCGGCTGCGCGCTGGTCCGCGACACCGACGAGCTGCGCGGCACCTTCAGCCTCGTCCCGTCCTACCTGCGCGACGAGGCCGCGGGCGAGCTCGGCTGGTTCTCCGAGTACGGCACCGAGCAGACCCGCCCGTTCCGCGCGCTCAAGGTGTGGGCGACCATCGCCCACAAGGGCCGCGCGGGCCTCTCCCGCGACATCGCGCGGTGCACCGCGCTCGCCCGCCGGCTCGGCGAACTGGTCGAGGCCCACGACGAGTTCGAGCTGCTGGCCGAGGTGCAGACCTCGATCGTCGCCTTCCGCCACCGCCCCGCCGGGCTGGCCGGCGCCGACCTCGACGCGCTCAACCGCGAGCTGCCCGTCGCCGTGCAGCGCCGTGGCAAGGTCTTCGTCACCGGCGCCCGCCTGGACGGGACGGAGATGCTGCGCGCCTGCCTCCTGAACGCCGACACGACGGAGGCGGACCTGGAACTCCTCCTCGCCGAGGTGGCGACGGCCGCGGCGGACCTCCGGAAGTAACGCCCGGGCCGATACCTTAACCCGCAGGTCACGGGAGGTTCGTGGACGGGAAACACCACACGGGGACAGTGGTGCCATGGAGCACACGGAGCACACCACGACAGCCGTCCACACCTCCGCAACGCCCACCCCCTCCCGCACCCGGACCCGCACCCACCGCTGGCGCCGCGACACCGTCGAGCTCGCCGCCGTCTTCGTCTCCGTCACGGCGGCCGACCTCGTCGCCAAGGTCGTCGTGAAGGGCCACGACGGTCCGGTGCTGCTCGCCGCCTCGGCGGTGGCCCTGCTGGCCACGACGCTGTTCCACACGTGGTGGTCCCACCGGCAGCACCTGCACGGCCCGCCGCCGCCCCCCGCCACCGAGATCGCCCCGACCGCCCTCTGGCGGGTCCGCGCCACCGTCGAGGACTCCCCCGCCGGCCTGGCCCGCGTGTGCACCGCGTTCGCCGAACAGCAGGTCATGATCGTCTCGATGCAGTCGCACCCGCTCCCCCGCGGCGCCGTCGACGAGTTCTTCCTCCGCGCCCCGCACGCCCTCTCCGGCACCGACCTGGCCGCCCTCGTGACCACCGGCGGCCACGACCTCCTGGACGCACCGACCCGCATCGTGTGAGCGGAAGCCGGAGAGGGCCCGCGGGGCCCCGGGCTCAGCCGTTGTCGGGCTGGACCACGCAGACGGCGTTGCCGAGCATCGAGCCGAAGCCGCCGAGGAGGGAGCCGGTCACGGACTTGCAGGCAGCAGCCTCCTGCGGGGTCTTGGGGCCGTGGTTGCTGCTGTCGGCGGCGGCGGGCTGGGCGAGGGCGAGCAGCAGGGCGCAGCCGGCCATGGCGAACACGGTCTTCTTCAACGACATGGAGAAGCCCCTTCGGGGTCGAGGTGGGTTCGGCGGGGAGCCGAGCCATCCCTATCCGAAGGGGCTTCCTCGCTCACGGATCCTGGGCCATCCGTGAGCGTGTCCGCGTCAGTGCCCACGCGCCATCCGCTCCAGCGCCCGGATCGCGGCGGCCAGTTCGACCACGCCGTGCTCCTTGAGGACGCCGTAGTGGTCGGCGGTCAGGTCGACCACGGTGGGCGGGGCGGCGCAGTAGCCGGAGCTGCCCTCGATGAAGGAGTAGTCGTCGCCGGTGGCCTTGAAAATCGTCACCGGGACGTCCAGCCGGCGCTCGGCGAGCTCGCGGAAGCTGTACTCGAACTCGTAGGTCTCGCCGACGATCCGGACGATCCGGCGGACCACCTCCTCCTCCAGGGTGGGGAGCAGCCGGCGGATCGAGGTGACGAAGGTGTCCTCGTCGGCGGTCTCGGTCAGGCAGCGCTCCAGCTCCGGACCGCTGATCCGGCCGGTGAACACCCCGAACAGGATGGTCACGTAGGCCGGGTTGGCGTACGAGGCCTCGCGGCCCCACGTGCGGCCGTCGGCCCGGCGCACCTCCGGGTTGCCGGGGCAGATCAGCAGCAGGTTCTCGACCCGCCGGCCGGCCTGTTCCAGCTGCCAGGCGGCCTCGAAGGCGACCCGGGCGCCGAAGGAGAAGCCCCACAGCGTGTACGGGCCCTCGGGCTGCACGCGGCGCAGTTCGGCGACGTCGGCGGCGGCCATCTCGCGGATGGTCGGGTACGGCGTCTCGCCCGCGTTGATGCCGTGCGCCTGGATGCCGTAGAAGGCGCGTCCGTCACTCGCCTCGCGGCCGAGCAGGCGCAGGTTCATCGGGTAGCCGCCGAGGCCGGGCCAGCAGAACACCGGTCGCTCGGGGGTGCCGGGGTGCAGCGGGACGAGCCGTGAGGAGGCCGCGGAGCCGGCGCCGGCCGACGCGTCCGCGATGCGGGCGGCGAGGTCGGCGAGCTTCGGGCACTCGAAGACGACCTGGAGCGGCAGGGCGGTGCCGAACGCGCGGTTGATGCGGTTGACCAGGGCGACGGCGATCAGCGAGTTGCCGCCGGCGGCGAAGAACTCGTCGGCCGTCGAGACCGTGGCCGGGTCCTCGTACCTGAGTGCCTCTCCCCAGGCCTCGGCGAGCCACCGCTCCTGCGGGGTGGCGGGGGCGACGTACTCGCCGCGGACGTCGGCGTCGCGGACGGTGTCCGAGGCGGCGAGCGCCTTGAGGTCGACCTTGCCGTTGGCGGTCAGCGGCAGGGCGTCCAGCACGAGGACGCGGTTGGGGAGCATGTAGTCGGGCAGCAGGTTGGCGAGTTCGTCCTTGATGATCTCGGCCGGTCCCTTCATGTGGACGGTGTCCTCGTGCATGCCCTCGCTGCGGACCTGCTCCTCGCTCACCTTGCCGCCGAGGAAGAAGTACGACGGGCCGGTGGGGATCCCCGCGGCGCCGAGGATCTCGTCGAAGCGGCGCGAAGCGGGCAGCGGGTGGCCGGACTTGGAGCTGTAGCCGGAGGACATGAAGCCGAAGGACAGGCCGTTGCGCTGGAGGTGGTGCAGCTTGGTGCCCAGGGCGACGTACTGCAGCCACTCCTCGCCGGCCCGGCTGACGGCGGTGATGCCGAAGGCCGAGCGGGCGTAGACGGCCTGGTTGATCGCGATGACGTGGCGGGACTGCACGACGTCGTCCGAGACGCGGGTCAGCTCGCCGCCGGCGTGGCGGTACAGGCCGGCCGGCAGGCCCTCGACGCGGTCCTCGTGGGCCTGGACGTACACCTCGGTCGGGTCGGCCTGCGGCGTGCCGTCGCCGCGGACGACGGCGAAGCTGCCCAGGTAGTGGTCCTCGTCGGCGACGTCCAGCCGGTCCTTGACCGCCGGGTGGAAGCCGAGCGGGCGGACGTCCAGACCGTACTCGGGCAGCACCTCCTCGAAGACGCCCAGCATGTGGCCGGTCTCGAACTCCAGCACCTCGCGGATGTTGTTGGTGTAGACGGGGGCGATGGCGCCGGTCTTGCCGGAGAAGTGCAGCGTCAGGTAGGGGTCCTGGCGCTCCTCGGCGTCGCCGACGCGTATGAGGCTGTGCTCGACGGGGTGGTAGTAGTACAGGCCGGCCCCGAGCCCGTCGAGGCCGCCGGTCTCCAGGTAGAGCTGGGTCGCGTACAGCGCGCCGGGCGAGGCGTAGGCGTACTTGGGCAGCAGCCGCTCCTCGCTGTGGAACTGGCCGAACCAGCGCAGGACGCGGCCGAGTTCGGGCAGGCTCAGCAGCTCCAGGCCGCGCCCGAAGGCACCCGCGGGGCGCGGGGCGAGCAGCGCGGCGAGGTCGTCGCGGGTCACCCGGCCGCCCTCGTAGAAGCGGTAGGTCTTGCGGGCGAAGACCTCCCGGCGCTGCGCCGCGGTCCCACGGCGGCCGGGCAGGTCGACGTGCGGGCGGCCGGCGAGCTGCCCGAGGTCGCGCAGGCCGGGGTCGGAGAGCTGGGCCTTGACCTGGAGGCGCCCGGCCTTGGACTGGTGGTGGCGGCCGTGGTTGCCCTGGTCCATCAGGGCCGCCTCACGCGGATTCAGCTCGACGCAGGCGATCAGGTTCTGATGGCCGGTGCGCTCGTCGGCGGTGACGATCGCGGCCGAGCGGCGGACCCAGGTGTGCTCCTCGATCGCGCGGGCGATCTCGTCCAGCTCGACCCGGTAGCCGCGCAGCTTGACCTGGTTGTCGACGCGGCCGGCGAACTGGAGGGTGCCGTCCGGGTTCCAGTGCGCGAGGTCGCCGGTGCGGTAGAGCCGCTCGTGCGGGGTGAACGGGCAGGCGACGAAGCGCTCGGCGGTCAGCTCGGGGCGGTGCAGGTAGCCGCGGGCCAGCTGGACGCCGCCGATGTACAGCTCGCCGGTCTCCCCCTCGCCGACCGGGACCAGGTCGGCGTCGAGGACGTGGCACCGGGTGCCGTCGACCGGCCGGCCGATCGGCACCGCCCCGGCGCCTTCGCCGAGCGCGGCCGGGTCGACGACGTGCGCGGTCGCGTTGATCGTGCACTCGGTCGGCCCGTACAGGTTGACCAGGGTCGCCCACGGCAGGGCGGTCGTGAGGTCGCGGGCGAGGCGCAGCGAGAGCGCCTCGCCGCCGGAGAAGATCCCGGTCAGGCTGCGGCTGTCGGCGAAGCCGTCGGTGTCGAGCAGCGCCTGGAGCAGGGTCGGCACGCACTGCAGCGCGGTCACCCCGTGGCGGCGGACGGCGGCGACGAGCGCCTCCGGGTCGCGGTAGAGGCCGGGCGCGCCGGCGACCACGCGGGCGCCGACGGCCGGGGCGAGGATCTCCCACTGGGCGGCGTCGAAGCTCATCGGCGTCTTCTGCAGCACGGTGACGTCCTGGCCGAGGTGGCCGGCGCCGTGCATCCAGCGCAGCTGGGAGACGACGGAGCCGTGCTCGATCACGACGCCCTTGGGGCGGCCGGTGCTGCCGGAGGTGTAGATGACGTAGGCCAGGGACTCCGGCGCCGGGTGGGCGCCGTCGTCGGGACGGACGGCCGGGGCGTCCGCGAGCGTGACGACCTCGGTGCCGGCCGGGGCCAGCGCGGCCAGCCGCTCACGCAGGTGCTCCTGGGTGACGACGATCCGGGTGCGGCTGTCCTCGATCATGTAGCGCAGCCGGTCCTCGGGGTACTCGGGCGACAGCGGCAGGTAGCCGGCCCCGGCGTACAGGACGCCCCAGGCCCCGGTGACCAGCTCGGCCGACGGCTCGGTGAACAGGCCGACGGGGGTGTCGGCCCCGGCGCCCAGCCGGCGCAGGAGGCCGGCCAGGCGGCGGGCGTCCTCGCGCAGCTCCGGGAAGGTGAGGTCGCGGCCCTCGCCGACGACGGCCACCGAGGCGGGCCGGGTGCGCGCCTGGTGGTCGAGCAGGCCGGTGAGCGCGGTGGCGGCGGGGGCGCGCCGGGCGTGCGGCACGGCGGTGGTCGCGGTGGCGGGGACGGACGGGGTGGTACGCATGAGAGAGCCTTCGTTCGTGGACTGACACGCCCCGGCGCCCTGTGTTCGTCAGGAGCGCCGGACATGTCCACCACCGTCGGCCGCCCGTTGTCCCGGCCACATGAGGCACCGGTCTGGACCTCTGCCGGCTCCGTCCCGGCCCGACAGGGACCTTCTGCCGGATCCGTCCCGGCCCGACAGCGCCTTCCACCGGATCCGTCCCGGCCCGACAGCGCCTTCCACCCGGATCCGTCCCGGCCCGACAGCGCCTTCCGCCGGATCCGTCCCGGCCCGGTCACGGGCACGTCCCGGGTCCGTCCCGGACACTCGTGCGTTCACGATCGCGTAACCGCGCCGAAGCGCGGTGTCGGTAGCGTCGCCTCCATGACGGCATCGCACACGCGCTTCGAACGGCTCTGGACCCGGTCTTTCGGCAGGTCCGACCGGAGGTGCGCGGTGCCCGAGGGGCCCGGTGGCCGGGTGGCGCTCCTCGACGCCCCGCTCCGGGCCGCCCGGACGCACCCGGCGAAGGGCCGGCTGCACGCCCTCGTCGCGGAGGAGCCGCTCCCCGCCCGGCTGTCCCTGGCGGACGGGACCGCGCTGATCGTCCGCGCGGCCGGTCCGGCCGACAAGGCCGGGGCCCGGGCGATGCACCAGCGCTGCTCCCCCGCCTCGCTGCGACTGCGTTACCACGGGCCGGTCCGCGACTCCGACCGCCACCTGGACCACCTGCTGGACGGGCGGCACGGGCGCAGCCTCGCCGTGACGGCCGGGGACGGGCGGATCGTCGCCCTCGGGCACCTGATGTGGGACGACGGGGAGGCCGAGCTGGCCGTCCTGGTGGAGGACGGCTGGCAGCGGCGCGGGCTCGGACTGGCCCTGCTGCGCCGCCTGGCCGCGATGGCCCGGGCCGCCGGGATCGGCACCGTGTACGCGGTGACCCACGCCTCGAACGCGGGCCTGATCACGGCGATGCGCCGGCTGGCCGTGCCGCTGGACTTCCGCGCCGAGGACGGCACCCTCGTGATCACCGCCGCCCTGGCGGGCGCGGAGCCGGCGCCGCACCGTCCGGCCTGCTGATCATTTCTTCACCACATTCTCACCGGGAACCGTCCGGCCCTCCGGCGGCGTCCTCCTTCCCGCGGGAGCTCCGTCCGTACACCGCCCTTCCTGACGGCACGTCAGGCCGCCCGGGGCGGGCCCCGGGGGGCGCGTCGCAGCAGGCGGCGCGGGGTCCGGATCGTGGGGCCGGGTGACGGAGTCGGTAGGCTGGCCCCGTCCCCGCCGCCCGACGGCCCGTTAACCGGCCCCCGGGCGGTGCCGCAGCAAGGAGGAACCACTGAGCATGGCAGGCACCGAATCGGAGCCCACAGGCGCGCGCGACGCCTCCCTGCCGGCCCGCGCCAAGATCGCGGTCACCGCCGGCAAGGTCGCGGCCGCCGTGTCGCGCAAGGCCGGTCGCGGCAGCGGCTCGGTGATCGGCGGCAAGGTCGCCCTCAGGCTCGACCCCGACCTCCTCGCCACCCTCGCCGACCACCTCGACGTCGTGCTGGTCAGCGCCACCAACGGCAAGACCACGACCACCCGCCTGATCGCCGAGGCGCTGCGCGCCGCCGGCCCGGTGGTCTCCAACGCCCTCGGCGCCAACATGCCGGCCGGCATCACCTCCGCCCTGGCCGGCGGCTCGGACGCCCGCTTCGGCGTGATCGAGGTCGACGAGAAGTACCTGGCCGGGGTCGCCCGCGACACCCGCCCCAAGGCGATCGCCCTGCTCAACCTCTCCCGCGACCAGCTCGACCGGGCCGCCGAGACCCGGATGATGGCCGAGAAGTGGCGCGAGGGCCTCCAGGACACCGAGGCCGTGGTCATCGCCAACGCCGACGACCCGCTGGTGACCTGGGCCGCCTCCTCCTGCAAGAAGGTGGTCTGGGTGGCCGCCGGACAGGCCTGGAAGGAGGACGCCTGGTCCTGCCCCGCGTGCGGCGGCGTCATGCAGCGCCCCGGCGACGACTGGTTCTGCCAGGAGTGCGGCTTCCGGCGCCCCAACCCGCACTGGGCGCTCCAGGGCACCCACGTCATCGACCCGCAGCGCGGCGCCTGGCCGATCCAGCTCCAGCTGCCCGGCCGGGCCAACCTGGCCAACGCCACCAGCTCGGCCGCCGTCGCCGCCGTGTTCGGCGTCTCCCCGCAGGTCGCGCTGGAGCGGATGCGCTCGGTGACGGCCGTCGCCGGCCGCTACGACGTCGTCCAGTACCAGGGCCGCGACATCCGGCTGCTGCTCGCGAAGAACCCGGCCGGCTGGCTGGAGACCTTCTCGCTGATCGACGGCCCGCCCGCCCCGGTCATCCTCTCCGTCAACGCCCTCGACGCCGACGGCACCGACACTTCCTGGCTGTGGGACGTCGACTACGAGCGCCTCGCCGGGCACCCGGTCTTCGTGATGGGCCAGCGCAAGCTGGACCTGGCCGTCCGCCTGGAGGTCGCCGGACTGCAGTTCCACGTGGTGGACACGCTGGAGCAGGCCGTCCGGATGGCCCCGCCCGGCCGGATCGAGGCCATCGCCAACTACACCGCCTTCCAGCAGCTGCGGAAGGTCGTGGCCGGCTGATGCCGCGCCCCCACGCCCCTCTTTTCGTGACGGAAGGCCTTCGAGGATGAGTGAGAGCAGCCTGCGCGTGGTCTGGGTCTACCCGGACCTGCTCAGCACCTACGGCGACCGCGGCAACGCCCTGGTCGTGGAGCGCCGGGCCCGCCAGCGCCATCTCAACGTGACCCGGATCGACGTCCGCTCCGACCAGGCGGTCCCCACCAGCGGGGACATCTACCTGATCGGCGGCGGCGAGGACCGGCCGCAGCGCCTGGCCGCCGAGCGGCTGCGGGCCGACAGCGGCCTGGTGCGGGCCGCCGAGAACGGCGCGATCATCTTCGGCGTCTGCGCCGGCTTCCAGATCATGGGCCACGAGTTCGTCAACGACCTCGGCGAGCGCGAGCCGGGCCTCGGCCTGCTCGACGTCTGGACCACCCGCGGCGAGGGCGCCCGGTGCGTCGGCGACGTGCTCGCCGACGTCGACCCGCGGCTCGGCCTGCCGCAGCTGACCGGCTTCGAGAACCACCAGGGCGTCACCCACCTCGGCCAGGGCGTCCAGCCCTTCGCCAACGTCGCCGTCGGCCGGGGCAACGGCACCGGCGACGGCACCGAGGGCGCCTGGCGCGACACCGTCTTCGGCACCTACCTGCACGGCCCGGTGCTGGCCCGCAACCCCGCGGTCGCGGACATGCTGATCAAGCTGGCGCTGGACGTCAACGCCCTGCCGCCGGCCGACACCACCTGGTACGACGCGCTGCGCGCCGAACGCATCGCCGCCACGACGCGCCCCCAGTAAGGGCTTGTCTTCGGACTCCCGTCTGCCTGGCGACGCCTGGGCACGCGCCTCGCGGCGTTGTCGTCGGTCGCCTATGCTCCGCATGGACTTCCTCCTCCGCCTTGCGATGCGCGCACCCAGACGCCGCCAGGCCCGCCCTTACGGGCGGACGACGGGAGTCCGAAGACAAGCCCAGTACACCCGTACGCCCCAGCCGGGTGCCCGCCATGCGGTCACCCGGTCCACGGGCGGCCCGGAACGTACGACAATGGGGGCTGCCGGCTGCACACCCTCCTCGGCAGCAGGCTGCACTTCCACGCGGGGGCGCCGACGGCGCCGCTCCCGCGTCGGCTCCTGCCCGGCCGGACCAGGGGTCGTATGCTCGACACCACGGCCTTTTTCGGGCGTTCTGCCCGATTCGGCCGATCCTTCACCCCACGGTCAGCTCCCCGCCACCCCGGCGTGGGAACGCACCGCTACGGTGACGGCTCGTCGTCCCAGCCTGTAGTCCGGCCGTTCCTCGGTTCTGCTCGGGAGTTGCAAAGCTAATGCGTATCGGAGTGCTGACCAGCGGCGGTGACTGCCCCGGCCTGAACGCGGTGATCCGCTCCGTGGTCCACCGGGGGGTGGTCGACCACGGCGACGAGATCATCGGGTTCGAGGACGGGTGGCGCGGCTTCCTGGAGGGCCACCACCGCCCCCTCACCCTGGACTCGGTGAGCGGCATCCTCGCCCAGGGCGGCACGATCCTCGGTTCGTCGCGGGTGCAGCCCAGCCACCTGCGCGACGGCGTCGAGCGCGCCAAGAAGTACTGCTCGGACCTCGGCCTGGACGCCGTCATCCCGATCGGCGGCGAGGGCACCCTCAAGGCCGCCAAGCTGATGAGCGACGCGGGCCTGCCGATCGTCGGCGTGCCGAAGACCATCGACAACGACATCGCCGCCACCGACGTGACCTTCGGCTTCGACACCGCCGTCTCGGTCGCCACCGAGGCGCTGGACCGGCTGAAGACCACCGCCGAGTCGCACCAGCGGGTCATGGTCGTCGAGGTCATGGGCCGGCACACCGGCTGGATCGCCCTCAACGCGGGCATGGCGGCGGGCGCGCACGCGATCGTCGTCCCCGAGCGGCCGTTCCACATCGAGCAGCTGACCGCCGTCGTCCGCGAACGCTTCGACCGGCAGAAGAAGTTCGCCATCGTGGTCTGCGCCGAGGGCGCCAAGCCCGAGCCCGGCACCATGCACTGGGAGGAGGGCGTCAAGGACATCTACGGCCACGAGCGGTTCACCGGCATCGCGACCCAGCTCTCCCGCGAGCTGGAGCACCGGCTCGGCAAGGAGGCCCGTCCGGTGATCCTCGGCCACACCCAGCGCGGCGGCACCCCGACCGCCTACGACCGGGTGCTCGCCACCCGCTTCGGCTGGCACGCCGTCGAAGCCGTCCACAAGGGCGCGTTCGGGCACATCACGGCGCTGCAGGGCACCAACATCAACCTGGTGCCGCTCGCCGAGGCGGTCGCCGAGCTGAAGACCGTCCCGCAGGAGCGCTACCTGGAGGCCGAGACGGTCCTCTGACCTCGTCCTCCCGCTGCGGAGCCCCCGGGTCGCTCGCGACCCGGGGGCTCCCGCGCGTCCGGAGGACGCTCCGGAGGGCGCTCCGGCGGTGGCCCGGGTTGGCGTCCCCCGCCCGTGACCCCGGAGGTAGCCGGGCCCCGCCCCGGCTGCCGTTGCCGGTGGCGGGGGCGAGGGCCCGGACGATGTGGCGGGTTACGGGAGTTTCCACTGCTGGTTGGTGCCCCCGTTGCAGTCCCAGATCGCCAGCCGGGTGCCGTTGGCGGTGGCGAGGGCCGGGTCGTCGAGGCAGCGGCCGGACTGGGTGCTCTTGAGAGTGCCGTCCGGCTGGGGCGTCCACTGCTGGTTGGCGCCCGCGTTGCAGTCCCAGAGCTCGACCGGGGTTCCGTTGACGGTGGCGGCGCCGGTCACGTCGAGGCACTTGCCGCCGTGGGTGAGGGTGCCGTTGGACCAGGTCCACACCTGGGAGCCGCCGCCGTTGCAGTCCCAGAGCTGGACGGCGGTGCCGTTGGCGCTGGAATCGCCGTTGTCGTCGACGCACTTGCCGGGCAGCGCGGAGGTGATCGGGCCGGTGTGGGTGGTCGGGGTGCCCGGGGTGAGGGCGAAGTTGTCGAACTGGTCGGTCCGGTAGCCGGTCACGCCGAGGCCCGCCTGGCCGTTGGTGAAGCTGCCGTCGGTCGCGCTGCCCACCGTGACGCCGTCGACGGCGGCGGTGAGGGTGGTGTCCTGCATCGAGAGCGCGACGGTGTGCCAGCTGCCGGTGCCGGGGGCGGTGGTGGTGCCGCTCGCGAGGGTGGTGAAGTTCCAGCTGGTGTCGCTCTTGTCGATGGACCAGGCGCCGGTGTCGCTCACGCGCAGGTGGTAGGCGTTCAGGCCGTTGTTGTTGCGGCCCTGCTGGTTGACCCGGCCCAGGAGTTCGACGGTGCTCGACTGCTCGAAGAGGGTGTCGGCGGTGACCGTGTAGTTGGCCCAGCTGCCGTCGCCCATCATCGTGTACGGGGCGTCGTACGGCTCGTCGGTCCAGCGGATCGGCGTCGCCGGGGCCATCTGGCGCAGGCAGGTGCCGGTGCGGCCGCCGCCGCACGGGACGGTCCGGAAGGCGCCGTTCATGTCCGTGAAGTACCTGGGCGAGGTGGTCGTGGCGGGCGTCTCGAAGTCGTCCGCGTACGGCAGTCCGAGCGCGGCGGGGGCCGGCGGGGTGGCGGCGCCCTTGCCCTGGCCGGTCGTGGTGGTGACGGTGTAGACGTGGCCGGGCCGCAGGGTCAGCGCGAACGAGCCGCCCTGCGGCGTGACGTCCTGGGTGTGGACGAACCAGTCCGCCGGGTCGGCCGAGCCGAGGTCGGTGGACCACACGTGCACGGTGCCGGTGGACAGGCCGCCGGTGACGGTGAAGTTCGCGGTCTGGGCGGCGGTGGCGTCGGCGGTCTCGATGACGGTGCTGTAGTCGGTGGTGTTCGGTGACTTCAGCGTCACGTAGCTGCCGTTGGCGCGCGCGCCGCCGAGGTACCCGCCCGCCGAGTCGATGTAGCGCCAGCCGGGCTGGACGAACTGGGCGGTGTGCGCGGTGACCCACGTGGTCCTGCCGATCGTGTAGCTGCCGGACCAGGGCTGGTCGGCGATCGACATGCCGGCGGTGGAGAAGAACAGGTTCGGGTAGAGCGCGGCGATGACCGGCCAGTTGATGAACGAGGTCATCCGGCCGTCGAGGTAGCCGCGGTTGATCGCGCGCGCGACCGCGGGGGCACCGTCGTTGGCGTCCTCGGAGCCGTTCTCGCTCGCCCACAGCGGCTTGCCGAGCGCCCGGGCGTTCGCGGTGCTGGGGCAGTTGGTGAAGGAGCCGAGGTAGCCGCAGGGGTAGTGCACGCCGACGACGTCGACGGCGTTCCTGAAGGCCTGGTCGGTGGCCATGGCGTCGGCCACGGCCCAGGAGTCGTCGGCGGCGACGACCTTGGTGGCGCCGTAACCGTGGGAGACCAGCGCGCTCTTGAGGTTCTCGTACCAGGCCGCGTTGAAGCCGCGCTCGTTCCAGCCGCCGAGGTAGGAGACGGCCAGGTGGTGCCGGTCCGCGCAGCCCATCCAGGACATCAGGTAGTCGATGGTGTCCCGGGACCAGAAGTTGCCCCCGCTGCCGGTGTCGCCGATCCAGCCGGGGGCGCCCCAGGACAGGCCGTAGAACGTGATGCCGGGGTTGCGGGCGAGGGCCTGCTCGGCGAGCCACCACTCGTAGCCCTGGTCGCAGTCGACGGTGCCCCTGGTGTGCTCGATGCTGGGCTCGGCGCCGTCGGTGGAGTTGGTGTCGCCGCCGATCTCCAGCTTCAGCACCTGGAGCGAGGCGCCGTAGCCGGGCTTGAACAGGTAGTCGAGCACCTGGCTGCGCTGCGGCTCCGGATAGTCGGCCAGCAGGCGCGAGTTGCCGCCGCCGCCGGAGATGGCCCCGATCCCGTCGAAGGTGAGGCCGGGCCGGGTGCCGTCGACGGTGACGGCGGTCTGGACCGGCGTGGCGGCGTGGACGGCGGAGGGTGTGGCCAGGCTGCCGAGCGCGCCCAGCAACAGCGCCAGGGCGCCGAGGGCGGTGCGGAGTTTCGAGGGTTGGTAGCTGCGACCCATGGGCGTCTCCCGGGACGGATTGGCGAGGGGATGACCGGGCAGGAGCGTAGACCCAACTTCCAACACCAATCAACAATCTGACACCACATCAAACGTCGGATTCCTGCCGAACCCTCGTCCGCCACGTCCGATCGCGGTGATTTCTGAGCGATTGTGTTGCCACTCCCCGACGTCACGGCCCTCATCAAAACCTCAGCATCGTGGCGGGAGACTGTCCGGGCGTGGCGCGCGACCCTTCCCCCGGTGGTCGCGCGCCATTCCTACGACCCCGCGTGTCCTCCGCGCCCCGCCGAGAGAGCCCCAGATGCCCGAGCACCAGGCCGACACCCTCCCGACCGCCGCCTTCCAGCCCCTGACCGCCGACGACCCCGCCACGGTCGGCGGCTACCGGCTGTTCGCACGGCTGGGGTCCGGCGGGATGGGCCGGGTGTACCTCTCGTACACGCGCGGCGGCCGGCCGGTGGCCCTCAAGGTGGTCCGGCCCGAGCTCGCGGAGGACCCCGAGTTCCGGGAGCGCTTCGCCCAGGAGGTCGCCAGCGCGCGCCTGATCCACGGCTTCTACACCGCCCAGGTCGTCGACGCCGGGGTGGACGCCGCCGTGCCCTGGCTCGCCACCACCTACGTCCCCGGCCCCTCGCTCCACCAGGTGGTCCGGCGCGCAGGGCCGCTCGCCGAGCAGACCGTCCTGCTCCTCGTCGCCGGCATCGCCGAAGCCCTCCAGGCGATCCACGCGGCCGGCGTCGTCCACCGCGACCTCAAGCCGGGCAACGTCCTCCTCGCCGCCGACGGCCCGCGCGTGATCGACTTCGGCATCGCCCGCGCCGTCGACGCCGCCGCCCTCACCAGCACCGGACTGCGCATCGGCTCCGCCGGCTTCATGGCGCCGGAACAGGCCCGGGGCCTGCGCGCCACGTCCGCCACCGACGTCTTCGCCCTCGGCGCCCTGGCCGCCTACATCGCCGGCGGCGCACCCCCCTTCGGCGGCGGTACGGATGCCGGCGCCCTCTACCGGGTGATCCACGAGGAGCCGGACCTCGCCCTCGTGCCCTCCTCCCTGCGCGGCCTCATCGGCTGGTGCCTGGCGAAGCGGCCCGAGGACCGTCCGACCACGGCCCAGGTGATCGAAGCCGTCCACGGCCACCCCGCCGTCGTCGGGGACCCGCGCTTCGCCGACGGCTGGCTGCCCCCGCAGGTGCACGCCGAGATCGCCCGGCGCAGCGACCTGCCCCGGGCCCCCTCCGAAGCGCAGACCGTCCTCGTCCCCGCGCCACCGCTGCACGACGGGGCGACGGCGCTGGCACCGGTCGCACCCGAAGTGGACCACGGCGTGGCCGCCCCCGAGGCCGCTTCCGTGGCCGCCCCCGTGGCCGCTTCCGTGGCCGCGCCGATCCGCAGACGTTCCCACCGCCGGACGGCCCTGATCGCCGCGGCCGCCCTCGCCCTCGGGTCGGCCGGCACGTTCCTCCTCGTCCACCGCACGGACGACGGGCGCCCGGCCGCCGACAACCGCACGGTCGAGAGCGCGACCGACCCGGAGGCCCCGCCGGCCGCCGCCCCCGTCTACACGGCCGTGTACACCGGCACCGCGCTCACCTCGTCCGACCGCAACGACGAGTTCGACCTCCGGAAGGGCACGGTCGCACCGGAGGGAACGGCGTCCTGGTACCTCGCCCGGACGTCGAGCGAGTTCCTCCTCGCCGACGGCAGCGACGCCTACGTCGGCACGGACAGCAGTCTCGGCACCGCCGACTGCCTCAAGGGGCTCGGCTCCCAACCCGCCTCCCGGCTCGACTTCGCCACCCTCACCGGCCGGGCCTTCTGCGTCCGCGAGGACGACGGCCGCGACCTGGCCGTCGTCCGGCTGCTGTCGGCCGCCCCGGGCGGCGGGCCGGTCAAGGTGTCGGTCGACCACTACCGCCGGGCCGACTGACCTTCCCGCCAGAGCGGTTCAGCCCATCGCCGCGAGCCCCGGGCGGCGGGCCGGTCAAGGTGTCGGTCGACCACTACCGCCGGGCCGACTGACCTTCCCGCCAGAGCGGTTCAGCCCATCGCCGCGAGCACCGCGCGGTACCAGTCCGCGGCGGCGCCGAGCCGGGAGAGCGGCCCCGGGCCGGGCGGGCAGGCGGCCAGGGACCAGATGTCGTCGCTGCGGTACCAGTGGTCGAGGGCGATCATCGCGAACTGCCGCTCCGAGACGCGGCCCGGCGCGGCGGCCAGCAGGCGGCGGCACTCCTCCCACGGGACGGCCGGGCCGGCCGGCGCGGGGACCAGCCCGAGGGCGTCCAGCGCGTCGAGGAGCTCCCCGGCGCGGACGGGCTCCGGGTGGCTCGCGTGGTGGACGCCCGACGGCACGGCGGGCTCGGCGGTCGCGACGGCGACGACCAGGCGGGCCAGGTCGGCGCGGTCGACGAGCGAGAGCCGGGCCCCGCCGCCCGCCCAGCGCACCGGCACCCGGCGGACCAGCTCGGCCACGGCGGGCACCACCCAGCGGTCCCCCGGGCCGGTCACCACGCCGGGCCGCAGCACGACGGCCCCGGCGGCCAGCGCGGCCCGCTCCCCGAGCAGCCGGGTGCGGCTGGCCTCCGAGGCGGGCACGGCGGGCACCTCGTCCACGCCGACACCCGCGTGCGGGCCCGGCCCGTACACGGCCGCGGTGGACAGGTGGACGACCCGGGAGACCCCGGCCCGGCGGGCGGCGGCCATGACGGCCCCCGTGCCGCGGACGTTGACCTCCTCGCACTCCTCGGCGGTGCCGGAGATCCGGGACGCGAGGTGGAGCAGGACGTCGGCGCCGTCGCACAGCTCGGCGAGGGCGTCCTCGTCGGCCAGGTCGCCCTCCACCCAGGACGGGCCACTCACGGCGGGGACCTTCCGGGCCAGCGCGCGGACCTCGAAACCGTCCGACGCCCGGAGCACCGCCGAGCCGATGAAGCCCGTCGCCCCCGTCATCGCGATCCGGGGCCCCGTGGTCGAGGTCACCGCCCACCCCCTCCGTCAGGCCGCTCATTGTAGTGAGACGCGCCCACCCGCACGGAGGGGGCGGGGCACGGCCGGGGGTAAGGCCCGCCTAGGCTGTATGCCAAGCAAAACGGGCGAACCGGACCCCACCGGGGGCCACCAGGACGGAAAGCGGGACCCGCCGATGGGCGACGGAATGTCAGGCATGCACCACTACGGCGGGATGACCCAGCTAGGACCGTTCACCCTCTCCAACGTGTGGACCTGGTCCCCCGACTGGGTCTTCCTGGCCGGCTGCCTGGTCGCCCTCGGCCTGTACGCGCTCGGCGTCGTCCGGCTGTACCGCCGCGGCGACAAGTGGCCGGTCGGGCGCACCGTCGGCTGGGCCCTGGGCGTCGGCTCGGTGATCCTCGTCACCTGCAGCGGACTCAACGACTACGGGATGGCGCTGTTCAGCGCGCACATGATCCAGCACATGGTGCTGTCCATGCTGTCGCCCATCCTGCTGCTCCTCGGCGCCCCGATCACGCTCGCGCTGCGCGCGCTGCGCCCGGCCGGCAAGGGGCGCCCGCGCGGGCCGCGCGAGCTGCTGGTGGCGCTCCTACACAGCCGCTACGTCAAGGTGATCTCGCACCCGGCGTTCACCATCCCGCTGTTCATCGCGAGCCTGTACGGGGTCTACTTCACCCCGCTGTTCGACTTCCTGATGCAGTACCGCGCCGGGCACATCTTCATGATGGTGCACTTCCTGGCCACCGGGCTGGTGTTCTTCTGGCCGATCATGGGCGTGGACCCGGGCCCGAACCGCCCCGGCCACGTGATGCGGATCATCGAGCTGTTCATGGGCATGCCGTTCCACGCCTTCTTCGGCGTCGCGGTGATGATGGCCAACCACCAGCTGGTCAGCACCTTCACCACCGCGGGCGCCCCGCCCGGCACCGACCTGCTGGCGGACCAGAAGCTCGCCGGCGGCATCACCTGGGCGTTCGGCGAGATCCCGACGGCGATCGTGCTGATCGCGCTGGTCTACCAGTGGATGGGCTCCGAGCAGCGCAAGGCCCGCCGCGCCGACCGCGCCGAGGAGCGCAGCGGCGACGCCGAGCTGGAGGCGTACAACGCGTACCTGGCCTCGCTCGATCAGCGCGGGAAGCGCCCGGCGGCCGACGCGGGCTGAGGCCGGCCGCGGCCCGCCGCGTCGCGTACGTCACGGAACCCCCGTCCCGGACCACCGTCCGGAACGGGGGTTCCGTCGTAGGCGTTCGAGGAGGTATGCACGTCCTCCTGATCGTCGCCGTCCTGCTCGGCGGGTACGCCCTGCTGTGGCTGCTCGGCTTCCTCGGCCGGGCGCTGCACTACCGCCGGCAGCCCGTGCCGGTCGGCGCCGACTACGTCGTCGTCCTCGGCGCCGGACTGCACGGCTGCGACGTCACGCCGCTGCTCGCGGCCCGGCTGGACGCCGCGCTGGAACGGTTCGCCGCCGAGGAGGCCGCCGGGCACGCGCCGCTGCTGCTGGTGACCGGGGGCAAGGGGCCGCACGAGGAGTGCACCGAGGCCGCCGCGATGGCCCGCTACCTGCTCGCCCGGGGCGTCCCGGCCGGGCGGATCCGCCGCGAGGAGCGGGCCACCGACACCGTCGAGAACCTGCGTTTCAGCGCGGCCCTGATGGCCGCCGAGCGGCCCGGGTACCGGTGCACCGTCGTCACCAGCGGTTTCCACGTCCTGCGCTCGGCCACCGCCGCCCGCCGGGCCGGTGCGCCCGGCCGGGTCGCGGCGGCGGACGGGCTGCTCGCCCACGGGCCGTACCTGCTGCTGCGGGAGGCCGTCGCGACGGCCCTGGCGTACCGGCGGCTCAACACCGCCGCCGTCGCACTCCTGGTCCTGATCGCCCTCTGCTGGTGGTGAGACGACGGGCGGCCCCCGGGTCCACGTGGGACCCGGGGGCCGCCCGGTGGTTCAACTCGGCCTCGGTCAGCCGAGGTTGGCCAGCGCGTCGTTGAAGGTCTTCGACGGGCGCATCACGGCCGCGGCCTTGGCCGGGTCGGGCTGGTAGTAGCCACCGAGGTCGACGGCCGAGCCCTGCACGGCGACGAGCTCCTCGACGATGGTCTGCTCCTGCTCGGTGAGCGCCTTGGCGAGGCCCTCGAACGCCTGGGCCAGCTCGGCGTCCTCGGTCTGCCCGGCCAGCTCCTGGGCCCAGTACGTGGCCAGGTAGAAGTGGCTGCCGCGGTTGTCGATGCCACCGAGGCGGCGGCTCGGCGACTTGTCCTCGTTGAGGAAGGTGCCGGTGGCGCGGTCCAGGGTGTCGGCCAGGACCTTGGCGCGGGCGTTGCCGGTGCTGGCGGCCAGGTGCTCGAAGCTCGCGGCCAGCGCGAAGAACTCGCCCAGGCTGTCCCAGCGCAGGTAGTTCTCCTTGACCAGCTGCTGGACGTGCTTCGGGGCGGAGCCGCCGGCGCCGGTCTCGAACAGGCCGCCGCCCGCCATCAGCGGGACGACCGACAGCATCTTGGCGCTGGTGCCCAGCTCCAGGATCGGGAACAGGTCGGTCAGGTAGTCGCGCAGCACGTTGCCGGTGACCGAGATGGTGTTCTCGCCGCGGCGGATGCGCTCCAGCGAGAACGTGGTGGCCTCGACCGGGGACATGATCTCGATCTGCAGGCCGGTGGTGTCGTGCTCCGGCAGGTACGTGTTGACCTTCTCGATCAGCACGGCGTCGTGGGCGCGCTCGGCGTCCAGCCAGAACACGGCCGGGTCGCCGGTGGCGCGGGCGCGGGTGACGGCCAGCTTGACCCAGTCCTGGATCGGCAGGTCCTTGGTCTGGCAGGCGCGGAAGATGTCGCCCGGCTGCACGGCCTGCTCCAGCACGACCTCGCCCTCGGCGTCGACCAGGCGGACGGTGCCGGCCTCGGCGATCTCGAAGGTCTTGTCGTGGCTGCCGTACTCCTCGGCCTTCTGGGCCATCAGGCCGACGTTCGGGACCGAGCCGATGGTGGCCGGGTCCAGGGCGCCGTGGGCGCGGCAGTCGTCGATGACGGCCTGGTACACGCCGGCGTAGCTGCTGTCCGGCAGCACGGCCAGGGTGTCGGCCTCCTGGCCGTCCGGGCCCCACATGTGGCCGGAGGTGCGGATCATGGCCGGCATCGAGGCGTCGACGATGACGTCGCTCGGGACGTGCAGGTTGGTGATGCCCTTGTCCGAGTCGACCATGGCCAGGGCCGGGCCCTCGGCCAGCTCGGCGTCGAACGAGGCCTTGATCTCGGCGCCGTTCGCCAGCGCGTCGAGGCCGGCCAGGATGCCGCCGAGGCCGTTGTTCGGGTTCAGGCCGGCGGCGGTCAGCGCCTCGCCGTAGCGGGCGAACGTCTTCGGGAAGAAGGCGCGCACGACGTGGCCGAACACGATCGGGTCGGAGACCTTCATCATGGTGGCCTTGAGGTGCACCGAGAACAGGACGCCCTCGGCCTTGGCGCGGGCCACCTGGGCGGCCAGGAACTCGTTCAGGGCGGCGGCGCGCAGGACCGAGGCGTCGACGACCTCGCCGGCCAGCACCGGGACCTTCTCGCGCAGGACGGTGGTGGTGCCGTCCTGGCCGACCAGCTCGATGCGCAGGGCGCCGTCGGCGGTGATCACGGCCGACTTCTCGGTGGAACGGAAGTCGTTCTCGCCCATGGTGGCGACGTTGGTCTTGGAGTCGGCCGACCAGGCGCCCATGCGGTGCGGGTGGGTCTTGGCGTAGTTCTTGACCGACAGCGGGGCGCGGCGGTCGGAGTTGCCCTCGCGCAGGACCGGGTTGACGGCGCTGCCCTTGACCTTGTCGTAGCGGGCGCGGACGTCCTTGTCCTCGTCGGTCCGCGGGTCGTCCGGGTAGTCCGGCAGGGCGTAGCCCTGGGCCTGCAGCTCGGCGATGGCGGCCTTCAGCTGCGGCACGGAGGCCGAGATGTTCGGCAGCTTGATGATGTTGGCGTCCGGGGTCTTGGCCAGCTCGCCCAGCTCGGCGAGGGCGTCACCGATCCGCTGGCCCTCGGCCAGACGCTCCGGGAAGCTCGCGATGATCCGCCCGGCCAGGGAGATGTCGCGGGTCTCCACGCGCACGCCCGCCGTCGAGGCGTAGGCCTGGACGACCGGCAGGAACGAGTAGGTCGCCAGGGCCGGAGCCTCGTCGGTGTGCGTATAGATGATGGTCGAGTCAGTCATCGAAACTCCGCTTCACGTCTCCAACGTCTTGACGTCAAGATATCTCGTCCCGGCCCCCTCGCTCCACCTCCCCCCGCCCCGGAGCGCGCGCCGGGTGCCCCGGGGGCGCGCCGGCGGTCGGTTCCACCGTCGTCCCGGGGCGCCCGCACGGCAACCGGAGGGGGCTAGCCCGCGGCGAACCTGGCCGCCAGCTCGGTCTCGTCGGCCAGGAACCAGAGCTGGGTGCCGCGGTTGCTCTCCCGGACGAAGTCGCGCAGGGCGTTGCTCCCGGCCACGTGGTGGGCGATGTCGCCGAGGACGACGAGACCCATCCGGTAGTTGACGAACTTCTGGACGATGCCGCCGGCGACGCGGGTGCTCAGCGCGAAGAAGTCCGGGTGCAGCCGGGCCGCGGGCACGATCACCCAGGTCGCCTCCCGGCCCCAGGCGTCGGCGATCGCGTCCATCGCGTCCTGCTCGCTGCGGAGCGGGGCGCCGTCGGCGGCCAGCCGGAGGAACGTCGGGTCGGACATGTCACAACTCCCTGGTCAGCGTGTGGACGATGGTGAGCAGCGCCGCGGTGTCGGCCGGATCGCCGAGGATGACGAGCCGCAGGGTCTGCGCCTCCTCGTCGAGGACGGTCTCCACGTGCAGCGGCCGGCCGCCCTCGCGCGGGCCGGCGATGGCCGCGAGCACGGTGGTGGTCAGCCGGTCCGCCCGCGCGCGGTCGATCTCCTCGATCCGCACGACGGACGAGACCTCGGCGCCGCGCCCCCTGGTGCTCTCCGCGACGACCGGGGCGCCGGTGAGGGCTTCCAGGTCGGCGCGGGCGATCCGGTACTGCTTGCCGATCCTGGTCGCCGCGAGGCGGCCGTCACGGATGTAGCCGCGGACCGTGCGCACATGGAGGCCCAGCAGTTCGGCCACCTGTTCCACCGAGTAGTACTGCGCCACCTGCAACCATCCTTCCCGACTTCCCTATCATCGCGCAAACTATCATTCGATGCGGATGTTTGGGGAAGGATACGGAGTGGTGTAGTCCAGTTGGGTGAGTCGGCCGTCAGGAGTGCGTCAACACGCCACCTCATTCGGTCAACGCTGCGTCAGGACCGGCGACGCGCGGCCGATCCCGGCCTAGCTTCGAAGGGAGCAGTTCCGGCAGGCACCACCACTCCATTGGGGAGCACCCGCATGGCCCGCGTCGTCTGGCACGTTCCGGTCACCGTCAACCACCTCGGTCACGGCACCGGAAGCACGAACGCCCTCCGCCTCTTCCGCCTGCGCGACGGCCGCCGCTGCGCCGTCGGTTTCTCCACCCCCGAGGCGCTCACCGCCCTCCTCGGACCGGACCAGGCCCACACCGAGCTCGGCGAGGCCGCCCTGCGCGAGCTCACCGCCCCGCTCGGCGTCGACGCCCTCGTCCTCGACCCGCGGCTGGTGGCCCCGCCCGTCGCCGTCCCCGCCGCACAGCCCGCCCCGGCCCCGACCGCACAGCTCCAGCACCGGTGACCGCCCTCCAACTGGTCCCGGGCGACGAGGAGCCCGCCGCAGGACGGCCCGAACCGGCCCGGGCCCTGCACGCGATCGCCCGGGTCAGCTTCGGGCCCGTCCCCCTCGACTTCGACCGCCTCGCGGCCGAGCACCCGGCCGTCCAGAGCGGCCTCGCCCTGGCCGGCGACGCCGACCTCGAACTCCGCCTCTCCTGCACCGGACCGGAGGAGCTGCGGGCCGTCGCCGCCGCCCTCCAGCGGGCCGGCGCGGCGCGCGTCCGCATCGACCTGGTCCTGCGCGCCCTCACGCCGGGGCCGCCGACCCTGCGGTCGGTGACCTGAGATCATTGGAGGCGTCAATCCCACTCGGCCGAAGGGAAGTTGGGAGATATTCCAGTAGCGGGCGGCCGTCCACCGCGCATAGTGTGCGTCCGTCCGCCATGGACACAGCCAAGGACCGTCTCCCAAGGCCCCTCTTCCTAGGAAGCTGGTGAGGACTTGTCCCGCTCCGCGCTCCGCCCCGCCCTCGGTACGGCAGCCGTCCTGGCCGCCCTGATCCTGGCCGCTCCCTCCGCTCTCGCCGCTTCCCCGTCCGCACCGGCGCCGGACCGGACCGACGACGCCGGCGTGTCCGTCGCGGTCTTCGGCGACGACACCCTGACCGAGGGCCGGCAGCTGACCGTCGACGAGCTGACCCGCGACCACGGCGTCGCCCCCGGCCTCCTCCAGGCGTACGCCCGGGGCACCGCGCCGGACGACTCCGACGACTCCGCCTCCGACGACTCGGCCTCGGACGATGCCCCGGGCGCCGCCGCCCTCACCCCGCGGCTCGCCGGCGACCCGGCCTACGACCTGGTGGCCAGCTGGACCTCCAAGGACCACCGCACGGTCAACCTCCGCCGGGGCACCGCCACCTGGGGCTACACCAAGATCCAGCAGAAGCACAACCTCACCGTCAGCGCGGTCCGCGCGACCACCCGCTACCCCGAGCCCGGCTGGCCGAAGCAACAGTCGGCGACCACGTGGAACTACCTCACCCTGGTCAACCACGTCCGCTGCTCCGGCTGGGCCTGGTGGCGCACCTGCAAGGTCGTCGACTTCACCCACGTGCAGGTGACGGTGAACTACGGCAACGTCAAGGGCGTCATCACCGCCTACTGCATCGGCTACGCCGACCGCTGCCCGGACTGGGTGAAGAACGCCGTCAACGGCGCCTGACGATCGTTCCCACCGGTATGGAGCGACAACCCCGACTGCGACGCGGCGGCTTCCTGCGCGAGGCCGCCGCGCTCCAGCGCACCAACACCGACGGCACCCGCCGCCTGACCCGGATCGCCTTCCCCGCCGGCGGTGACGTCGCGATCACGACGACGGGCCCGGACCCGGCCGCCCACCTGCCGGTGACCGCCACGCGCGACGACCTCCACGCCGCCCTCGCGCCCGAGGGCGGCTGGGCCGCGCCGGACCCGGGCCCGCTCACCCGGCTCCCGGCCACCGCCCCGGCGCCGCCGCTCCTGGTCTGGGCCGACCTCCTGGACGACCTCGGCGACCTCCTCTTCACCCTCACCGGCTATCCCGCCGACGTCGGCCGCCCCGACCTCGTGCCCCGCCTGGACGCCGTGTGCCTCACCGGCGCGACGACCGCCGTGGTCGAGGTGACCGCCCTCGGCGCCGCCCACCGGGTCCGCATCCCCCTCGACTCCGGCGTCCCCCTGGTGGCCGTCCCCCTGGAGATCGCCGAACACCTGCTGACCGTCGACGGAACGGCCGCGACGGAGTGGGAGTACCCCGTCGCGGCCTCGTAGACCACGTCACTCCCGGGCGAGGGCCGCGATCGCGACGAGGAGCAGGGCCGAGCCAGCCAGCAGGCCCGCGGTGAGCGGCTCGCCGAGGAAGGCCACGCCGATCACCGCCGCCGTCGCCGGTTCGAGCAGCACCAGCACGGCGGCCGTGGTGCCCGGGACGACGGCCAGGCCGGTGAAGTACCAGCGGTAGGCGAACAGCGTGGGCACCGTCCCGAGGAACAGCAGCGCTCCCCCGGTCAGCGCCGGGTCCCCCGCCGTCGGCAGGACGCCCTCGACCGCGGCGAGCGGCAGCAGGCAGAGCAGCCCGGTCGTGAACGCACCGGTGCCAGCCCGCGCCGAGCCGCCGCCGCGCGCCCACAGCGTGAGCCCGCTCTGCCCGGCGCCCGCCAGCAGCGCCAGGCCGACGCCCAGCGCCGGACGCGGCCCCGCCGCCGGCGCGGCCACCAGCAGGGCCAGCCCGCCGAGCGCCGACACGACGGCGACGGCGGCCCGCCGGGTCAGGCGCTCGCCCAGCAGGACGTGCGCGCCGAGGCTCGTCAGCACCGGGCCGGCGCCGATGGTGATCAGGGTGGCGAGACCGAGCCCCGCGAAGCGGACCGAGCCGAAGTAGGCGCACTGGCTGACCGCCAGCCCGATCCCGGTCAGCACGGCGGCCCGGCGGGGTGTCCTCCGGCGTTCACGGCGTGGCAGTACCGCCAGGCAGAGCGCCGCGACGGCGAAGCGCCAGAACGAGACGGCCACCGGGCCCAGCCCGCTGGTGCGCAGCAGCAGGGCTGCAACGGCCCCGCCCACGCCCCAGGCGACGGCGGCGGCCGAGATGGACAGCAGTCCGTGCCGGAACGGCACGGCGGCATGCGAGGTCATGCGTCGTTTCTCCACGATGAGGTGCCGGTCGGATTCCGCGGATGACGCGGGCGGCACCGACCGCCCCGACGGCGAGCAGAAGGCCGCCGGGCGGTGATTCAGTGGAGAGGGCCGCCCGCTAGCGGACGGGCGGCGGGAGGATCACGAGACGCATGGAGCCAAGCCTACGCCTCACCCCGCGTCCGGATGATCGTGATCTTTCCTCCGGCCGCCGCTCCGACGTACGGTCGTCACCGTGGCGGCTGGAGCGAAGGAGCGGGCGCGATGGAGCAGTTGACGTACGACGCGGTGAAGGCGGCCGGGCAGCGGATCGCCGGGCGGGTGCGGCCGGTGGTCGTGGCGCGCGGGGACGAGGGCGAACGGACGTGGCTGGCGCTGGAGTTCCTGCAGCACACCGGGAGCTTCAAGGCGCGCGGCGCGCAGAACTTCCTCCTCGCCCACGCCGAGGCCGGCACCCTCCCCGACGCCGGCGTGACCATCGCGTCGGGCGGCAACGCCGGCCTCGCCTGCGCCTGGGCGGCCTGTGAACTCGGCGTCCGGGCCACGGTGTTCCTGCCCGAGACGGCCTCGCCGGTGAAGCTGGGCCGGCTCCGCTCGTACGGCGCCGAGGTGCGGCTGGTCGGGCGGGAGTACGCGGAGGCGCTCGCCGCGTGCGAGGAGTTCGCGGCGACCGGCGGGGCCCTGGCCTCGCACGCCTACGACCACCCCCTGATCGCCGCCGGCGCCGGGACCGTGCTGGAGGAGATCCGCGCCCAGGTGCCGGGCCTGGACACGGTGGTGGTGTCGGTGGGCGGCGGCGGGCTGTTCGCCGGGGTCGCCGTGGCGGCGCGCGAGCACGGGATCCGCGTGGTGGCGGTGGAGCCGGAGGGCAGCCGGGCGCTCAACGCGGCGCTGGAGGCGGGGCGCCCGGTGGACGTCCCGGTGGCGTCGGTGGCCCAGGACGCGCTGGGCGCCCGCCGGGCGACCGCCCTCGCCGTCGCGGCGGCCGCGCACGAGGGCGTGCGGTCGGTGCTGGTGCCCGACGAGGCGATCGTCCGGGCCCGGCGGCGGCTGTGGGACGAGCGCCGGATCGCCGTCGAGTTCGCGGCCTCCACGGCCTTGGCGGCGCTCGACGGGGTGGCGGGCGAGCGCGTCGCCGTCCTGCTGTGCGGGGCGAACACCGACCCGTCCGACCTGGTCGAGCGGGGGTAGCGAACGTAGCGGGCGTAGCGGGACCCTCACCGGCCATGCGACCGCCCGTCCACGACACGGAGTCGGCCTACCCGACAAACCTCTCCCTCGCCGGCCCGAGCCCCTCCACCGGCCTCGCCGAGGACGGCGCCGCCTCCGAACCCCCGGCCCGCGGCCTGCGCCGAGGGTCCAGCGCGACGTACGTGAGCACCGCGCCCAGCGCGGACAGGACGGCGAGCAGCAGGCCGAGGGTGTGCAGCGCGCCGGTGAACCCGTCGGCCAGGGCGGCGCGCCGGGCCGCGTCCACCTGTCCCTGGACGGCCCGGCCCGCGAGGTGCGCCGCCTCGCCGGGCGGGAGGCCCGGCAGGCGGGCGGCGGTCAGCGTGGTCAGGAGCGCCGCCGCCCCGGAGACGGCGACGGACTCGCCGGCGATCCGCATGGTGTTGAAGATCCCGGCGGCGGCGCCCGCGTGCTCGACCGGGACGGTGCCGACGGCCGCGTTGTCCATCACCCCGAACGCCAGCCCGACGCCGGCCCCGAACGGCAACAACGACGACCACAGCGCCTCGAACGGCACGACGGCGAGCAGCAGCGCACCCGCCGCGATCAGCACGGAGGCGGCGGTCAGCACCGCCCGTACCGAGGTCGCCGCCGCGAGCCGGCCCGCTACGAGGGGCAGCAGCAGGACGGGCGCCGTCATCGGCAGCAGGAGGAGCCCGCTGGCCAGGACGCTCCGGCCGCCCACGCCCTGGAGGTAGGCGGGGAGGTGGACCAGCAGCACCACGAAGCCGAGGGTCACGGTGAAGGGCTGGCACACGACGGCGAGGAACTCGGGCCGCCGGAACAGCCGGACGTCGAACATCGCCCGCCCGGCCCGGCGGAGTTCCACCGCCCCGAACAGCACCACCAGCAGGACGGCGCCGCCGAGCGGCAGCAGCGTGCCCGGCGCCGTCCAGCCGGCCGCCCCCGCCCGGACGAGCGCGTAGGACAGGGCGGCGAGCCCGGCGGTGAAGCAGAGCAGCCCGGCGAGGTCGAAGCGCGGGCGCTCGGGGTTGCGCGACTCCGGCGCCCGGGTCGCCAGCAGCCAGGCCGGCACCGACCCGGCCGCGACGAGCAGGAAGACCGCCCGCCAGCCGGCCGCCTCCACCAGCGCGCCCGCCGCCAGTGGCCCGACGGCCAGGCCCGTCCCGAAGGACGTGCCCAGGATCCCGAACGCCAGTTGCCGGCGCCGCCCGGCCGTGGAGTGGGCCAGCACCGCCGCGCCCGACGCCAGGACGGCCGCGGCCCCGCACCCCTGCACCGCCCGCGCGGCGTCGACGACCGCCATCGACGGCGCGAGCGCGATCAGCAGCGACAGCGCGCCGACCAGTGCGATGCCGGTGAGCAGCACGCGGCGCCGGCCGAGCCGGTCGGCGAGGGCGCCCGCGGCGAGCGGCAGGGCGGCGAAGGTGATGTTGAAGGCGTTGAGCATCCACTGGGCGGCACCGACGGAGGCGTCCAGGTGCGCGGCCATGGTCGGAAGCGCGACGGCGGCGCCGGTCACCGAGAACGGCAGCATCGCGCTCGCGCCGCCGACCGCGCCGACCGTCGCCCAGTAGCCGTCCCGGCTCCGGGAGTTGGGGGTAGTCATGCGTCGATCGTTCGCCAGGCCGGGCCGTGGATGAAGGGACTGCCACACCCCCGGGCCGGCGTTCCCTGGGACTGACAGGTCCAGGCACGCCCGCCGCTCCACGCCCATACTGGACCGCATGCCCGACCCGACCACCCTCGCCGGCAGCCTCGGCGACTACCTCCGCGCCCGCCGCGCCCTGGTGTCCCCCGCCGACGCGGGCCTGCCGCCCACCGGCCGCCGCCGCGTACCGGGGCTGCGCCGCGAGGAGGTCGCCGAACTCGTGGGCCTCAGCACCGACTACTACGTGCGCCTGGAGCAGGGCCGCGCCGACCGCCCGTCCGACGAGGTGCTCGACGCGCTGAGCCGCGCCCTCCGGCTCGGCCCCGCCGAGCGCGCCCACCTGTACGACCTGGCCCGACCGCCCCGCCGGACGGCCGCCGGATCCCAGCGGACCGACGTGCTGCGCCCGGCACTTCGGAGCGTCGTGGAGGCCATGCCGACCACGCCCGCCGTCATCATGAACGACCGCAGCGACGTCCTCGCCTGGAACCGGCCGGCCGCCGCCCTGATCGCCGACTTCCCCCGACTCCCGCCGGGCGAGCGGAACATGGCCCGCCGGATCTTCCTCGACCCGCACGCCCGCGAGGTCCACCTCGACTGGGAGGAGGCCGCGCGCACGACCGTCGGCATCCTCCGCATGGCCGCGGGGCGCCGCCCGCACGATCCCGGGCTCGTCCGGCTGGTCGGCCAACTCTCGCTGGGCAGTGCCGAGTTCCGCACCCTGTGGGCCGGGCACCACGTGCACGAGAAGAGCCACGGGCCCAAGCGCTTCCGGCACCCCCTGGTCGGCGACGTGACGCTCGACTACGAGACCTTCCAGGCCCCGGGCGCCGCGCACCACATGCTCGTCGTCTACACCGCGCCGCCCGGGAGCCCGGCCGAGGAGGCGCTGCGCTTCCTCGGCAGCTTCACGGCCGACAGCTTCACGGCCTGACCGGCACCGCCTCCGGCTCCGCCGCGACCGCCCGCGGCACGGCCGGTTCAGGCAGGGTGCGGATCGCCAGCCAGGAGACGACGGGCAGCACGATCAGCGGTACGAGCGCCGTCCGGAGCGAGGTCGCGTCGGCAGCCGCGCCGAGGACCGGGCTCACGACACCGCCGACGCTCACCGCCAGGCCGAGCGTCACGCCGCTCGCCGTGCCGACGCGGCTCGGCAGGTAGTCCTGCCCGAGCGTCACGTGGAGCGAGAAGGGCACGTAGAGCCCGGCCGAGGCCAGCGCCACGAACAGGAAGAACGCCGGCCCCGGCACGTACACGATCCCCGCGACGGCGAGGGCGCTCAGCAGGTACGAGCGCCGCACCACGGTGACGCGGTCCCGGCGCTCCGCCAGCCGGCCACCCAGCACCGTGCCGACCGCGCCGCCGGCGTACAGCACGAACAGCGCCGCGGTGCCCGCCGTCGTGCCGCCGCCGGTCCGCTCGCGGGCGTAGAACGTGATGAACGTGCTCAGCCCGATGAACACCACGGACCGGCAGACCACCGCCACCGACAGCCGCAGGAACGAGCGCACGTCGTCGGCCCCCGCCGGCCCGGCAACCGCACCCGCACCCGCCGTCGGCCGTGCCACGCCCACCGCACGCAGCGCGGGCAGGCACAGCGCACCGCCCACGACGGCCGGCACGACGAGCAGCGGCGTCCACCGCAGGCCGCCGGTGGCGACCACCGCGGACACCAGCAGGGGCGCCAGCGCGAACCCGACGTTCCCGCCGACGGAGAACCAGCTCATCGCCGTGTGGCTGCCCCGCCCGGCCTTGCGGGCGACCCGCGCCGACTCCGGGTGGTAGGCGGCGACGCCCAGGCCGGACACCGCGACGAACGCGAGCGTCAGCGCGTAACTGTCGCCCAGGCCGCTCAGCGCGATCCCGAGCCCGCCGAGGAGGGTGGCCACGGGCAGCAGCCAGGGCAACGGGCGGCGGTCGGTGAGCGCTCCGAACAGGGGCTGCGCCACGGAGGAGAGCAGAGAGGCCGCGAGCACGATGCCGGAGGCGGCGGCGTACGTGTAGGCGCGCTCGGCGACGAAGAACGGGACCAGCGCGGTCACGGCGCCCTGGTAGACGTCGACGCAGGCGTGGCCGACGGCGAGGAGGGGGATGGCGCGCTCGGGCGCCTTGTCGTTGGTGGGCACGCCCTCATGCTCACGCCGCGCCCCACTGTCGGGCTTCCGATAATCTGCCAAGCAATGACGGAAATCCGCCACACGCCCGTGGCCCCCACGAGCACCCGCCGGCTCACCCGCGGGGCGGCCATCGACGCCCACCGCCACGACGACCACCAGATCGCCTACGCCGGCCGCGGCGCCCTGGCCATCACCACCCACGCGGGCACCTGGGTGGCACCGGCCGACCGCGCGATCTGGGTCCCCACGGGCACGGTCCACTCCCACCAGGCCCACGGCGAGCTGGAGTTGCACCTGGTCGGCCTGCCCGCCGACAGCAACCCGCTGGCCCTGGACAGGCCCACGGTGCTCACCGTCAGCCCCCTGCTCCGCGAGCTGATCCTGGAATACACGCGGTACCCCGACGAGACCGGCGACACCCCCGACACCCCGCCGCGCGCCCGCCTGCGAGCCGTCCTGCTCGACCAGCTGAGCGTCTCGGCCCAGGAGCCCCTCCACCTGCCGGCCCCCACCGACCCGACGCTGACCGCCGTGTGCGACCTCCTGCACGCCGACCCGGCCGACGACCGCACCCTCGCCGCCCTCGGCCGCGAGGTCGGCGCGAGCGAACGCACCCTGTCCCGGCTCTTCCGCACCGACCTGGGCATGACGTTCCCCCGCTGGCGCACCCACCTACGGCTCTACCACGCCCTCACCCTCCTCGCCGAGGACACCCCCGTGACCACCGTGGCCCACCTGTGCGGCTGGTCCTCCGCCAGCGCCTTCATCGACGCCTTCCGCCACACCTTCGGCCACACCCCGGGCACCCACCGCCGGCTCTGACCCGAGCCGGCGGCCGAAACCCGTACCTCACAGGTCGGTGAGCTCCCCCAGTCCGAGGGTGCGCAGCGTGTGGTTGGCCATCTGCAGGTGCCCGACCGCGTTCGGGTGGGCCGGGTCGTCCAGCCACGCGATCGGGGCGACGTCGCCGAACTCGGCGCGCCAGTGGGCCTCGTGGTCGACGAGCAGCGCCCCGGTCCCGGCGGCGAGCTCGCGGACGGCCTGGCAGTAGGCGGGCAGCTCGGCCCGCGCCGGCAGCGCGTCCTGACTGACGAGCAGCGGCGTGTGCAGCACGATCTGCGCCCCGGCGGACCGCTCGATGATCTCCCCCATGGCGTCGCGGAACTCCCCGAGCCCGGCGAGCCCGGCCCGCACGTCGTTGGTGCCGAGCGACAGCGACAGCACGTCCGGCCGGAACCGGCCGATGACGAAGTCGTACGCCCCGAGCACGTCGGTGGCCCGCCAGGCCGAGACGCCGGAGTTCACGACGATGTCCGTCAGCCGGTCGAGCTGCCAGCACACGCGCTCCTGCACGTGCTCCACCCACCCCCGGGCCCCGTGCGTGTGCAGGACGGCCTGCGTGATGCTGTCCCCGGCCATGACCCAGGTCATCGGCCTGTCGGCGAGTTCGATCATGTGGTGCTTCCCCCTTGCGTTCGTATGGACCGGAGGAAGTTGATCACACGCCCGCGGGCGACTCAACGGTGTCCTGGCCGGCCATCCACCCGGGCTGGCTGCATCACTATGCAGGGATCACCATTTCTATAAAACGGCGTGTCGACCATGATGCATGATCGACCACCCGAAGCTCAATTCCGGCTCAAATAGTGAACCTACTGACGAGTCACGTAATGCGCCCGAAACCCTCACACCCCCTACCAGCGAGAATGTCCGGAAAAGTAAGTAAACATTCAGTAATGAAATCTGTGCATAGGCCTATGAATAGCCCTACTGTGTGGCAACTCTCCAGAGCTGCTCCGCCTGCCGGGGCCCCCACACACAGAGAGAATTCCCATGGTCTCCACCAACCAGGTATCCCCGCCGGGACAGAGCACCGGCTCCGGGTCCGGTACCACCCACCGGACGCTCCGCCGGAACGTCGGTCTCATCGGCCTCATGTGGGCCTCGGTCGGCTCGATCATCGGCTCGGGCTGGCTGTTCGGCGCCAAGAACGCCGTCACCGCCGCAGGCCCGGCCGCGATCATCTCCTGGGGCATCGGCGCCGTCGCGATCGTCCTGCTGGCGTTCGTGCACGCCGAACTCGGCGGGCTCTTCCCGGTCTCGGGCGGCACCGCGCGCTACCCGCACTACGCCTTCGGCGGCCTCGCCGGCATGTCCTTCGGCTGGTTCTCCTGGCTCCAGGCCGCCACCGTCGCCCCGATCGAGGTCGAGGCGATGATCGGCTACGCCAAGCACTGGTCCTTCGCCGACGGCCTCCAAAACGCCAACGGCACCCTCACCACCAGCGGCTTCGTCGTCGCGACCGCCCTGATGGCGGTGTTCGTCGCGGTCAACTTCCTCGGCGTACGGGTCCTTGCGCGTACGAACAGCGTGGCGACCTGGCTGAAGATCTTCGTCCCGCTTTTCACGATCTTCGTCCTCGCGATCACCAGCTTCCACAGCTCGAACTTCACCTCGCACGGCTTCGCGCCGTTCGGCGCCAAGGGCGTGCTCGCCGCGATCAGCACCAGCGGCATCATCTTCGCGCTGCTCGGCTTCGAGCAGGCCATCCAGATCGCCGGTGAGAGCCGCAACCCCCGCCGCGACATCCCCCGCGCCGTGCTCGGGTCGGTCGCCATCGGCACCCTGATCTACACCCTGCTCCAGGTCGTCTTCATCGGCGCCCTGCCGGTCAGCGCCTTCGCCAACGGCTGGGCCAAGCTCGACTTCCCCGGCATCGACGGCCCCTTCGCGGGCCTGGCCACCCTGGTCGGCCTCGGCTGGCTGTCCTGGGTGCTGTACATGGACGCCATCATCTCCCCCGGTGGCACCGGCCTGATCTACACCACCGCCACCTCGCGCATCTCCTACGGCCTGAGCCGCAACGGCTACGCCCCGCAGAAGTTCGAGCGCCTGGACAAGAACGGCGTGCCGTGGTTCGGCCTGATCATCTCCTTCGTCACCGGCGTCGTCTGCTTCCTGCCCTTCCCCAGCTGGCAGGAGCTGGTCGGCTTCATCACCTCCGCCAGCGTGCTGATGTACGCCGGCGCCCCGCTGGCCTTCGGTGCCCTGCGCCGCCGGCTGCCCGACCGTGAGCGCTCCTACCGCCTCCCGGCGGGCGGGGTCGTCTCGCCGGCCGCGTTCGTGGTCGCCAGCCTCATCATCTACTGGTCCGGCTGGCAGACCCTGTCCCGCCTGGGCATCGCCATCGTGCTCGGCTACGTCCTGCTCGGCAGCTACGCGGCCTACGCGATCAAGAAGGGCCTGCCGAACGCCCCGCGCCTGAACTGGAAGGCCGCGCAGTGGCTGCCGGTCTACCTGATCGGCCTGGGCCTGGTCTCCTGGCAGGGCGGTTTCGGGGACGGCACCGGCCGGATCCCGATGTGGTACGACATGGGCATCGTCGCGGTCTTCGCGCTCGGCATCTACTACTGGGCGATCCGCGTCGCCCTGCCGGCCGAGGAGATCGAGCGCGAGGTCGCCGACGTGGAGGTGGTCGACGCGGGCGGTCACTGATCCGCGGGGCGGGGCTGACTCCCCGCTCCCGATCGGCCGCTCCCGGCCCCGGGGCCCCACCACACGGCCCCGGCCGCCGGAACCCGGCCACGAGATCCTGACCGAACGCCCCTGAACAACCCGAGCCTTACGCACCCCAACGGCGGGCCCGCCGGTCGAGCAGCGACCGACGGGCCCGTCCGTGTGCGGCATCCGTGCCCGCCGGAGGCCGTGCGCATCAGGCCGTGCGCATCAGGCGTGCACGTCATCCGTGCGCGTCACCTTCGCCCGTCAGAGGTCGAGCACGGCCTTCAGCGCCGCCGCCACCGCCGCCTGCGGATCGTCGACCGCGCCTGGCGAGCGCCACGCGACGAAGCCGTCCGGGCGCACCAGCACCGCGCCGTCCGGGCCGATGCCGTGCAGCTCGGCGAAGTCCGTGCCCGGCTCCGGCGCCAGGTCGTCCTCCGCGTCGTCGCCGATCCGGTACGCGTCCATCGGGACGGCCAGCGCGTCCGCCGCCCGCCGGGCGCCCGCGCGCCAGGCCTCGCCGTCCGGCCCGGTGAGCAGCACCATCGCCTGCTCGTACAGGTCCAGCGTGGACAGCCGGACGCCCGCGCACACCAGCCACTGGTGCGGCGCGCGGCTGCCGGGCTCGCCGGCCGACTCGAACTTCTCCGGGACGACCTCGCCCGCCGGGTCCGCCCCGGCCACCGCGCCCCGCGGGTAGCGGTAGCCCAGCGCCACCGCCAGCACCCCGGCCTGCCGCCCGACGCCCGGCACGACCGCGTACCCGGGGTGGCTGTGCTCGGCCGAGCGGGCCGAGGCGCGCTCGCCGGTCACCCGCGCCACCGGCCGCCGCTCCCGCCCGTACGTCTCCAGCAGGCCGGGCCCGGCCCAGCCGCACAGCACGGCGGCCAGCTTCCAGGCCAGGTTGTGCGCGTCCTGGATGCCGGTGTTGGAGCCGAACGCGCCGGTCGGCGACATCTCGTGCGCCGAGTCCCCGGCGAGGAAGACCCGCCCGGTGCCGTAGCTCTCGGCGACCCGCTCGGCCGCGTGCCACGGCGCCCTGCCGGTCACCTCGACGTCCAGCTCCGGCATGCCGACGGCGGTGCGGATGTGCCGCTCGCACCGCTCGTCGGTGAACGCCTCCAGCGGCTCGCCGTGCTCGGGGTGCCACGGCGCGTGGAAGACCCACTCCTCCCGGTTGTCCACCGGCAGCAGCGCGCCGTCCGCCTCCGGGTTGGTGAGGTAGCAGGCGATGAAGTGCCGGTCGCCGACGGCCTCGGCCAGCCGCTTGGCCCGGAAGGTGATGCTGACGTTGTGGAACAGCTCGCCCTTGCCGGTCTGCCCGATGCCCAGCCGCTCGCGGACCGGGCTGCGCGGGCCGTCCGCCGCCACCAGGTACTCCGAGCGCACCACCCGCTCCTCGCCGGTCTCCCGGCTGCGCAGCACCGAGGTGACGCCGTCGGCGTCCTGCTCGAAGGAGACCAGCTCGGTGCCGAAGCGGATGTCGCCGCCGAGGTCGCGGGCCGCGCGCAGCAGCACCGGCTCCAGGTCGTTCTGGCTGCACAGGCACCACGAGCTGGGGCTGAAGGCGGCCAGCCGCCCGCCCGGGTCGATCTCCCGGAACAGCCACTCCTGCTCCTCGCCGGTCAGCGAGGGCGCCTGGAGGATGCCGTGGTTCGGGGCCAGCACCGAGGCCGCCTCGCGGATCGCCGGCTCGATCCCGGCCACCCGGTACAGCTCCATGGTGCGGACGTTGTTGCCTCGGCCACGCGGGTGACGCGAGGTGTCGGTGTGCTTCTCGACCACGAGGTGTCTGACCCCCAGTCGGCCGAGGAAGAGCGAGGCCGACAGCCCGACCAGCGAGCCGCCCACGATCAGGACCGGCACCCGGTCGTCTACCTTCGGATTCATCAATTGCTCCACCCTGTACGGGGATTCCGCGGCCCGGCACGTGGGCCCGGCGCCGCCCTCGAAGGGGCCCGCAGCGGCGGCCGCCCCGGTCTTCCATCCCCCGCCGGAGCCGGCTTGTGCCGCCCCTTCGCCCGGATGGCCCGCAAATCTCGCGCGCCCCCGGACGCGCCGCGCACGATCGACCTCAGGCCTGGCGCCGACGGCCCGGGCCGACCGCCATCGCACCGCCCTCCCCCGGGCCGGGAGCGCCCTGCCGGACGCGGCCGGAGTACGGCCCGCAGCGTGCGGCCCAGAGCAGAAAGTGGATCATGACAACTCTGTCCGAACCGCAGGCGCCGCAGCACGCCGAGTCCGAGACCCGGCTGCGGGTCGTCCTGATGCTGGAGATCCAGGACGGCGCGCAGCAGCGCTTCCTGGACGTCTACGAGCAGCTGCGCCACCAGGTGGCCGCGGTGCCCGGCCACGTCAGCGACCAGCTGTGCCAGTCGATCAACGACCCCCGGCAGTGGCTGATCACCAGCGAGTGGGAGGACCAGGACACGTTCCTGCAGTGGGTCGACAGCGACGCCCACCGGGAGATGGTCAAGCCCATGCACGGCTGCGTCAGCGACAACTTCCGCTCGATGCGCTACGTCGTCCTGCGCGAGACCTCCGCCGCCGGCGGCGCCACCGGCACCCGGGCCCCGGTGGAGGTGCCGCCGGGCCTGCCGCGCAGCGAGCCCGTCGGCCACGTCGGCCCGCCCAAGGCCGAGCCCGGCCCCGACGGGGTCGTCCGCCACGCGCTGACCTTCACGGTCAAGCCCGGCAGCGAGCCCGAGGTGGCCCGGATCCTGGCCGGCTACACCTCCCCCAAGGCCGACGTGGACGAGCACACCCGGCTGCGCCGCACCTCGCTGTTCATGCACGGCAACCGGGTCGTGCGGGCCGTCGAGGTGACCGGCAGCCTCGGCGACGCGCTGCGCCACGTCGCGATGCAGCCCGAGGTGCGGGCCGTCGAGGAGGCCATCAACCCGTACCTGGAGGAGGCCCGGCAGCTCGGCGACCCGCAGTCCGCGCGCGCCTTCTTCGCCCGCGCCGCGCTGCCGGCCAAGGAGCAGGCGATCGCCACCGCGCCGTCGTCCGGGCGGCTGCACCGGCACGCCGTGCTCTACCCGGTCCGCCCGGGCTCCGGCACGGCCGTCACCGAGCTGCTGGCCGGCCACGACGACCTCGCCACCGCCGACCCGACCGGCCCGGTCGCGGCGAGCACCGTGTTCCAGCGCGACGACGTCGTCGTGCGCCTGGTGGACCTGCGGGTGCCCGCCGAGGCCGACCCGGGCGCCGCGCTCGGCGTGGCCGGCGACGCGGAGGCCGCGGCGCTCGCCCGGCTGCTCGACCTCGGCGCGGAGTGCGACCTGCGCACCGTCGCCGGCCTGCGCGCGTTCCTCGCCGCCCGCGGCATGACCCCGATCACCGACCGCAGCTCACAGTCGAACTGACGATCCGTCACATTCCCGGAGGAAACACCATGTCCACGCAGTACCCACGGATCGTCCACGTCGACGAGGCTCCGGAGAACCGCCGCCACGGCGCCGAGCTGCGCACCATGCTCACCCCGACCACCTGCGGGGCGACCAGCGGCTTCATGGGCCTGGCCATCGTCAAGCCCGGGGAGCGGATCGCCGAGCACTACCACCCGTACTCCGAGGAGTTCGTGTTCGTCGTCTCCGGCGACCTGGAGGTGGACCTGGACGGCGAGACCCGCGCCCTCAAGCCCGACCACGGCCTGATGATCCCGATCAACATGCGCCACCGCTTCCGCAACGTCGGCACCACCGAGGCCCGGATGGTCTTCCACCTCGGGCCGCTCGCCCCGCGCCCCGACCTCGGCCACGTGAGCACCGAGGAGCACGCGGGCACCGACGGGTCCGCCGCGTCCGGCCCGCCGGAACACGCCAAGGTGGCCTCGTGACCCGGCGGGTCGCCGTCACCGGGATCGGCGTGGTGGCGCCCGGCGGGGTCGGGGTCCCGGCCTTCTGGGACCTCCTCACCTCCGGCCGCACCGCCACCCGGGGCATCACGCTCTTCGACCCCACCGGGTTCCGCTCCCGGATCGCCGCCGAGTGCGACTTCGACCCGGCGGCGCACGGGCTCGGCCCCGAGGACGTCCAACGGGCCGACCGCTACGTGCAGTTCGCGATGGTGGCGGCCGGCGAGGCGGTCGCCGACGCGGGCCTGGACCTCGCCGCCGAGGACCCGTGGCGGATCGCCGTCTCGCTCGGCACCGCCGTCGGCGGCACCACCCGGCTGGAGCACGACTACGCCCTGGTCAGCTCGGCCGGCGCCCGCTGGGACGTCGACCACCGGCAGGCCGAGCCCCAGCTGCACCGGGCGTTCGCGCCCAGCACGCTGGCCTCCGCGGTGGCCGAACGGATCGGCGCGCACGGCCCGGTGCAGACCGTCTCCACCGGCTGCACCTCCGGCCTGGACGCGATCGGCTACGGCTTCCGGGCCGTCGAGGAGGGACGCGCCGACATCTGCGTCGCCGGCGCCTCCGACTCCCCGATCTCGCCGATCACCGTCGCGTGCTTCGACGCCATCAAGGCCACCAGCGAGCGCAACGACGACCCGGCGCACGCCTCCCGCCCCTTCGACGCCCACCGGGACGGCTTCGTCCTCGGCGAGGGCGGCGCCGTCCTGGTGCTGGAGGAGCTGGAGCACGCCCGCCGCCGCGGCGCCCGCGTCTACGGCGAGGTCGGCGGCTTCGCCACCTACGGCAACGCCTACCACATGACCGGCCTCACCCAGGAGGGGCTGGAGATGTCCCGGGCGATCGACGACGCGCTCGCCCACGCCCGGGTGAACACCACCGACGTCGACTACGTCAACGCGCACGGCTCGGGCACCAAGCAGAACGACCGGCACGAGACCGCCGCCGTCAAGCGCTCGCTCGGCCGGCACGCCTACGGAACGCCGATGAGCTCGATCAAGTCGATGGTCGGGCACTCGCTCGGCGCGATCGGCGCCATCGAGGTCGTCGCCTGCACGCTGGCGCTCGCCCACGGCGTCGTGCCGCCGACCGCCAACTACGAGACTCCCGACCCGGAGTGCGACCTCGACTACGTGCCGCGCACCGCGCGCGAGCTGCCGCTGAGCCACATCCTCTCGGTCGGCAGCGGATTCGGCGGATTCCAGTCCGCCGTCGTGCTCAAAAGAACGGGGTGAGATCCATGACGTCACGTCAGCAGGGCCGCCGGGCGGTGGTCACCGGCATCGGCGTGGTGGCACCGAACGGTGTCGGGGCCGACGCCTTCTGGAAGGCCACCAGGCAGGGCGTGAGCGTCCTCGACCGGATATCCCGCGAGGGCTGCACCGCGCTGCCGCTGCGCGTCGCCGGACAGGTGCGGGACTTCGACCCGCAGGCCGTGATCGACAGCCGCTACCTGGTGCAGACCGACCGCTTCACGCACTACGCGATGGCCGCCGCCGACCTGGCCGTGGCCGACGCCCGCTTCACACCGGACCCGGAACAGCCCTACGCCGTCGGCGTGGTGACCGCGGCCGGCTCCGGCGGCGGCGAGTTCGGCCAGCGCGAGCTCCAGCAGCTCTGGGGCCAGGGGCCCCGGTTCGTCGGCCCCTACCAGTCCATCGCCTGGTTCTACGCGGCCAGCACCGGACAGATCTCCATCCGCGGCGGCTACAAGGGCCCCTGCGGGGTCGTCGCCAGCGACGAGGCCGGCGGCCTGGACGCGCTCGCCCACGCCGCCCGCTCGATCGAGCACGGCGCCGACGCGGTGGTGGCCGGCGCGGCCGAGGCCCCGCTCGCCCCGTACTCGATGGTCTGCCAGCTCGGCTACCCCGAGCTCAGCCTCGCCGAGCAGCCCGACCGGGCCTACCTGCCGTTCACCGCGCAGGCCTGCGGCTTCTCCCCCGCCGAGGGCGGCGCGATGCTGCTGCTGGAGGACGAGCGGACCGCGCGTCGTCGCGGGGCCGCCGTCCGCGCCCACCTGGCCGGGCACGGCGCCACCTTCACCGGCGCCTCCCGGTGGGAGGAGTCCCGCGAGGGCCTGGCCGCCGCGATCCGGATAGCCCTGGACGAGGCCCGGATCGCACCCGAGGAGGTCGACGTGGTCTTCGCGGACGCACTCGGCGTCCCGGCCGCCGACCGGGCCGAGGCCCTCGCCCTCGCCGACGCCCTGGGCCCGGCCGCCGAACGCGTCCCGGTCACCGCGCCCAAGACCGGCACCGGCCGCGCCTACTGCGGCGCCCCGCTGCTGGACGTCGCCGCCGCCGTCCTCGCCATGGAGGACGGCGTCCTCCCGCCCACCCCCAACGTCACCGAGGTCTGCCACGACCTCGCCCTGGTGACCGGCCGCGCCCGGCCGGCCGAGCTGCGCACCGCACTGGTGCTCAGCCGCGGGCTGATGGGCTCCAACTCCGCGCTGGTGCTCCGGCGCGGTGAGCGGCCCTGAACCACCCCGTTCTGAGAAGGGACACCCCGTGAGCAACACCCTCAGTTACCCCGAACTGGCCGCCCTGCTCCAGGCGCGGGCCGGCGTCACCGTCGAACCCGGCGAACTGGAGCGCCCCGGCTCCTACTTCGACGACTTCGGCGTCGACTCGCTCGGCCTGCTCGGCGTCGTCGGCGAGCTGGAGAACCGGCACGGCCTCAAGGTCACCTCGGGCGCCGAGTCCGCCAAGACCCCGGCCGAGTTCGTGCAGCTCGTCAACGCCTCCCTCGCGACGAAGGCCGGTGCCTGACATGCCCGGACACACCGACAACGAGATCGTCATCGCCGCTCCGCTCGACCTGGTCTGGGAGATGACCAACGACCTGGAGAACTGGCCGGAGCTGTTCAGCGAGTACGCCTCCGTCGACGTCCTGGAGCGCGACGGCGACAGCGTCCGCTTCCGGCTCACCATGCACCCGGACGAGAACGGCCAGGTGTGGAGCTGGGTCTCCGAGCGCACCACCGACAAGTCCTCGCTCGCGGTGCGCGCCCGCCGGGTCGAGCCCGGCCCGTTCGAGTTCATGGAGATCCGCTGGGAGTACGCCGAGGTCCCGGCCGGGACGAGGATGCGCTGGATCCAGGACTTCGCGATGAAGCCCACCGCCCCGGTGGACGACGACGGCATGGTCAACCACATCAACAAGAACTCCCGGATCCAGATGCAGCTGATCCGCGAGAAGGTCGAGCTGCGGGCCGGGGAGAGGTGAGCGGCGTGCACCGCGCTCTGATCGTCGCCCGGATGAAGCCGGAGGCGGCCCCCGACATCGCCGAGGTGTTCGCCGAGTCCGACCGCGGCGACCTGCCGCACCTGATCGGCGTCACCGGCCGCAGCCTCTTCCAGTTCGGCGACGTCTACCTGCACCTCATCGAGGCCGACCGCCCGCCGGGCCCGGCCGTCGCCAAGGTCGTCGGGCACCCGGAGTTCCGGACCGTCAGCGACCGCCTCACCGCCTACGTCCAGGCGTACGACCCCGCCACCTGGCGCGAGCCCAAGGACGCGATGGCGCGCGAGTTCTACCGCTGGGACCGCTGAGCTCCGCAGCGCCCCCGCGACCCTTTGGGCCCGCCCCCGGCCACCCGCCGGGGGCGGGCCCACGCGTGCCCGGAGCCGCCCTCGCGCACCGACGGCCCGTGGCCGCCGTAACCCCCGTTCACCCGGATCGCCCGCGCACCCGGGTGAACACGCCCGGGAGTCCATCCGAAAGGCGCACCGGGCGCGCGGGCCCCGCACGCCTCCGGTGGCAGGCGTCGGCACGGTGGTTGACGGTGGATCAGGCGCGCATTCCCCGCGAGTCCCCTTGCCCGGCAACCCCGCCGGGCGTCGCGGGCCGGCGCGCCGGAAGGATCATCCTCATGCGTTCTGCACGCACGCTGCTCGCCGGGGCGGCCGTCGCCGCCGTCCTGACCGTCGGCACCCCCATGGCCTTCGCGGACGGATCCGCCGACCAGGGCAAGAACCTCACCTGGCAGGAGAAGCAGCCCGACAAGGGCACCGGCTCCGACAAGGGCACCGGCTCCGACGAGCACAAGGGCACGAGCGACCACAAGGGCTCCTCCTCCACCGAGGAGCACAAGGGCTCTGAAGAGCACAAGGGCAACGACGCCTACGGCGACAAGGGCGAGGAGCACAAGGCCCCGCACGGCGGCGTGCACACCGGCGGCGGCGGGCTGTCCCTGTCCGGCGGCGGTCTGGCCTCGGGCGCGGTCCTGCTGCTCGGCGGGATCGGCGCGGGCGCCCTCGCGCTGCGCCGCGGCCGCCGCACGGCCGGCGCCGTCGCCTGACCCCCGCCGCCGCCCCTGGGCGCCGCCCCGCCACCGCGGGGGGCGCACGGGGGCGGCGGGCCGTCCCGCGGGCGCCGTCCCGCGGACGCCGTTTCCGGAAAGGTGGGCCTCGGTGCTTCCCGTCCCAGGTACGTCCCGGCTGCTGCGCGTCGGCATGAGCGCGGCGGCGGTCGGCGTGCTGCTGATGTACAACTCGGTGGACTCCCGGACTGCCGACGAGTCCTCGTCCGCCGAGGCCGCTCCCCCGACCGCGACCGCGCCGGCCGCGCCCGGCCCGTCGGCACCGGCACCGGCCGCGGCCGCCAAGCCGGGCCCGACGGCCGCCGCGGGCGCACCAGCCGCCGCGGGCGCACCGGCGCTGAAGCGGTCCAAGCCGGCCCGGCTGCGGATCCCGCAGATCGCCGTGGACGCCCCCTTCACCGAGCTGACGCTCGGTCCGGCGGGCCAGCTCAACGCCCCGCCGCCGGACGACAAGAACCTGGTCGGCTGGTACAACGGCGGCGTGACCCCGGGCGAGCGCGGCAGCGCCGTCGTCGCCGGCCACGTCGACACCACCAAGGGCCCGGCGGTGTTCCTGCTGCTGAGCCTGCTCCTGCCGGGCAACAAGGTCGAGGTGGCGCGCGCGGACGGCACCGTCGCGGTGTTCTCGGTGGACTCCGTCGAGACCTTCGCCAAGAACGCCTTCCCCGACCAGAAGGTGTACGGGAAGACGCCGGACGCGCAGCTGCGGCTGATCACGTGCGGCGGCGTGTACGACAAGAAGCGGCGGGACTACCTCGACAACGTGGTCGTGTTCGCGCACCTGGAGTCGTCGCACCGGGCCTGAACGCCGAACGGCCGCTGCTCCCCGGCGAGTCGGGGAGCAGCGGCCGTTTCGCGCGGTGGGCGGCGCGGTGGGCGGCTCAGCCGCGGACGGTGGCCTCGAAGGCGTGCAGGTAGGGGTTGACCGAGCGGACGTCGGACACCGCCAGACCGGCCTCCTCCATCAGCCGGACGAGGCTGTCCTTGGAGTGCTTGGCGCCGCCGACGTTGAGCAGCAGCATCAGGTCCATCGCGGTGGTGAAGCGCATCGACGGGCTGTCGTCGACGAGGTTCTCGACGACGACGACGCGCGCGCCCGGCCGGGCCACGGCCACGACGTTGCCGAGGGTGCGGCGGGTGCTCTCGTCGTCCCACTCCAGGATGTTCTTGATGATGTAGAGGTCGGCGCGGACGGGGATGTCCTTGCGGCAGTCCCCGGGCACCAGGCGGGCCCGCGCGGAGAACGCGCCGCCGTCCTGGAGCCGCGCGTCCGCCCCGGCCACCACCTTGGGCAGGTCGAGCAGGGTGCCGTGCAGCGCCGGGTGCTTCTCCAGCAGGCTGGCGAGCACGTGGCCCTGGCCGCCGCCGATGTCCGCCACCGAGTCGACGCCGGTGAGGTCCAGGTACTCGGCGAAGTCCCGGGCGGACTGCCGGCTGGAGGTGGTCATCGCCTTGTCGAAGACCTTCGCCGAGTCGTGCGCGTCGCTGTGCAGGTAGTCGAAGAACTCCTTGCCGAACAGCTCGGGGAAGACGTTGCGGCCCGAGCGCACCGCCTCGTCCAGCTTCGGCCAGGCCTCCCAGGTCCACGGCTCGGTGCACCACAGGGAGATGTAGCGCAGCGAGTTGGGGGCGTCCTCGCGCAGCAGGCGGGACATCTCGGTGTGCTCGAAGCGCTCCTCGCCGGGCACGGTGGCCGCGGTGGTCGCGCCGGGCTCGCCGGTCGCGGTCGTCGCGGTGGTCTCGGCGAAGATGCCGTAGCAGGTGAGCGCGCGCAGCAGGCGGCGCAGCGGGCGGGGTTCGGTGTCGAGCGCGGCGGCGAGCTCGGTGACGGTCATCGGGGTGTCGCCGAGCGCGTCGGCGACGCCGAGCCGGGCGGCGGCCCGGACGGCCGCGGCGCAGGCGGCGCCGAAGACGAGCTCGCGCAGGCGCATCGCGGCCTGGGGGCTGGTGTGGGCGGGTGCGGTGGTCATGGGCGGTCCTTACGGGTGGAAGCGGCGGTGTCAGCAGCGGCCGGAGGGCTCGGAGACGGCGCAGGTGTTGCGGGCGAAGGTGTTGCCGGTGCCGGTGTCGCGGTCGGCGAGGTCCGCGGGGCCGTTGCCGCTCAGCGTGTTGCCGGTGACGGTCGCACGGGTGTTGGGGATGCCGACGACGCTCTTGAACAGGACGATGCCGCCGGAGAAGTCCGTGCGGCCGGCGTTGTCGTGGACCTCGTTGTCGGTGACCCGGGTGTCCTCGGTGCCGGTGAGCACGATGCCGGCGCCCTGGATGGCGCCGAGGCGGGGATTGGCGGGGCAGAACTTGTTGTTGGCGACCACCCGGTTCTTCCTGACGTCGAGGTCCCCGGCCCGGGGCACGCCCTCGTCGCCGACCACGAAGACCCCGCTGCAGTTGCCGGTGATCTCGTTGCCCTGGACGGTCAGCACGCGCAGCCGGCGGACGGTGACGCCGACCCGGTTGCCGGAGAGCTCGTTGCCTTCGACGCGGGTGCCCCCGGTGTCGGGCGCGCCGCCCTCGCGGTAGGCGTAGTTGGCGAGGAAGACGCCGGACTGGCCGTTGTCGGTCGCGCGGTTGCCGAGGATGACGGCCCTGGTGGAGATCTCCTGGCTGATGCCCTGCTGGCCGTTGTCGTGGACGTAGGTGGCGCGGACGGTCAGGCCGGTGGTGCCGCTGGCGTCGATGCCGTTCTTGGCGAAGCCGGTGACGGCGAGGGCCTCGATGGTGACGTCGGGCAGCGGGGCCGCCTCGGTGCCGTCCACGCAGACGCCGTGGCCGGCGGCGGCGCACGCGTTCTCGGTGCCGTCGCCGCGCACGATCACGCTGGCCGGGCCGGCGCCGCGCAGGGTGAGGCCGGGGGTGGTGATCCGGACGCTGCCGCGGTACGTGCCGGGCAGGACCTGCACGGTGTCGCCGGGCCGGGCGGCGTCGACGGCCTGCTGGATCGATTCGCCCGGGTGGACGAGGAGCAGGGCGCCTCCGTCCGCGTGGGCGGGGGTGACGGCGAGGACGGTGGTCAGGGCGGTGGTCAGGGAGCAGACCGCGGCGGTGGCCGCGGCGAGGTGGTGGACCCGACGCGTGGGCATGTGTGGTGACCTGTTTTCTTCCTCCGCGCAAGGTCCGGGCCGTGGGCGCGGGGCGGTTCTCACGCGGTGTGGGGGGCTCGTGACAGCCGGTGGGGATGACCGAACCGACGCTATGGGCGCCCGGGTGGGCCCGCCACCAGGGCTGGGCTGCGGGACTGACGGGGCGTCGGCCGGGCGGGCGAACGCCGTCCCCGGGGTGGACGGGGCCCGTTTTCGGGACACGCCCGGCCGCGTGGCATGCTCGGGGCCGTGAACAGCACCGCTCTCGTACCGCCCGCCGCCACCGCCCGCAACCCGATCGGCGCCCACGTGCCGGTCGCCGCCCGCGGGCTGGCCGGGACCGGCCTCGCGTACGCGCGGCGGGTCGGCGCCGAGACGGTCCAGGTGTTCGTGGCCAACCCGCGCGGCTGGGCCACGCCCCCGGGCAACCCCGCGCAGGACGAGGAGTTCCGCGCCGCCTGTGCCGAGCAGGGCGTCCCGGCCTGGGTGCACGCGCCCTACCTGATCAACTTCGGCTCGGACAACCCCGCGACGAGGGAGCGCTCCGCCGTCTCGCTGCGCCACTCGCTGCTGCGCGGGCGCGCGATCGGCGCCCTCGGCGTCGTCCTGCACACCGGCTCCGCCGTCGGCACCGCGCCCGGCGGCGGATCCCGCCGGGCCGAGGCGATGGCCCAGGTGCGGGCGGACGTCCGGCCGCTGCTGGACGAGCTCGACGCGCTCGGCGACGACGCGCCCTGGCTGCTCCTGGAGCCGACGGCCGGTCAGGGCAGCTCGCTCTGCTCCCGCATGGAGGACCTGGCCGAGTACGTCGAGGCGCTGGAGGGCCACCCGAAGGTCGGCGTCTGCCTCGACACCTGCCACGCCTTCGCGGCCGGGCACGACCTCGCCGCGCCGGGCGGCGTCACCGCGGCGCTGGACGCGCTGGTCGCGGCCGCCGGTCCCGGCCGGCTGCGGCTGATCCACGCCAACGACTCCGAGGACGTCGTCGGCGCGCGCAAGGACCGGCACGCCAACATCGGTGCGGGGATGATCGGCGCGGAGCCGTTCCGCGAGCTGTTCGAGCACCCGGCGACGGCCGGCGTGCCGCTGGTCGTCGAGACGCCCGACCGCAAGCACGGCGGGGACGGCACCGGGCACGCGATGGACATCACCGCCCTCAAGGAACTGCGCGAGCGGGCCGCCGTCCGCGTGTAGCCGACCCGGGCGTGGCCGCCGTCCGGGTGCAGCCGCCGTCCGGGTGCGGCCGGGCCGGGCATGGTCGACCCGGGTGCCGTAGCGGGGCCCCGCTCGGGCTGCCGGTCCGTACCGGCGGTGCGAGGCTGGATCGACATCACCGCCACCGGCCCCTGGGGGTCCCGCCATGACCGCGTCCCGACCGACCGCGCGGACCGCCGCGACGACGATCGCGACCCGGCTCGCCGCGCTGCCGTGCGGCCGCCGCGGCAAGTGGGTGGTGCTGGCGGTCTGGCTGATCCTGCTGGTCGCCACCGGCCCGCTGGCCGGGAAGCTCATGGGCGCCGAGGACAACCAGGCGTCCAGCTGGCTGCCCGGCAACGCCGAGTCGACGAAGGTGCTGAACGAGCAGCGCGCCTTCCAGCCGATCGAGACCGCCCAGGCCGTCGTCGTCTACGACCGCCCCGGCGGCCTCACCCCCGCCGACCGCGCCCAGGGTGCGCGGGACGCGGTCACGTTCGCGACCGCCCCGCACGTCCTCGGGCCGGTCGTCGGACCGGTGGTCTCCGGCGACGGACAGGCCATGCAGACGATCGTCCCGATCGACGTCGGCACCAACGGCTGGAACGACCTGCGCCCCGCCGTCGACAGCCTGCGCGCCACCGCCGCCGCCGACAGCCACGGCATGACCACCCACGTCACCGGCCCGGCCGGGGTCGGCGCCGACCAGGCCAAGGCGTTCGCCGGCATCGACAGCTCCCTGCTCGCCGCCACCGTCAGCGTCGTGATCATCCTGCTGCTGCTCACCTACCGCAGCCCGGTGCTCTGGACCCTCCCGCTGATCTCCGCCGCCGGCGCGCTCGTCGTCTCCGAGGCCGTCATCTACCTGCTGGCCAAGCACGCCGGACTCACCGTCAACGCGCAGAGCGCCGGCATCCTGGTCGTCCTCGTCCTCGGCGCGGGCACCGACTACGCCCTCCTGCTCACCGCCCGCTACCGCGAGGAGCTGCGCCGCCACGAGGACCGCCACGAGGCGATGGCGTTCGCCCTGCACCGGGCCGGGCCCGCCATCCTGGCGTCCTCGGCGACGGTCGTCGCGTCCATGCTGTGCCTGCTGATCGCCGAGATGAACTCCACCCGCGGCCTCGGACCCGTGTGCGCCATCGGGGTGCTGGTCGCGCTGACGGCCATGCTCACGCTGCTGCCCGCACTGCTGGTGATCATGGGACGGTGGGTGTTCTGGCCGGTCAGGCCCGCCTACGGCACGGCCGAGCCGACGAAGACGGGCCGCTGGGCGCACATCGGCGCGTGGATCGCCCGCCGCCCGCGCAAGGTCTGGGTCGGGACGGCGCTCGCCCTCGCGGCCTGCTGCGCGGGGCTGGTGTCCCTCAACGCCAACGGGCTCGGCACGGCCGCCTCGTTCACCGGCACACCGGACTCCGTCGTCGGCCAGCAGGTGCTGGAGCAGCACTTCCCGGGCGGCACGGGCTCACCCCTCACCGTCATCTCGACGGCGGCGGACGCCGGCGCCGTACGGGCCGCCGCGCAGTCGACGCCCGGCGTCGCCGGGACGTCCGTGCCCGTGACGCACGCCGGGCAGGCCCTCTTCCAGGCCACGCTCACGGACCCGCCGGACAGCCAGGCGGCGAAGGACACCGTGGACCGGGTCCGCACCGCCGTCCACGCCGTCCCGGGCGCCGACGCCAAGGTCGGCGGCAACACCGCGGTGATCCTCGACGCCGGGCGGGCCGCCGGCAACGACAACCGGGCGATCATCCCGCTCGTCCTCGGCGTCGTCCTGGTGATCCTGGCGCTGCTGCTGCGGGCCGTCACCGCGCCGCTCGTGCTGATCGCGACCGTCGTGCTCTCGTACGCGGCGGCGCTGGGCATCAGCGTGCTCTTCTTCGAGCACGTCTTCGGGTTCCAGGGCGAGGACAACGCGTTCCCGCTGTTCGTCTTCGTCTTCCTGGTCGCCCTGGGCATCGACTACAACATCTTCCTGATGACGCGCGTCCGCGAGGAGTCCGCCCACCGCGGCACCCGCCAGGGGGCGGTCGCGGGCCTCGCCGCCACCGGCGGCGTCATCACCTCGGCGGGGCTGATCCTCGCCAGCACCTTCGCCGTGCTCGGCACCCTGCCCGTCGTGGGCCTGGCCGAGATCGGCTTCGCCGTCGCGCTCGGCGTGCTCATCGACACCCTGGTGGTGCGGTCGGTGCTGGTCACCGCGCTCACCGTCGACCTCGGCCGGCACATCTGGTGGCCGAGCCCGCTCTCCCGGCCGGCCGACGTCCGGCAGATGGAGCCGAGCGGACACGCGTGAGCCCGGGGAGCGCCGAACACTCCCCGGGCCCACGGCCGGATCAGCTGGATCAGCAGTCCCCGATGCAGGCGTCCTCGCTGTGCTCGTGGACGTTGAGCCAGTTGGCGTGCGGGCCGAAGAGGCCGACGCCGGCCGAACCCGACTCCAGGCTCTGGCCGGACGACGAGTCCGACGCGTGCCAGTGCGCCATCGCCGGCGCCGGCGCCGCGAAGGCGGCGGCACCCGTCACGGCCGCGATCACGGCGAACTTGCGGATGTTTCCACGAAGCGACATCAGATGTCCTTTGGGTGGTCTCTGGTCTCTGGCATGAAGGCGCGCCCGGGGCCGGCCACACGCACACCCGGCCGCCCCGCGGGCACCAGCACAGATTTGCACACGAACCCGCACGAACCCGCCCACGCCGCAACCCCGCTGAGACAACCGGGTGACCGATCTCCCTCGCCCGGGTGAAGGCGGACCGCCGGGCCTCACCCGAACGGCCGTCAGTGCTGCCGGGTGGGCGCGAGGGAGAAGTCGGCGAACTCGACGTGCTGCGCGCTCGCCGGGCCCCACGTGGTGTCGTGGCCGCCGTAGAAGGTGGAGAAGAGCACGCCGGAGAACGGGATCCCGGCAATGCCCTTGGCCACGCCCGGCGCCGCGTACACCTGCTCGGCGTCGTACCAGACCGTGACGTCACCGGTGCCGCGGTCCACCAGCTGCTCGACGGTGTGCCACCGGCCGTCCGCCTGGAAGCGCCAGTCGCCCAGGCCCTCGTCGACGCCGTAACCCGTCGGGCCGGCACTGGTCGGCGTGTAGAGGTAGACCTCGCCGTTGTCCGGCACGCCCTTGGCGCCGCGCCACATGTACCGCGTCGACCACCCGTCACCGTGGTTCCCGCCCGACTCCGCGCCGATCCGGCCGCCGTAGAGCCCGGGCAGCTTGCCGGCCCTGCCCCAGTCGCGCCCGACGGGGAACTTGACGGCGTACCGGAGGTCGAGGGTCGTCCCGTCGGCGAGGCCGGACAGGCCGAGCGCGTCGAGGCTGGTGTAGAACTGCCCGCCCCCGGGATTCGGGCAGTCGGCGCACTGGTTCGCGGACGAGCCCGCCCCGTACGCGACTTGGAGCGCCGACCCGCCGCCGCCCGGCACCGACGGATCGTCGACGGCACTCAAGTCGGCGCCGCCCCAGGCCCCTTGGTCGGCCACACCCCACGCACGCCGCCACTGGTCCGTCCCGTACCCGCGGAAGTCCCCCTTCCAGGACCCCGCCGCGGCAACGGCGTTCGACGGCGCGGCCGGCTTCGACCGGGCGCGGGCCGGCGCGGCGGAGCACCCGGAGACGGCGGCCAGCACGAGGGCGCTCAGAACGACTGCGGCGGTGGTGCGCTTCACGGGACTCCTCGGTCCGGGGATCGGCCAACCGCCCGATCATGCCGGACGGCGCGGCGGCGGGCGCCACTCGGACGGGTCCGGTCGGCGGGCGGGGGGTGGGGGTTGTGACTACGGTGCGGTGCGAGGGGGTCACCGAGCGAGAGGCGAGTGGGTTTCATGGCCGGCAAGTTCGAGCTGTACACCGACGAGACCGGGATGCACCGGTTCCGGCTCAAGGCGAGCAACGGGTCGATCGTCGTGACGAGCGACCCGCAGGAGAGCCGGGACGACTGCATCCGGAGCATCGAGTCGATCCGCAAGCTCGCGCCGTACGCGGAGCTCAAGGAGGCGGCCGCCGGATAGCGGACCCCCGTGTGCGGGTCGGCGGTGCAAATCGCCGACCCGCGTTCGTTTGTACGACAGATCCCTTTGGCCGAATACATGCCGGGCCCGGTCACAACACTGACATGCGCGTCGTCATCGTCACCGAGTCGTTTCCGCCCGAGGTCAACGGAGTCGCCCACAGCGTGCTGCGGACGGCCGAGCATCTGGTCCGCCGGGGCCACCACCCCCTTGTCATCACTCCCGCTCCCGCGCGCGGCGCCGAGTGCCCGCCGCACACGTTCGGCGCCGGCACGGACGCGGCGCAGCTGCCCGTCGTGCGGATACCGTCCGTGCCGCTGCCCGGCTACCCGCAGGTGCGGGTGGCGCTGCCGAGCCGGCGGCTGACCGCCGCGATCGCGGCGCACCGGCCGGACGTCGTGCACCTGGCCAGCCCGTTCGTCCTCGGGGCGCGCGGGATGCAGGTCGCGGCCCGGCTCGGGGTGCCCGCCGTCGCCGTCTACCAGACCGACCTCGCCGGGTACGCGCACGCCTACCGGGCGGGGCGCGGGCTCGGGGAGGCGGCCGCCTGGCACCGGATCCGGACCGTCCACCGGGCCGCCGCCCGGACGCTGGCGCCGTCGACGCCCGCCGTCCAGGACCTCACCGCGCACGGGGTGCCCCGGGTGCAGCTGTGGCCGCGCGGGGTGGACTCGGTGCGCTTCCACCCCCGGCACCGCGACGAGGCCCTGCACCGGGCGCTGGCCCCGGGCGGGGAGGTGCTGGTCGGGTACGTGGGCCGGCTGGCGCCCGAGAAGCGGGTCGACCTGCTGGCCGCCGCCTCGGCGCTGCCCGGGGTACGGGTGGTGGTCATCGGGGACGGGCCGTCCGCCCCGGGCCTGAAGGCCTCGATGCCCGGCGCGGTGTTCCTCGGGCGGCGGACCGGCGAGGAACTCGCGCGATGTTTCGCCACGCTGGACGTGTTCGTCCACACCGGCCCGCTGGAGACCTTCTGCCAGACCATCCAGGAGGCGATGGCGAGCGGCGTGCCGGTGGTCGGACCGGCCGCCGGCGGGCCGCTGGACCTCGTCAGCCACCACCGGACGGGCCTGCTCGTGCCGCCCAGGGACGGCGCGGCCGTCGCCCGCGCGGTGGCCGGGCTGGCCGCCGACCCGGAACTGCGGGCCGCGTACGGCCGGGCCGGGCGCGCCGACGTGACCGCCCGCACCTGGGAGGCGGTCGGGGACCTGCTGCTGCGGCACTACGCGGAGGTGCTCGCGGAGCACCGCGGGGTCGCCGTCCCGTCGCCCGCCGCTCCGCCGGTGGTGGACGTGCCGCAGGCCGGGCCGGCCGCCGTCACCGAGGAACTGCCGGCATGAACGGGGGCACGGACGGGGGCACGGACGGGACCACGGACGGGTCGCTGCGGATCGTGCGGCTCGCCAACTTCGTCACCCCGGTGTCGGGCGGGCTGCGGACGGCGCTGCGGCACCTCGGCGCCGGGTACCGCGCGGCCGGGCACCGGCCGGTGCTCGTCGTGCCCGGCGAGCGGCGCTCCGAGGAGGAGACCGAGCAGGGCCTCGTCGTCACGCTGCCCGGGCCGGTGCTGCCGGGCAGCGGCGGCTACCGGCTGCTCACCGACCGCCGGGCGGTGGCCGCCGAGCTCACCAGGCTCTCCCCCGACCGGCTGGAGGTCTCCGACCGCACCACCCTGCGCTGGACCGGCGGCTGGGCCCGGCGGCACGGGGTCCGCTCGGTGATGGTGTCCCACGAGAGCGCCGCCGGGGTGCTCGGCACGTGGGGCGTGCCCGGTCCGCTCGCCGCCCTGGCCGCCGACCGGCTCAACGCGGCGACGGCGCGCGCGTACGACACCGTCGTCTGCACGACCGACTGGGCGGCGGCCGAGTTCCGGCGCCTCGGCGTGCCCAACCTCGCGCGCGCCCCGCTCGGCGTGGACCTGGACACCATGCGCCCCCTGTCGGCCCCCGCGCGGGCGCACGAGCGGGCCAGGTACGCCGACCCGGACCAGGCGCTGCTGGTGCTGTGCTCGCGGCTCTCGCAGGAGAAGCGGCCCGAGCGCGCGATCGAGGCGCTCGCCGAACTGCGGGCCCGGCGGGTGCCCGCGGTGCTGGTGGTCGCGGGCACCGGCCCGCTGCGGGAGCGGCTCGCGGCGCGGGCCGACCGGCTGCGGCTCCCGGTGCGCTTCCTCGGGCACGTGAGCCGCCGGGAGGCGCTGGCCCGGCTGCTGGGCTGCGCGGACGCCGTGCTCGCGCCCGGTCCGGTGGAGACCTTCGGGCTGGCCGCCATGGAGGCGCTCGCGTGCGGGACACCCGTGGTGGCCAGCCGCTCCTCGGCGCTGCCGGGGCTGATCGGTCTCGCGGGCGTGGCCGCCGCCGACACCGGCGAGGGATTCGCCGCCGCGGTGGGGCGGTTGCTGGCGCGGCCGGAGGACGCCCGGCGCGCGGCCGCCCGGGCGCGGGCGGAGCGGTACGCGTGGCCGGCGGCGGTGGCCGCGTTCCTGGCGGCGCACGGGGTGCCCCGCTCCGGCGCCGGGAGGCCGGATGCCGGCACCGGGGAGGGGGTCCGCGATGAGCGTGCTCGACACGCGTGAGTGGACGGCGGACGGGCGGCGGCCCGCGGGCGGGCCGGTGCGGTTCGTCGCGCTCGGCGACTCGCTCACCGAGGGCGTCGGCGATCCCGTCGGGGACGGCTGGCGCGGGTGGGCCGCCGTGCTGGCCGGGTCGCTGGCACCGGAGGGGACGGCCGTCGAGTTCACGAACCTCGCCCGGAGCGGCGCCCTGACCGTCGATCTGACGACGAGTCAGCTACCGGCGGCGCTGGAGCGCAGGCCGGAGCTGGCGGCGGTCGTGGTCGGCGGGAACGACACCCTGCGGGCCGGCTTCGACATCCGCCGCACCGCCCTGGAGCTGGACGCCACCCTCGGCGAACTGTCCGGCCACGGCGCCCGGTTGCTCACCGCCTGCCTGCCGGACCCCGGCACGCTGCTGCGCCTGCCGGCTCCGCTCGCGCGGCCGCTCGCCCGGCGGATGCGGGCGGTCAACACCGTCGTGCACGCCCTCACCGCGCGCCACCACGCCCTGCACCTGCACATCGCCGACCTGCCCTGGTGCGAGGAGCGGCGGCTGCTCAGCGTCGACCGCCTGCACCCCAGTGCCGAGGGACACCGGCTGATCGCCCGCCGCTTCCACGAACTGCTGGCCGCCGACGGCCGCGACCTCGGCCCCGCGCCCGGCGGCGAACCCGCCGAACGCCCGCCCGGCCGGGCCGCCGACGTGTGGTGGATGGCCACCCGGGGCACCCGCTGGGTCGCCGCCCGCAGCACCGACCTCCTCCCGGGGCTCCTGGCCCTCGCGGCGACCGAGGGCCTCGCCCGCCTGCGCGGCGCGACCGGCCGGCACGACGAACAGATGGCCCGGGCGGCGGCCCAGGCCCTGGCCTCCCTGGGCTGAGGGCGCTTCCCCAGGCCGGGGCCTCCCTGGGCCGGGGCCTCCCTGGGCTGAGGGCCGCTTCCCCGGGCCCTGGCCTCCCCGGGCCGGGGCCTCCCTGGGCTGAGGGCGCTTCCCCGGGCCGGGGCGCTCGGGCGTGTCCTTCGGATCGGGCGGCCACTGACGGGTGATCACCGGTGGCGCGCGCGTGGAACCGGGCAGGTATCCGGCGGTGTCGTCCGGAGGGACGTGATCACCGAGCCGGACCGGAGGGAGTGCCGAGTGGAGGCGTCATCGAGGGTGGAGGCATCGCCGACGAGCGGGCGGGAGCTGCTGGCGGCGGCGGGCGTGCTGTTCCCGGACGAGCAGGGGCGGGTGCTGGTGGTGCGGCTGCCGTACGACCGCAAGCACCCGGTGGCGATCCCCGGCGGCGGCTGGGAGCCGACGGACCTCTCGCCGCGTGGGACCGCGCTGCGCGAGATCGCCGAGGAGCTCGGGTTCACGCCCCGACTCGGGCCGCTGGCCTGCATCGACTGGACGCTCGACGACCACCGTCCGCCGATCGCCGCCCACCTGTACTGGGCGGAGCCGATCGGCTCGGCGCAGGCGGCGGCGATCCGGGCGGACGCGGCGGAGGTCGGCGGCTGGGTCTGGCTGTCGCCGGAGGCGGCGGCGCACGCGCTGCCGCCCAGGCTGTCGCGCCGGGTGACGGCGTGCCTGCGGGCACCCCGCACGGCCGGCCCGCTGGAACTGGAGGACAGTTGGCCGGCCGGCCACTCGCTCGAACACCTCCCGGCCGCGCCGCCGCCGCCCGAGTACACCGGGCCGGCCGGGATCCCCGAGTTCCAGGGCCACGGGGAACCGGACCCGGCACCGCCGCTGGACCGGGCCGCCTTCATCGCCTCCCGCCCCCGGATCCGGGCCAAGGCGCGCGCGGTGTTCACCGACGGCGCCGGGCGCGTGCTGCTCGTCCGGCTGAAGCCGTGGGACGGGCCGCGCGGACGGGTGCCGTACTGGACGCTCCCGGGCGGCGGCATCGAGGCGGACCGCGAGCTGCCCCGGGCGGCGGCCCGCCGGGAGGTCCGCGAGGAGCTGGGGTGGGAGGTCGAGCCGGGGCGGCTGCTCGTCCTGGACTGGCTGCCGTCCTCCGCCGCCGATCCGGCGCTCGACCGGGACACCGCCGTCCTCGTCTACGTCTACGACGGCGGTACGGTGACGGACCGGATGCTCGCCGCGATCGCCCTCGCCGAGGACGAGTTGGTGGACTGGCGCCTGTGCGAACCGGCCGAGGCCCGGGCCCTGCTGTCCGCGCCCTCGTGGGACCGGACGGCCGCCGCCCTGGCCGCCCGGGAACGCGGCGGCGGCCCGCTCGAACTGGTCGACGGGCGGCCGGTGGGATAGCAGCCGGGCGGCGGTGTGATCCACACTGGGAGGCATGCAGAACGTGATCGGAGAGGTGCTGGCCGGCCGTCGGGTGGCGTCGGTCAGCGGTGGCGGCCGGCTGGACCTCACGCTGGACGGCCCGGTGACCGTCCGGGTGGCGCACGAGTTCCGGTTCGCGGCGCCGTCCTTCGCCGCGCCCGCCGAGGTGGAGCACTTCTTCCCGGCCCTGACCGTCCGCCCGACGGCGACGCTGCTCGCGCTCGTCGGCCGGACCGTCGGCTCGGCCCGGGTCACCCCGGCCGGCGGCCTGGAGCTGGACTTCACGGGCGGCGGTGCGCTGTCCGTCCCGCCGCACGCGGTGCTGGCGCCGTGGAGCGTGGTGACGCCGGAGGGCGAGCTGTGCGCGGCACTGCCGGGCGGCGAGGTCAGCTGGGCGGGGTGAGCCGGGGCGGGGCCGGGCCGGCGGACGGTGATCCGCCGGGCCCGGGGCCCTCGCGTCCGGGTCAGACCTCCATGTCCGCCTCGATCTTGACGAGCTGGTGGCGGGCCATCGCCAGGTTGGCGCGGCCCTTGTCCAGCGCGAGGTAGAGGAACAGGCCCTTGCCGGTGCGGCCGGTGAGCGGGCGGATCAGGTGGTACTGGCTGCTGAGGGTGATCAGGATGTCCTCGATGCCGTCCTGCAGGCCCAGCATGTCCATGGTGCGCATCTTGGCGCGGACCACGTCGGTGTTCCCGGCGGCGGCCACGTTGAGGTCCAGCCCGCCGGGGCCGTCGAGGGTGGCGAGCGCCATGCCGCTGTTGTAGTCGACGAGCGCGGCGCCGATGGCGCCCTCGATGGAGGTCATGGCCTGCTTGAGGGCGCCGGCTGCGTCGGTCATTTCGTGACTCCGTTTCGGTGGTTCGGTGATGGGGTGGTCGAACAGGGGCAGGGGGTCAGGGGCAGGGACAGGGGCGGCGGACGGTCGGTCAGCCGGCCTCGCGCGGGTCCTTGGGCACCAGGGCGTCGGTGAGCAGCCCGGCGATCCGCTGGGCCGAGCGGCGGGCCTCCAGGTGCAGGCGGCCGACGTTGACGTCCGGGTGCGCCAGCAGCGTGAGCACGCAGCTGCCGCCGGCCGCGTACGTGGCGACGTAGCCGTGTTCGCCGCGCACGAGGGACTCCCGGAACTCGCCCTGGCCCGTCGTGTCGGCGAGCCGCTGGGCGAGGGAGAGGGAGGCCGCCGTCATCGCGGCGAGGCCGGACGGCTCGGTCCCGTGGGTGTCGTGGGCGACCAACAGGCCGTCCACGCTGGCCACCAGACCGCCGGCGAGGTGCGGGATGCGGTGTTTGACGGCGCGGAGCTCGGCGAGCAGCTCGGTCTCCAAGGCGATCAGTTGTCTCCTTCCGACACGCTGCTTGAGCGCCCGCCTCATGGCCGGTACGGCGGGGTCGCGGGCGGAGAGTGGCTCAAAGTCGGGCCTCCAGGAGGGTCAGGACCCGGGTCAGCAGCGCGATGTCCGGGTCGGGCACGGTCAGCGGATGGGCCGCCGCCGGGATCGGCGGGCGGTCGGAACGGGGGGCGGCGCCGGGTGCCGGGGCTCCGCGCTCCGGAGCCCCGGCCGCGTGGGCGCCGAGTGCGTGGGCGCCAGCCGCGTGGACGCCGAGCGGGCGGGGCCCGGGTGCGGTGGATCCGGCCGCCGGGACGCTCGTCGCGGCTCCGGCTGCGACGACTCCGGGTACGACGGCTCCGGGTACGACGGCTCCGGACGCCCCGGCGCCGGTGAGGGTGGCGCCGGGGATCCGGCGGTGCAGGCCGCCGACGCGCGGGACTTCGGGTGCGGGTGCCGGTCGTGCCGCCGGTGGCGGTGGGAGTGGCGACTGCGCGGGGACGGCCGCGACGACGGGCCCGGGCCCGGGGACCGACACGGGAACGCCTACCGGCGCCGGGCCGGGCGCGGCGGCCGGGCCGGGTACGGGGACCGGCCCCGGCACCACCGCCGGAGCGGCGTCGAGCAGCCCCGCAGCGGCCAGCCGACGGACGTCCGCCGTCACGCCGAACCCGGACCGGCCGAGCAGCCGGGCCAGTTCGGCCGGGGTTCTTCGGCCGTCCGCGTGGTCGAGCAGCTCCCGCCGGCGGCGGCCGGGCGGACGGCGGGACGGCCGGCGGGCGGCCTCGGCCGGGCGGACCGGCGCGGTGTCGAGCTGCGCCCAGGGCCAGATGCCGTCCAGCAGGTGCCGACGGCGCTCGGACTCCCGGCAGACCCGTGCCGCGTCGACCGCCGCCACCGGGCCGAGCCAGTGCCGGGCTCCGGTCTCGAACCGCCAGAGGCCGCCGCCGGTGTCGGCGAGGACGAAGAAGGCGGCGTCGAACAGGGTTTCCAGGTGGCCGAGTTCGAGCTCCCCGCGGGTGATCCGGCCCTGGTCGACCAGCGCTGCCGCGACGCGGGCCTGCGGGCCGTGGAGCTCGACGAGTTCGCGCCACTCCCCCGGGGCGAGCCGGCCGCAGCCGGTGAGGAGGTCGCCCAGGTCGGGGGCGCGGTCGGACTCGGCGTGGGTCACCAGGCCGTCGGTGAGGTAGACACTGCCGAGCGGGCCGCGCAGGGCGCCGGTGGCCTCGCGGGCGGCGAGCAGGCCGACCGCCTCGCCCGGCGTCCGCGGAACCGTCGGTGGCAGCACGGCCGTCGGGGCCGCGTGCGCGCTCACCCGAGCACCAGCTCCTCGGCGAGCGCCTGGAGGCGGTAGCGGGCACCGGCGAGGTTGCCCTCCTCGCGGTCCAGCCACAGGTGCAGGACGAGCCGGCTGTCGAAGACGGTGTCGATGAAGCAGATCAGGTGGTAACTGCGGCCCGCAGTGACGATGATGTCCTGCAGCGGTGCCCGACGGTCCTCCGACGCGGTGAAGGTCTGGCTCTCAACGGCCGCCCGTACCAGGTCGGTTGCCTCGGCCGCCGTGGTCTCGTGCTCGCCGGCCGGGCTCTCGCCCAGGCTGCCGAGCGCGAGCCCGCTGCTCCAGTCGACCAGGCTCGCGGAGCGGGCGCCGGTGATCGCCATCGCTCCGGAGAGGCAGTCGTCGATACCCGGCACACCGGCTCCTTCGTGGGGGGTCGTCCATCGCACGGGGGAATGCTGCGCGGCCGGGCGCGCAGCGCGGCACCGGCCGGACCGCCACGACGAGTGGCGGGTTCGACACGGAAGGCTACTGCCGGATTCCGTATGACGAACATTCCAATGGCATATTCACACCAGTAGCAGTGAGTTCCGGCCATGCTGTGACGGACCATCAACTCTCCGTCGCCATCGAAACCCGCTGGCCGTGGTACCGCTGCCGCCCGCCGCTCACCGGCCACCTGGAACGGGACCTTGGCCGATAGTCGGCCACGCCGGAGGGTTTCGGTCACCGAATGCGATAGAGGAGCCGGACGGCCGGAACGGGCGGTGGACGCTGAGAGGCGGCAGCGGGAACGGCCGCGAATGCGGGGTGCGAGCGACAGCGCCGAGGGACGGCTCAGGGGGTAACTCAGGGGGGTAGCTCAGGGCGACCCGGGGACGATCCGGGGACGGTCCAGAGGCGGGCCGGGAACGGCCAGGGAACGGCGAAGGGGCCCGTTCCGCTGGACGGAACGAGCCCCTTCGAGTGGAGCGCCAGGCCCGGGTCGCACGGACTCTCCCCACTGAAAGTGGGACGTGCTCTGGTAGCACCGCTGACGCCTGTCCGGGAGGTCATTTCCTCCCGACGAGAAGAACAGTAGCAGGTCAGCGCCCCTGTTCAGAAATCACGTCAGGGGCGCCCGGGGCCGCGGGGCCGGTCCGGGCGGACAGCCCGGCCGCCTCAGCCAGCAGCCGGTAGGACTCCGTCATCGCGGCCCGGTCGAAGGTGCTCGTGGTGACCAGGAACTCGTCGGCGCCCGCGCGGGCCACCAGCGCGGCCACCTCGGCGGCGGCCTGCGCCGGGGTGCCGGCGATGTGGCCCGTGAGCGACTGCTCGTACGCGGCCCGCTCGCGCGCTGTCATCGACCGGGTGAGGACCTCGGCGGCCGGGGCGAGCGGCGGGAACTCGCCGTGCGTCCGGGAGTACGCGCCCGACCAGGCCTCGGGGACGAGCAGTTCGTGCGCCCGCTCGACCGTGCCGGCCACCGCGACGGTGCCGGAGACCACCACGTACGGCTCGGCGGCGTGCGCGGAGGGGCGGAAGCGCGTGCGGTAGCGGTCGATGGCCTCCAGCATCCGCTCCTCCCCGCGCGGGGCGGCGATCACCAGCGGCAGCCCGGCCTCGGCCGCCAGATCGGCGCCCGCACCGGTGGCGAGGACGAACGGCGGCACCCGCAGGCCCTCGGCCGGGCGGGCGTGGACGCCGCGGTGCGCCCGCTGGGTGCCGTCGAACCAGCCGAGCAGCTCGGCCAGCTGCGCGCCGAAGTCGTCGGCGGCGTCCTTCTCCCGCCCCAGCGCCCGCCGGACACCGTCGGTGAAGCCCACCGACCGCCCGAGGCCCATGTCGATCCGGCCGGGGAAGAGCGAGGCCAGCACGCCGAACTGCTCCGCCACCACCATCGGCTGGTGGTTGGGCAGCATCACGCCGCCCGTCCCGACCCTGATCCGGGAGGTGGCCGCCGCCACCGCCGCGGCGAGCACCGTCGGCGCGGAACCGGCCACCCCCGGCACGCCGTGGTGCTCCGAGACCCAGAAACGGTGGTAGCCGAAGGCCTCCGCCTGCCGGGCGAACCCGACCGTGCTCCGCAAGGCCTGCGCGGGATCCTCCCCTCGCCTGGTGCGGGAGCGGTCCAGCACGGAGAGTCGGAGCGCGGGCTGTGCAGTGGTCACGTCCGGGGACAACGCGGCCACACCACCCGGGTATTTCCCCGGCCGCTCACCGCCGACGCGACCGACGCGACCGAGGCAGCCGAGGCGGCCGAGGTATTCGCGGCGCCCTTCGGCCCCAGGGCTTGTGGACGGACAGCACCACCATGAACAGGTAGAGCGACAGCGCCACGGACGGGACGATCACCACGTTGTACCGCACGAAGCCGAGCTCCGCCGCGGTGATCGGCCCGACCGGATGTGCGTCCACCGCCCGCACCGCGTCGTGCAGGCGGTCCGGGAGCGCGAACGCCGACGCGCCCAGGGCTGCGAGCGTGAGCCAGAACTTCGTGCTCACCCAGTAGTGGCGGAACAGCCCCCAGGTCGTGCCCAGCCCGAGCGCCACCCCACTGGCGAAGGTCAGCAGGCTCAGCGGCAGGACCAGGACGTCCCCGAGCAGTCCCATCGCCCGGTAGGCCGCGCGCACCCGCTCGGCGTCGTCCGTCGCGAGCGCCGCCGCGGCGAGGGTGAGCAGGCAGAGCATCAGCGCCAGCCAGCCCACCGACGCCACCAGGTGCACGGCCACCAGCCACTTCCGCGCGGCCGGGGACAGCCGGCGGCGCCGAGGTGCTGCAGAAGCGGCCGAGCGCGGGGGCGACGGCGAACCCCCCGCCGCTGCCGAGGACTCCGGGAGCGAGCGCATCCGTACCTCCTTCGATAGAGGCCCATCAGAACGCGCTCAGCCTCCCCCGCCCTCCTCTCATCCGGCATCTGCCGGCGGGAGTAACTCCGACTACTCCCGGCCGAGTACGGCGGACGACACGAGGGCGCCCGCCCGCCTCACCCGGTCACGGTGAAGTCGTGCGCCGCGCCGAGCCGTTGGAGCGAGTCGGCCCCGGGGACGCCGTCCGCGTCCGGGTCGGAGTACCCGCAGCGGCGCTGCCAGCCGGCGTAGGCGGTGACCGTCAGGCTGCCGAACGAGCCGTCGACCCACCGCTGTTCGAGCAGCCCTTCGTCCGCCAGCGCCTGTTCGACGATCGCGACCTCGGCGCCGTACGTCCGGTGGCCCTGCTCGGCGCCCGGGTCGGTGCCGGCCGCCGCGACGACGTGGGCGAGCGAGACGGTGCGCGGGCCGGGCAGGTAGCCGAGCAGGCGCAGCAGCGAGGCCGGGCCGGGGACGCCGTCCGCCGCAGGGCCCGAGTAGCCCAGACTCCGCTGGTAGTCGGCGTAGTTGAGGGTGTCGGCGTCCGTCCAGTCCGGGCCGGGGCCGGACCGGTAGTGCCCGCCGAAGCCCTGGGCGACGAGCGCCCGGCCGACGGCGGTGACCTGGTAGCCGTGGGCGCCGTAGCCGTACCGGAGGCCGTTGACGGCGACCTGGTAGCGCGCCGGGACGGGTTCGGCGGGCGGGGTGGGCCCGTCCGGCGGCGGGGGCGGGAGGGACGGGCCGCCGGTGAAGTCCGGCCAGGAGCCCGGGTCGGTGTGGTCGTTGTCGGGGACGTGGGCGTGGGCGTACCAGCCGCCGCGGGTCTCCCACACCCGCTCGTCGCGCCGGCCGGCGAAGTCGGTGGGCCGGCCCATCGGCCAGACGTCGGGCACGCCCCACGAGGCGATCCAGGCGTGCAGGCGGCCCCAGCCGGCGCACGGGGTGTCGACGAGACGCGGGTAGACCGTGCCCCGGTGGCGGCAGTAGGGGAAGAAGACCGCCTCGATCTGGAGGACGACCCGCCCCGCGCGGTTGGTGCGGGTCGGGATCCCGGGCGGGCTGAGCAGGCTCCTGGAGCGGGAGTCGGCGGGGAACAGCTGGGCCGTCCGGCCGCTGAACGGGTCCCAGACGAGGTGCGGGGCGTCGCCGGCGCCGCTGGTGGTGAAGTAGGTGACCAGGTCGTCGAACGTGCACCAGTCCTGCGGGGCGGCGGCGCTGGCGTCGCGGTCCCAGGTGATGTGCGCGATGGCCTTCGGCGGGTACTGCTGGTCGGTGGGGGCGTGATCGCCGAGGTCGTGGACCTCGGCACCGGGCAGCCACAGCTCGGGCATGGCGTGTCCTCCGGACGGAGTGGGGGAGTACGGAGTGACGGGGCACGGACATCGTTGCCGTTATCGGCAGGTCCATGCCTCCGGATGACTCCGGCACGGGGCGGAGTTCCGCTGAACCCCCAGGGACCGCTTGCCCGTTCGGATATTCGGTGGGCAATCGCAGGTCCGTACGGTTTGTGCGCCCCCTGTGGCGCGCGCGGCGAATCCCACCCCCTCACGGTCCGTCCTGTCAATCGTTGACTTCGACATTGGTCTAGTCCACGGTGTTGGCGAGGCCGGACCGACCGGAGGAAGACGTCAACTGGCCTCGAAGCCAGTCGAGTTCGACCGACGGAGAACCTGCATGAGACGAGTCTGCCTCGCCCTGCCCACCAACCGGGCCTGCGCCGGCACCATCACCGCGCTCGCCGAGGAAGCCGCCCACGCCGCCGCGCACTTCGATGTCGAGGTGCACCTGCTGATCCTCGACACCTCCGACGGCTCCGGCGGCTTCGACCGCCCCGGCACCTTCGACGGCTCCGACCGCTCCGACACGTCCGTCTGCCCCGGCACCTCCGACGCCGCGGGGGCGCCGGAGGCCGCCGAGGGCAGCGGGGCCACGTCGTTCGCGCGGAACGCGGCCGCCGTCGCCGCCCTGGCCCCCGCCCCGCGCGTGGTCGTGCACCACCTCGACGAGGCGTGGCAGCGCGCCTTCCTGGAGCGGGTGATCCGGCGTTCCGGCGCCCCCGGTCCCGAGCTGCTGCTCGACCTGATGCTCCCCGGCGCCGTCTCCTACGGCGCCTGCACCAACCGGGTCTTCCTCGTCGCCGCCGCGCTCGGCTGCACGTCCGTCCACCGCCGGGACTCCGACGGCGACTACCAGCTCCTGGACGGGCGCAAGGTGTTCCCGATCGACCACGAGCTGCGCGCGCTCGGGCGGCGGGCGGGCGATGTCGCGGCGGACGCCACCGCCGTCACCAGGAACGAGCTGGACCCGGCCCACGGCGACCGTCCCGTGGTCCTGGTCGGCGGCTCTTTCATCGGCGAACTGTCCGTCGACGTCGGCGGGATCCGGGAGCTCGACCCCGCCGTCTACCACGACGTGGTCGGCCTCTGGGCACCGCCGGTCTGGTCCGACGAGGAGAAGCGCGAGCTGGTCGAGGAGTCGTTCACCGGCGGCGGCACCGAGCCGTTCCGCGCGGACGAGACGGTCCTCGGCCCGCCCGACATCCGGCGGGTCGACATGTGCAACCTCGGCCTGGACCACCGCGTCTACGAGCGGCTGCCGCTGCCGCCCGCGACCGACACCATCGGCAGCGACTACTTCCTCCTGCACGTGGTCCTCGACGCCGGCCTGCCGGGCGTCGTCCACAACCGGCACATCGTCAACTACTACACGTCCGAGCGCCGCACCGGACCCGGCTTCACCGCCTACCAGGTGCGGTTCGCCAAGTTCCTGCTGTCGATGCTGTACCTGCACCCGGTCTACGGCGAGATGATGGCGCTCGGCGAGGACCTGCTCGACGAGCGGTACGAGGTCCGCACCGCGCCGGTCCTCGACTCCGTGCGCCGCAGCGCCGACTGGGACCCCGCCGAGAACGTCCGCCGGCTGGACGTCCTCGACCGCTCCTACCGCCGGCTCGGCGGCACGTACGCGGACTTCGCCGACCACCTGGCGCCGCTGCGCGAGCGGCTCCTCGCCGAGGCGCGGGCCGACGCCGAACGCTTCGCGCTGCTCATCGACGCGTGGGGCGCGCTGGTCGCCGCGGCGCACGCCGAACCGGCCGCAGCCACCGCGGAACCCGGGGCAGCCGCGGCGGCTGGGGCGGCCGGATGAGCGACGACGACCTGCGCATCCGCCCGCTCACCGAGGACGACTGGGACACCGTCGTCGCCCTGGAGCACGACGCCTACGCGGCCGACGGCCTCTCCGAGGGCCGGGCGGCCCTGGAGTCCCGGGGCCGCAGCTCGCCCGGCACCTGCCTCGTCCTGGAGAGCGGCGGGAAGGTCCGCGGCTACCTGCTGAGCCTGCCCTACCCGCCGCTGCGCTGCCCGGACCTCGCCCGCCCGGAGGGCACCGCCCACCGGTCCCGCAACCTGCACGTGCACGACCTCGTCATCGCCGAGGACCTGCGCGGACGGGACGTCGCGCTGCGCTTCATGCACCACTTCCAGGACCGCGCGCGGGAGCAGGGCTTCGAGCGGATCTCCATGGTCGCGGTGCGCGGCACCGACATCATCCTGCGGCTGCTCGGCTACCGCGCCCACCGCGAGGTCGCCGTCCCGGCCTCGTACGGCAGGCGGGCCGTCTACATGTCGATGCCCGTCGGCTAGCGGCCCGCCGGGCCGCTCACCCGGGCACGGTCGCGCCGACGCCGACGCCGACGCGGGTGCCGGCACGGGCGCAGCCGGCGGCGAACTCCGCGGGCGCCGCACCGACGAGCCCGGTGAAGCGGTCGCGGAGGACACCCGGCGTGGCGCAGCCGACCGCGGACCACACCCCGGCCGGGTCGCCGCCGCCGAGCAGGAGGGCGACCGCGCGCTCGACGCGGCGCGCCGTCAGGTACGCGTACGGCGAGGCCCCGTACGCGAGCCGGAATTCGCGGCTGAGCTGCCCGGCGGGCATCCGGGCGGCGCGGGCGAGCGCCTCGACGTCCAGCGGGCGCGCGTACTCGCGGTCGATCCGGTCGCGCACGCGGCGCAGCCGTGCGAAGCCGCTCAGGCGCTGCGCCGCGATGCGTGCGCGCGCCCATCCGGGGTGGCACATGGAAGACCCCCTTCGCCGACGGCGTCCGTGCGTCCGTCGGCTCTCGTCAGTGGCCGCGAACGAGCCGTCCGGGCGGACGGCTCAGCGGAGTTCCTGGATGCGGACGAGGTTGCCCGCCGGGTCGCGGAAGGCGCAGTCGCGGACGCCGTACGGCTGCTGCGTCGGCTCCTGCACGACCTCGGTGTCGCCGGCCTGCACCTTCTCGAAGGTGGCGTCGAGGTCGCGGGTGGCCAGCAGGATCCAGCCGTAGGTGCCCTTGGCCATCATCTCGTCGATGGTGCGGCGTTCGTCCTCGGTGACGTTGGGGTCGGCGGCCGGGGGCGCGAGCAGGATGGAGGTGCCGGACCCGCCGGCCGGCCCCACGGTGATCCAGCGCATCGTGCCCTGGCCGACGTCGCTGCGGACCTCGAAGCCGAGGACGTCGCGGTAGAAGGCCACGGACGCGTCCGGGTCGACGTGCGGGAGGACGGTGGTGTGAATGGTGAGGTCCATGCCGACGATGCTAGGGGCGGCCGGTGGACCGCGCTTCTCGATTCCTGACCGAATCCCGGCCGCCTCCCGGGCCGGTTTCCGGCCGCCTCCCGGGCCGGCTTCCGGCCGCCTCCCGGTCTCCGCCGCCAGAACGCGTACCGCACACCTCGCCGGCGCGTCGCCGACACCTCGCAGGCACGTCGTCGGCACGTCCCGGGCCCGTCCGAAACCCGTCGCGGTTCCGTCCCCGTTCTCGTCGACCGGGGTCCGCAATCGCCCGGATTCCGGGATGGTGGTGTCAACGACGCCTACGCTGGGGGGAGTTGTCATGGGGAACGGCCAGGAACTGGTGACCGCGACCGTCGACGCGCTGGTCCGCGCGCCCGGCTCGGCGGTGGCCGAGCTCGTGCGCACGCGGCTGCGGGCGGTGCCCGGCGGCGAGGAGGCGGCGGTCTCGGCCGCGGCGGATCCGGCGGACCCGCGGGCGCGGGCCGCGCTCACCGCCGCCGTCGGCCGGCTGCTCGCCGAGGACCCGGCGTTCGCCCGCTACCTGCTCTCGACGGAGCTGGGCCCGCCCACGAGCCCCTCGACGGTCCAGCTCCGGACGGCACCGGCGGACCCGCCGACCGTCCACCTCCAGGCGAGACCCGGCGACGGCGGGACGGTCCAGCTCCGGCTGAAGCCCGCGTCCGGCCGCCGCGCCACCGGCGGGATCCTGGGGACGCTCGCCCTCGTGGTGGTCGCGTCCCTGGTCGCCCTCGGGATCAACCTCGGCGACCGGCCGCTCCTCCAGCCCGGCGTCCACGGCTTCGACCACGCCGCGACGGCGCTGCGCGACCCCGCCCGGGCACAGGGCGTCCTGCCCGACCCCGCGGCGATGCCGGGCGGCTGGCGGATCGAGACCGCGCCGCAGTCCGGGACGAGCGCGGGCGACGGCGTCCCGTGCTTCGTCCAGGACGCCTGCGACCAGCAACTCGCCTACGCCACCGTGACGTTCCGCGCCGGTCCGCGGCACAGCGCCAAGTTCATCGTGGTCACGTTCGCGACCGCCGCGACGGCCGGCCGGGCCTTCGACACGATGCTGGAGCGGGTGGGCGGCACCGGTGCGGCCGCGGCCGTGCCGCTCCCGTCGATCGGCGACCAGAGCGCGGCCAGGTCGCACGGCGCGGACGGCATGGAGGCCCTGGTCCGGGTCGGCACGACGCTCCTGTACGTCGGCGACTCCGGCGCGGACGCGACCGCGGCCGACGCGCCCGCCCTCACCGCCTTCGCCCGGCTCCTCGCCGCCCGCGCCCAGCAGGCGCAGGACGGCCGGACGCCCGACGCCGCCGTACCCGGTTCCAAGGCCTGACCCCCGTTCGGTTCCCCTCCCGCTCACCGCTTGGGGAAGCTGAAGGCGTACCCGTTGGCCCGCAGCCACGGCAGGAGCCGCTCCAGCGCCTCCACCGTCTGCGCCCGGTTCCCGCCGCCGTCGTGCAGCAGGACCGTCGGGCCGCGCCGCAGCTGCTCCTTCGCGGTCTCCACGATCCGCTCGACCCCGGGGCGTTCGAAGTCCCGGGTGTCGACGTTCCAGCCGAGCGGCCGCATGCCGTGGGCGGCGGCGATCTGGCGGCTCTCGGGCGTGAACGCGCCGCCGGGCGCCCGGTAGTACGGCACGGGGGCGCCGCCGGTGGCGTCCTGGATCATCCGCAGGCCGTCCACGATCTCCTTCTCCTGGTGGGCGACGTCCTTGTGGTCCATCGCGGTGTCGTGGCTCACGCTGTGGTCGCAGAGGCGGTGGCCGGCCGCGACGACCTGCCGGGCGAGCTCCGGGTGGGCGGTGGCGCTCGGTCCGAGCATGCAGAACACGGCCTTGGCACCGTTGCGGGCGAGGACGTCGAGGACGCGCGGGGTCCACTGCGGGTCGGGCCCGTCGTCGATGGTGAGGTTGACGGTCCTCCCCCCGTCCTCGGACTCGCGCGAGATGCTCAAGTCCACCGTCGGCGCGGGCAGGGAGGCGTCCGGCGCGGTGGCAGAGGGCTCGGGCCCGGACGGCGCGACCGGGGAACCGGCGAGCCGGGACAGCGGGTCGGGCCCCTTCATCAGCACCCCGGCGGCACCCAGCAGCGTCACCACGACCGCCCCCGCCGTCACCGCGCGCAGGACGGCGGTGCGGCGGGCATGTGGCCGGCCCGCCGGGTCCAGGCGCGGGTACCAGCTGTTCGGAGTGCTCTCGGGGGTCCGGGGTTCGTCGTGGTGGCTCACGGTGGTGCTCCTCGTCAGGGGGTGGACGACCACCACCCTCGGCCGCGCGCTTGCGGGCCCTGTGAGCCGCGTATGACCGTTTCGCAACAACGTGCGACAGGTTTCGCAACAACTGGCCGCCCGCCCCGCGCCGTGGTCCGGAGCACGCCTGACCAGCGCCGATACTGGCAGACATGCCACGAGTACTGCTGATCGAGGACGACCCGTCGGTGCGCGACGCGCTCGCGCTGGGCCTGCGCCGCCAGGGCCACGCCGTGCGCTCCGCCGCGTCCGGCGAGGAGGGGCTGGCCGAGGCCCACCGGGAGCCGCCCGAGATCGTGGTGCTCGACCTGATGCTGCCGGGCATCGACGGCCTGGAGGTGTGCCGCCGCCTGCGCGCCGACGGCCCCACCCCGGTGATCATGCTGACCGCCCTCGGGGACGACGTCGACACCGTCCTCGGCCTGGAGGCCGGCGCCGACGACTACGTGGTCAAGCCCGCGCAGTCCCGCGTCCTGGACGCCCGGATCCGCGCCGTGCTGCGCCGCGCCGGCGGCCCCGGCCCCGAGCCCGTCCGCGAGACGCTCGGCGACCTCGTCCTGGACCGCGCCGCGCTCACCGTCACCAAGCACGGCGTCCCCCTGCTCCTCGCCGCCGGCGACCTGCGCCTGCTGCTGGAGCTCGCCGCCGCGCCCGGCCGCGTGTTCAGCCGCGAGCAGCTCCTGGAGTCGGTGTGGGGCCTCGGCCGCCAGGACGACATCCGGCTCGTCGACGCCGGGGTGAACCGGCTGCGCGCCAAGATCGAGGACAGCCCGGCCGCGCCCCGCTACGTCCAGACCGTCCGCGGTTTCGGCTACCGCTTCGGACCGCTGTGAACGGCGCCCGCCGGAACCCGCCGGCCGACGACCCCTCCGGCAGAACCGCCGCCGGGCCGCCCCAGGCCGAACACCCCGGCGCCGGACGGCCGTCCCGGCCCGGACGGCACCGGCTGCTGCGCCTGCGCCGCGCCGTCGCCGGGCTGCGCCCGCGCATGCTCGCCGCGTTCCTCGCCGTCGCCGCCATCAGTGCGCTCGCCACCGCCGCCCTCACCTACCGGGCCGCGACCAACTCCACCCTCGACCTCACCCAGGACACCACCCTCGACGAGCTGCGCCGGCGCATCGACGTCCTCTCCCCCGCCCTGCCCTTCCCGCCGACCCAGGCCGAACTCGACCGCCTGGCAGGGCAGTTGTCCGGCACCAACGGCTTCCGCGACTGGCGCGTCCTGGCCTCCTACGGGACGATCCACTCCGAGTGGACCCAGCCCGTCGCCGTCCCGCCCGGCCTGCAGGCCACCGTCGGCTCCGGCCGCGCCGCGTTCCAGCGCTTCGCCGCCGACGGCCACCCGTGGCTCGCCGCCGGGGTGCCCGTCACCTACGCCCCGTCCGGCGTGACCACCGGCGTCCCCACCAGGACGCCGCCCGGCTCCGGCACCCCCTCCGGCCTCACCGTCTACGCGGTCCTCCCCCTCGACCGCGAACAGGCCGCCGCCGACGAGGTCCTCGCCGGTGCCGCCGGCGCCGGCGTCTTCGCCGCCGTCCTCGCCGCCGGACTCGCCCTGTTCGCCGCCCGGCAGGTCCTGCGCCCGGTCCGGGCCCTCGGCGACGCCGCCCGCGCCCTCGCCCAGGGCCGGCTCGACACCCGGCTCACCGTCACCGGCCACGACGAACTCGCCCAGCTCTCCAAGACGTTCAACCACACCGCCCGCACCCTCCAGGGCACCATCGAGGAACTGCGCGCCATCGAGAGCCAGGGCCGCCGGTTCGCCGCCGACGTCTCCCACGAACTGCGCACCCCGCTCGCGGCCATGCTCGCCGTCACCGACATCCTCGACGAGGACGCCGAACAGCTCCCGCCCGACACCGGCACCGCACTGCGCATGATCAGCAACGAGACCCAGCGGCTCACCCGCCTCGTCAACGACCTCATCGAGATCTCCCGCCTCGACGCCGGCGCCGCCCCGCTGCGCACCGAGGACGTCGACGCGGCCTCGGCCGTGCGCGAGACCCTCGACCTGCGCGGCTGGTCCGAGCGGATCGAGACCGACCTGCCCGCCGCCCTGCCGGTGCGGCTCGACCCGCGCCGCTTCGACGTCATCGTCGCCAACCTCGCCGGCAACGCGCTGCGCCACGGCCGCCCGCCGGTGCGCCTCGGCCTGCGCGAGGCCGACGGCGAGCTCGTGCTCACCGTCACCGACCGCGGCCCGGGCATCCCGCCCGCCGAACTCCCGCACCTGTTCGACCGGTTCTACAAGGCCGACAAGTCCCGCGCCCGCTCCGAGGGCAGCGGGCTCGGCCTCGCCATCGCCCAGGAGAACGCGCGCCTGCACGGCGGCATCATCGAGGCCGCCAACTCCCCCGCGGGCGGAGCGGTGTTCACCCTCGTCCTGCCCCTCGGCACCCCTTCGGAGGACCAGTGACGACAGCCCGCCGCCAGGCCCCTCGCCAGGTCCCCCACCAGGCCCGCCGCCACCCGGCCGCCCGCCGCCTGACCGCCGCCGCGCTGCTCCTGCTCGCGTGCGGCTGCTCGATCCCGAGCACCGGTCCGGTCCGCAGCGGCCTGCCCGCCACCGGCATCGAACCGGGCACCCGGCTCTACTTCCCCGGCCCGCAGGGCATCCGGCTCGCCATCCGCCCCGGCGGCCGGCGCGAGGACCTCCAGCAGACCCTCGACAGCCTGCTCACCGGCCCCGACCCGGCCGAACGGCGCACCGGCCTCTACAGCGACCTGCCCGCCACCGGCAAGGTCCAGGCCACCGCCACCCCCGGCGCCGTCACGCTGCGCCTGTCCTGGCCGACCGCCTCGCTCAGCACCACCGCCATCCAGCAGCTCGTCTGCACCACCGAGGACGCCCCCGCCGTCGGCCCGGCGCCCCACGTCTCCATCGTGAGCAGCGACGCCCCGAGCGCGATCCAGCAGCAGTGCGACCTCCACCGCAACGGCTGACCCCGCCGGCCCTCATATTCGAGCACACGTTCGAATTGGGGCGTACGCTGGTGCCATGCCCGGCACCCTTCACCTCCAGCCCTCGCTGTTCGACGACCCCGGCGACGACGTCCGCCTCGGGCCGCTGCGGGGCGTGCGGCGGGTGGTGCTCGGGGACGGGGCGTGGCTCGACGTGCTGCCGGGGTGGCTGCGCGGGGCCGACCGGGTGTTCGAACAGCTGGCGGCGGAGGTGCCCTGGCGGGCGGAGCGCCGCGAGATGTACGAGCGCACGGTGGACGTCCCGCGGCTGCTCGCGTCCTACCCCGAGGGCGCCGAGGCCCCGCACCCGGTGCTGGCCGAGGCGCGCGAGGCGCTGAGCGCGCACTACGCCGAGGAGCTCGGCGAGCCCTTCCGGACCCTGGGCCTGTGCTACTACCGCGACGGGCGGGACAGCGTCGCCTGGCACGGCGACCGGATCGGGCGCGGGAACCACGACGACACCATGGTCGCGATCCTGTCGGTCGGCGAGCCGCGCGCCCTCCTCCTGCGGCCCCGGTACGGCGGGGGAGCCGTCGTGCGGCACCCGGTCGGGCACGGGGACCTCGTCGTGATGGGCGGCTCGTGCCAGCGGACCTGGGAGCACGCGATCCCGAAGACGGCGCGGCCGGTGGGCCCGCGGATCAGCGTCCAGTTCCGGCCGCGCGGCGTGGCCTGAACCCCGGTTGCCGTCGGCGGACCGGGCGTGGAGGCTGGCCGGAGGGGACGGTCCCCGAACGCGGGCCCGAGCGCAGGAGGCGGCATGCCGAAGGCGGGCAGGTACCGCGAGGGCGTCCCCTGCTGGGTGGCGCTCGCGGTGCCCGACGTCGAGCGGGCGCGGCGCTTCTACCGCGGGCTGTTCGGCTGGGACTTCGTCCCGACCGGCCCGGCCGAGGCCGTCGCCACGCTGCACGGCGCCCAGGTCGCGGCCGTCGGGCCGCCGTCCGAGCCGCCCGCCTGGCTCACCTGCCTCGCCACCCCCGACGTCCGCCGCAGCGCCGCCGCCGTCCGCGCGGCCGGCGGGCGGCTCCTGCGCGAGCCGTACGACGTGCCCGACCAGGGCCGGGCGGCGCTCGCCGCCGATCCGCAGGGCGCGCACTTCGGGCTCTGGCAGGGCGGGCCGGTCCCGGGCGCGGGGCTGGTCAACGAACCGGGCACGCTCACCTGGAACGAGCACCTGTCCCCCGACCCGGACGCCGCGCGCGCCTTCTACCGGCAGGTGTTCGGCCTCACCCACGACCACCCCCGCGACGGCTACACCGTGTTCCGCGCCCAGGGCCTCCCGGCCGGCGGGATCGGGCCCTCGCCCTCGGACGACGCCCGCGCCGCGTGGCTGACCTCGTTCGCGACCGACGACGCGGACCGCGCCGCCGACCGGGTGCGCGCCCTCGGCGGGACCGTCCTCTCCGGCCCGGAGCCGACGCCGTTCGGCCGCTCGTCGCTGGTCCGGGACGACGGCGGCGCGGTGTTCACCCTGGTCGCCGTCCCGCCCGACGAGTCCGCGGAGGCGGCCTGACCCGACGAGGAAGCCGGCGCGACCAGGAAACCGGCACGACGAGGAATCCGGCACGACGAGGAGACCAGCACGGCGAGGAGACCTGCATGACGAAGAAGACGACTCCCGAGGAGCGATTCGCCTCCCTGGTAGAGGAGTTGACGCGCCTGGACGGCGTGGAGCCGCCCGGCACCGGCCGCCGCTTCGGCTCCGACGCGCTCAAGGCCGACGGCCACATCTTCGCGATGCTGTCGGCCGGCCGCCTCGTCCTCAAGCTCCCCCGCGCCCGCGTGGACGAGCTCGTCGACGCCGGGGAGGGCGAGCACTTCGACGCGGGCAAGGGCCGTCCGATGCGCGAGTGGTTCGCGCTCGACCCGGCCTCCGTCCTCACCTGGGACGGACTCGCCCGCGAGGCCCACGCGTTCGTCCACCGGTGAGCGGAACGATCAGTCCTTGACCGCGCCCGCGAGGCCGGACACCAGCCGCGTGGCGGCGACGAGTTCGGCGTAGGAGGTCGGCGGGGCGAGCCCGGCCTCGGTGAACAGGTCGGTGCGGTAGTACAGCGAGCGCACCGCGACCCACCACGGCACGCCGTACGTCTTCCCGTCCACGACGGCCGTCTTCGCGATCACCGGGTCGAGGTCGCCCTTGCTCTGCCACCCGGCCAGGTCGGCGCCGATGTCGGCGAGACCGCCCGCGGCGACGTAGCCCGGCAGGTCGGTGTTGCCGAACTCGACCAGGTCGGGGGCGCTGCCGGGGTCGTTGAACGCGCCCTTCATCTTCGCGGCGCGGGCCGAGGCGTCGGTGTCGATGTAGCCGACGTCGACGGTGACGCCCTGGTGGGAGGCCTGGAACTCGGCCACGGCCCGGCCGACCACGGCCTCCTTCGCGGCGTTGCCTGCCTCGTTGAACAACCAGACCCGCAAGGCGCCCGTCCGGTCGTCGGCCCCGGCACCGGCCGGCGCCGAAGTGCCCGGCGCGCAGGCCGCCGCGGCCAGGCACCCGGCCGTGAGCACGGCGGCCGCGGCCGTCCGTCCGATGAATCGCATGGTGGAGACCTCCCCTCCCGGCAGCTGCCGCCGGGACGTGCGCCGCTGGGGACGGGCACGTCGAAGCAGGCCCTGACCGGGGCCGGTGGTGGGTGGGTTGCGGGGGTACGGCAGGGCGGGTTCCGACGGGCGGGGGATGCCGTCGCCTGCTCGATGGCAGGGACGTTAGGCGCGGCCGCGCGCGGCCAACAAGAGGCGGTTCACGAAGTTTTGCACTGCACAACGTTGTGTCGAGAACGCGGCGATCCGCGCGCGAACGGGTACGTTCTGAGCCATGACGGACCCAGGAGCAGGGCCCAGGAAGCCCGCGCCCGAACGCAACCAGTCCTCGTCGCTGCGCCGCGCCCTCGCCGTCCTCGGCCACGTCCGCGACCACGGCGACGGGCGCGGCGTCCCGCTCGCCCAGCTCGCCGAGGCGCTCGACCTCAACAAGAGCACCGTGCTGCGCCTGGCCGGCCCGCTGCTCGACGAGCACCTGCTGGAACGCGACCGCGAGACCGGCTGGTTCCGCCTCGGCCACGGCTCACTGCGGCTCGGCCAGGCCTACCTCTCCACCCTCGACCTGCGCAGCGTCGCCGCCGAACACCTGCGCCGCCTCCAGCGCGAGGCCGGCGAGACCGTCCACCTGACCGTCTGGCAGGCGCCGGGCATCGTCTACCTCGACAAGGTCGAGGACGAGACCAACGTGCGGATGGCCTCCCGCGTCGGCAGCCGGGCCCCCGGGTACTGCACCGCCACCGGAAAGGCGATCCTCGCCTGGCTGCCCGACGAGGCCGTCACCGAGGTCGTCGCCGCCGGCCTGCGCCCGGTCACCGCCTGGACCATCTCCGACGAGACCCGGCTGCGCGCCGACCTCGCCCGGATCCGGGCCCGCGGCTACTCCATCGACGACCGCGAGAACGAACCCGAGGTCCGCTGCGTCGCCGCGCCCATCTTCGACCACACCGGCGAGGTCACCGCCGCCCTGTCCGTCTCCGGCCTGACGTCCCGGATGACCGCCGCCCGCGTCCGCGCCCTCGGCCCGGTGGTCGCCCAGGCCGGCCTGCGGATCTCCCGCGAACTGGGCTCCGACCGCCAGCCGGCGTGACCGGGGGAATTCGCCGGAAAAGCGGACGAGGCCCGGCACCCGAATGGGTACCGGACCGCGTCCGACAATAGAGCGCCAGGCCCGGATCGCACGGACTCTCCCTACTGAAAGTAGGACGTGCTCTGGTAGCACCACTGACGCCTGACGAGGAATCATCTCCCTCGCGACAAGAAGAACACTAGCAGGTCGAAATCCCTGCCGCGAAACCCGCCCCACACCACCGGAAAACCCCCGGAAAAACGAACAAGGCCCGATACCCGAAAGGTACCGGACCTCGCCCGACAATAGAGCGCCAGGCCCGGATCGCACGGACTCTCCCTACTGAAAGTAGGACGTGCTCTGGTAGCACCACTGACGCCTGACGAGAGATCATCTCCCTCGCGACGAGAAGTACAGTACCAGGTCGGCGGCCATGGCCCGAACCGGAGGGGAACACCGCATGACCAGCATGGAATTCGATCGCCTCGACGTCGTCGAGTACGCCGACGGGAGGCCGGTGGACGTCCACCGCCCGCCGGCCGGGACGGCCGGGCCGGTGCCCGTCGTCCTGCTGTGGCACGGCCGCGGGCCGGACGAGCGGGACGTCCTGCGGCCGCTCGCGAGGGAGGCCGCCGGGCACGGGCTGCTCGTGTTCGTGCCCGACTGGCGCTCGGACCGGGAGGACGGCGGCCGGGCCGAGTTGCTCGCCTCCCTCGCACACGCCCGTGACACCGCCGCGCAATTCGGCGGCGACCCGGACCGGCTCGTCCTCGCCGGCTGGTCGCTGGGCGGCCGGGAGGCCGTCGCCGTGGCGATCAGCCCCGGCACTCCCGCCGGACCACGGCCGATCGCCGCGGTGGGCATCTCCTCCAGCTACGCCCGCCCGGCCGTCACGAACGGCGTCGTGCCGGTCGAGCTCCTGGCGGAGGCGCCCTCCCCCGTCCCGCTCTGGCTGGTGCACGGCACCGAGGACGACGTGCTGGGGCCCGAGCACACCCGACTGCTGGCCGGCGTGGCCACCTCGGCCGAGCTGCTCGAACTCCCCACCGACCACGCGGGCACGGTGATGACGGAGTACAGCCCCGAGGCGCAGCGCTGCGTGCCCGCCACCGCGGGGAGCGCACTGGACGCTGGCCGCCGCGTCGCCGCCGTGCTCGCGGAGGCGGCTGGACTGTCGTAGGGCCGTGCCACGATCCTCACCATGGACGGAATGCCGGTCGACGAGGACGAGTTGATCGCGCGCGTTCGCCGACGGGCGGTCGCGGACGGCACCCCGCCGGCCGCGCCCGCCACGGCCGAGTCGGTCGCGGCGGTGGAGGCGGCCCTGGGCCTCGCCCTCCCGCCGCTGCTCGTCCGGCTCTACCGCGAGGTGGGCGACGGCGGATACGGCCCGGACGGTCACCTGCTCTGGCCGCTGCGCCGGATCGTGGCCGCCAACCCGCGCCGCACCGCGTCCGGGGGCCGGCCGGTCGGCGTCGTGTCGGTGCTCGACTGGGGCTGCGCGATGTCGGCCGTGGTGGACTGCCCGCGCCCCGGCGCCCCCGTCCTCCTCCACGAGCCGAACGCCGGGCCCGAGGACCCGGCGGACACCTGGTTCGAGGACTGCCCGTCGCTCGCCCGGTGGCTAATAGGGCGTGTCTGACAATTCCCGTCTGCGGGGCGACGCCGGGGCACGCGCCTCGCCACGTTGTCGTCGGTCGCCGATGTCCCCCAGCCTGGCGGCCGGGAGGTGCCCCCACCGCATGGACTCCCTCCTCCGCCTTGCGATGCACGCACCCCAACGCCGCCCCGCCCGCCCTCCGGGCGGACGACGGGAATTGCCAGACACGCCCTACTCGACTGGCTCGACGGGCGCGCGTGGTGGGAGGAGCACGTGATGATGGACGAGCGGGACGGCGAGATGCTCCCGCACTGGCCGGACGCCGCCGCCCGGATCGCCGCGCCCTGACCCGGTGCCGGCCTATTGCCCGGCCGGCGCGAGGCTCACGCCGTGGCTGCGCTCCAGCGCCTCCAGCTCCCGCTGGAGCGGCGGCTTGGGCACGGCCAGCACCGGACACGTCGCGTGCCGCACGCAGTAGGCGGTGACGGACGGGTGCAGCAGGCGGCCGAGCCGGCCGCGGCTGCCGGCGCCGAGGACGAGGAGGTCGCCAGGGCGGTCGGCGCAGCGCACCAGGGTGTGGCCGGTTTCGCCGCGGACGGCCAGGCAGCGCAGCCGCACTCCGGCGTAGCCGCCGCCGAAGGCCTCGTCGAGGGCCTGGCGGAGACGGGCGACGGCGGTGTCGCGGCCGGCGGTGAGCATGGGCGGGCAGGGGGTGCGGCGGTAGGCGGACTCGCCGCCGGCCGGGGTCCAGCAGTGGACGGCGAGGACCTCGGCGTCGGTGCGGCGGGCTTCGGCGACGGCGTGGTGGAGGGCGGCGAGGCTGCCGAGGGATCCGCTGAGGCCGACGACGATCCGGTCGCCGCTGCGGTCGCCGAAGTGATCGCCGTCGCCGAAGCCCGCCGCCCCGGGTTTGCCGCTGTCCGCCATGGCCCGTCCGCCTTCCGCTCGGGGGTGGCCCGTGCGCTTCGTACGCGCGCCGCCCGTGTCGTCACATGCAAAACGGCCGGAGGAGCCGAAGGGATCCCCGTTGACGGAGCCCTGACGCGCCGGCGGACGTTCCGTACGCGCCCCTGATGCCTGGGCCGCCGCCGGGACCGCCCCTGGGAAGACCGCCGCCGGGGCCACTCCCAACCTGCGCCGGGCCGTCCCGGGACGGCCACTGATGATCAACTACGCTGGCCGGAAACGAACGGGATGACGGGGGGAAGTCATGGCCACTGTGGCGGAGTTGAGGTACTACCCGATCAAGGGGTGCGCGGGGATCACGGTCGAGCAGGCCGAGCTGACCACCGCCGGGCTGACGCACGACCGGGCGTTCATGGTCGTGGACGAGGACGGGGTGTTCCGCTCCCAGTGGCGGGACCGGGCCCTTGCCACCGTCCGCCCGTCCGTCTCCGCGGACGGCGGCCGGCTGACGCTGGAGGCGCCGGGAGTCGAGGCGCTCACCGTGCCCGTGGACACCGAAGGGCCGCGGCGCCCGGTCGAACTGTTCGGCGCGCCGTTCCGCGGCATCGACCAGGGCGACGCCGCGGCCGCCTGGCTGTCCGAGGTACTCGGCACACACGGCCGGCTGGTGCGCGTGCCGCCGGAGCACGACCGCGTCACCGACGGGCTCGTCCCCGGCACCTCCGGGTACGCCGACAGCTGCGCCGTCCACCTGCTCTCCCGCGAGTCACTGGACGACTACAACGCGCGCACCGGCGAACCCCCGCTCGCGGCGGACCGGTTCCGTCCGAACATCGTCGTGACCGGCTGGACCGAGCCGCACACCGAGGACCTCGCCCGCCGGCTCACGATCGGCGGGGCCGAACTGGCCTACGCCAAGCTCGCCGTGCGGTGCGCCGTGACGCTCGTCGACCAGTCGACCGGCGCCAAGGCCGGCCCGGAGCCGCTGCGCACCCTGGCCCGCTACCGGCGAGCCGCGGACGGCGGGGTCGTGTTCGGCGCCAAGTTCGCCGTGCTGCGCCCGGGCACGCTGCGCGTCGGCGACGAGCTCGCGGTGACGGACTGGGGACCGTCCGAGCGCTGACCGGCCCGACGTCGAACTCCGTTACCCGGCAAGGCCGGTGGCCCCGGCGGCAGGCAAGCCGCCGGGGCCCTTGGTCACGCGGAGACCGGTCTCAGTTGAACGGTCTCAGGAGAACCGTCTCAGGAGAACGGTCTCAGCAGGTCTGGTCGATCAGCGAGAACGTGGCGTAGTGGTCGCCCGTGTAGTAGTCCTCCTGGGTCGCCTGGCCGGTGATGATCCGGCGGGCGCCGCGGGTCGGGGCGCCCGGCGTGATGACGGTGTACTCGTGGTAGTAGCCGTAGGACTGGCTCGGGAGCACCTGCTCTCTGTTCTGGAACACCACGCCGTCCTGGGAGTACGGGAACGGACCGTCGGTGGCGATCAGGTTGAGGGTGTCGGTGGCCTCCGGCGGCAGCGCGGAGAGGCAGACCGAGCCGCTCACGTCGGCGTGCGCCTCGGTGGCGACGGCGACGGGCGCGAGGGTCATCAGGGCGACGGCGGTGACGGCGGCAGCGCGGGTCTTCCACGCGCGTAGAGTGCGGGTCATGACAAACAGTCTGGCGAGCCACCGGCCCATCCGGAAGGCCTGAGCCAACTTTTTACCCATCGGTAACTTGCCTGCCCAGCAGGCGACTTGACGAAGTCTCCGACCGTTTCGGTAACACTCCGAGCACCCTCCGAGAGACCGTTCACGAACCGCCCCCGCCCCACCGGAACCGTGCGTTCCCCATGCATTCCCGGCAGGGCCCCGGCGTGCATCTCCGACGTCCATCCCCTGCGCGCATCCCCGACTTGCTCACACCTTCGCGACGCTTCCGCCCCGGCCCGCTCGGGCCGCATAGAGTGCGCAGAGCGCAGGACGATCACCAGTGGGGGCGGGCATGGGCACGGGAACAGCACTGACGGCGCACCAGCTGATCGGGCTGCTCGTCGACCCCGGGAGCTTCCGCAGCTGGGACGAGCCCGCCGACCCCCACCCCGCCGACCCCGGCTACCGCGCCTCGCTCGCCCGCGCCCGCGAGCGCACCGGCCTGGACGAGGCGGTCCTCACCGGCACCGGCCTGATCGACGGGCGGCCGGTGGCGCTCGTCGCCTCCGAGTTCGGCTTCCTCGGCGGCTCGATCGGCGTGGGCACCGCCGAGCGGATCACCCGGGCCGTCGAGCGGGCCACCGCCGAGCGGCTGCCACTGCTCGCCCTGCCGGTCTCCGGCGGCACCCGCATGCAGGAGGGATCCGCCGCCTTCCTCTGCATGCTGCGCATCACCGCCGCCATCCAGGCGCACCGGGCCGCCGGCCTCCCCTACCTCACCTACCTGCGGAACCCGACCATGGGCGGCGTCTTCGCCTCCTGGGGCACGCTCGGCCAGCTGGTGTTCGCCGAGCCCGGCGCCCGCCTCGGCTTCCTCGGCCCGCGCGTGTACGAGGAGCTGCGCGGCGTCGAGCTGCCGGCCGACGTCCAGCGCGCCGAGACACTGGCGGAGCGCGGGCTCGTGGACGCCGTCGTACCGCCGGAGGAACTGCGCGAGGTGGTGCGCCGCTCCCTCGCCGTCCTGACAGCCGGCCCCTCTCCTCTCTCCACGGATCCCGCGGCTTCCACCACTCCCCTATATAGGGAGAACCCAGGGGACGACACAGGGGAGAACCCGGGCGAGCGCGTATATAGGGAGAACGCCCCCGAACCGCAGCCCCCCGCCGACGCCTGGGACTCCGTCCGCCGCACCCGCCGCCCCGACCGCCCCGGCACGCGCGAACTGCTGCGCCGCACCGCCGCGGAACTCGTCCTGCTGGACGCCCCCGGAGGCCGGTCCGGAGCGCTGGTCCGCGCCCTCGCGATCCTCGGCGGGCAGCCCGTGCTCGTCGTCGGCCAGGAGCGCGGGACGCCCGACCACGAACGCCCCTTCACCGCGGCCGACCTCCGGGCCGTCCGCCGCAGTGCCCGCCTGGCCGAGCAACTCGGCCTGCCGCTGCTCACGGTGGTGGACACGGCCGGCGCCGAACTGTCCGCGCAGGCCGAACTGGACGGCGTCGCCGTCGAGATCGCGCACTGCCTGACCACCCTGCTCGCGCTGCGCACCCCCGTCCTCGCGGTCCTGCTCGGCCAGGGCTCGGGCGGCGGGGCGCTGGCCCTGCTCCCGGCGGACCGCGTGATCGCCGCCGAGCACGCCTGGCTCGCACCACTGCCGCCCGAGGGCGCCTCCGCGATCGTCCACCGCGACGGCGCGCACGCGGCCGAGCTGGCCCGGGCGCAGGGCATCGGCGCGGCCGACCTGGCGCGGGTGGGCCTGGTGGACGAGGTGGTACCGGAACGGCCCGACGCCGCCGAGGAGCCGGACACGTTCTGTGAGCGGCTCGGGGCTGCCGTCGGAACGGCCCTCGGCGCGCTCGCGGTGGTTCCGGAGGCGGAACGGTTCGCCGCGCGGGCCGCTCGGCACCGTCGGCTGGGCGATCCTCGCTCTCGGTGACCGAGAACGTGTGGCCCCGGTCTCACCGGAGGCTAGATCGTCTGTACGCAAAGTGGCGGCCGCGGGCCGCCGGGTCACGTCACCCCGGTTCTAAACGGTGACTGCGCTCACAGGGAATCCCAGTCGACGACGGGCTGTAGTAGTGCCGCCGGGGCGCACTCACCGTTCCCGACAATTCGCCCACGGCCGGACATCCGGCCAGGTCAGAGCGCGTCCGAACGGCCCCGGCGATCACTCCTGCGAATCGATGGCGGTCGGCCGATGTACGACCGCGGATCGTACCGAGGGGGTCTTGGCGGTGGCCGATCCGGTCTGGCAACAATGGCTCTCGTCGTCAGCCGCACCGGCTCCTGTCCCGCCGGTGAACGGCTTACCGCCGAGTCGCGCCCCGCAACCGTCGGCCCCTGTCCGGCCGTGGTCCTGGGCGGGGCGCGACCCGGCCCAACCTGATTGAGGTCTTGTTCTTCATGCCCGCTTTCAAGCTCCGTATGCGTACCTCTGCCGCCGTTCTCGCCGGTGCCGCCGGTCTGACCGCCCTGGCCGCCGGCGTGATGCCCGCCGCCGCCAACGCCGCGACCGCCTCCCCGCAGGCCATCGCCGCCCAGATCGTCCCGGCGAACCAGCTGGCCTCGTTCAGCCAGATCATCTCCCACGAGTCCGGCTGGAACGTGACCGCGACCAACCCGAGCTCGGGCTCCTACGGCCTGGGCCAGGCCCTGCCGGCCTCGAAGATGGCCTCGGCGGGCGCGGACTGGAAGACCAACCCGGCCACGCAGATCAAGTGGGCGCTGGACTACATGAACACCCGCTACGGCAGCCCGAACGCCGCCTGGACCTTCTGGCAGGCCAACCACTGGTACTAAGCCGACCCCCTCGGCAGCACCGACGCATACCCGCCTCCTGCACCACTCCCCCCTCACCCCGGGGGCCGGACAGGGGCCACCTGGGTGACCCGGAAGGGCCCGTGCCCGCGCGATCCGCGTGGCACGGGCCCTTCCGTGGTTTCCGCCCGTGCTGTCCGCCCTTCCGTGGCTTCCGCGCCCCCGCCGGCCGGCGCCCCCTCGCCGGCCTCCGGGCGCCGCCGTCAGAGCTCGCCGGTGAGCCCCAGCAGCTCGCGCATCCGCGCGTACTTCGCGCGCAGCCGCTCGGCCGTCGCCGCGTCCAGCACCGCGAGCCGCGCCGGGTCGGAGTTGTGGGCCAGGTCGGCGCGCTTGACCAGCAGCGCCCCCGGCGTGGCCAGGATCCGGGCGGTGTACTCCTCGACCGGCTCGCCCGGCCGCTTGGTCAGGGCGTCCACGATCGCCTTGGTGGACTCCGCCAGCGCGGCACCCTCCAGCCACTCGCGGCTCAGCCGGTCGTCCTCGACGGTGTCGTGCAGCCAGCCCGCCGCGATCTGCGCCTCGCTGCCGCCGCGCTCCGCCGTCCCCCGCGCCACCGCGGCGATGTGCTCGCTGTAGGGGTGGCCGTTCTTGTCGACCTGCCCCTCGTGCGCGCGCCGTGCGATCGTCTCCACCTCGGCCAGGCTCAGATAGTCCATCGGCTCATCGTAGGACCCGCCCGCGACACCGACGGTGGCCGGGGCAGCGACACCACGGGGCCGGCCGTGACACCGCCGTGGCCGGGCCGCGACATCGCGGGGCCGGGGCCGCGCCTCCACGGAGCCGGGCCGCGAACGACCGGGTCCATGATCGGCCGCTTGACGCGGCTGGTTTACTGCCCCGGGCGGGCGCCCCCCGCCGGACCAGGCGACCCACGCCGAACCAGGCAGCCCGCGCCGCAGCAGGCGACCCCCGTCGGCCCGGGCGACGAGCGATCCGAGGAACCATGCACGCCCTGCACCCCCTGCTCTCCGGATTCGCGCCCATCTGGGCCCTGACCGGGGTCGGCTACCTCGTCGGCCGGTCCGGACTGCTCGGCCCGCAGGCGGAGGCGGTGCTCAGCCGCTTCGTCTTCCACGTGGCGATGCCCGCCGCACTGTTCCTGATGATCGCCCGCACCCCGCTGGAGCGGTTCGCCAACGCCTCGATGCTCGCCTTCGCCGCCGGCACCGCCTTCGCGACCGGCCTCGGACTGCTCGCCGGGCGGTTGCTGTTCCACCGCAAGCCCGGCGAGCTCGCGATCGGCGGCATGGCCGCCGGGTACGTCAACTCGGCCAACCTCGGCATACCCGTGGCGATGCAGGTCCTCGGCGACGCCTCGTTCGTCGCGGCGGTCGTCCTGTTCCAGATCCTGTTCGTCACCCCCGCCGTGCTCGCCGTCCTCGACGGCCGCGGCGCCGGGCTCCGCGCCCTGCTCACCCTCCCGCTGCGCAACCCCGTCCTGCTGGCGACCGCGCTCGGCGCCGTCGCCTCCGCGACCGGCCTGCACCTGCCCGCCGAGCTGAACCACTCCTGCGAGCTCCTCGGCGGCGCCGGCGTCCCGACCGCCCTCGTCGCCCTCGGCATCTCGCTGCACAACCGCCCGCCCGCGGACGCCGGTTCGCGTCGCGCCGAGGTCGGACTGACCGTCCTGGTCAAGACGCTCGTCCAGCCGCTGGCCGCGTACGCCGTCGCCGCCTTCGTACTCCACCTTCCGCCGCACCAGTTGCTGACCGTCGTGCTCTTCTCCGCGCTGCCGACCGCGCAGAACGTCTACGTCTACGCCCGCGAGTACGGGCAGGGCACGGCACTCGCCCGGGACGCGGTGCTGTGGTCGACGCTGGTGTCGATGGCGACGCTGTCGGTGATCAGCTGGTCGCTCGGGTCCGCGTGACTCCTGGCCTCGTGCGACGCCTCGGCACCACTGGCCCCACCCGTTCCACTACCCGACCCGCACAAGTGACCACTGCCCGTACACGACACGACAGTTGGCCCGCCTGATGCGTACAGAACGGTGGTTCCGCCGCCCCTCGCCGGCCGCCGGTGGAATGCTGGCGGCCATGAGCCAACCGGACTCCACCTCCGCCGGACCCGCAGCCCTCGCCGGCCCCCCGGACCTCGTCGAACACCGCCACTGCCCGGCCGTCGTCACGCTCCCGCAGTCCGACGTGGACCACTTCAACCACGTCCCGCGCGCCGCCTTCGTGATGGAGCCGCGACTGCGCTGCGAGCTCACCGCCGGCCACGGCGGCTCCCACTCCGCGCTCGTCCAGGGCGTCGGCTACGACCTGCACTGGGCGTCCTGGCCGGAGTACGCCGTCGAGGTCGCCGCCCGCTGCCCCGAGGAGGCGCCCTTCGAGGGCCCCGAACCACCGCGCGAGGCCGACATCTGCCTGCTGCGCGAGGGCCACCCGGGGCCGCACTACGGCGACACCTGGTTCTGAAACCGGCTCCGACTCTGGTGCCGGCTCTGGTTCCGAACCAGGTTCTGGCCGGGTGCCGACCCGGGCCGGCACCCGGTTCCGGCCGGGTTCCGGCCCTCCCGCCGGCGGCCCCGGGCTCACGCCCCGCGGGCCGCCGCCACCACCTCCGTCATCGCCAGCAGGAAGCGCCGGGCCGTCGCCAGCTCCGCCGCGTCGAACCGGCCCATGGCGCCCACCAGGTCGCCGATCAGCCCGCCGAAGAAGCCCTGTCCGAGCTCCATCGCACGCTCTTCGACCACCAGCCGCACCTTGCGCCGGTCCCCCGGGTCCCGTTCGCGCCGGATCAGGCCGAGCCGCTCCAGCCGGTCCACCAGCCCGGTGGTGCCCGCCGAGTTGAGGCGCAGCGCCTCGCCGAGCCGGCCCGGGGTGACCACCTCCCCGGCCCTGGCCGCGTCCAGCAGGTGGATCAGCGCCCGCAGATCGGTCGGGTGCAGCCCATTGCGCGCCGCGAACTCGGCCCCGAACAGGTCGAGTTCGACGGTCAGTCCGCGCAACAGGTGGACCAGCCGCATCGGCTCCTCGACATCGGACAACCCCGGCCTCCTTCCTCGGCACCCCCAGGTGCCGTATTCTCTCGCTGAGCGAGATACTTGTGCAGCGAGTGATTCCATCATCCCAGCGGAGGCCCGCCATGTCTGCGACCGCACCTGCCTCACCGTCCGCGTCGGCCGCGCGCACGGCGCCGTTCTTCGCCGCGTACGACGCGCTCCTCGCCCGCTGGCCCCTCCCGGTCGAGCCGGTCGACGTCCGCACCGCCCACGGCACCACCCGGGTCAACGCCTGCGGCCCGCGCGACGGCCACCCCCTCGTCCTGCTCCACGGCGGCGGCGCCACGTCCGCCATGTGGTTCGCCATCGCCCCCGCCCTGGCCGCCGCCGGGCACCGCGTCCTCGCCGTCGACCTCATCGGCGACCCGGGCCGCAGCGTCCACGACGGCGCCGCGCTCGGCGGCGTCCCCGGGCTCATGGCGTGGCTGGACGCCGTCCTCGACGGGCTCGGCGTCCAGGAGGCCGACCTCTGCGGCCACTCCTACGGCGCCTGGACCGCCGTCGAGTACGCGCTCCACGCGCCGGGACGGGTCGGACGCATCGCCCTGCTCGACCCCAACAACGTCTTCGCCGGCTTCCGCCCCGGCTACCTGCTGCGCGCCCTGCCGCTCTTCCTCCCCCGCCGCACCGCCGACCGCGCCCGCTCCTACCTCGCCTGGGAGAGCGGCGACACGCCCCGGCTCGACGCCGACTGCCGCGAGGTGTACGCGCTCGGGTACGCCGACTTCCCCGCCTCCCGCATCGTCACCGGCCCCCGCCCGACCGCCGACCGCCTGCGCACGCTCACCGCCCCGACGCTCGCCCTGTTCGCCGAACGCAGCCGCGCCCACGACGCCCACCGCGTCGCGGACGCCACCCGCCACGCCCTGCCCGACGCCACCGTCACCGTCCTCCCGGGCCTGGCCCACCACAACCTGCCGGCAGCCGGGGCGGAGCAAGTCAACCGGCGGCTGACGGACTTCCTTTCGCGGACCAAGGGCTGATACTCGATCACGCGGGCGAGTAGCGCACGAACTCGTGGACCACGCCGGACGCCGGCCCCGGCTGCCGCCGGGAGCCTCAGGCGGCGCGGGTCAGCCGGTCCACCATCTCGGCCATCGCGTCGGCGGGCAGGCTCGGATTGCGGGCGGCGGCCGTGGCCGTGCGCGGGTCGTGCAGCGAGCTCGCCAACTGCTCGGCGGGGACTCGGGGGTGAGCTGCGACGGCGGCGCGGACGTCCACGTCGGGGTCGTCCAGGAGGCGCCGGACGGCTTCCTCCGTCAGGCGCGGGTCCGTCGCCGCCCTGCGGCGGACTTCGGGGCTCGGGTCGCGGGTGAAGCGCTCGACGAGGGCGGGGGGCGATTCCTCGTCGTCGAGGGCCAGGCGGCGCATGTGGGGGTCGGGGTCGTCGGCGAAGCGCAGGAGGCCCGTACGGGGGAAGTTCGGGTGGCCGTGGGGGCGGTCGGGGTGGGAGAGGCTGCCGGTCCACCAGCGCCAGACGTCCAGGAGGAGTTCGGCGGGGGCGTCGTCGCAGGACTCGGCGAGGAAGAGGTGGATGACGCGGTCCTCGTCCGCGGCGAGCCGGGTCACGACGTCGGGCGGGAGCCGGCGGGCGCGGGCGACGCTACGGCGGATCGTGGGGTGGGCGGAGGCGGCCAGTTCGCGCATCGCGTCCGGGTCGGCCTGCCGGGCCAGCACCCAGGGGAGCGCATGATGGTATTCGTGCTCCTCAAGGTCGACGCGGACGGCGGCGCGACGCTCCTCGGTCAGATCGGGCCGGACGGACACCGTGAAGCGCACGTCCTCGTCCTCGTCCTCGGCCAGCAGGTCGACGACGTCCGCGGGCAGGTGCGGGTTGCGGGCGAGTGCCCCCCGCTCGCGGGCCGGAAAGGTCCGGGCCGACTCCCGTGCCAGGTCCGGTTCGAGGCGGCAGGTCGCGAGTACGACGTCGCGGCTCCCGAAGAGCGCGAGCACGTCGCGGGGCATCGGGTGATCGGCGTGGTGCAGAAGCAGTGCGACCTCACGGACCCGGCCGGCCGGGTCGGCGAGCAGTGAGTGCCGGGCCTCCTCGCCCAGGTGTGGCCAGGCCGCCGGGCAGGCCTCGGCGCGGACGGCCGGGTCCGCGTCGCCGGCGAGCCGGACGGCGAGCGCGACGGGCAGCCCGGGAAGGCGGGCCGCCTCGGCGCGGACCCGGGCGGAGGGGTCGGTCGCGAGCTGCCGCAGTACGTCGACGGGCAGTTCGGCGGCCCGGTCGGCCGCCATGACGGTGAGGGTCCAGCGGCGCCGGGCATCCGGCTCGTCCAGGATCAGCCGCACCCACTGGTCGGCGGTGATGCCCGGCTGGGACTCGGCCGCGCGGGCCCGGACCTTCCACTCGGGGTGGGCGAGCGCGGCCGCCACGGCCACGGGCGGGCGGGGGCTCCACAGGAGGGCGGGATACGCGCCGAGGAGGGCGGGCCACAAGGCGTCGGGCAGGGCCGGATTGGCGGCGAGGCCGTGCGCCCACGCGTCGCGCAGGTCGGGGGCGAGGGGCTCGTGGGTCACCGGGCACCCTTCGAGTCCGCGGTCAGGCCGGTGATCAGGCCGGTGATCAGGGCGGCGAGGGCGGCCTGGAGGTCGGCACAGCGAGTGCCCGGGCCCCGGTCGGGGACCTCGGCGTGGACGCGGGCGAGGGCGGGGAGCGCCTGCGGATCCGCGGCGGCGAAGGCGGCGGCGCGCTGATTGGGCCGGCGGGGCGGGCTGACGGGGTGTTCGGAGAGGAGTTCGCCGAGCACCAGCTGCCAGCAGGAGCGGAACGCGGAGGCCGCGCGGGCCGGCGGGAGCCCGGCGGCCAGCAGGTCGGCGAGGCAGGCGTCGTTGAACGGCAGGGCGTTCTCGGCGACGAGTTCACCGCGGATGAGGACGTGCAGCACCCAGGCGTGGCCGGCCATGTAGTCGTGCGCGCCGAGCAGGCGGCGGAGCAGGCGGGCGGTCGGTTCCGCGCCGGGGACGTCCACCGGGAGGCCGGCGGCGATCTCCTCCAGTACGGCGAGCAGCAAGGTGTCGCGGTCGGCCACGTGCCGGTACAACGAGGCGGCGGCGGTGCCGAGTTCGGCCGCGACCGCGCGCATGGTGAGGGCGTCGATGCCGTCCCGCTCGATCACGCGGCGCCCGGCGGCGACCACGGCGGCGGTGGTGAGGCCCGGCCGGGGCCGCCGTGGGCCGTACCGGCCTCGCTCGGCGGCCGGTGCTCCGTCCGGTGACGCCCTCCGCTCAGACGCCTCCCGGTCCGGCCTCCCCCGCTCGGGCATGTTCCGTTCAAGCGTCGCCCGCTCAGGCACTTCCCGCTCTGGCCTCTCCCGTCCTGGCATCCCGTCATCCTGCCACGCCGGACCGGGCTTCCCACCTGCGCGCTTGCCGACCCACGCAAGTAAGGCTTACCTTACGCGAACAACGTTCGCATTCGGAGGTCGCCGTGCCCGAATCAGTCCTCTCCACACCGTTGACCACGACCACCGCCGCGCCGCCCGGGCCCGGCGGCCCGCGCAAGTCCCTCGTCCTCGCCACCGCGTGCCTGTGCCAGCTGATGGTCACGCTCGACGCCAGCATCGTGAACATCGCACTGCCCGCCATGGGCGGCTCCCTCGACTTCGCCGACAGCGCGCTGCCGTGGGTGGTCAACGCCTACGCGCTCGCGTTCGGCGGGCTGCTCCTGCTCGGCGGCCGGGTCGCCGACCTGGCCGGGCACCGCCGGGCGCTGCTCGCGGGACTGGTCCTGTTCGGCGTGGCGTCCGTACTCGGCGGCTTCGCGCAGACGCCCGCGCAGTTGATCGCCGCGCGTGCCGGACAGGGCGTCGCGAGCGCCGTCCTCGCCCCGATCGGCCTGACCCTGATCATGGTCACCTTCACCGAGGGCGCCGCCCGGGCCCGGGCGCTCGGCGTCTGGTCGATGGTGACGGCGGGCGGCAGCGCGCTCGGCGTGCTGCTCGGCGGCGTGCTGACCGATCTGCTCGACTGGCGCTGGGTGTTCTTCGTGAACGCCCCGCTCGTCCTGGTGGCCGCCGCCCTCGCGTCGCGCTCCGTCGCCACCGCCCGGCCGCCGCGCGCGGGACGACTCGACGTGGTCGGCGCCGCCCTCGGCACCGGTGCGATGAGCGTGCTCGTGTACGGGCTGATGTCGACCGACCGACACCCGTGGGACTCGCCCCGGACCATCGCCACCCTCGGGACCGCCGTGCTGCTCGGCCTCGCGTTCCTCGGCTGGGAGGCCCGGTTCGCGTCCGCGCCGATCGTGCGGCTCGGCGTGCTGCGGGTGCGGACGGCGTGGGTCGCGAGCCTGATCGTCACCCTGATCGGTGCGGCGATGCTGGTCGGCTTCTACTTCTGCTCGCTGCACCTGCAGAACGTGCTGCACTACGGGCCACTCGCCGCGGGCGCCGCCTTCCTGCCGTTCTGCGCCGGGACGATGGCGGGCAGCATGACGGCCGGCCGCCTGGGCGCCCGCTTCGGCGGGCGGGCGACGCTCACCGGCGGGCTGGTGCTGGCCGGGCTCGGGATGCTGTGGTTCAGCGGGCTCGGGGTCTCGTCCGGCTATCTGACGGCGTTCGTCGGGCCGTCCGTGGTCGCCGGCGCCGGCGTCGGGATCTGCATGGTGGCCAACACGGCGATGGGCACGTCCGGCGTCGACCCGCGCGAGGCCGGGCTGGTCAGCGGGCTGCTGAACGCCGGGCGCCAGTGCGGCGGAACCATCGGCCTCGCCGTGCTCTCCACCCTCGCCGTCGCGGCGACGCGGCACGCCGCGGCGGCCGGTGACTCCACTCCGGCAGCGCTCGCGGCGGGCTACGACCGGGCGTTCGTCGTCACCGCCGTGCTGCTGGCCGTGGCGGCGCTGATCGCGGTCGTGTTCGTCCCGGCGCCGCCGCGGCGGAAGGCGGCGGGCGTCTGACTCCCCGGGCCGCCGCAGCACCAGCCCGGGCGCTGCGGCGGCCCAACCCGGCTGCGCCGGGGGCGAGTTCAGCCACCGATGCAGTGGATCGGCTTAGTAGATCAGGTAGCCGGGGCGGTGCCCCTCGTCCTCGATCTCCCCGGTGGCCTGGACCCGCAGCTTGCGGGACAGCTCCTCCAGGGCGCGCGAGGCCGCGACCTCCTCGCCGATCCTGGCGAGCGGACGATCGTCCGCGCTCTTCACCGACTCGCCGTGCGCGCTGAGGCCCGGGGCCCTCGCGCCGGTCAGCCTCGCCTCGCACGTCGTGTGCACGCCGTCTTCGTCGAAGCTCAGCTCCACGTCCCACTGGTTGTGCATGCCACACCTCCTGGCACCGGCCCCCGTCGCGCCTGTCCCGGCTGGCACGGACGGTGCACCGCGGGCGGCCGCTCACACCAGCGTGCGCCCGCCGCGCCCACCCCGGCAAGCGCGGGGGCCGGCTCCGGGTCCGACCGGCTCCGGCGCCCCCGCGCTGGGCGGGCCTGCGCTGGGCGGCCCTGCGCTGGACGGTCCCGCGTTGGACGGTTGCGCCTGGACCGTCCCGCCGTCGAACGGCCCCGTCGGCGCCCCGGCGGTAGGCTGACGGAAGGCGCCGCGACCGCTGCCCGACCCCAGGACCGCCGACGCGGCGCAGGCAGCGATCCGCCGAACGGCGACCGGCAACCGGCGATCGGCGACGTCGGGGCAGCGACACACCGGGTGGTCCCTCCGTGGCGGTCTTCCTCCTCGCTCTGAGCGCCGCCTGCTGCCTGGGCCTCGGGTTCGTCCTCCAGCAGCACGCCGCGCAGCGGGCCCCACGTGCCGACATGCTGCACTGGCGACTGCTGCTGGACCTGATGCGGATGCCCGAATGGCTGCTCGGCACCGGGTTCATGGTCAGCGGACTGATCCTCTCCGCGCTCGCGCTCAACAAGGGCGAGGTGTCGCTCGTCGAACCGCTGCTCGCGACCAACCTCCTGTTCGCCATGGCCCTCTCCCGCATGCTGACCCGTCAGACCCTCGGCCGCTCGGGCTGGGCCGGAGTCCTGTTGCTGGGACTCGGGGTGACGGCGTTCATCGTGGCCGGGCAGCCCTCCGGGGGCGGAGCGCCCGCCGGGGAACTGCGGCACTGGCTGGTGGTCGGCACCGTCGTCGGGCTCGTCCTGCTGCTGGTGTCGGCGGCCCGGAAACTGCCGCTCTTCGAGGAGGCGACGCTGCTGGCCCTCGCCGCCGGCCTCCTGTACGGACTGCAGGACGCACTGACCCGCACCACCACCCAACGGCTCGACCACGACGGGCTCTCCGCCGTGCTGCGCACCTGGCAGCCGTACGCCGTGATCGTGGCGGGCGTCATCGGGCTGCTGCTCGTGCAGAGCGCCTTCGAGGCCGCGCCGCTGCGGATGTCCCTGCCCGCGCTCACCGCCGCCCAGCCGATCGCCGGGATCGCCTGCGCGGTCGGCTTCCTCGGCGACCGGCTACGGGTGACCCCGGGCGCACTCGCCTGGGAGTCCCTGGGGCTGGTCGCGATCGTGGTCGGCGTCATCGTGATCGGCCGCCACCCGGCGATGCCCGGCACCGTCCGCGACACCCTGGAGAGCATCGGCGCGCCCCCGGACGACCGCCCCGACGACGGCACGCCGGAGAGCGGCGCCCCCGACGGCAGGATGGACGGCGACGCGAGCATCCGGACGGACGGCGGCGCGAGCAGCACCCCCGACAGCCGGACGGTCGGCCCGACCGGCCGCAACGTGAACGGCCCAGCGGACAACCGGACGGACGACGGCCCGGCGGACGGCCCTGTTGACGGCCCACCCGACAGCCCACTCGACGGCCCGCCCGACGGCCCACGTGACAGCCCACCCGACAGCCCGGCGAATGGTTAGGCAGCCGGATGTGCTGGAGCGCGCAGGCGGACGCGGTGGCCGGTGGGGTCGTCGTGGGCCTCGGCATCGCGTGCCTGGTCCGCGCCCGCCGTTCCGGCCGCCCGCAGCGACTGCCGCTCGCCGCGCTCCCGCTCGTGCTGGGCGCGCACCAGCTGATCGAGGCGGTCGTCTGGCTCGGCACGGACGGCGATCTGCCCGCCGCCCTCGCCGGCTGGGCGCGCACCGCCTGGGCGGCGATCGCCCTGCCGCTCCTGCCCGTGTACGTCCCGGCCGCCGTGTGGTGCGCGAGCACCGAACCGGGCCACCCGGCCGGACCGGACCGCCGTCGCGTGCTGTCGGGCCTCACCCTGCTCGGCACGGTCGTCACCGTCCCGCTCGCCATCGCCGTCGCCGCCCACCCGGTCGTGGCCACCGAGCACGGCCACACCCTGACGTACGGCATCGGCGTGCCGCACCCGGCCGTCCTCCTGGTCGGCTACCTCCTCACCACCGTCGGTTCCCTCCTCATCAGCGGCGACCGCGACCTGCGCCGCCTCGGATTCCTGACCGGCCTGGCCGCCGGCCTCTGCGCCCTGCTCTGGCGGATCGCCTTCCTCTCCACGTGGTGCGCCCTCGCGGCGCTGGTCAGCGTGCTACTCGTGCACTGGGCGGGCCGCCCTCCGTACGCGCCGACGCCGGGTGGTAGCGGGCGTCCTTCCGGGGCCAGTCGTGCGCGAGGAACGGCGGCCGGTCCACCCGGTCGAAGCACCGCACCAGGAACTCGGTGAACGTCCCCGCGGTCTCGAACCACTCGCCGCACTCACTCCACACGATGATCCGCCAGTCGTCCGGATCCGGTTCCTCGGCGAGGAACCAATACGTGTTGGCCTGTTCGTCGGCCCCCCACAGGACGAGCCCGCCCGCATCGGGATGGAACGGCCACGGAAAGCGCTCGTAGTCCTCCGGCCCTCGCGGCCACCCGTGCTTCCAGAGCCGCTCGGCCTCCTCTGTGCTCCCCTCCATCGGCCGCTCCAACTGCAGGTACTCGTCGACCGTGCCCGAGCCGTAGAGGTCCAGGAAGGCCTTGTAGTCCGTCGGTAGTCGGAACCCGAGCCAGGCTTCCGAGGCCGCCCAGAGCTCAGGCTGCGCCGACCCCCACGTCGCGGGCTCGCCCAGCAGTTGCCTCAGTTGGCCAAGCGCTCTGCCAGCCATGGCCGCACCCTCTTCCGATTCGTACGAGCCGCACACTGCGCCGCCCCACTGACAGCCCCCAGCCCCTCACCGACGCCTCCCCCTGCCGCACGGCTCCGCCTACCCCCGCGCGGGCTCCGGTGCCCGGTCGGGTTCGTCCGCCACCGCCGGGGCGCGGCCGCGCAGGCGGTCCATCTCGCGCCACTCCCGGCGGAGGCCGGCCGCGCCCGTGGTCACGAAGTACAGGACCCCGGACGCGACCAGCACGGGTATCAGCCCGACCAGCGCCACCGTCGCGCCGGCGAGGAGGCCGCCGAGGGGGATCCCGGCCCAGGCGAGGGAGTCGCCGAGGGCATGGACGCGGCCCAGGAGCGGGCGGGGCACCCGCTCGAAGAGCACCGCGCCGAGGATCGGGTTCAGGAAGCCCGAGCCGAAACCCGCCACCGCGAACACCGCCACCACCGTCCACAGCGGGGCGCCGGACGCGAGCACGAGGAAACGCGGTGCCCCGGCGAGCAGGAAGCCGGCGAAGAAGACCGCGCGGCGCGGCAGCCGGTGGGCGACGCCTGCGGCGATCAGGCTGCCGGCCACCGCCGCGATCCCCATGGCACTGCCGGTGAGGCCGATCGCCGCCGGGCCGTGGCCGGAGTCCTGCGCCCAGACCGGGACCAGCACGGTCGCGAAGCCGGCGTCCAGCAGGTTGGTGATGCCGATCGTCACGATCACGGTGAGCAGCAGCGGTTCGGCGCGCAGGAAGGCGAAGCCCTCGCGGAACATCCGCCAGTACCCGCCGCCGCCCGGTCCGGCCGTGCCCGGTTCGACCGCACCCGGTCCGGCCGCACCGGCCCCGGTGGCCGGGGCCGCCGTCCGCCCCATCCCGCGCGGCAGCGCGAGGGCGATGATCAGCGAACCCAGTGCGAACGCCGCCGCGTTGACCACCACGCCGGCCATCGGGCCCGCCATCGCGACGAGCCCTCCGCCGACCGCCGGGCCGAGCGTGGAGGCAAGCCGCTCGGTGACGCCGGAGAGCCCGGTGGCGCGCTCCAGCGGCACCCGCGCGCGGTCCGCCGCCTCCGGCACCATGACGGACTTGGCGAGGTCCCCGGGGCCGCGCATCGCGCCGATCACCGCGACCATCCCGAGCAGCAGCCCGAACGGCAGCAGCCCCAGCGCGTGCAGCAGCGGCACCAGTCCGGCCGCGACGGCACTCACGGCGTCCGTCGTCCAGGAGACGACGCGCGGGCCGAGACGGTCGACCAGGGGCCCGGTCAACGCCTTGACCAGCACGTACGGCGTCATCTCGGCGAAGGCGACCAGACCCGTCATGGTGGCGCTGCCGGTCGTCGCGAGGACGAACCAGGGCAGCGCGACGGCCGAGACCCGGGTGCCCGTCAGCGAGACGGCCGAGGAGGCCAGCACCCCGACCAGCGGCCGGAGGCTCCGTGCAGGGCCGACGGCGGCGGTGGTCATCCTTGCTCCCCCTCCTGGTCGTCCACCTGGTCGTCCACCTGGTCGGCGTCCGCCGTGGCCTTCGGCTCGGGCAGCACGTGGACGACGACGGCCACCGGCTCGGCGCCCCCGGGCACCGGGCCCTCGGCGTCCAGCCGCCGGTAGCGCGCGACCACGGCGGCCAGGTCGTCGGCCAGTTGCCCGGCCTCCTCCGGCGTCAGGCGGAGCACCAGATCGCTCAGGTCGACCGCCTTGCGCCACTCGCGCGGCATCGTCTCGAAGGCGTTGAGCGCGCGCTGCCCGGTCAACGTGTGCGCGGCGAGGACGGACCGCAGGTACCCGACGACCGTCTCCGGCTCTTCGTCGGCCTGGTCCTCCCCCGTCCAGACCGTGAGCGTGTGCACCGACCGCCACCACCGCTCGCGCGCGTTGCCGCGCCCGGGATCCTCCTCGACGAAGCCCGCGGCGGCGAGCTGGCGGAGGTGGTAGCTCGTGGCCCCCGAGTTCAGCCCCAGCTGCTCGGCGAGCCTCGTCGCCGTGGACGGGCCCTGCTTGCGCAGCAGCCCGACCAGTTGCATGCGCACGGGGTGGGCCATCGCGCGCATGCCCTTGGCGGTGAGTACGGCGTGCGGGTCGTCACTGTGCATCCAGCCACGGTCATCGGTCATGGCATGAGCGTAGGACCGCAAAGAGTTCTTTGCAAAGGGTTTTTTGCGAAGAACTCTTTGCGGTCCACGCGAGCCGCCGCGGACCGGACTCCACCGGGCGCGTCACCGAACTCCACCGGACGCGTCACTCGTGGGCGACCGCCAGGATCAGGACCACCGTCAGCCCGCCCCCGGGCGTCGCCTCCACCGCGACCCGCCCGCCGGACGACAGCACCAGGCCGTGCAGCGCGGGCCCGACCGGCCCGTCCGGCCGCACGCCCGCGAGCAGCCACTCCCGCGCCTCCGGGAGCTCGCACGCGCCGCGGTCCGCGACCCGGATCTCCACCCGCCCGCGCGTCCGCCCGAACCCGCCGGGACCGCCACCGGCGCCCGGCCCGAGGCCCGAGCCCAACGCCCCCAGCCCCGGCAGCGCCGGCGCGGCCACCGCCTCCGCCCGCACCAGCACCCGTTCGCCGACCGGGCTGCGCCGGACCGCGTGGTCGACCAGCCCGCCGAGCGCCGCCTCCAGCCGCCGGGCGTCCCCGGCCACCACCGGCAGCCCGGGCGCGACGCGGACCGTCACCGCCGCCGACCGCCCGCCGCCGCGGACCACCCGGCGCACCACCTCGGCGACCTGGACGTGCCGCGCCTGCGGCTCGCACCCGGTCTTCCGGTCCGTCCAGCCGAGGCGCACCAGCTCCGGCCGCGAGAGCGTCCGCGGCCCGGCCATCACCCCCGGGTGGAACGTTCCGGCGGCACCGTCCCGGCCGCCTGTGCCCACGCTCCGGGCGCCGCCCGACCGCCCGAATCCGCCCGGCCGCCCGAACGCGCCGAACGCGCCGGACCACCCGAACCCGCCCGGCCGTCCGTGGCCGTCGGAACCGCCGAAGGCACCGAGCACCCGCGCCCCCGACGCGACGTAGCCCCAGAGCTTCCCGCGTGTCATCGCCCTGCCCCTCGCACATCACCGGCGGCCGTCGTCAGCACCGCGACCGGCCGGAGCGGGCCGCTTCCCCGGCCCTCCCGCCCAGCCTGCGCCCCCTCCGCCCGGGTGACAATCGGGCCAGGGGGCGCGAAACGGACGCATTCCCCCGCCGAGCGGCCGGTCGCACACCCCCCCGACCGGCGGGGAACGGGCAAACCGGCCGAGAACGGGGCAGGTGCCGACAGGAGAGCCAGCCGAGAACGGGGCAGGTGCCGACCGGAGAACCAGAGCAGAACGCGGCAGCGAGCACACCGGGAACGAGACCGGAATCCAGCACAGGCGGGCCGTCGGCCCCCCGCCCTAAACTGGCCCCATGCCCCGGCTCAACGACCAGGTGCGGGAGCTGCTCCAGGAGTACGCCGACCTGATCAACATCACCGGCGGGGACGCGTTCCGGGCCCGCGCCTACGAGAAGGCCGCACGCGCGGTGGGCGGTCACCCGGAGGACGTCGCCGGACTGGACGCCAAGGGCCTCCAGCAGATCCCCGGCGTCGGCAAGTCCACCGCGGAGAAGGTCGCCGAGTACCTCTCCACCGGTCGGATCGGCGCGCTGGAACAGCTGCGCGCCGAAATCCCGTCCGGTGTGCGGGAGATGATGGCCGTCCCCAGCGTCGGCCCGAAGCGTGCCCTCGCCCTCTACCGCGACCTCGGGATCGCGTCCGTCGACGAGCTGGCCGAGGCGATCCGCGGCGACCGGCTCGGCGGCGTGGCCGGTTTCGGCGAGCGCAGCGGCGAGAAGATCCTGCACGGCATCGAGTTGATGCGGCAGTCCGGCGGGCGCACCCTGCTGGACGCCGCGACCGAGCTCGCCGAGCAGCTCGTGGCCGCGATCTCCGCCGTGCCCGGCTGCACCCGCTGCGCGTACGCGGGTTCGCTGCGCCGGATGCGCGAGACGGTCGGCGACATCGACGTCCTCGCGACCGCCGAGGACTCCGCCCCGCTGATGGCCGCGCTCACCGAACTCCCCTACGTGGCCGAGGTGATAGCGAGCGGGCCGACCAAGACCTCAGTGCTCACCACCGGCGGTGTCCAGGTGGACCTGCGGGTGGTGCCCGAGGAGGACTGGGGTGCGGCGCTCGTCTACTTCACCGGGTCGAAGGCGCACAACATCAAGCTGCGCACGATGGCCGTCCGGGCCGGCCTGAAGCTGTCCGAGTACGGCCTCTTCGAGGTGGGCGGCGGAGCGGAGGGCAAGACCGACGGCAGGACCAAGGGAAGAGCGGCCGAGGGCGCCAAGGTCGTGTCCGCGACGGAGGACGAGGTGTACGCGGCGCTCGGCCTGCCCTGGATCGCGCCGCCGCTGCGCGAGGACCGGGGCGAGGTCGAGGCGGCACTGCGCGGCGAACTCCCGGACCTGGTCCAGGAGTCGGACCTGCGCGGCGACCTCCACACGCACACCGACCTGACCGACGGGCTGGCCACGCTGGAGGAGATGATCGACACCGCCGCCGCCCGCGGCTACGCGTACTACGCCGTCACCGACCACGCGCCCGACCTCGTCATGCAGCGGATGACCGACGAGAAGATGCTCGCCCAGCGCGAGCAGCTGCGCCGACTGGCGGGCCGCCACAAGAAGTTGCGCCTCCTGCACGGCACCGAGCTGAACATCGGCCCGGACGGCGGCGTCGACTGGCCGCCCGAGTTCCTGGCCGGCTTCGACGTGTGCGTGGCCTCGGTGCACTCGCACTTCGGCCTCGACCGCGCCGCCCAGACCCGCCGCCTGGTCCGCGCCTGCGAGAACCCGTACGTGCACGTCATCGGCCACCTCACCACCCGCAGGATCGGGCGGCGCGGCCCGATCGACGTCGACCTGGACGCGGTGTTCGAGGCCGCCGCGCGCACCGGGACGGCGATCGAGATCAACAGCTCCCCGCAGCGCCTGGACCTGCGCGACGAGGACGTGCTGCGGGCGAAGAAGCACGGCGTGCGCTTCAGCATCGACAGCGACGCGCACGCGACGCCACACCTGGCCTACCCGCGGTTCGGCATCGGCACGGCGCAGCGCGCGTGGCTCACCGCCGAGGACGTCGTCAACACCTGGACGTGGCAACGGCTGAAGCGCTTCCTCCGCAAGGACGCGCTGCGCTGAGAACCGCCGGGCGGCCCCGCCGCACCAGGACCGCCTGGGGAGGTCAGCCGAACGACGCCCCGGGCGAGGCGAGCACGCGCGCCGCGCTGCGGTGTCCGAGCCCGGCGGCCAGGTGGAGGTCGCCGGTGTCCAGGAAGCCGGCGAGGAACCCCGCCGCGAACGCGTCCCCCGCGCCGGTCAGGTCGCGCACGTCGGCCACCGGCGGCACCGCCACCGTGAACGGCGGCTCGCCCGGCACGTCGACGGTGGTCGCGTCGGCGCCCGCCTTGGTGACGACCGTGGTGGCGGCGAGGCGGGCCCGTTCCGGCCCGGGCGTCCCGTCGGCCAGCAGTCCGAGGTAGGCGGACTCGGAGCGGTTGGCGAACACGAAGGTCGGCGCCAACTCGGCCAGCAGGCCGAGGAACCGCTCCCGTCCGAACTGTTCCAGCATGCCCGTCGACGAGGCGTCCACCGAGGTGGTGCCGCCCGCCTGCCGCACCCGGGCGAGCGCGTCGACGGCGCTGCGGCCGACGGGCTCGCCGTCGAAGGAGTAGGCGGGCACGTGCAGGTGGCTCAGGCCGGCCAGCCACGCGTCCGGCACGCGGTCCAGCAGCGTGGCGGCGCCCCGGTCGGGCAGCATGGTGCGCTCGCCGTCGCGGTCGATGAGCACCACGACGCTGCCGGTCCGGCCGCGCCGCTCGACGCGCACGTCCACGCCGTGGCCGGTCAGTTCGGCGACGACGCCGTCGCCGACCGGGTCGTCCCCGACGCAGCCGATGAAGCGGGCCGGGACCTGCCCGGCCGCGAAGCACGCGACGTTGGCGGCGCTGCCGCCGCGCCGGCGGAACACCCGCGCGGCGGAGTCGGTGCCGTGGCGCAGCGGGCCGTCGACCCACACGACGACGTCCTCGACGAGGTCGCCGAGCACCCCCAGCACGGCTCAGGCCTTTCGCGCGGCGGCGAGCGCGGTCGCGATCTCGCCGCCGAGGCGGACGTTGCCGCGGTAGACCTCGACGTTGACCTCCAGGCTGCGGCCCTGCGTGTCGCGCTGGATGAAGTCGAGCAGGAACGGCGTGGACGCGTTGCCGGTGACGCCCCGGCGGTCGGCCTCGGCCCAGGCGCGGGCGAGGATGCCGTCGAGCTCCTCCGGGGGGAGCTGCTCGGCGGGGTCGACCGGGTTGGCGATCAGGACGGCCTGCGGGAGGCCGAGGCCGTCGCGCGCGTCGATGACGCGGGCGGCTTCCTCGGGCGAGTCGACGCGGAAGGCGATCTCGTGGCCGGAGTCGGTGACGTAGAAGCCGGGGTACTTGGTGGTGCGGTAGCCGATGACCGGGATGTTGAAGGTCTCGAAGCGCTCCAGGGTGGCCCGGATGTCGAGGATCGACTTCACGCCGGCACTGATGACGGTGACCGGGGTGGCGGCCAGCGTGGTCATGTCGGCCGACTCGTCGAAGCTCTCGGAGGCGCCGAAGTGCACGCCGCCGAGGCCGCCGGTGGAGAACACCCGGACGCCCGCGCGGTGGGCGAGGAAGGCGGTGGCGGCGACGGTGGTGCCGCCGTGCCGGCCGAACGCCGCGACCACCGGGAGGTCGCGCAGGCTGACCTTGTCGATGCCGTCGGTGGCGGACAGTTCGGTGATCTGCTCGGTGCTCAGGCCCACCGTCGGCACGCCCGCGTGGACGCCGATGGTCGCCGGGACGACGCCCGCCTCGCGCAGCCGTTCCTCGGCCTCCAGCGCCACGGCGAGGTTGCGGGGGCGCGGCAGGCCGTGGGTGAAGATGGTCGATTCGAGGGCGACGACGGGCGTGCCCTCGGCGACCGCCCGGGCGACCTCGTCGGAGACCCGGATGGCCTCGGGGCTGGGGGTGGCCTCGGGGGTGGGCGCGGTGAGTCCGGTCATGGTGGACGCTCTCTGTGACATGCCACTGCGGCGGGGCAAGGTGATCATCAGCGTACGGACGGCTCGGATCGGGATCCAGAATGAGTACTGCCCCTTCCCATAGGCTTTGAACTATGGGTTTGACCTAGGCTTCGAAGCATGCGTTTCACCTTGCGTCAGCTGGAGGTCTTCCTCGTCGTCGCCGACACGCTGCACTTCGGCCGGGCCGCCGAGCGACTGCACGTCTCGCAGCCGACGGTCAGCCAGGAGGTCGCCCGGCTGGAGCGGACGGTCGGCGTCGAGCTGTTCGACCGCAGCCGCCGGTCGGTCCGTCTGACCGAGGCCGGCGAGGTGATGGCCGCCGAGAGCGCCCGGCTGCTCGAACAGGCCGGGGCGCTGCTGGCCCGGGTGCGGCTGCACGAGGAGTCCCGGCTGGGCACCGCCCGGATCGTCGCCTCGCCGAGCGTGGTCAACCGGCTCCTGCCGGCCGTGATCAGCCGGGCCGAACAGGAGCTGCCCGCGCTGGTGGCGGCCGAACTCGCCGTCGACACCGGGCAGGTGTCCGCCACCCTGGCCGCCGAACTCGCCGACATCGGCCTCGGCCGCTTCCTCGCCGAGGTGCCCGGCTACCGGCTGGAACGGATCGCCGACGAGCCGGTCCGGGTGGCGCTCGGCCGCGACCACCCGCTCGCCGGGCGGGACGCCGTCCGGCTCGCCGAACTGCGCGACCTGCCCCTGCTGCTGTGGCCGCGCGAACAGCACCCGCGCTACTACGACCACGTCCTCGGCCTGTGCGCCGACCGCGGCGTGGACCCGCCGGTGCTGGTCAGCCCGCCGCGGATCGTCGGCTCCCGGCTCTACCTGCTCGCCCGCAACCGCGCGTTCTCGCTCGTCCCCGGCTCGATGACCGGCCACCTCACCGGCGACGTCGCCACCGTCCGCCTGGAGGGCCGGGCCACCCTGCCGCTGGAGATGCAGTGGCGCCTCGACGACCGCCGGCCCCGGCTCGCGGCGCTGCGCGACCTGATCCGGCAGGAGGCGGCGGCGCTGGAGGCGGACCGCTGAAGGCGACCCCGCCGAAATGTGCCTTGACGGCCCCGGGAGCACCTTGACGGCCCCGAGGACACCTTGACGGTCACATGCCACCGCCGGAAGGATGCGCGGACCGTCCACCCGGCCCGCGGGCACCACGCCGTGGGCCGCCCGACCCGAGCCCCGAGGACACCCGTTGGCCGTCCGCCCCCTGCTTCGCCGCGCCGCCCGCTTACTCGGCGCCGCCGTCCTGACCCTCACCGCGGCCGTCACCGCCGCCGGCCCCGCGCACGCCGACTTCGGCTCCGGCTACCACGACCCGTACACCGCCGAGAAGCCGCTCACCCGGCCCGACACCCGCTCGTGCACCGTCGAGGTCATGCACGAGCGCGAGTTCCGCAACGGCTACGGCAACCCGCCGGACACCCCGTACGACGCCGCCCTCACCCCGCCCGCCGACTGCGCCGGGCCGTGGTCCGCCGTCGTGCTGGACCTCCACGGCCAGGTCGCCGGGCGGCAGTTCGACCGGATCTTCAGCGTGCGGATCGGCGGCGTCCAGGTGCTGCTGTCCTCCACCCCGGAACCGTCGAAGGACGGCATCCGCTGGAACGTCGAGCACGATGTGACCCGCTACGCGCCGCTGTTCGCCGGCGGCCCGCAGCCGTTCAGCTTCGACCTCGCCAACGTCACGGACGTCACCTACACCGGCGTCTACACGATCTCGGCGAGCCTCACCTTCTACACCACCTCCGACCGCCGGCCCGCCCCGCACACCGCGGACCGGCTCCTCACCACCGGCCCGTTCTCGCTCACGCAGGCCACCCCCACCGCCACCCGGGACGTCACCTTCCCGCAGAACCTCGAACGCCTCACCGCCGAGGTCTACACCCGCGGCGGCGGCGCCTGCGAGGAGTTCGCGTACGCCTCCGCGCCCGACGCCTTCGTCAGCGCCAACCCGGGTCTCGGCGCGTGCGGCAAGGGCCCGTTCCGCGAACTGCGGCTCACCGTGGACGGCCGGGTCGCCGGCGCGGTCTGGCCCTACCCGGTGATCTACACCGGCGGCTGGGACCCGCTGCTGTGGCGGCCCGTCCCGGGGATCTTCGCCTTCGACCTGCCCGCCTACCGGCTCGACCTCACCCCGTACGTCGGCCTGCTCCTCGACGGCCGCCCGCACAGCGTCGGGATCACCGTCAACGCCGCCGAGGCGCAGAGCAACGACGCCTGGACCGGCCAGGTCAACCTCTTCGCCGACACCGACCACGGCACCGACCGCACCACCGGACAGCTCACCGACTACCGCGTCGCCCCCGAGGCCGCCGTCACCACCGCCCTCGCCGACCACGGCGGAGGCAGCGGCGACTGGACGGTCGGCGCCGGGCGCCACGACCTCGCGCGCGGCTGGGTGCAAACCTCGCACGGGCGCGTCACCACCGAGGTCCGCGACGACCTCTCCTTCGGCTCGGCCCAGCAACTGCGCGACGGCGGCAACGACGTGACCCTGCACAACGGCACCGACCTCACCCGCTCCACCTCCACCTGGGGCGGCGGCCCGCACCGAACCACCACCGTCCACGAGTCCGAACCGCTCGACGTCACCTACCGCCTCACCCGCGACGCGGCCGGCAACACCGACCAGGTGACCTCGATGGACCTCGGCTACCACCGCGTCGCCACCGCGGCCACCGGCGGCCACGTCACCTCGGTCGCCACCGTCGACCACGCGCTGCGCCCGACCGCCCACCGCCACGACGGCGACCGCACCGTCCGCACCGGAGGCAGCACCGAGGACTACCGCAGCACCGGGCCCGACGGGCCGTACCGGCGGACGATCACCACGGTGGACGGCTGGCCCGTGTCGTAGCGGTCACCCGCCGCGAAAATCGTCCCAATTCGGGCGGAAAAACCCTGGTGCACGGCGCCGGGGAAGCGCATGATGAGAGATGGACCTGCGAGGTAGACGAGGAAGTTCGACCGCAGGAGGCAGTGGCGACAGATCGAGACGGATCAGGGTCTGCCGCTGTGAACTACCTCGGTCGACGATCGAACAACCCACGGCCGGAGGACGCGATGTCCGGAGGCCCCTCCGCCTCGCAGGTTCCGCGCGTCCACGGAGCAGCCCCTCGGCTCCGTGGACCGCTCTTTCACGCCCTCTGCCGACTTCACCCCTGACGACTCACACCTGCCGAGTTCAGCCCTGCCGGCTCACCCCTGCCGGCTCACTCCTGCTGACTCACCCCTGCCGGCTCACTCCTACCGGCCGGGCACAGCGAACCCCATCTCCCAGGCGTGCACCGCGATGCCCACCCGGTTCCGCACCCCCAGCTTCCGCTGGATGCTGGCCACGTGCGTCTTCACCGTCCCGGCCGAGATGAACAGCTCCGCGGCGATGTCCGCGTTCGTCCGCCCCGCCGCGACCTGCCCGGCGATCTCCACCTCGCGCTCCGTCAGCGCCACCACCGGCGCCGGACGGCCGGCATCCCGGCGCGGCGCCGTCACGTGCCTGAGCAGCCGCACCGTGACCGACGGACTGATCAGGCTCTCGCCCCCGGCCGCCGCCCGCACCGCCTCCGCGAGCAGCGCCGGCCCCGAGCGCTTCAGCAGGAACCCCGACGCGCCGAACTGCAGCGCCGGGTACACGTATTCGTCCAGGTCGAAGGTGGTCAGCACCACGACGTGCACGGACCCCGCGAGCCGCCGGGTCACCTCCAGCCCGTCCATGCGCGGCATCCGGACGTCCACCAGCGCCACGTCCGGCCGCAGCCGCGCGGCCAGCTCGACGGCCGCGACCCCGTCCGCCGCCTCCCCCACGACCTCGATGTCCGGCTGCGCCTCCAGGATCCGCCGCACCCCGCGCCGGACCGCCTCCTGATCGTCCGCGATCAGCGTCCGGATGAGCCGCTCCCCCGGAGCCCCGTTCGTACTCGTCACGCCCGGCAGTCTCCCACGCGGGTGCCGTTGCCGGACGGGCCGGAGTGTTCACGTCGGAAACCCGGCGCGGTTCACCTGCGGACCATCAGGCTGGCGGGCATGAACGCATCCAGTGGACGTCCCCCCGTCAGCAGGCGCGGTCTCCTGGCCGGCGCCACCGGCCTCGGGCTCGGCGGCGCCGTGTCCCTCTCCGGCGTCGCGGCGACGCCGGCCGCCGCCTCCCCACTGCTGTGGGAACGGCCGGACCGCTCCGGTGCGCCGCGCGTCGCGGGCCTGCACCTCCAGTTCGGCGCGGACGCCTCGCGGGAGGTCGTGGTGTCCTGGCACACCACCGCGTCCGTCGCCAACCCCCGGGTGATGTACGGCACTTCGCACGGCGGCTTCGGCCGCAGCGAGGACGCGTCGACCACCACCTACCGCGACGCCCAGTCCGGCACCGAGGTCCAGGTGCACCACGCCCGGCTGAGCGGCCTGCGCCCCGACACGGACTACGTGTACGCGGCCGTCCACGACGGCGCCACCCCGGAGCTCGGCACCGTGCGCACCGCGCCGCGCGGCCGGGCCGCCTTCACCTTCACCAGCTTCGGCGACCAGGGCACCCCCACCCTCGGCAAGCAGACCGCGAACGGCTGGGCCAACGACAACCTCGGCAGCCTCGCCGCCGGCGACACCACCGCCGGGGTCGAGCGCGTCGCGCCGCTGTTCCACCTGGTCAACGGCGACCTCTGCTACGCCAACCTGGCCACCGACCGCGTCCGCACGTGGTCCGACTGGTTCGAGAACAACTCCCGCTCCGCGCGCCACCGCCCCTGGATGCCGGCGGCCGGCAACCACGAGAACGAGAAGGGCAACGGCCCGATCGGCTACGGCGCCTACCAGGCCTACTTCGACCTGCCGTCCTCCGGCTCCGACGACGAACTACGCGGCCTCTGGTACGCGTTCACGGCGGGCGCGGTGCGCGTCATCAGCCTCAACAACGACGACGTCGCCTACCAGGACGCCGGCAACTCCTACGTCCACGGCTACTCCGGCGGCGCCCAGCAGCGCTGGCTGGAACGGGAGTTGGCCGCCGCCGATGCCGACCCGGAGATCGACTGGATCGTCGTCTGCATGCACCAGGTGGTGATCTCCACCGCCGACAAGTTCAACGGCGCCGACCTCGGCATCCGCGAATCCTGGGTACCGCTGTTCGACCGGTACGGCGTCGACCTCGTCGTCTGCGGCCACGAGCACCACTACGAGCGCTCCCACCCGATCCGCGGCCAGCAGCCCACCGACACCCGCACGCCGATCCCGGTCGCGACCGACACCGGGACGATCGACACCACCCGGGGCACCGTCCACATGGTCATCGGCGGCGGCGGCACCTCCGCCCCCTCGAACCACCTGTTCTTCAGCCCGGCCAAGGCCCGCGTCATCACCGGCATCGGCGCGGTCGACCCCGCCACCGGCAAGCGCCCGCCGGTGTACGTGATCGAGGACGCGCCGTGGTCCGCCTTCCGCGACGCCGACAACCCGTACGGCTTCGCCGCGTTCGAGGTCGACCCGGGCGAGCGCGGCGGCGACACCAGCATCAACGTCACCTACTACTCCGTCAGCGGCCCGTACGGCGACCTCGTCCCCGTGGACCGCTTCACACTCACCCGCCCGCGCGGCTCCCGCGGCGGCGGGCGCGAGCTCTGACGGAGCGGGGGCGGGGGCGGGGCCGGACGGATGACGGCGAACAGATAACAGATGACAACTTTCAACATCTGTTATCTGTCATCTGTTTTCTGTTTTCTGTTCGCCGTCATCCGTCAGCCGTCCGCCGCCCCCTCCCGCGCCCAGCACACGCCCCACTACCGCCCCGGCAGCGTGCACACGACGCGCCAGCCACCCACTCCGTGCGGCGCGGCCGTGAGCGCCCCGCCGTGGGCAGCGACCCGCGCCGTGAGACCGACCAGGCCCGTGCCGCCCGCGCCGGGGCGGCGGCGCAGCAGCCTGCGGCCCCGCCGCGCAGGAGAGCCGCCGTCGTTCGTCACGGAAACCTCGACCTCCGTCCCCACCGCGGCACTCACCCGAACGACCACCGCACCCGCCCCCGGAGCATGCCGGCGGACGTTCGTCAGCGCCTCCAGCACGACGGCGTACACGGTGGCCCCGGCCTCGGCTGCCAACAGGGCATCCGGGTCCGGCGGCAGGTGGACAGTGGCGCGCGTGCCCCCGGCCGAGTCGAAGCGCGCGACCAGTTCGGGCAGGTCGGCCGGCCCGAACCGGCGCGCTTCCCGGACGGCCTCGCCGGACTGCGGGTCACGCAGCGCACCGACCATCTCGTCCATCGAGTCGAGCGCCCGCAGGCCCGCCTCCTCCAGGCGCCGCAACAGGGCCGCCGTCTCCTCCCCGTCCTGCGGCCCGAGTTGGCCCGCCTGCGCCTCCAGCACGATCCCGGTGATCTCGTGGGCGACGAAGTCGTGGAGCCCGCGGGCGACTTCGAGCCGCTGCTCGCGGCGCGCCCGGTCGACGGCGCGTTCCCGCCGGGCGTCCAGCACGCGCAGGTAGAGGGAGGCCCCGGCCACCCCGAGGGCAGGCAGCAGCGCCAGCAGGAGCGCGATCAGCGACCCCGCCCAACTGCCGTGCGGCATCCGCAGGGTGAAACGCAGTGGCAGGAGCGCAGCTGCGCACCCGACCGCCACGCCGACCACGCCGACCCACCGCCCGGGCACCCGTCGCACGACCCGGAACAGCACCGCGAGCAGCGCGAGCCACTCGAACGGCAGCCAGAACGCGGGCAGCCGGTACGGCCCGGAGTACCCGACGTCGAGCAGCAGTGACAGGCCTGCCACGGCCCCCGCACCGGCCGCGAGCGCGATCCGCCCAGCAGGCCACGGAAGCAGCGTGACCACCGTCACCACCGCCGCCATCACGGCGACGAGCAACGCCGCCCCGTGCTCGCCCGGGTGCGCCAGCACGACGGGCAGCAGCAAAGCCACCCCGGCCATCAGCGCCGGCACACGACGGAACCGGCCGACGCCGGACGGGAGATCGGTACGCACACACGCGAGCCTACGGGCAGCTCTCCCGGGGGATGCCGGGAGATTCGGGCTCCTCCTCCCGGTGGAGGCAACTCCACTCCACAGCGGGAGGTTTGGCAGACCCGCACCGAGCAGAGTGGTTCCCGACGCACCTGCCACCGCGTCCCACCCACACACGACCCGCCCACACGCAACCCGCCCACAGGAGGACGGACCATGAACCGCCGCCTCGCCACCGCCGCAGCCGCCTTCTGCCTCCTGGCCGCGACGATCACCGCCGCCGCGCCCGCGAGCGCCACCGCCGGCACGCCCTCCGACACCCACTCCGACGACTTCGGGCCGGTCAGCGTCCACGGGGCCGCCGGGACCGTCCTGACCACCACGTTCACCGGCTTCGAGGGCGACGCCGTGCGGATCGAGGTGGACGCCCGCGCCGACGTCAACACCGACCCCCGCACCACCCGCGGGCACTTCCACGTCACCCACGTCCACACCGACGGCCGGCTGGTCGCCGACTTCTCGGGCGACATCACCTGCCTGGGCGTCGGCGGCCGGGAGGCGATCGCGACCGGCGTGGTGACCAGCGGCGAGGCGCCGTGGTTCCCGGGCCGGACGCCGGTGGGCGCGAAGGTGGCGCTCACCGTGCAGGGGAACGGGCGGCACGCGGGCCGGGTCGGCTGGGTGTGGGGCATGTTCGGCGCGCCGGTGTCCGACTGCCAGGGCACGGTAGCGTTCCTCCCCACCACCAGCGGCGGCTTCACCGTGCGGGGCTGAGCCCGCCGGGCCGCCCGACCCAGCTCGGAGGCCCGCCCGATGACCGCCCGCACCACCCCGTCCGGCGACCGGCACGGCGAACGTGCCACACACCCCGTACGTGCCGATCACGCCGCACGCGCCGAACACCCCGAACCCTCCGAACCCTCCGAACCCTCCGAACCCTCCGACCAGGGCGCGGGGTTCACCGGCCACGCAGGGGATGGCCGGTGAACCCCGCGCCCGCCGCCGACCTCCGCCGGCTCGCCGCCGTCGGCCCGTACTTCGCCCTCGGCACGGCCACCTCCGCCGACGACACCCCGCCGCCGGGCTACCGGCCGCTGCGGGAGCTGTACGACGGCGGGCCGCACGGACCGCTGGCGGCGCGGGTGCACGTCGTGGCGCGGCGGCTCGGCACCACCGAGCTCCGGGTCGCCGCGTCGATCCTGCACCTGGGCCTGGCCGCGCGGTTCTGGTCGGTCGGCGTGGGCGCGGCCGTCCTGCTCGGGGCGGTGCCGTCACTGGAGGAAGCGTGGATGCGGATCCCCGACCAGGGCCCGATGGACCTGTGGACGCCACAGCGGACACCACAGGGCCCGTCTGCCACCGGGACGCTCCCGCAGCAACTCCACGACGCCATCGTCGACGGCCAGTTGGAGCCCCTCGCCGCCGCCGTCCGCGCCGTCGTCCCGCTCTCCGCCCGACTGCTGCTCGGCAATTCCGCGTCCGCCCTCGCCGGCACCCTGCGCGTCCTGGACGGTCACGCTCCGGACGCCGCCCGCACGTTGGTCGCCGAGCTGCTGGACCAGCCGCCACTCGCCGGGTCGGGCACACTCCGCACGGGCCCGCACGGCACGGTGTTCCGGCGCCGCAGCTGCTGCCTGTACTACCGCGTGGGCCCGGGCGCCGGCGTGTGCGGGGACTGCTGCTTCACCCGCCCGCCGTCCGCCAAGAGACCCTGAGTCGATAGCGGCCACGGCGACGAGAACGCAGCAGCCCACGCCCGGCTTGTCCAGGGCCGGGCGCGGGCCGTCGATCCCCCGCCCGGTGCCGATCCCTGACACCGGGCGAAGTCCTCATCCGTCCGCGGTCAGACCGCGACCGCCTCCTCCATCTCCTCCTCGGCCTCGACGTCCGCCTCCTCACCCCGCGCGGCCTCCAGGGGACGGCGCCCGCGCCGCTCGTACAGGGCCGCGGCCACTATGGCCGCCCCGCCGAGCAGGAGCCACACCACCAGCGTCAGAACGTGCCCGCCCAGGCCGGCCCCGCCGTCGAAGTAGAGGATGCTGCGCGCCCCCTCCAGGAAGCCGGCGCCGGTCCAGAAGCCGTGCAGGGTGCCGAAGAAGCCGTTCTGCAGCTCGGGGCGGTAGATGCCGCCGGAGGTCGTGAAGTTGAGCATCACGAACAGGACCATCATCGTGAGCGTGGTCCACTTCTTCAGGAAGGTGTGCAGACCGATGCCGATGAAGACCACACCCGCCGAGTAGAGCCAGCCGAGCGCCCACACCGCCGCCGCGTCGTGGTCGACGACGTGGAACACCGGGCCTGCGGTGACGATCCCGATCACGCTCACGACGAGCGAGACCACGAGGCCGACGAGCGCCCGGATCCGCGTGCCCAGCGCCGCGCCCGCCGCGCCGATCACGGCGACGCTCGCGTACGAGCCGATGCTCAGCGCGACCAGGAGGAAGAACAGTCCCTGGCCGGTAGGGTCGCCCTTGGCGGGTGTCGTGAGGTCAATGACGTGCAGCGGGACGCCCTGCCGGTCGGTGACGCCGGTGAAGACCGCCGTGGCGGCGACGACCGAGGTGTCCGAGTTGCCCTTGGCGACGATCAGTTCGGGGCTGCGGGCGTCCGGCACGAACGCGCCGACCAGGTCGCGGTCCTTGAGCTGCCGCTCGGCGGCGGCGCGGTCGGGCAGCGTGCGGACGTCGAGGGCGTCCCCGGCCTTCGCGCGGATCGCCTGCGCGAGGCCCTGCGCCTGCGGGGTGGTGCCGACGACGGCGACCTTGAGGTGGTGCGGTTCGGGCTGGTGGAAGGCGCCCTGGTAGGCGAGCGCCATGCCGAGGCACATCAGCAGCGGGGTGATCAGGTGGACGGCGAGGTGCTTGAGCGAGTGCCCCAGGGCGGGCGCTGCAGCGGGGTTCCGGGGTGTGCTGCTCATGGCGTTCGTACCGTCCTCCGATGACGCGGTGACACTGTGCTACATGAAGAGATAAGTGGTAAATACAACCAATGAAGGTGGTAAATGCAACCATCTATGGATGTAGCTTACAACTATCCGAGGTCGATCGGAAGCGGGCCCCGGAGCACCCGGACTCACACCAGCTCGAACACCCCGTACCCGAACCCGTCCGCCCGCAGCTCCCCGTCCACGACCCGCACGCCCTGGGCGTCCAGCGCCCGGACGGCCTCCCCCAGCGGCACCGCACCGGGCTCCCGCCGCGGATTGACGGCCACCAGGTACCGCCCCGACCGCGTGTACACCAGCGGGTACCCGGCACACCGCACGTCCACCCCGCCCGACGCACCCAGCCCCGGGTGCGCCCGCCGCAGCGCGATCAGCCGCCGGACGGTGTGCAGCAGCGAGGTCGGGTCGGCGCGCTGGGTGAGCACGTCCGGCCGGTGCGGGTCCGGGTCGACGGGCAGGTAGAGCCGCTCGGGTGCGGCGGCGGAGAAGCCGGCCGTCGGGCCGGGCGTCCACTGCATCGGGGTGCGCGAGCCGGCCCGGTTGTAGCGCGGGCCGAGCACGCTGCCCTCGGTGTCGGGCAGGCCCGGCACGTACCGCATGCCGATCTCGTCGCCGTAGTAGACGGCGGGCAGGGTCGGCCAGGTGAGCAGGAACGTGAAGGCGGCGGGCAGTTCCTCGGCGGTGCGCGGACCGGTCGCGAGGCGGGAGAAGTCGTGGTTGGCGGTGGGCAGCACGATGTGGCCGCTGTCCTCGGTGAGTTCGGCGGCCGAGCGCCACGCGTCGAGGAAGACCTGCGGCGTGCCGCGGCCGTCGGCCTCGAAGTAGCACGCGTCCTGGTGCCAGAAGTCCTCGACCGTGCCGCCGTTGTTGTTCCAGAGGGATCGCAGCGGGAGGCCGCGGTCGGCGCCGCCGAAGTGGAGGAAGAAGTCGGCGTGGAAGCCGGCCGAGAGGGCGGCGGCCGGGTCGCCCCACTCGGCGAACAGGGCGGCCTGCGGGTGGGTGCGGTCGAGCCAGTCGCGCAGGCCGGTCCAGAGCTTCCCGGTCTCGGTCCGGTCCGGGTCGTCCTTGACGAGCGAGTACGCCATGTCGACGCGGAAGCCCGCCACGCCGAGGCCGAGCCAGTGGGACATGATGTCGCGCAGCGCCGCCCGGTTGGCGCGCGGCCCGTCCGCGTCCACCGGCTGGCGCCAGGGTTCGTCGGAACTCGGGCGCGCGTAGCCGAAGTTGAGGGCGGGCTGGCAGTCGAAGAAGTTCGGCCGGTAGCAGCCGGGACGGCTGCCGGGCGAGGCGACGAAGCCGTCCGTCTGCCGGTCGGACCAGATGTAGCGGTGGTCGGCCGGGTCGTCGACGGCGGCCAGGAACCAGGGGTGGCGGTCGGAGGTGTGGCCGGCGACCAGGTCGAACAGGATCCGGATGCCCTTGCGGCGGGCGGCCTCGACCAGGGCGACCAGGCCGTCGGTGCTGCCGTAGCGCGGGGCGGGGGTGAAGTAGTCGGTGATGTCGTAGCCGGCGTCGCGGAACGGCGAGGCGAAGCAGGGGTTGAGCCAGACCGTGTCGACGCCGAGCCAGGAGAGGTGGTCGAGGTGCTCGGCGATGCCGCCGAAGTCGCCGATGCCGTCGCCGTCGGAGTCGGCGAAGCTCTGGGGGTAGATCTGGTAGAGGACGGCGTCGGCCAGCCAGTCGGGGCCGGGGCGGGTCGAGGTCATGGGCTGGGTCCTCCTGCCGGGTCCGGGGCCGGGTCCCCCGATTCTCGCGCAATCCCGCCCGCCCCGACAGTGCGCCGCACCAGCGCGCCGACCTCGCGACCGGGACCCCGGCGGCGAGCCCACCGCGCGCCCCGCCCTACCGTCCGCAGGCCTGCGTGAACGCCCGGGCCCGGCGCGTGATCTCCGCCCAGTCCCCCGCCGCGACGGCGTCCGGCGGCACCACGTCCGTGCCCGCGCAGACCGCGAACGCACCGTGGGCGAGGAACGCGGCGGCGTTGCCCGCGTTCACCCCGCCCGAGGCGACCAGCGGGACGTCCGGGTACGGGCCGAGCAGGTCCTTGAAGTAGCCGGGCCCGAACGCCTTCGCCGGGAAGATCTTGACGGCCGCCGCGCCCAGGTCGACCGCGTGGGCCACCTCGGTCGGGGTGAGCGCGCCGAGCACCACCGGCACCCCGGCGGCGTGCGCGGCGGCGGCCACCTCGGGCCGGCAGCCGGGGGTGACGAGGAACGACGCCCCGGCCGCGACCCCGCGTTCGGCCTGCTCCGCGGTCAGGACGGTCCCCACTCCGACCCGCCACCCGGCCTTGGAAGCGGCGGACAGGCACTCCGTCACATTCGGTGTGGTGTACGTGAATTCGGTCCAGGTGATGCCACCGTCGGCGAGCGCGGCGCACAGCGCGGCGGCATCCGGGATCCGCGGCGCGCGGACCACGGCGAGGACCCGGTCGTCGCTCAGAGCGGAGAGGGGGGAAGGCGCGGGGGAGGTCACAGGGCTCGGGCTCCTCGATCGGTGCGGCGCAGGGCCCGCCCGGGCCTGGCGCCCGTGGTGCGGCCCTGCCGGACGACGGCGGTGCCGTTGACGTAGACGTGCTCGATGCCTTCGGCGGGCAGCCGGGGCTGCTCGAAGGTGGCGGCGTCGCGGACCCGCTCGGGGTCGAAGAGCACCAGGTCCGCGTGGTAGCCGGGCGCGATCCGGCCGCGCCGGTGCAGCCCGAGCCTGGCGGCGGGCCGCCCGGTCATCCGGGCCACCGCCTCCTCCAGTGTGAGCACGCCCAACTCCCGGCCGTAGTGGCCGAGGTAGCGCGGGAACGTGCCCCAGGCTCGCGGGTGCGGACGGGCGCCGACCAGCAACCCGTCGCTGCCCGCGGTGTGCGCGGGGTGGCGCATGATCGCCCGGACGTTCTCCTCGTGGCCGACGTGCTGGAGGATCGTCGTGGCCAGTTCGTCCCGCCGCAACAGGTCGAGGAAGACGTCCGTGCCGCCGCTCCCCCGTTCGGCGGCGAGATCGGCGACCGTCCGGCCGACCGCGTCCGCCAGTTCGGCCGAGCGGACGCCCGAGACCTGGATCGTCGCCCAGTCCGTGACCACGCCGTGGCAGCCGTCGCTGCCCGTCTCCTCCACCGCGTGCCGGATCCGCTCGCACGCCGCCGGGTCGGCGAGCCGGGCGAGGGTCGCGGCCGGGCCGCCCTCGGTGGCCCAACTCGGCAGCAGGGCCGCCAGGGTGGTGGATCCCGGCAGGTACGGATAGCTGTCCAGGGTGAGGTCCACGCCGTCGGCGAGCGCCGCGTCGACGAGGTCCAGCAGTTCCCCGGCCCGGCCCGCGTTGACGCCGAAGTTCATCGTCGCGTGGGTCAGGTGCAGTCCGCACCCGCTCCGCCGGGAGATCTCCACCATCTCCGCGTACCCCTCCAACGCACCCGCACCGTAGGAACGTTGGTGCGGCGCGTGGAAACCTCCGTAGGCCGCGACCACCGTGCACAGGTCGACCAGCTCGGCGGTGTCCGCGTACGTCCCGGGCGTGTAGCTCAGCCCGCTGGACATGCCGACCGCCCCGGCCAGCAGCCCGCGCGCCAACTCCTGGCGCATCCGGTCGAGTTCGAGCGGGGTCGGCGCGCGGTCGGCCCAGCCCATGGCGAGCATGCGCAGCGAGCCGTGCGGGACGAGGTAGCACGCGTTGACGGCGGCCCGGGTGCGGTCGAGGCGGTCCAGGTAGCCGCCGACGTCGCGCCAGTCCCAGTCGAGGTCCGCCGGATCGCCGTTCCAGCCCGCGAGTTGGCGGCGTAGCGCGGGCAGGGTGGTGTCGTCCACCGGGGCGTACGACAGTCCGTCCTGCCCGAGGACCTCGCAGGTGACGCCCTGGGTGACCTTGGCCGGGTGCTCGGGTTCGAGCAGCAGGGCGAGGTCGGAGTGGGCGTGCATGTCGATGAACCCGGGGGCGAGGACGAGCCCGTCGGCGTCCACGACGCGCCCGCCGTCCGGCCCGGCCCCGATCCCGGTGATCAGCCCGTCGGCGATCCGGACGTCGGACCGGTAGCGCTCCGCGCCGGTGCCGTCGACGACGGTCGCGCCACGGAAGACGACCGCCCCGCCTGGCTCCCCGCCCTCGCCCTGGTTCATCAGAAGAACGTCCTGACCAGCCCGGTGACCTTGGGCTCGGCCGCGTCCGCGGAGTCCAGCACGGGGATCGCGGTCCACTTGTCGAAGGCGGTGCACGGGTGGGATACGCCGAGGCGCAGCACCGCACCGACGGGTGCGAGGTCGCCGGCGTCCCGCAGGAACGCGTGCTGGTCGTTGAGCGCGGTGATCCGGGCCACTGTGTCGGTCAATCCGGTGCCCCCGCGTACGAGTTGCGGCTCCGGCATGCCCTCGTCGAAGGGCAGGTCGCGCTTTCCGGCGTCCAGCAGGGCGAGTTGCGCTTCGGGCCGGGAGACCACGCGCGCCCAGCCGTGCAGGGCACCCCGGAAGGGAGCGTCCCCGGCGCCCCGGACGAGCGGCGAGATGCCGCGGTAGAAGCCGTCGTCGTGCGCGACGTAGGCGCCCGAGCGCAGCACGGTCAACGCGTCCGGCAGCGCGGCCAACTCCTCGACCACCAGGTCGAAGTAGGCGCTGCCGCCGGCCGAGACGATCGGCGGCGCGTCGTCGGGGTAGGCGCGGGCGAGCCGCCCGTGCAGGTCGGCGAGCGCCTTGAGGTAGCCGCGGACGGTGGCGAGCTTCTCGGCCGTCGCATCGTGGGCGAGCGCTCCCTCGTACCCGCCGACGCCGGCCAGCCGCAGGGTCGGGGCACGCAGGACGGCGGCGGCGACCTCGAAGGCCGCGTCGACGCCGCGGGCGCCGGTCCGCCCACCGGGGCCGCCGAGTTCGACGAGCACCTCGACGGGCCGCTCGGCCCCGGCGGCACGCAGCGCCTCGTCCATCAGCTGGACGCTCTCGACGCCGTCCACCCAGGAGACGAAGCCGAACTCCGGGTCGGCGTCGAGTTCACCGGCGAGCCAGCGCAGTCCGACCGGGTCGAGCAGGGTGTTGGCGAGCAGGATCCGCTGGACGCCGAAGGCGCGGGCGACGCGGACCTGGGGCAGGTTGGCGAGGGTGATGCCGTGGCTGCCGGTGTCCAGCTGCGCCTTCCAGAGGGCGGGCGCCATCGTGGTCTTGCCGTGCGGGGCGAGGGCGACACCCGCCTTGGCGCACCAGTCGGCCATGGTGCGCAGGTTGTGGTCGAGGGCGGCGGCGTCGAGGGTGAGCAGCGGGGTGCCGAGCCCACTCAGGGTGGGCCCGGTGGCCAGCCAGTCCCGGACGGTACGGCCGTGCCCGTCGGCCGGGACCGCCTTGAACCGCCAGTCCAGCACCTCGTCGGCGAGCGCCGCGACCGCGGCGGCGTCGATGCCGGGACCGGTGCCGGCGCAGGCGAATGCGCCGCGTGCGAAGGTCTGCCCCACTGTCTTCCTCCATCAGCCAGGTTGCAACATGCGCAACAAGGGTTGCACATGCTGGCATCACGGTTCTAGCATCGGCGCCGGACCACGGTCAACGGAACCGCCCCCGGACCACGGTGAGCGGAACCGACCTCAGCCGTCGAAAGCCGTCGAAAGCCGTCGAAGGCCGTCGAAAGCCGTCGGAGCCGGTCCGATGCCGCCGCCCCGGGCACAGTCGCAGACGAGGAGCCCAGCAGATGCCGCCACAGGACACCCCGGGCCCGGCGCGCCCCGGCCCGCCGGCCGCCGTCTGCGTGGGCGAGTCGATGGCCGTCCTGCTGCCGGACCGCCCGGGCCCGCTGGAGGCGGTGGACACCTTCCGGCTGTCGGTCGGCGGCGCGGAGTCCAACGTCGCCGGGGCCCTCGCCGCGCTCGGCGTGCCCACCGCGTGGATCAGCCGGGTCGGCGACGACGGCTTCGGCCGCCGCCTGGTCGCCGAGGTGGCCGCCCGCGGGGTCGACGTCTCGGCCGTCGCGGTGGACCCGCACCGGCCGACGGGCCTCTACCTCAAGGAGGTCGGCGGATCCACCGGCCACCACCACGACCTCGGCCCGGGCCGCAGCCGCCTGCACTACCACCGCCGCGGCTCGGCCGCCGCCGCACTCTCCCCCGCCCTGCTGGACGATCCGACGGCCGCCCGCCTGCTGGCCGGCGCCCGGCTGCTGCACCTGTCCGGCATCACGGCCGCACTCTCCGACGACTGCCTCGCCCTCCTGCGCGCCCTGCTCACCGACCCGCGCGCGAGCCACCCGGACACCCCGAAGAGCCCACACAACCCGACGCGCCCGACCAACCCGACGAGCCCGGACACCCCGAAGACCCCGAACGCCCGCACGAGCCCCCGCCGTCTGGTGAGCTTCGACCTCAACTGGCGCCCCGCACTCTGGCGCGACCGCGACCCGGCCGTCCTGCCACCGCTTCTGGACGCCGCCGACGTCCTGCTGCTCGGCGCCGACGAGGCCGAGGCCGCGTTCGGCACCGGCAACCCGGCCGTCCTGCGCCGCCGATTCCCGTCGCCCGCCACCATCGTCGTCAAGGACGCCGCCCGGGCCGTCACCGCGCTCGGCCGGGACGGCTCCGCCGTCACCGAACCGGCCCTCGCCGTCGAGGTCGTCGAGGCCACCGGCGCGGGCGACGCCTTCGCGGCCGGCTACCTCGCCGGCACGCTCCGCGGCCTGGACCAGCGCCGCCGGCTGCGCCTCGGCCACCTGAGCGCGGCCTGCGCGCTCACCGCCCACGGCGACCAGGCCGAGCTGCCGCCCGCGCCCGTCGTCGCCGCCCTGCTCGACGCCGCCCCCGCCGCCTGGGCCGCCACCCGCGTCACGGCGAGCGCCATCAGCAGCCCCGCGCTCGACTCCCGGGCGAGCCGGACCGCACCGGACCGGACCACCCCGGACCCGACCACTCCGGACCGGAGCCGGACCACCCCGAGCGGAGCCCGATGAGCCAGACCGTCAGCCGCGCCCTGCGCATCCTCGCCGAGCTCGGCGAGGGCGAGCGCTCCCTCGACCAGCTGGCCGAGGTGCTCGGCGTGCACAAGACGACCGTGCTGCGCCTGCTCCAGAGCCTCGAAGCGGAACGGTTCGTCTACCGCGACGCCGGCTACCGCTACCACCTGGGCGCCGGCCTGTTCGCCCTGTCCGGCCTCGCCCTGGAGCAGCGCGGCATCCGCCGCATCGCCGCCCCGCACCTGGCCGAGCTGAACGCCGCCACCGGCCAGACCGTCCACCTGGCCGCGTACGAGGGCGGCGAGGTCGTCTACATCGACAAGTTCGACTCCCGCCACCCGGTCAGGATGTACTCCCGGATCGGCCTGCGCGCCGCGCTGCACAGCGCCGCCGTCTCCAAGGTGCTGCTCGCGGACCTGCCGCTGCCCGAGCGGCGCCGGGTCGTGGCGGGCGTCGACTTCACCCCGCACACGGCCAACACCCTCACGTCGCCCGAGGCGCTGCTCGCCGAGCTGGAGCGGGTGGCCGCACAGGGCTGGGCGCAGGACCACGCGGAGCACGAGGCCTTCATCAACTGCGTGGCCGCGCCGGTCCGGGACGCGAGCGGCCGGGTCGTCGCCGCCGCGTCGATCTCGGTGCCGGACGTCCTCCTCTCGTACGAGCAAGTGCTGGACCTGCTACCGCAGTTGCTCGCCACCACCCGCGCCATCTCGGCCGACTGCGGTCGACCGGAACAGATCTGACACTCCGTCAAAAGGATGAGCAAAGGATGAGCATGAGCGACAAGACCGAGATCCGCACCGACGGCGCCCCCGCCCCGGCCTGGCTGTTCTCCCAGGGCGTGCGCAAGGGCCCGATCCTCCAGGTCTCCGGCCAGGGCCCGCAGGACCCGGCCACCGGCGAGTACCTGTACCACGGGGACGTGAAGGCGCAGACCCGGCGGACGCTGGAGAACGTCAAGGCGATCATGGAGGCCGGCGGGGCGAGCATCGAGGACGTCGTGATGTTCCGCGTCTACCTCACCAAGCGCGCCGACTTCGCGCCGATGAACGAGGTCTACGGCGAGTTCATCGCGGAGAACATCAAGCCCGGCGGCGTGAAGCCCTGCCGCACCACGATCTTCGTCGAGCTGCCGCAGGAGCCGATGCTGGTCGAGATCGACGCACAGGCCGTCGTCTCCTGACGCGCCGCGGAAGAAGTGGCCGCCAGCCGGGGCCCGGACGCTTCACGCGGTCCGGGCCCGCCGCTTGCCACCGGCGCCCGCCACCCTTAGGTTAGGCTCACCTAACTAACAGGAGGTCCGCATGGCCACCGCGCGCCAGCACCCCGCCGACGAGGCCGCCGAGCCCACCACCGCCGAGCGGGTCCACAGCCTACTCACGGCCACCGCGTCGCTCACCGTCCGCGCCCTCGGCGAGCACCACGACCTCGCCAGCCCGGTGGCGGTCCACGGCTCCCGGCTCCGGCTGCGCGCGCCCATCGACGCCCCGCTGACCCTCGCCGCCGTCGACGCGCCCGACGGCCTCGCCGTCGTCCTCGACGTCACCGATGTCTCCCCCGTCGCCGTCCGCGACCGGGTCCGCGGCCGCCTCTCCCTCGCCGGCCGGCTGCGCCTGGCGCACCTCGCCGACGACGGCCTCAGCGTCCACCTGCGCGTCGACACCGCCCACGCCGTCCTGTCCACCCCGTACGGCACCGGCGCCGTCACCGCCGCCGAACTCGCCCTCGTCACCCCGGACCAGCTCGCCCGCACCGAGGCCGGCCTGCTCACCCACCTCGCCGACGACCACGCCGACGCGCTCGCCGTCCTCACCCGGCTGCTCGACCCCGCGCTCCTCGCCGGCCGCCCCGCCGTGCGCCCGCTCGCCCTCGACCGCTACGGCCTGGTGCTGCGCCTGGACCACCCGCACGGCCACCGCGACGTCCGCCTGGTCTTCCCCGAACCGGCCACCGACACCGAGGACTTCGGCCACCGCATGCACGACCTGCTGGCCGCCGCCCAGCACGCGCTGCCCGCCCACCGCATCTGACAACCGTCAACCCCAAAAAACCTGACGGACCGTCAATCACGTTCCGCCGCATCCTCCAACACGATCCGCCCCATCCGCGCGTAGAGCTCCGGCCGCCGCCACCGCATGACGAGCGCCAGCACGATCCCGCCCGCGAAGGCACCGATCACCAGGTACGGGATCAGCCGGAACAGCAGCGTCCCGGCGGCCGCGCCCGCCGCGGCGCCCCGGTTCACCACCAACAGCGCGACCACCCCCGCCATCGCCACCCCGCCCGCCACCGGCGCCGTCAGCGTCCGGAACCAGTGCCTGGTCTCCGGGTGCCTCCCCAGCACGTGGAAGTACCCGACCACGGCGAACGAGCAGAGCGTCTGCACGATCAGGATCGCCATCGTCCCCAGCAGCGCCAGCAGCGTGTACAGGTGCAGGTACGGATCCATACCGGCCACCAGGAAGGCGAGCACCAGCCCCGCCGCGATCCCCGACTGCACCACCGAGGCGACGTGCGGCGAACCGTGCCGCGGGTGCGTGCGCCCGAGCGCCGGGTGCAGGAAGCGCTCCCGCCCGATCGCGTAGAGGTACCGCGCCGCGCACTGGTGGAAGGCCATCGCGCACGCGAACGACCCGGTGACGACCAGCCATTGGAACACCCGCACCGCCCACGCCCCGAGGTGCGCGCCCAGAGGGTCGAAGAACAGGCTGTTCCCGTCCTTGCCCGGCACCGCACCGCTCGCCACCGCGACCGCGTGCTCCACCCCGTTGCCGGACACGATCATCCAGGACACGAACACGTAGAACAGCCCGACCCCGACCACCGACGCCAGCGTCGCCCGCGGCACCACCCGCTTCGGATCGCGCGACTCCTCCCCGTACATCGCCGTCGACTCGAACCCCACCCACGACGTGAACGCGAAGAACAGCCCGAGCCCGGCCGCCGCGGCGCCCGAACCCCCCACCCCCTTCAGCGCGTTCAGCGGATTCACCGCCTCGCCGACGATCCCGTCCGGCCCGCCGCCGGCCGCCAGCACCGCGAGCGACACCGCCCCCAGCACCCCGACCTCCAGCACCAGCGCCACCCCGAGCACCCGCGCGGTCAGGTGCAGGTCGAACCAGGCCATCACCCCGATCACCAGCAGCCCGGCCGCCGCGTACCACCCCCACCCGAGGTCCACGCCCAACTGCGCCCGCACCAGCCCGCGCAGCGCGTACGCGAAGAAGCCGACGACGGAGGCCTCGAAGGCGACGTACGCGAGCAGCGCGAGCAGCCCGGCCGCCATCCCCACCACGCGTCCGAGCCCGTGCGAGACGTACCCGTAGAACGCACCGGCCGCGGTGATGTGCCGGGCCATCGCCACGTACCCGACCGAGAACACGGTGAGCACGAGCGTCGCCACCACGTACGCGGCGGGCGCGCCGGCCCCGTTGCCCTGCCCGACGACGATGGGCAGGTTCCCGGTCATCGCGGTGATCGGAGCGGCGGTGGCGACCGCCATGAACACCACCCCAACGAGCCCCACCGACCCCGGCTTCAGCCGGTCGACCCCACGCTCCGCCGCCCGCCCGCCGCTCTGGACCGCCATCCGCCCGCCTCCGCCCACCGCACCCGACCACCGCACCGACCGGCGCCATCGCAGCACGCCGAAGGCCCGCACGCCGAACAAATCGTCAACGAACGACCAGTCCGGCCACTCCACCGGACGCAGTCTTGATCTCCACGTCAGCCGGCTCTCATCGCCGTCTCACGGTCGCGGTGGATCGTGGCCCGACGAAGGACGAACAGCCGGGGGAACTGGAGCCATGACGGCAGAGGACAAGGAAAGACCGGGCAGGGAAAGACCGGGCACGGCCCACTGGTTCGGCCGGATGACGCTCCGCGGCCGGCTCGCGCTGTTCACCGCGGCCGCGGTCTCGCTGGCGGTCGTAGCCTGCGCGGTGGCCGGCTGGTTCGTCGCGCGCGACGAGATGGTCAACCAGGTCGACCAGACGCTGTCGCACGCGTGGATGCCGGGCGACCGGCCGCCGAGCGGCGCGCAGATCAAGGCGCTGAACGACTGGTGCAACGGCGCGGCCGGGCAGCCCTGGATGCCCAGGGGGGACACCGTCCCGACGGTGATCGTCGCCGACGGCACCTCCTGTCCGCAGAAGGACCCCCGCGCCGTGGTCGTCACCCCGGACGACCTGCCCGTCGCGCAGAGCGGGAGCAGCGGCCCGCACGCCGCCTCGCTGTTCCGCGACGGCCACACCGTCGACGGCACCCCGGTGCGGGTCTACGTGGTCAGCTTCGGCCCGGTGATGTTCGACAACGCCGCCTCCACCGCCGCCGTGGCGCTCGCCCAGCCGCTCGAACCGGTGCAGGACGCGCTCACCGAGCTCGCCCTGATCACCGCCGGCGCCGCGGCCGTCGTCATCGCGCTCGCCGCCGCGGGCGCCCTGTGGATCGCCCGCACCGCCCTGCGCCCGGTCGACCGCCTCACCCGCGCGGCCCAGCACATCGCCCGCACCCAGGAGCCGGGCGTGACGATCGAGGTCTCCGGACACGACGAGATCGCCCGCTTCGGCGAGGCCTTCAACGCGATGAGCACCGCCCTCGCCGGTTCGCTGGACAGCCAGGCCCGGCTGATCGCCGACGCCGGCCACGAACTGCGCACCCCGCTGGCCTCCATGCGCACCAACGTCGACCTGCTCATCCGCAGCCAGGAGTCCGGTCGCCCACTGCCCGAGGCGACGCTCACCCGGATCCTCGGCAACATGAAGGCGCAGATGACGGAACTCTCCACCCTCATCGGCGACCTGCTCGAACTGTCCCGCCCCGCCGACGCCCGCGGCGCGAAGCCGCTGCCCGTCGTCGCCCTGCACGACATCGCCGCCCGGGCCGTCGAGCGGGCCGAACTGCGCGGCCCCGGCCTGGTGTTCGGCGCCGACCTGACGCCCTGGTACGTGCGCGCCGATCCGCACGCGCTGGAGCGCGCCGTGATCAACCTGCTGGACAACGCGGTGAAGTTCAGCCCGCCCGGCGGCCGGATCGGCGTCTCGCTGGCGGACGGCGAACTCGCCGTCCGCGACGAGGGCCCCGGCATCGCCGCCGAGGACCTCCCGCACGTCTTCGACCGCTTCTGGCGCTCCCCGTCCGCCCGCCAACTGCCGGGATCCGGCCTGGGGCTGGCGATCGTCGCCCGCACGGTCCGCGCGGCCGGCGGCGAGGTCGCGCTCGCACCGGCCGGCCCGGACGGCGGCACCGTCGCGACCGTCCGGCTGCCGGGCGCGGCCACACCGCCGCCGGAGACGCCCCCGCCGGCCGGCGCCGACCGGAGCTGAGGCCGGCGACGAGAACGGCAGGCCGGAAGACAGCGACCGGCCCGGCCCACGAGGAATCCTCGTGGGCCGGGCCGGTCTGGGCGTGTCCCGCGCCCATGTCCGCCGGTGCGGCGATCACCCGGTCGAGCGGTCACCCGACATGACCATCCCGGACGATCGTTTCGCCCCGCACCTACGGTGGTCCGTCATCCCCGAAGGGGGGAGCTCAGAGCGCGACGCCGTGCGCCCGGAGGTAGGCGACCGGGTCGATGTCCGAGCCGTACTCCGGCCCGGTGCGGATCTCGAAGTGCAGGTGCGGGCCGGTCACGTTGCCGGTGGCACCGGACAGGCCGAGCTGCTGGCCGACGGTCACGGACTGGCCGACCGTCACGCCGATCGAGGACAGGTGCGCGTACTGCGCGTACTTGCCGTCGGCGAGCTGGATCTCGACCTCGTTGCCGTAGGCACCACCGTTGTCGGCCTTCACCACGACGCCGTTGGCGACGGCGCGCACCGGGGTGCCGGTGGAGGCGACGAAGTCCTGGCCGGTGTGGTGGCCGGAGGCCCACATCGCGCCGGCGACGCCGTACGCCTCGCCGAGCACCGGGTTGGCGAGCGGGGCGACATAGCCGGAGGCGGCGGCGACCGGAGCGGCGGCCGGAGCCTGCGCGGGCTGGGCCACGGTGGCCTGGACCTGCACCTGGGCACCCGGGGTGGTGGCCTCGGTCTGGACCTGCACCTGCGGCTTGGCGGCCGGGGCGGCGGGCTTCTGAGCGGGAGCGGCCGGGGCGGCCGGGGCGGCCTGGGCCGCGATCGCGAGCGACTGACCCGGGAAGATCAGGTTCGGGTTGGCGCCGACCACGGAACGGTTGTGCGCGTACAGCGCCTGCCAACCGCCCTCGACGTGCTTGGCGTCGGCGATCTTCGAGAGGGTGTCACCGCTGACGACCCGGTAGGAGGCGTCGCCCTGGGCGGCGGCCGGAGCGGCCGGGGCCGAGGCGGCGGCGACCGGAGCGGCGGGGGTGCCGGGGGCGGTGTGGGCCTGGGCGCTCATCGCGGTGACGAGCGGGAGGGCGAAGGAGACACCGGTGACGGCGGTCGCGATGCCGATGCGGGCGGCGCGGGGCAGGGTGATACGACGAGCCTGAGCAGGCATGGAAGTTTCCTCTCCGACGCCTGCGAGGTGAGCTGTCGGGTTCGGGCTGGAGTTGCCCGGCCGCATGCGCGGCTTCACCCCGAGCCGGCCCTGGAACTTCCGCGCAAACAGCGCGAATTCCGGTCCGGCGACTTACCTGTGGGTCCCCCGCTCCTGCCGTACAGAGTTCAGTGCGAGCCACCGGGCAGCGGCAGGACTCGGCGTTCCACCCGGTGGATCCGTCCGGACTGGCCGGTCGGTCGCTGAACTAAAACTCATCCGTCCGGGTGAAGCAATGTCGATCTCTTGAACCCACAACAACCCCACCCGCCACGATGACGCTCCGAATGATCCGGAATACGGTGCGTGCACAATCCATTCACTGCCCGCAGCGGATCAACGACCCTCCGCCGACGAGCCGACCCCTCCGTGACCACACGATCACCCACCGCACCCCCCGGACGCACCACCGGTGACCCTTGTCACGTGCACCCCGCCGGGCGGAGGATCGGGCCGTGGCCACAACCAACGCCGGCTCCTTGCGCCTGGGCACCGCGCAGGGACGCTGGGTCCTCCTGGCAACAGTGCTCGGCTCCAGCATGGCGATGCTCGACGGCACCGTGGTGAACGTCGCCCTGCCCCGCATCGGCACCGACCTCGGCGCCACCCTCGCGTCCCTGCAGTGGACGCTGAACGCCTACCTGCTGACGCTCGCCGGGCTCATCCTGCTCGGCGGCGCGCTCGGCGACCGCTACGGCCGGCGCCGGGTCTTCCTGCTCGGCGTGGTCTGGTTCGCCATCGCCTCCGCGGCCTGCGCCGCCGCGCCGAACATCCAGGTGCTGATCGCCGCACGCGCCGTCCAGGGCATCGGCGGGGCGCTGCTGACGCCCGGTTCGCTCGCCATGCTCCAGGCGGTCTTCCACCCGGACGACCGCTCGGCCGCGGTCGGCCTGTGGTCCGGCCTCGGCGGCGTGTCGGCGGCCGTCGGCCCGTTCGTCGGCGGCTGGCTCGTGGACGGCCCCGGCTGGCGCTGGATCTTCCTGCTCAACCTGCCGCTCGCCGCCGCCGTGATCGCGGTCGCCACCCGCTACGTCCCCGAGAGCCGGGACGAGAGCGCCACCGGCCGCTTCGACGTGCTCGGCTCGGTGCTCGCCGCCCTCGCGCTCGGCACCTTCACCTACGCGCTGACGGCGGGCGGCGAGGGCCTGTCCCCCGTCGTCTGGGTCACCGGCGTGCTCGGGCTCGTGCTCGGCGCGGCCTTCATCGTCGTCGAACGCCGCGCCCCCGAACCGATGCTGCCGCTCGGGCTGTTCTCCTCGCGGCTGTTCACCGCCGTGAACCTCGTCACCCTCTGCGTGTACGCGGCGTTCAGCGGCGTCTTCTTCCTCCTGGTCGTCCAGTTGCAGATCGTCGCCCGCTTCTCGCCGCTGGTGTCCGGCCTGGCCCTGGTGCCGATCACCGTGCTGATGCTCGCGCTGTCCTCGCGCGCCGCGCGGCTCGGCAAGCGGATCGGCCCGAGGATCCCGCTGACCGTCGGGCCGCTGCTGTGCGCCGCCGGGGTGCTGCTGATGCTGCGCGCCGGCGCCGGCTCCTCCTACTGGGCGGACGTCCTGCCCGCCGTCACGGTGATGGGCTGCGGCATGACGCTGCTGGTCGCTCCACTGACGGCGACCGTCCTCGCGGCCGTCGAGGTGCGGCACGCGGGCATCGCGAGCGGGGTCAACAACGCCGCCGCCCGCGCGGCCGGCCTGCTCGCGGTCGCGGCCCTCCCGGCCCTGGCCGGCCTGAGCGGCGACGCGTACCGGGTGCCGGCCGCGGTCGACAACGCCTTCCACACCGCGATGCTGATCTGCGCCGGGCTCCTGACGGCCGGCGCGATCACCGCCTTCGTGACCATCCGCGGCAACGTGCTGGCCCCCGAGGACCACCCGGTCGCGGAGCCGGACACCGAGTGGTGCTGCGGCACGACCCCGCCCCTCGACCCCGGCCACGTCCACACGCACGAGGGCCCCGCCACCGGTCCGGCAGCAGGGCCCTCAAAAACCTGACGCTGCGTCAGAGAATGTCACCGGGGGCATACTTGGCCGCCTCCGGGTAGGCCGCGGCGACGGCCTCGACCAGCCGGACGACCTCGGCGACCTGCGCACCGGCCGCGCCGGTGAACGAGAGCCGGTCGGCCAGCAGCGCGTCCAGCGCGGCGCGGTCCAGCGGGATCCGCTCGTCGGCGGCCAGGCGGTCCAGCAGCTCGTTCTCGCGGGCGCCGGCGCGCATCGCGAGCGCGGAGGCGACGGCGTGCTCCTTGATGACCTCGTGCCCGGTCTCCCGGCCGACGCCCGCGCGCACCGCGCCCATCAGCACCTTGGTGGTGGCGAGGAACGGCAGGTAGCGGTCCAGCTCGGCCTCGACGACGGCCGGGAAGGCGCCGAACTCGTCGAGGACGGTCAGGAAGGTCTCCAGCAGGCCGTCGAAGGCGAAGAACGCGTCCGGCAGCGCGACCCGGCGCACCACCGAGCAGGAGACGTCGCCCTCGTTCCACTGGTCGCCGGCCAGCTCGCCGGTCATCGACGCGTAGCCGCGCAGGATGACGGCCAGGCCGTTGACGCGCTCGCACGAGCGGGTGTTCATCTTGTGCGGCATCGCGGAGGAGCCGACCTGGCCCTCCTTGAAGCCCTCGGTGACGAGCTCGTGGCCGGCCATCAGGCGGATGGTCTTGGCCAGGCTGGACGGCGCGGCGGCGAGCTGGACGAGGGCGGTGAGCACCTCGAAGTCCAGCGAGCGCGGGTAGACCTGGCCGACGCTGGTGAGCACGTTCTCGAAGCCGAGGTGCCCGGCGACCCGGCGCTCCAGCTCGGCCAGCTTCTCGGTGTCGCCACCCAGCAGGTCCAGCATGTCCTGCGCGGTGCCGACCGGGCCCTTGATCCCGCGCAGCGGGTAGCGGGCGATCAGCTCCTCCAGGCGGCGGAAGGCCACCAGGAGCTCGTCGGTGATCGACGCGAAGCGCTTGCCCAGCGTGGTGGCCTGCGCGGCGACGTTGTGGGAGCGGCCGGCCATGACCAGCTCGGAGTGCTGCGCGGCCAGGCTCGCCAGGCGCACCAGCACGGCCACCGTGCGGTCGCGCACGTGCTCCAGCGACTGGCGGACCTGCAGCTGCTCGACGTTCTCCGTCAGGTCCCGCGAGGTCATGCCCTTGTGGATCTGCTCGTGCCCGGCGAGCTCGCTGAACTCCTCGATGCGGGCCTTCACGTCGTGGCGGGTGATCCGCTCACGGGCGGCGATCGAGCCGAGGTCGACCTGGTCGATCACCCGCTCGTAGTCGGCGACGGCGTTCGCCGGCACCTCGACGCCGAGGTCCTGCTGGGCCTTCAGGACGGCGAGCCACAGGTGGCGCTCGAGGACCACCTTGTGCTCGGGGGACCAGAGCTGGGCCAGGGTCGCCGAGGCGTACCGGGAGGCCAGGACATTGGGGATCTGGGGCTTCGCGCTCACGCTTCGCAAGCCTAACAGCCGAGGTCACGCCCACTGCAGCCGACGGCGCGCTACGCCCGTAGAGCCCTGGCGCTACTGCGCGCCGCCCGTCCGGCCTGCCAGCACCGGCAGCACCTGCGAGCAGATCGAGTGCAGCGCGACGCGCTGCTCGTCCGTCATCGCCTCGAAGGCCTGGTGGGTGCGCGCCATCTCGCCGCGGATGCGGGTCAGGATGTCCCGGCCCTGCTCGGTGATCACGACGATCTTCACCCGCCGGTCGCCCGCCGCCGCCTCGCGGTGGGCGAGCCCGAGCGACTCCAGCCGGTCGACGATCCCGGTGACGTTCGAGGCGTCACAGCCCAGCCGCCCGGCCAGCGCGCGCATCGGCACCGGCTCCTGCACCGCGCCGAGCGCCTTGGCCTGCGAGGAGGAGAGCCCGTGCCGGGCCGCGGCCGCCGCGAAGTCCTGGAAGTAGGCGGCACCGACGGCGGCCAACACCTCCATCAGCTCGGCGTTGGTCGGTACGGTCGTCGTCGCTGTCGAACCCATGGGACCAGCGTACGGCCGAGTGCTTCAGCAACTCAAGCTTTGACCACGGCAACCGTCACGGAATCAACCGCTCAGAGCACCAACTGGTCGAACAACCGCCGAAGCTCGGCCTCCGGGTCCGCGGTCAGCCCCGTGTGCACCGGCCCCGGCTGGACGACCGCGCTGCGCGGCGCCGTCAGCCACCGGAAGCGCTGCCCGGGACTGTCCGACGCCGCCGGCCCGGCCTGCGAACCGCCCGCGCACACCGCCTCGATCCCGTACAGCGCCTTCCGGACGCCGTGCACGTCCGCGACCGGGTCCAGCGCCAGCAGCCGGGCCTGGTCCAGGTGGGTGCGCGCGGCCAGGTGCGCGTTCTGCCGGCAGTACAGCAGCACGCCGACGTTGACGCACTCGCCGCGCTCGACCCGCGGCACCGCGCGGATCACGGCGTACTCGTAGTCGTGGAGTTCGACGGTCATGCGGGCACCTCCGGCAGCCAGTCGCGCGGACCGGCCAGTCGAGCGGTCAGCTGGGCGCGGTACGCGGCACGCACCGCGTCCGGCGAGTCGAAGCCCGGCTCGTCCACCAGCCAGACGTCCGGGATCCGCGCCACGGCCTGCTCGACCGCCGCCTCGGCGAGCGGCGCGAGGTCCTTGTCCGCGGCCGCGAGGTCCGGCCCGGAACGCAGCAGCGCGTGGTCGGAGGCGTCGTACGGACGGCGGATCCACGCGGCGGCGCCCGCCCAGTTGTGGTGGAAGATCAGGCTCGCGCCGTGGTCGATCAGCCGCAGCCCGCCGGTGGCGACCAGCAGATTCGGATTCCGCCACGACCGGTCGACGTTGCCGATGAGCGCGTCGAACCAGAGCACCCGCCCGGCCAGGCCCGCGTCGACCTCGAAGCACAGCGGGTCGAAGTTGAGCGCCCCGCTGACGAACGCCATGCCGAGGTTGGTCCCGCCACTGGCCCGCATCTGGTCCTGGACCTGCGGATCCGGCTCGCTGCGCGCGAGCACCGGATCCAGGTCGACGGTCACCAGCTCCGGCACCGGCAGCCCCAGCCGCCGCCCCAGCTCACCGGCCAGCACCTCCGCGACCAGCGCCTTGCGCCCCTGCGCGGCACCGACCCACTTCAACGCGTACAGCCGCCGGTCGTCGGCCTCGACCAGGCCCGGCATCGAACCGCCTTCTCGCAGTGGCGTCACATACCGGACCGCCGTCACCTCAGGAAGCACACCCCCAACCCTATCGGTGCCCCACCCCCCAGTCCCACCCCATGCCCCGCTTAGCCTCCCCCTCCTCCCCACCCCATCCCGTGCCCCTGCCCCCTCCCCGCCGCACCAACGCACCCCCTCCGCCACCCCCTCCCCTCATCCCTCCCCAGAGAGAGGGTGCGCTGCGGGAGGGGGTGGCGGAGGGGGTGGCCGCGGAGAGGGGCGTGACGGGTGATTTTCAGACTGCCAACGGCGAGAACACCCCACCCATAGAGTCGGCAGTCGGAAAATCATCCAGCCCCCGGAGCGGCCACCCCCGCAGCCACCCCCGGCATCCCCCACCCACCCGAAAGCCCACGCCCCGCCCCCAAGCCCCGCGCAGCGGCCCCCATCCGCCCCACCCCAGTGGCACCCACCCCTCCCCCATGCGAGTGTGGCGGACAGCACCAAGGACCCCTCCCGGTAAGACCCGCACGGTAAAGGGATGAGCGATGGAACGACCCCGGATCCTGATCGTGGGCGGTGGCTTCGCCGGCCTGGAGTGCGCCCGCCGCCTCGAACACAAGCTGGCGCCCTCCGAGGCCGAGATCTCGCTGGTCACGCCGTTCAGCTACCAGCTCTACCTGCCGCTGCTGCCGCACGTCGCCGCCGGCGTCCTGACGCCGCAGTCGGTGGCGGTGTCGCTGCGCCGCAGCCTGCGCCGGACCCACATCGTGCCCGGCGGGGCCATCGGGGTGGACCCGGTGTCCAAGGTCTGCGTCGTCCGGAAGATCACCGACGAGGTGATCGCGCAGAAGTACGACATCCTCGTGCTCGCCCCGGGCAGCGTCACCCGCACGTTCGACATCCCGGGCCTCACCGACTACGCCCGCGGCATGAAGACGCTCGCCGAGGCCGCCTACGTCCGCGACCACGTGATCGCCCAACTCGACCTGGCCTCCACGACGCTGGACCAGAACGAGCGCGAGTCCCGGCTGCAGTTCGTCGTGGTGGGCGGCGGCTACGCGGGCACCGAGACGGCGGCCTGCCTGCAGCGCCTGACGACCGCCGCGGCCCGCCGCTACCCGCGGCTGGACGCGCGGCAGATCAAGTGGCACCTGATCGACATCGCCCCGAAGCTGATGCCCGAACTCGGCGACGCCCTCGGCACGGCGGCGCTGGAGGTGCTGCGGGCGCGCGGCATCGAGGTGTCGCTGGGCGTGTCGGTGGCCGAAGTCGGCGCCGAGTCGGTCAAGTTCACCGACGGCCGGGTGCTCCCCTGCCGGACGTTGATCTGGACGGCGGGCGTCGCCGCGAGCCCGCTGATCGGCACGCTGGACGCGGAGACGGTGCGGGGCCGGATCGCGGTGACGGCGGAGATGCGGGTGCCGCAGTTCGACGGGGTGTTCGCGCTGGGCGACGCCGCGGCCGTCCCGGACCTCGCGAAGGGCGACGGCGCGGTGTGTCCGCCGACCGCCCAGCACTCGGCCCGGCAGGGCCGCGCGGTGGCGAACAACGTGATCGCCTCGCTCCGCCACCAGCCGCTGGAGCCGTATTACCACAAGGACTTGGGCCTGGTGGTCGACCTGGGCGGCAAGGACGCGGTGTCGAAGCCGGTCGGCGTCGAGCTGCGCGGGGTGCCGGCGCAGCTGGTGGCCCGCGGCTACCACCTGATGGCGATGCGCACCAACGTGGCGAAGTTCCGGGTGGGCGCGAACTGGCTGCTGAACGCGACGGCCGGCGACGACTTCGTCCGCACGGGCTTCCTGGCCCGCCAGCCCGCCCGACTGCAGGATTTCGAGTACACGGACGCGTACTTGACGAAGGATCAGGTCCGCGCACACGCCCAGGCGCTGCTCGCGAAGGGCTGAGGACCCCGAGGGGCCCTGGCCTCCCCCGTTCCACACGGGGAAGGCCAGGGCCACGTCGCGCCACGTCACATCGGGTCACATCACGTCACATCGCAAAACGTCACTCGGCGGCCAGGTACATCCCGCTCGCGTCCTGCCCGGCCGTGTTGCGGCACGCGTAGTTCCCGCTGCTCCGCGCGAACAGCTGGGTGAGGCAACTGCCCAGCGCCTGCTGCCCGTAGTAGTTCGGGTGCATCGACTCCTGCAGCGCGCCCTGGGTGGTGTTGAGCCCGCCGTCGAGGAAGCGTGCCCACTCGCTGGTGGCCGCGGACGGCGCGGCGTCCGTGGTCGGCTGCTGGGTGGCCGTGGAGCAGACCTCGCGCCCCTGCAGCATGTCGGAGAGGTCGAGGAACTGGACGCCCTTGGCCGCGGCGACCTGCGCCAGCGCCTTGGAGACCTGCGGCACCATCGAGTCGCGCGCCCAGTCGGCGTCGCCGTCCCAGAACGGGCAGCCGCCGGTGTTGGAGCGGGTCCAGCCGCTCTCGGGGTAGCGCATCTCGGAGCTGCGCGGGATCGGGGACGGGTAGGACTGCAGCACGAGACGGTAAGTCCCCTGCCCGTAGCCCGCGTTGGACATCACCGCACGGATCTCGTCGATCGCCTTGCCGACGCCGGCCATCGCCGCCGGCATCTTCGAGTCGATCGCGGACTGCTGCGAGCCGTGGCAGTAGCTGTACCAGACGAGGTAGTCCTGGACGCAGCTGGAGATGACGCCGGAGAACCCGAGGTCGTTGCCGCCGATCGACAGCGTGATCAGCTTGACGTTGTTCTGCGCGGCCACGGCGGCGAGCTGGTCGGCCTGCGGCGCCTCGCCCTTGAGCGACTGGCCGCCGCTGGAGGCGCGGAAGACGTTGTTGGTGACGGCGCCCGAGCAGGCCAGGTTGATCTGCTTGGCCGCCACAGAGGACGCACCGGTCACCTCGGCGACGTCGGAGCGGTCGCAGCCGTTGGCGGCGGTGGCACCGTAGACGGCGCTCGGGTCGTAGGAACTTCCGTTCCAGGCACGGTCGGTGCCGCTCCGGTCGCCGCTGCCGTCGGCGGAGTTGCCCATCCACCGGCCGGCTTCGCCGGAGATGTAGCTGTCACCGAGCGTGACGCTGGCGGTGGGCCCGCTCGGCGCCGCGGCGGAGGCGGCGGATGCGGGCGCGGCGACGGCGACACCGCCGCCGATCGCGAGCGGGAGGGCGAAGGCCGCGGTGAGCAGCCTGCGGGCGAGTCGCGGGGTCGTGCGGGTGTTTCTCGAACCGTTTTCGGGCACGGCGGAACTCCTGCGGCTCGGTCTCCCCGTGGTGTGGGGACGGGAAGACGCGTGTGAGGGTAGGCCGCCGGCGCCGGTGGCGCGATGAAGATGGCATGACAGAGCTGGTTACCGCTAGGTACGTGCAGCAGGTTTCCCGCTTTGTTACCCACGGGTTCAGACCAGCCCCCACCCGCTCGGCCACCGAACCCCCTCCCCGGCCACCTGCACCCGCCGCACCCGCACCCGCCGCACCCGCCGCACTCACACCAGCCGCGACCCGCCCCCGCCCGCCCCGAGCACCGCCGCGAGGTCGTCCGCCAGCCGCGGCGCCTCGTCCGGCCGGAGGTCGGCCGTGGTGATCCGGATCCCGGGCGGCGACTGGATCCGGTACCGCGCGCCGGGCGCCGCGACCCATCCGCGCTGCACGAGCGCGGTGAGCGCGGAGGTCTCGTCCGGCACGGGCACCCAGACGTTCAGCCCGCTCTCGCCGTGCGCCGCGATGCCGCGCGCCGCGAGCTCGCCGAGCAGCGCGTCCCGGCGGGCCCGGTAGACGGCGGCCACGGTGGCGACGGGCGCCGCGTCGGTGCGCCAGAGCTCGGCGACCGTCCGCTGGAGCAGCTGGCTGACCCAGCCCGCGCCGAGCCGCAGCCGCCCGGAGACACGCCCGATGGTGTCCGCGTCACCGACCGCGACGGACAGCCGCAGGTCGGGCCCGTACGCCTTGGCCGCCGAGCGCACGACCGCCCAGTGCCGCGAACCGGCGCCGGCCAGCGGGTGGTAGGCCTGGTCGACCATGCCGTGCCCGTGGTCGTCCTCGATCAGCAGCACGTCGGGGTGCCCGGCCAGCACCTCGCGCAGGGCCGCGGCCCGGGCGGCGGTGAGTGCAGCGCCGGTCGGGTTCTGGGCCCGGCTGGTGACGATCACGGCGCGGGCGCCCTCGTCGAGCGCCGCGGCGAGCGAGTAGGGCAGCGGGCCCTCGTCGTCGAGCCGGACGGGCGCGGGCCGCAGGCCCATCGCGGGCAGCAGGTCGAGCAGGCTGCCCCAGCCCGGGTCCTCGACGGCCACCGCGTCGCCGGGGCGCAGCCGGGTGCCGAGGATGCGCTCGACGGTGTCGAGGGAGCCGGAGGCGACGGCGATCGGGCCGCCGGGCAGGCCGTCGGCCTCGAAGGAGGCGCGGGCGAGGGCGAGCAGGCCCGGGTCGACGGAGGGGTGGCCGTAGAGGACGGGTTCGGCGCGGGCCGCCTCCGCCGCGGCGGCGAGGGCCGGGGCGAGGTCGGGCAGGAGGGCCGGGTCGGGGTTGCCGGCGGACAGGTCGCGGGCGTGCGGGGGCACGGGCACGCGGATCTGGTCGCGGGTGGTGAGGGCGGGCCGGGGCAGGATGCGGCTGCCCTTGCGGCCGGCGGTCTCGATCACGCCGCGGTCGCGCAGCAGGCGGTAGGCGGCGGCGACGGTGTTGGCGTTGACGCCGAGCTCGGCGGCGAGGTCGCGCAGCGGGGGCAGCGCGGTTCCGGGCGCGAGCTGCCCGCCACTGACGCCCTGTTCGATGTGGGCCGCGATTTCGCTGGCGCGTCGCCCTTTCAGCGGATAGTCTCCTAGCACAAAGCAAATTATGCACTAGTACATAGAGGTTTGTCATGTCGGTCCCTGCCACGGACAGCACCACGTCGGACGCCACCGCCACCGCCACCACCACCTCGGCCTCCGCCGCCGGTGCCACCTACGCCCGCACCGCCCGCACCACGCCGACGCGCTACAAGGACCGCGCCACCTGGGAGCGGGACGCCATCCACGCGATACTCGACAGCACCTACCTCTGCCACCTCGGCTTCGTCGCCGACGGCGCACCGGTCGTCCTGCCGACGATCTATGCCCGCGTCGGCGACCGCCTCTACGTCCACGGCTCGACGGGCAGCCGCCCGATGCGCGGCGCCAAGGACGACGAGGGCCTGAAGGTCTGCGTCACCGTCACCCTCGTCGACGCGCTCGTGCTGACCAAGTCCGCGTTCAACCACTCCGTCAACTTCCGTTCGGTGGTGGCGCACGGCACCGCCCACCAGGTCACCGACCCGGAGGAGCTGAACGTCGCCCTGGACGCGCTGGTCGACCAGACCGTCCCCGGCCGCTCCGCCGAGGTCCGCCCGGCCAACGCCAAGGAACTCGCCGCCACCGCCGTGATCCGCCTCGACCTGGACGAGGTATCCGCCAAGTCCCGCGACGACGGCGCCAACGACGAGCCTGAGGACGTCGACCTGCCCTACTGGGCCGGCGTCGTCCCCGTCACCAGCGGCTTCGGCACCCCCGCTCCGGCCGCCTCCACCACCGTCCCGCTCCCCGCGCACCTGCGCGAGCTGGCCGGCTGACGAAGGCACCCCGCCGATGCACGACCAGACCCAGACTCAGACCCAGAACGAGAACGAGAACGAGAACGCGTCATGCTGATCCGCTCCTGGGACCGCGGCGACGAGGCCGAGTGGCGTGCGTGGCTCGCCGAGGGCCGGGACTTCGGCCTGCTCGCCGCCAACGGCGGGCAGGGCGAAGGCCCCGTCCTGGTCCCGACGCACTTCCTGCTCGACGCCGACCGCGGCGAGATCCTGCTGCACCTCGCCGCGCCCAACCCGCTGCTCGCCGCCGTCCGGGCCGACCCGCACGTCACCCTCGCGGTCACCGACGGCTACGCCTTCGCCCCCGGCCACTGGCGCGGCGCACCCGGCACGCCCACCAGCTACTACGCGTCCGTCCACTTCCAGTGCACGGCGGAGATCGTCGAGTCGGCCGCGGGGAAGGCCGAGATCCTCAACCGCCAGCTGGCACACTTCCAGCCCGAGACCCCGGACACCCGGGTCGTCCCGGGCGAGGGGGAGTTCTCCCGGCTGCTCCCGGGCCTGCGCGGACTGCGCCTGACGATCCTCCAGGTGCGCGCCAAGTTCAAGTACGACGACAAGAAGCCGGCCGACGAGCAGCACGCGATCGCCGAACGCCTCGCCGAACGCGGCGGCGGCCAGGACACCCTGGCCCGCACCCAGCTGCTGCGCCGCAACCAGCGGCGCACCGCCGGCTGAGCCCGCGTCACCCCGGAGCACACGGGCCGCACGCCCCACCCCGCGCCCAGCGCCCCGCGCCCAGCGCCCGACCACAGACCGCACACCCGGCCGCCCGACCACAGGCCGCACACCCAGCCACCCGGCCACCCGGCCACCCGCCTGACACGGCATCACCCGATCGGCCCACGAAACCGGGCCTCGGCCCCCCGCCACTGGTCGAATGTGAGACGTACCCTGCCCGCCCGGCGGAGCCGGCGGCCCCGCACGCCGCCGTCCCCGCCGGGCGGGCCCGTCCACCTCGGGGAGCCCGCGTGTCCACAACCAACACCCGGTCCACCGCCGGAGAGGCCCACCTCGGACACGTCGTGTTCATCTCCGCGGCCGCGGCGATGGGCGGCTTCCTGTTCGGCTACGACAGCGCCGTGATCAACGGCGCGGTCACCGGCATCCAGAAGCACTTCGGGGTGGGCAACGGCGAGACGGCGTTCGTCGTGGCCATCGCGCTGCTCGGCTCGGCCGCCGGCGCGGTGGCCGCCGGCCGGCTCGCCGACCACCTCGGCCGGGTGCGCACGATGCTGCTGGCGGCGACGCTCTTCGCGATCAGCGGCCTCGGCTCGATGTTCCCGCCGAGCATCCAGGTGCTCGCCACCTGGCGCGTGGTCGGCGGCGTCGCGATCGGCATCGCCTCCGTCATCGCCCCCACCTACATCGCCGAGGTCGCCCCCACCGCGTACCGCGGCCGGCTCGCGTCGTTCCAGCAGATGGCGATCGTGCTCGGCATCACCGTCTCCCAGCTGGCGAACTGGGCGCTCAACCAGGCCGCCGGCGGCGAGTCCACCGGCCACCTCGGCGGCGTCCAGGCCTGGCAGTGGATGCTCGGCGTCGAGACCATCCCGGCGCTGGTGTACGGCCTGATGGCGCTCGCCATCCCCGAGTCGCCGCGCTTCCTGATCGCCGACCACCGCGAGGTGCAGGCCCGCAAGGTGCTCAAGGAGGTCGAGGGCGAGGACGTCGACCTGGACGCCCGGGTCGCCGAGATCCGCGCGGTGCTGGAGTCCGCGCACAAGCCGCGCCTGAGGGACCTGCTCGGCGGCCGCTTCGGCCTCCTGCCGATCGTCTGGGTGGGCATCGGCGCCTCGGCCTTCCAGCAGTTCGTCGGCATCAACGTGATCTTCTACTACTCGTCGCTCCTGTGGCAGTCGGTCGGCATCAACGAGTCCAACTCGCTGCTGATCAGCCTCTCCACCTCGATCGTCAACGTGATCGGCACGGTGATCGCGATGGTGCTGGTGGACCGGATCGGCCGCAAGCCGCTCGCCCTCGCCGGCTCGATCGGCATGGCGCTGGCGCTCGCCACCGCCGCCTGGGCGTTCTCCTACCGGCACGGCACCGGCGACACCGCGACGCTCGACAACACCCACGCCACCGTCGCCCTGGTCGCCGCGCACGTCTTCGTGCTCTGCTTCGCCTTCTCCTGGGGCGTGGTGGTCTGGGTGCTGCTCGGCGAGATGTTCCCCAACCGGATCCGCGCCCTCGCCCTGTCCGTCGCCGCCTCCGCCCAGTGGATCGCCAACTGGGCCATCACCGTGAGCTTCCCGGACCTCGCCGACTGGAACCTCTCGGCGACGTACGTGATCTACGCGGCCTTCGCGCTGCTCTCCATCCCGTTCGTGGCCTTCTGCATCAAGGAGACCAAGGGCCGCGCCCTGGAGGAAATGGGCTGACCCCGACCCCCACCGACGCCCCCAACGGTCCCCACCCGACGACCGCCGCAGGACGACCGCCGCACGCGGACCGACCCACCGAGAGGAAGCCATGCCAGACCAGGGCGGCTCCCGGCAGAACCTCACCTTCCCGAGCAACGGCCGCACCGCGCACGGCTACCTGGCCCGCCCGCCCCAGGGCGTCGGCCCCGGCCTCGTCCTCGTCCAGGAGTGGTGGGGCCTCACCACCCACGTCGCCTCGATGGCCGACCGCTTCGCCGCCGAGGGCTTCACCGTCCTCGCGCCCGACCTGTACGGCGGCGCGACGACCCACGACGGCGCCGAAGCCGCCCGCCTCAAGCGCGAGCTGCCCGTCGAGCACGCCGTGACGGACCTCGCCGGCGCCGTCGACCACCTGCTCGCCCTGGACGGCGTCGTCGGCGACGCGGTCGGTGTGGTCGGCTTCTGCATGGGCGGCGGCTTCGCGCTGCTGCTGGCCGCCCGCGCGGGCGACAAGGTGGCCGCCGCCGTCCCCTTCTACGGCCTCCCGCCCGACCCGGACTTCGACTACCACGGCCTCACCGCCCACGTCCTCGGCCACTTCGGCGAGCACGACCGCTCGATCCCGATTTCCGCCGTCGACGAGGCCGCCACCCGCATCGGCGAGGCCACCGACATCCGCCCGGAGATCCACTTCTACCCGGCCGGACACGCCTTCATGAACGACGAGAACCCGCTCGGCACCTACGACGCCCTCCAGGCCCGCACCGCCTGGCGCCGCACCCTGAGCTTCCTCCGGGGCCACCTCGGGTGACTCCCGCACCCGGCTCCGCGAGCGCCCCCTGCGCCCCGCGTGCGCCCTGCGTCCGCCAGGTGGTGCGCAACCACCGGCGCACGCGGTTCGTCCGACCAGGTGAGTCATTCACCACCACCTGGGGGGCCACTGGTGCCGAAGCCTCTGCTGTTCCTGGACGTCGACGGCGTCCTCAACCCGGTCTGCCCGCACCCGGACGCCGGGTTCGACGCCCACACCCTGCTCGGCTACTCGGTCCTGCTCTCCGCCCGCCACGGCGACTGGCTGCGCGAACTCGCCGACACGTACGAACTCGTGTGGGCCACCACCTGGGAGGAGCACGCCAACACCCACATCTCCCCCGCGATCGGCCTGCCCGAGCTCCCCTTCGTCCGCTTCACCGGCTACGTCCCGCAGCCCGGCGACCCGCGCGTCCCCCTCATGCAACTGTTCTCGTCCCGCAAGTGGGCCCCACTGCTGCGCTACGCCGGAGGCCGCCCGTTCGCGTGGATGGACGATGTCATCCCCCAGCGCCTGGTGCGCAATTCACTGTGGCGCCGCGACCGCGTCCTGCTGCCCATCGACCCCGGCCAGGGCCTGGAACGCCGCCACGTCGACCGGCTCCTCGCCCGCCCGCCGAGGTCCCAGAGCAAGCTGACCCTCAAGGGATAGGCAGCACAGGCTCAAGGAGTAGGCAGCTAGCTCAAGGAGTGGGCACCAGGCTTAGGGAGTGGGCAGCCAGCTGACGTGCCCGGCGAGCAGCGCGTACCCGACGAAGGCCACCGTGTCGATCAGCGCGTGCGCCACCACCAGCGGCATCACCCGCCCCCACCGCCGGTACGCCAGGCAGAACACCGCGCCCATGACCATGTTGCCGACCAGCCCGCCGACGCCCTGGTACAGGTGGTACGAGCCGCGCAGCACCGAACTCGCGACCAGCGCCGCCGGCCACGACCACCCCAACTGCCCGAGCCGGCGCAGCAGGTAGCCGAGGACGACGACCTCCTCCAGGATCGCGTTCTGCCACGCGGACAGGACGAGCACCGGCACCCGCCACCACACGTCCGGCAGCCCCGACGGCGCCACCGTCAGGTTGTACCCGGCCGCCTGGGACGCCAGGTACAGCAGCAGCCCGGACCCGCCGATCGCGGCGGCGACGCCCGCGCCCCGCCCGAGGTCGCGCAGCTTCTGCCGCAGGTCGAAGCCGAGCACGCGCAGCGCCGCGCCCTCGCGCACCAGCAGGTAGCCGACCAGGACGACGGGCATCAGCCCGCGCCCGATGTAGTAGAGCTGCCAGGTCAGGTCGAGCCACGGCCGCCCGGGCGCCCGCGAGCCGTTCAGGGTCGCGACCTGCTGGCCGAGCGAGAGCGGCGCGGTGAGCGAGCCCGCGAAGTCGATGACCGCGCTGATGCCGCTGGCCCCGAGCGACAGCCCGAGGACGATCAGCAGCTCGGCACCGAGCAGCCGGCGCGTGGGCCGGGCGGTCTCCGGTTCGGTCGGGACGGTGGTCACGGGCGGGCTCCAGTGCGGCGATCAGGCCTCCGGCCGTCAGCCGACCACCGGGGCGATCATCCTGACACAGCGGCCGCGCGATCCGGCCGGCGGGCACTGGTGCCGTGGCCGGACGGGTCCACCGCGTTGCGACCCCCGGCCACGGCGCTACCCCACCGCGTTGCGCCCCCGGCCACGGCGCTACCCCACCACGTTGCGCCCCGGGCCACGGCGTTACCCCACCGGCCAGGTGTGCACCGGCTCGCCGCCCCGCATGTGCTCGATGTACCGCCGGGTCATCGCCGCGAGCGCCGCCGGCCGGTCCATCCCGTACTGTTCCCGCAGCCGGTGGAAGGTCGCGCTCTGCCAGGCCGCGCCGTTGGTCCGCCGCAGGCACCGCTGCTCGATGATCCCGAGGTAGCGGTCCCGGTCGGCCGGCTCCACGCCCCACGCGTCCAGGCCCTGGTAGGCCATCGGCAGCAGCTCGCCGAGCACCAGGTCGACGGCGGACACCGTGGTCAGCCCGCCGCCGCGCCCCGCCCGGCCCGAGCGCGGCCACTGGAAGACGGCGTCGACGCCGTACCGCGCCGCCTGCCGGAAGTTCTCGTCCGCCCGGTCGAACGGCAGCCTGGTCCACACCGGCCGCGACTGCTCGGCCAGCACCCGCACCACCCCGTAGTAGAAGGCCGCGTTGGCCAGGGTGTCGGCGACCGTCGGCCCGGCCGGCAGTGCCCGGTTCTCCACCCGCAGGTGCGGCACCCCGCCGCTCACGTCGTACACCGGCCGGTTCCACCGGTAGATCGTCCCGTTGTGCAGCCGCATCTCCGCCAGCCGGGGCGCGCCGCCGGAGGCCAGCACCTTCAGCGGGTCCTCGTCGTCGCAGATCGGCAGCAGCGCCGGGAAGTAGCGCAGGTTCTCCTCGAACAGGTCGTACGCCGAGTCCACCCAGCGCTCGCCGAACCACGTGATCGGGCGTACGCCCTGCGCCTTGAGCTCCGCCGTACGGGTGTCGCAGGCCTGCTGGAACAGCACCGGCCTGGTCTCGCGCCACAGCTCCCGCCCGAACAGGAACGGCGAGTTGGCGCCCAGCGCGAGCTGCGGCCCGCAGATCGCCTGCGCCGCGTTCCACACCGAGGAGAACCGCTGCGGCGTCACCTGGAGGTGCAGCTGGAGCGAGGTCGCCGCCGCCTCCGCGACCATGGTGATCGACTCCAGCTGGAGGCGCTCGACGCCCTCGATGTCCAGCGAGATGTCCTCGCCGCGGGCGGCCAGGATCTGGTCGCTCAGCAGGCTGTACCGCTGGTTGTGGGACATCGCGTCCAGCCCGGTGTGGTCGTGCTCCAGCGTCGGCAGGATGCCCACCATGACGATCCGCGCGCCGGCCTCGGCCGCCCGCCGGTCGGCGTAGCGCAGCCCGGTGTCGATCTCCTCGCGCAGTTCCTCGAAGACGTGCCCGCCCAGCCGGTGCGGCGCGATGTTCACCTCGATGTTGAACCGGCCGAGCTCGGTCTGGAAGTCGCTGGAGCCGATCGAGCTCAGCACCTGCGCGTTGCGCATCACCGGCAGGCCCTGCTCGTCGGCCAGGTTGAGCTCGATCTCCACGCCCATCACCGCGCGCGGGCGGTCGAAGCGGTCCTCCTGCAGCATCCGCCCGAGCGCGTCGAGGCAGGCCTGGAGCTTTCGTCGGTACAGCTGCCGGTCCGCCAGATCCGCACGCGTCGCCACGACCTTCTCGCCCATGGTCCCCTCCTCCTGAGCCACCGGCCGACCGACCGTGCCAGACATCATGCCCGCCCGGAAGATCGATACCCGAAGGCGTGTACTGGCTTGCAATGCAAGGAAACTGACGACTATTCAGAGTATCTGCCGACTTGCCCGGCGCCACCGCCTGTGATAAACAGGTCACCCTGCGCACCTGTTCGATAGAATTCGCACTGCGCTCCGGCCGGTCCGCTCCCCGCCCCGAGGCCCTCGTCGAGGGCGGCGACCGCGCCGGCTCCGCGATCCTGCACAACCGGACACGGCCAGGTCCCGTCACCGTTGACACACCGCGCCACGCCGGTATGCCGCACTCGCACGCCGATCTCACACGGAGAGGCGACCTCGCCATGACACTGCAGACCCCGCAACCCCCACCGAGCGCCCTGCGCGCGGTCCTCGCCGCACTCGACTCGGAGACCGCGCTGCGCCAGCCCGCCGCCGCAGCGCTGCGTCATCCGGCCGGCCCCCTGCTGCCCGCCCACCCGCTCGCCGTCCACGTCCTGGACGGCCCGCACCCCGAGCTCACCGCCGCCCGCCGGACGGGCTGGCGCTTCCTGATCAAGGACGGCGCCGACGTGGCCGCCGCCGCCGAAGTGGTGCTGGACATCGAGGGCCACACCTTCTCCCACTTCACCGCCGGCCCCTACCTGGACTCCACGGTCCGGGCGCTGCGCCAGGCCTGGCAGCTCGCGCAGGGCTCCCGGGTGCGCCACCAGCCCCGCCTGCTGACCTTCCCCGGCCAGTACGCGACGGCGCTGTGGCTGCACAGCCCCGACACCGGCCCGGCCGCCGACCTGCTGATCCCGCTCGCCCCGGCCCCGCTCGGCGTCACCGCGCACCGCGCGTACCCGGCCGCCGAGCTCCTCCCGCTGCTCGCACGCGCCCCCCTCGCCAAGCCGCTGCTCCTCGGCACCTCCTGACCCGGACACCCCTGGCGACACCCCCGGCCCCAGGGCTCTCCGGACCTCTCACCCACCCGGACGGGTCACCGTCCATGGCCCTGATGGGTCACCTTGCGCCTGACCCGTCTGTGCGTATTTCGCCACCAGCCCCACCTGAACGGGTGATCTCTGCGCGGGAGTTGTGGCGCATGTCACCAAATCGCTGCGCGCACGTCCGCAGATGCCGACACTGGGAACCAGCGTGGAAGGACCACCTGTCCTACCCACTTGAGCGCCGCTCAACACCTGGTCGGCGCGCGGACAGGATCCGACTGCGCGGCGGTTCCCGACGGCTCGCCGTCGGCGGCCGCCCCACGGGGAGGATCGCAGAGCGAAGCGAGGGTACGCATGTGCCAGCACCGTCCTGAGTGCCCGTCGGCCGAGTCCGAGGACCGCGAGGCTGCCGTCCCGGTGGCCTGCCACCCGGAGCAGGGCTGGAGCCTGCTCTGCAACGGTGTCCTCATGTTCGAGGACACCGGAGAGCTGCTGCCCGACGGCCGGGTGATCGCACCGCGCCGCCCGGTCGCCCACGCGGCCTGACCCGCAGTCCGACCCGCGGCCTGACCCGCGGTCCGACCGTACGCACGCACCATCAGCGGGGGCAGTCCACGAGAACGGGGCAGGGCCCCGGCGAACGCACCGCCGGGGCCCTGCCACTCACGCCTGCCGGATCCGGCTCAGACGCCGTACTCGTCCAGCGGCGGGCACGAGCAGACCAGGTTGCGGTCGCCGTACGCGCCGTCGATCCGGCTGACCGGCGGCCAGTACTTGTCCGCCGGGTTCACGCCCGCCGGGAAGACGGCCTCCTGCCGCGAGTAGCCGTGCGCCCAGTCGCCGGCCAGGGTGGCGGCGATGTGCGGGGCGTTGCACAGCGGGTTGTCGTCGGCCGCCCACTCGCCCGAGCCGACCTTGTCGATCTCGGCGCGGATCGCGATCATCGTGTCGCAGAACCGGTCGATCTCGTGCAGGTCCTCGGACTCGGTCGGCTCGATCATCAGCGTGCCGGCCACCGGGAACGACATCGTCGGCGCGTGGAAGCCGTAGTCGATCAGGCGCTTGGCGATGTCGTCCACCGTCACGCCCGTCTCCTTGGTGAGCGGACGCAGGTCGATGATGCACTCGTGCGCGACCAGCCCGCCCGGCCCGGTGTAGAGCACCGGGAAGTGCGGGGCCAGGCGCTTGGCGATGTAGTTGGCATTCAGCACGGCGACCTGGGTCGCGTGCTTGAGGCCCTCGCCGCCCATCAGGCGGACGTACGCCCAGGAGATCGGCAGGATCGCGGCCGAACCCCACGGCGCCGCCGAGATCGGGCCGACACCGGTGGCCGGGCCGGCCTCCTCCTGCAGCGGGTGGTTCGGCAGGTACGGCGCCAGGTGGGCGCGCACCGCGACCGGGCCGACGCCCGGGCCGCCACCGCCGTGCGGGATGCAGAAGGTCTTGTGCAGGTTCAGGTGCGAGACGTCCGCGCCGAACTTGCCCGGCTTGGCGAGGCCGACCAGGGCGTTCAGGTTGGCGCCGTCCACGTACACCTGGCCGCCGGCCTCGTGCACCAGGGCGCAGATCTGGGTGATCTCGGTCTCGTACACGCCGTGGGTGGACGGGTAGGTGACCATCAGCACCGACAGGCTGTCGCGGTGCTTCTCGATCTTGGCCTTCAGGTCCTCGACGTCCACGTCGCCGTCGACGAGGGTCTTCACCACGACGACCCGCATGCCGGCCATCACGGCGGAGGCCGCGTTGGTGCCGTGCGCGGAGGACGGGATCAGGCAGACGTCGCGCTGGGTGTCGCCGTTGGCGTGGTGGTAGGCGCGGACGGCCAGCAGGCCGGCCAGCTCGCCCTGCGAACCGGCGTTCGGCTGGATCGAGACGGCGTCGTAGCCGGTGACCTCGACCAGCTGCTGCTCCAGCTGGCGGATCAGGGTCAGGAAGCCCTGGGCCTGGTCGATCGGCGCGAACGGGTGCAGCTGGCCGAACTCCGGCCAGGTCACCGGCTCCATCTCGGTGGTCGCGTTGAGCTTCATGGTGCAGGAGCCCAGCGGGATCATGCCGTGGTCCAGCGCGTAGTCCCGGTCCGACAGGCGGCGCAGGTAGCGCAGCATGGCGGTCTCCGAGCGGTGGCTGTGGAAGACCGGGTGGGTGAGGTACTCGTCCTCGCGCAGCAGCGCGGCGGGCAGCGCCTCGGCGGTCTCGGCGGCCTCGACGGCGGGCACGCCGAACGCGGCCCAGACGCCGGCCAGGTGCTCACGGGTGGTGGTCTCGTCGGTGGAGACCGAGATCCGGTCCTCGCCGTCCTGGTACACGTTGATGCCGTTGGCGCGGGCGGCGGCGGCGATCTCGGCGGCGCGGCCCGGGACGACGGCGGTGACGGTGTCGAAGAACTCGCCGTGCAGGAGCTCGACACCGCCGACCCGCAGGCCCTCGGCGAGGGCGGCGGCGTAGCGGTGGGTGCGGCGGGCGATGTCGGCCAGGCCGTCCGGGCCGTGGTAGACGGCGTACATCGAGGCCATGACGGCGAGCAGCACCTGGGCGGTGCAGATGTTGCTGGTGGCCTTCTCGCGGCGGATGTGCTGCTCGCGGGTCTGCAGCGCCAGGCGGTAGGCGCGGTTGCCGTCCGAGTCGACGGAGACGCCGACCAGGCGACCGGGCAGCGAGCGGGCGTACTCGGCGCGCACCGACAGGTAGCCGGCGTGCGGGCCGCCGAAGCCCATCGGCACGCCGAAGCGCTGCGAGGTGCCGCAGGCGATGTCGGCGCCGAGCGCGCCGGGCGACTTGAGCAGGGTCAGCGCCAGCAGGTCGGCGGCGACCGCGACGATCGCGCCGAGGCCGTGGGCCTGCTCGATGACGGGGGCGAGGTCGCGCACGACACCGGTGGCACCCGGGTACTGGAGCAGCACGCCGAAGACGCCGCGCTCGGCGATCTCGGCCGGGATGCCCTCGGAGAGGTCCGCCACGACGACCTCGACACCGGTGGGCACGGCGCGGGTGTTGATCACCGCGACGGTCTGCGGCAGGGTTTCGGCGTCGACGAGGAACACGCCGCCCTTGACCTTGGTGACGCGGCGGGCCAGCGCCATCGCCTCGGCGGCGGCGGTGGACTCGTCGAGCAGCGAGGAGCCCGAGGTGGGCAGGCCGGTCAGGTCGGAGACCAGGGTCTGGAAGTTGAGCAGCGCCTCCAGGCGGCCCTGGGAGATCTCCGGCTGGTACGGGGTGTACGCGGTGTACCAGGCCGGGTTCTCCAGGACGTTGCGCAGGATCACCGGCGGGGTGAAGGTGCCGTAGTAGCCCAGGCCGATCATCGGCTGGAGCACCTGGTTGCGGCCGGCCAGTTCGCGCAGCTCCGCGAGGACCTGGGCCTCGCTGCGGCCGGCGGGCAGGTCCAGACCCGTGATGGAACGGATCGCCTCGGGCACGGCGGTGGCGGCGAGCTCGTCCAGCGAGCCGTAGCCGACCTGCGCCAGCATCTTCTCCTGCGCGGCGGCGTCGGGGCCGATGTGGCGGTTCTCGAAGGGGCTGGCCTGCTCGAGCTCGGTGAGGGTGACGGCGCCGCTCGGGCGTCCCGCGTTCGACTGGGCGTTCATGGTGGTCGAGGCCTCCTGGTCACGGACCGGCGGGGGTACGCACGCCGGTCGGCCTGCACCGCTGCGGACAGCGGGTGGGCCTGGTGGCGGGCGGACCCGACAGGCCTCCCCCTCTGTCATCGGGACCTGAGAGCTTCGCCCGCGCGGCGCGCTGTGGGCGCTCCGCCGGCTTGCACCGTCGGTGAGGGTGGTGGCCGTCGGCTCCCTCGCCGGCGGTCCTGCCCTGCTTTCCAGAGTGACCTATCCCACACGGTACGGATGCCTGAGAGATTCCGGGGAGGAGTTGCTCCTTCGGCGCCCCGGCCAGCGGCTTTCGCCTTCGGGGACTCTCCCGAGCGGGCTCGGCGGTCGCGGCCCAGGGTACCAGCGGGAGCCCGTTCGATCACGGGTGTATCCGGTCACCCGGGGTCTACGCGCGTCCCCCGAACGGCCCACCCCGCAGCCCGTCCGGACGCACCCCGCTCGCGGCCGTCCGGTTGATGGCTTTTGGTGTGAAGTGGCGGACGGCACGGCTGCTCCGGCCGCCGTCCTGCGGGAGTTCCGCAGGCGCAGCGCACTGGAGGAAAGAGTGCAAACCGATATCGACCCCCGCGACCTCATCGGCCACAAGGCGGTCGACCGCAACGGAGACAAGATCGGCACGGTCGACGAGGTGTACCTGGACGACGCCACCGGCCAGCCCGAGTGGGCCGCCGTCCGCACCGGCATCTTCGGCCGGGACGCCTTCGTCCCGCTCACCACGAGCGAGTTCTCCGGCGACGAGCTCCGCGTGCCGTACGACAAGTCGCTGGTCAAGGACTCGCCGGACTTCGGCGTCGGCCAGCACCTGTCGCCGGCCCAGGAGCTCCAGCTCTACCGCTACTACGGCCTCGACACCCCGGTGAACGGCCGGCCGGTGAACGGCGACGCCGGACCGCCGCAGCCCGACCTCGACTTCGGCACCACCGCGGCCGCCACCACGACGACCGTCGCCCCCATGACCACGACCACCCTCACCACCGCTCCCACCACGACCGCCACGGAGGCCCACGTGCGGACCCTCAGCACCCCCGCGCCGACAGCCGCCCCGATGGCGGCCGCGACCACGACCGCCCAACCCCCCGTCGCCCAGCCCGCCGTCCAGCCCAAGCCCCAGAACGCCCCGGCGACCGAGGCCCCGTCCGCCCCCAGCGGCCCGGTCGAGATCACCTGCCGCGAGGAGCGGCTGGACATCACCACCGAGTGGCACGTGCTGGGCACGGCGAAGCTGCGCAAGTACGTGACGAGCGAGCAGGTCGAGCGCCGGGTCCCGGTGGTCCGCGAACGCGTCCGGGTGGAGCGGATGCCGGTGGGCGACGCCGAGCGGGCGGCCCTCACCGAGAAGGAGATCGCCGAGGCGGTGGAGGAGGTCACCCTGCGCGAGGAGCGCCCGGTGGTCCGCAAGTACCTCGCCCCGATCGAGCGGGTCCGACTCGTCGTCGAGCGCTACACGGCGGAGGAGGTCATCCACGACGAACTCCGCCGCGAGAACGTCGAGGTCCACGACGACACCCCCGCCACCCCCAACGGAGCCCCCAACGGCACCCCCACCCCCAACGGCGCCTCCCTCCGCCCCCTGTCCTGAACCGCACCACCCAAAGGCTCCCGGCCCCCACCGGGAGCCTTTGCCATGCCCACCGACTCCCCCATCCCAACTCCCCACCCCCAGCCCGACCACCCCCGTCCGCCACACCGCACGACGCCCCACCCGACGACCCCCCTCCGCCAAACCACACCACTCCCCCCAACCCCCCACCCCCAGCCCGCCGCAGGCGCCCCCCACCCCCGCCCGACCACTCCCCTTTGCCAAACCTTAACCACTCGATATTTGACACTCTGAAGTATCTCCCTGCATGGTTATTTCAGTTCATTCACTATGTACGGGAGGAAGCAACCGTGAGTGAGGCACCACAGCCCACCACCGCGGCCGAGAAGCAGAGCACCACCCGGGTCCTGCCGGCCCTCATCCTGGCGATGCTGTCGTTCAGCGTGGTGCAGACCGCGGTCGTCCCGATCCTGCCGTCGCTGGCCAAGGAACTGGACGTCTCCGGCTCCAACATCACCTGGCTGATGACCGCCAACCTGCTCTCCGCCGCCGTGCTGACTCCCCTCCTTGGCCGCTTCGGCGACCTCCGGGGCCGCAAGCCGATGCTGCTGATCTCGCTGGCCGGTCTGGTCGCCGGTTCGGCGCTCGCCGTCAGCACCCACTCGTTCAGCCTGCTGATCGTCGCCCGCGTCCTCCAGGGCGCCGGCGGTGGCGTGATGCCGCTGGCGATCAGCATCGTCCGCGACGAGCTGCCCAAGCAGAAGGTGACCGGCGGCGTCGCCGCCATCAGCGCCTCGATGGGCGTCGGCTCCGGCCTCGGCCTGGTGGCCACCGGTCTCCTGCTGGAGCACTGGAACTACAAGTCGATCTTCTGGATGGGCCTGGTCTTCGGCCTGATCGCGGTCGCCCTGGTCGCCTTCCGCGTCCCGTCCGACCCGGTGACCGACAAGGAGGGCGGCGCCGACCCGCTCGGCGCCCTCACCCTGGCCGGCTGGCTCTCCGCCCTGCTGGTCGCGGTCAGCCAGGGCAACCACTGGGGCTGGACCTCCACCAAGACCCTCGGCCTGTTCGCCGTCGCCGCCGTCGTGGCCCTGATCTGGGGCGTCATCGAGGTCAAGGTCAAGCACCCGCTGGTCGACCTGAGCATGATGTCCCGCCCCGCGGTCGCCTTCACCAACCTGGCCGGCCTGCTGATCGGCTTCGGCATGTACGGCTCGTTCATGGTGATCAGCAACTTCGCCCAGACCCCCGAGAAGCTGGCCCACTACGGCTTCACCGCCACCGTGCTGCACGCCGGCATCATGCTGCTGCCGTCCGCCATCGGCTCGATGGTGGCCGCTCCGGTCGGCGCCATGCTGATCGCCCGCCGCGGCCCGCGTCTGCCGCTGGTCCTCGGTGGCGTCCTCGGCGCCGTCGCGATGGCCTACCTGGCGCTGCGCCACAGCCACGAGGGCGACATCTACACCGCCTCCGCCATCTTCGGCCTCGGCATCGGCCTCGCCTTCGCCGCGATGCCGGCGTACATCAACGGCGCCGTCCCGGTCGAGCAGAGCGGCATCGCCAACGGCATGAACTCCGTGCTGCGCACCGTCGGTGGCGCGATCGGCACCGCCGTGATGACCGCCATCCTGACCGGCGACACCATGAAGCTCCCGATCAAGATCCCGGTGCTGCTGCCGACGCTGGACGCCTACAAGCACGCGTTCTGGACCACCGCCGTGGTTTGCATCATCGCCGGTGTCGTGCCGTTCCTGATCCGCACCGTCAAGTCCTCCGCCCCGGTCACCGCCTCCGGTGCCCAGGCCGGGCAGATCCCCAGCGACGAGCTGGTGAAGACCGACGCCTGACGAGGCGTCCGCCCCCGCGCTCAGGGACAGGGCGCGGGGGCCCGGACCTCACACGGTCGGGAGGGCATCGCGACCGCCCGAGGCCCGGTAACGGAATGCGGCCCCACCTGGTACTCCCCTTCCAGGTGGGGCCGCAACGCGTTCTCAGCCCTCCTCCTCGGCGCCCTCCTCGGCGCCCTCCTCGGCGCCCTCCTCGGCGCCCTCCTCGCCGTCATCCACGCCGTCATCCACGCCGTCATCCACGCCGTCATCCACGCCGTCATCCCCCACGTCCTCATCGGCACCCTCCTCGGCCCCGGCGCCGAACCGCCGGCCGCCCCAGTCCTCGCCCTCGACCAGCGGCAACGGCCGGGCCGGCTCCAGGTCGGGATCGTCCACCGAGAAGGTCCGCACCCGCCCCGGCCCGCTCCACGGCGTCTCGAACCGCACGGTCACCCGCCCGACGCCACTGCCCTGCACCCACCCGGGCCCGTACTCCGCGTGGTGGACGTCCTGCCCGGGCATCCAGCGCCGCAGGGCGGGCTCCTCCGGCTCCTCCGCGGCCCCCGCGCCCTCCTCGCCGCCGTGTTCGAGCGCGGCCTCCTCCCGGACGGCCTGGGCGAACAGGTCCTCCTGGGTGTAGTCGGCGAGCTGCGAGACCCCGACGCCGAGCAGCCGCACGCCGCCCGTGATGTCCACCTGGGACGCCAGCCGACGCGCCGTCTCGGTGATCACCGTCTCGTCGTCCGTCGGCCCGCGCAGCGTCTCCGACCGGGTGAGCGTCGAGAAGTCGAAGCGGCGGACCTTGAGCACCACCGTCCGCCCCGAGCGCCCCGCGGCCCGCAGCCGCCGCACGCACCGGGCGGCCAGCACCTCGACCTCGCGCAGCACGCGGTCCCGGTCGGCGAGGTCCACCTCGAAGGTGTCCTCCACCGAGACCGACTTGGCGTCCTGGTCGGCCACCACGGGCCGGTCGTCCAGCCCTATCGACATGGCGTAGATGCCGCTGCCGTGGGCCTTGCCGACCAGTTGGACGAGCTCCGCCTCGCCCGCGTCGGTGAGGTCGGCCACCGTGACCAGCCCGGCCCGCCGCAGCACCTGCTCGGTGGCCGGCCCGATCCCGGGCAGCGCCCGCACCGGCATCGGGCCGAGCACGGCCCGCTCCTGCCCGGGCTCGATCAGCACCAGCCCGTCCGGCTTGGCCCGCTCGGAGGCGATCTTCGCCATCAGCTTGGACCCGGCCGCGCCGACCGACCCGGTGACCCCGGTGTGCCGACGGATGTCGGCCCGCAGGTCCTCCCCGAGCGCCAGCACCAGCCGCTCCCCGGTCTGGTGGTCCGCCTCCCTCAGTGCCGGGCCGTACGGGCCGGCCTCCAGGTCGACGAACGCCTCGTCCAGGCTCAGCGGCTGCACCAGCGGCGACAGCTCCCTCAGCAGGCCCATGACGATGTCGCTGACCTGCCGGTAGGCCTCGAACCGCCCGGTCAGGAAGGCCGCGTTCGGGCACAGCCGGCGCGCCTGCGCCGTCGGCATCGCCGAGTGCACCCCGAACTTCCGCGCCTCGTACGACGCGGTGGAGACGACCCCGCGCCCGCCCACCCCACCGACGATCACCGGCTTGCCGCGCAGGCTCGGCTTGGCCGCCTGCTCCACCGCCGCGAAGAAGGCGTCCATGTCGAGGTGGATGATGCTCGGCAGTGATCGCACGCGCCGATCATGCCGCACGGGTCCGACAGTGCGTGCGAACCCGGCCGCACCCCCGCCTCGCCCCGGCCGCGCCCCCTCCGATACCCCGCTCCGCTACCCCCTCCGCTACCTCTGGGCGGCCTGCGCCAGCGCCTTCGGGATCCCGTCCTCCTTGGGCCCGAGGAACACCGGGTCCGGCCGCATCCAGGCGCTCAGCGCCGCCTTGCCGGCCCCCGGGATCTCCCGCAGGCCGCCGTACAGCCACGTCACGTCGTGCAGCTCCGGCACCCCGACGGCGTACGACTCGATCCCGGCCGCCCGGCACAGGGCCAGCGCCCGCCGGACGTGGAAGTCCTGGCTCACCAGCACCGCGCGGTCCACCCCGAAGACGCGGTGCGCCCGGGTGCAGGAGTCCCACGTGGTGAAGCCCGCGTAGTCCCGGACCACCCGGTCCTGCGGGACGCCGTGGTCGACCAGGTAGCGGAACATCGCGTCGGGCTCGCTGTACTCCACCCGCCCGTTGTCGCCGGTCACCAGGATCGCCCGGACCTTCCCCTCCCGGTAGAGGTCCAGCGCCCCGACCAGGCGGTGCTCCAGATAGGGCGTCGGCTGTCCGCGGTCCAGCCCGGCCCCGAAGACGACCGCCACCGGCGCCGACGGAGCGGACTCCACCGTGCCCACCCGGTCCCCCGCCGTCAGCCACAGCCAGGACATCGGCGCCAGCGCCACCGCGCAGCAGAGGACGGCCAGTTGGTAGATCCTGCGCTGCGTCCGCCGCTGCCGCAGCCGGACGGCCCACTGCTCGGCCCGGCGCCGCAGCAGGCCCGCTATCCCGGAGCCGACGCTCACGTGCCCTCCCTAGATCGTTCCACCAGGCACCACGACGAGGCCGTCGAGGGTGCACAGGCCGTGCACGGGCACGCCCAGCACGGCGG
>NZ_JBHVOL010000012.1:0-303418 GCF_042887925.1 Kitasatospora sp. NPDC057904
TGGCACGCTGTTGAGTTCTCAAGGAACGGACGCTTCCTTCGAGCCGCCTTCCAGCGGGCCCTCCGGGCGCTTCGTTCTTTCGTGTTTCCAGCTTACCAGATGTTTTCCGCTCCGTTTTCCCGGAGTTTCTTTCATCCGATTCCCACTGGGGGGATTTCCTGCAACTTCGCTCCGAAGCTTATCAAAGCTTTCGTACTGCGCAGTTCGCGGGATTTGCTTCGTCGGAGGGCGCGCATTTCGTGAAACGCGCGCGCCTCGATTCGGCGGTGTCGTAGACACTAACGCCCGGGCCCGACCGTTGTCCAGTCAGTCCCAACCGTTCAAATCTACTAGCCCACCGGTGCCACGTCAATGGTCCGGCCGGGATGCGAGAAGAGTAGCAGGTCAGAGGCCTGGTGATCACATCCGCCTCACGCGGCGACCGGCTGAAGGTCCGGCCGGTCGGCCGCGTCCAGGTCTCCGGTCTCACCGTCCGCGGCGGCCTTCTTCCCCAGCACCAGGGCGTAGAGCAGGAAGGCGGTCTCCGCGACGACGCCGATCGAAATGCGCGCCCAGGTGGGCAGGCCCGACGGGGTCACGAAGGCTTCGAGGATGCCGGAGACCGCGAGCACCGTCGCCATGCCGATGGCCATGCCGATGATGGAACGGCCCTGTTCCGCGAGCGCCGTCGTCCGGGTGCGCGGACCCGGGTCGATCACCGTCCAGCCGAGGCGCATGCCGAGCCCGCCGGCGACGAAGACGGCGGTCAGCTCCAGCAGGCCGTGCGGGATGAGCAGGCCGAGGAAGACGTCGAGTCGGCCCGCCGAGGCCATCAGGCCGATGCCCGCGCCGAGGTTGAGGACGTTCGACCACATCACGAAGATCACGGGGATGCCCAGCGCGATCCCGAACAACAGGCACTTGACGGCGACCATGGCGTTGTTCGTCCAGACCTGGGCCGCGAACGAGCTCGCGGGGCGGTCCGAGTAGTACGCCTCGTACTCGCCACCGGGGCGGGTCATCTGGCGCAGCATCTCGGGCGAGGCGAGGCTGTTGCGGACCTCGGGGTGGTTGGCGACCCACCAGGCGATCACCGCGGTGGCGACCAGCGAGACGACCGCGATCGGCAGCCACCACCGGCGGGAGCGGTACAGGGCCGCCGGGAAGCTCACCGTGTAGTACCGCGCCACGTCCCGCCAACCGCTGCTACGGGTGCCGGTGACGGCGGCCCGCCCGCGGGAGACCAGCGCGGTCAGCCGGCTCACCAGTGTCGGGTCGGGCGCGGCGGCCTGCACCTTGGCCAAGTGGCCGGTGGCCCGCTGGTACAGGGTGACCAGTTCGTCCGCCTCTTCTCCGCTGAGCCGGCGCTTGCGGGCGAGGGCGTCCAGCCGGTTCCACTCCCCCTGGTGGGTGGCGACGAAGACGTCCAGGTCCATGCGGCGGCTCCATGGTCGACGCGAGGCGCGGGGCGCACGGGGCGGCCGCACACACGCGGGGCGGTCGGGCAGGTCGGGCGGGCGAAGACGTACGGACACGTGCGGGCCCAGCATGCCAGGACGGACCGACGCCGTGGCCCCCGGGATCTCACTTCCCGTCCGAGCGCCGGGCGCCGTATGTTGGCGACTGCGGATCGGACGGCAGCAGGTGGGTCGCGGGGGCCGGTCCGGGATGTCCCGCGCCACGGCGTCCATCCGCCTCCGCGACCTCGACGAGCGTGAACGGACGGGTGTCTTGAGCGACCTGGTGACCGGTGAGGCGGTCGTCCTCGACCTGCGCGCGGCGAAGCTTCCGAGCCGGGCGCTGGCCGTCGCGCTCGACCTGGCCGTGGAGTTCGCCGGCCTGCTGATCACCTCGCTGGTCCTCAGCGTCGCCCTCTCGGGCCTCGACGGCGCCGCGCTGACCGCCATCCTGCTCGGGCTGATGGTGTTCTTCCTGGTCGGCGTGCCGGTGATGGTCGAGACGTTCAGCCACGGCCGTTCACTCGGCAAGGCCGCGCTCGGTCTGCGGGTGGTCCGCGGCGACGGCGGTCCGGTGCGGTTCCGGCACGCGCTGGTGCGCGGCCTGACCGGCTTCTTCGAGCTGATCACGCTGAGCGGCGCGCCCGCCGTGATCTGCTCGGTGGTGAACTCGGAGGGCAAGCGGCTGGGCGACATCTTCGCCGGGACGCTGGTGGTCCGCGAGCGCGCCCCGGGCGGCGGCGGGACGGCGGTCGCCCTGCCACCGGTGCACCCGCAGCTGCTGCAGTCGATGGGGCACGAGCTCCGCGCGATGGACCTGTCGGCCGTCCCCGAGCCGCTGTGGCTCGCGGTCCGCCAACTACTGGGACGGATAGGCCAGTTGGACCAGGCCGTGGCGCACCAGTTGTCCGCCCGGCTGGCCGCCGACCTCGCGGCCAGGACGTCCCACGACGTGCCGCCGGGAGTGCACCCGGCCGCCTACCTCGGCGCCGTGCTCACCGAACGTCAGCGTCGGGAGTGGACGCGCGCCGAGGGCTACCGGCCGACGGCAGCCCCACAGGCCCCGCAGACCCCACAGGCCCCGCAGACCTCCCAAGGCCCTCAGACCCCGCAGCCGTCGATGCCCGCGGCGGCCCCCGCAGGCCCCGCCCCGCTGACCGCACCACCGGCACCGCCAGCACCGGCCGCCACCACCCAGCCCAACGACATGGGCTTCGCCCCACCCGCCTGACCCGCGGCCTACCCCCCGAACTCCACCGGCCAGGCGTTCGGCGGCGACTCCAGCTCCTCCAGCTCGACCCCGTCCGCCGACAGCACCACGTCCCCGGCGAGGTGCACCACCTGCTGCTCCCCGGTCTCCAGGTCCGCCACCTGGTACCGCTCGACGAGCAGCGGACCGGAATCCGTGTCGTGCGTGTTGGTCCCCTCCAGCAACCAGCCCTGGTCGAAGGTGCGCGGCGCCAGCACCGGCTCGGTGAACGCCACCAGCCGCACCCGGGCGCTCGCCCCCTCCCGCAGCCGCAGCAGGCGGGCGGTCGCGACCAGGAAGGCCGGCGAGCGCCCGGTGAACCCGTGGGCCCGGTCGTGCCCCTCCACCGCGTGCTCGCCGCCCGGGTCGGCCGCGTCCGTACGCACCCACGCCACCCCGTCCACCGCCCCGCCGCGGACCTGCCACCCGCCCGCCCGCAGTTCCATCCGCAGCGGCCGGGCGCGCGAGTCCAGCGTGAGGTCGACGGTGCCGGTCACCCGGCCGTCCGGGGCGTAGGTCTTGGAGACGTACCGCCAGCCGGCCGGCCCGGGAGCGCAGCTGAACCGCTCCTCGCCGAGCAGCACGTGGTCATGGGTGTCGTGGAGCGAGTACCGGCCGTTGGGCATGCCCGAAGCCTACGTGGACGCCTCCGACCGGTCGGCATGCAACCTTCCGGAGCAGTGCCCGCATTAGGGAGGCGGACGGCGCGGGAGAGACGCCGCCGACACGATGAAGGGGGGTGCGGATGGCGAAGCAGACACACGACGCGGAGTTCACGGAGTACGTGGCTTCCAGGAGCGGCTGGCTGCGGAAGGTCGCCTATCTGCTGTGCGGGGACTGGCACCGGGCCGACGACCTGGTGCAGGAGACCATCACCAAGCTGTACGTGAACTGGTCGCGGGCCAAGCGGGTGGAGAACCTGGACGGCTACGCCCGGCGGGTGCTGGTCAACGTGTTCCTCGGCGAGCAGCGCACCTCGTGGTGGCGCCGCACGGTCCGCCGGGAGACAACGCCCGAGACCGTCGCCGACAGCATCGACCTGGACGCCTCGCTGGACCTCCGCCAGGCCCTGGCGGCACTGCCGCCGCGCCAGCGCGCCACGGTCGTCCTGCGCTACTACTGCGACCTGACCGTCGACCAGGCCGCAGAGGCCCTGGGCTGCTCCCCCGGCAACGTGAAGAGCCAGAGCTCACGCGGCCTGGACGCCCTCAGGACCAGGCTCGTCGCCCGCCCCGCCGTCGCAGAGAGGACGCCATGACCATCAACGATCACGACGAGCTGGCCGCCCACCTGACGGCCCTGGCCGACGCGCCGGCCCCACCGGCGGCCTTCGACGTCGCGACGTCCATCTCCCGGGGACGGGCCCGCCTGCGCCGCCGGCGCCAGGCGGCGGTCGGCGCGCTGGCCGCCATGACAGCGGCCACGGTCACGGCCGCCCTCCTGCTGGCGCCCGGAGGGGGTTTGCACGCGACCCAACTGCTGCCCGCCGGCACTCCCCGGGAATCCGCGACCCCCACCCCCGGCGAGCCGGTCGGCAGCCCCACCAATCCGCTGATCATCAGCGGCAGGTTCGGCTGGCTCCCCGACTGGCTGGACCCGGCTCGCGACGTCGGGTACCTGGCGGACGGATCGACGGTCGTCACCAAGGCCGGCCAGGGCGGCCCGTCGGGGCGGCGGCTGGACCTCCTCGTCCATCCGGCCGGTGCCGAGCCCCGGTTGACCGAGACATCGCAGTCGAAGCCGGAGAAGGACCCGGCGCCCCCCGTCAACGGCCGGACCGCGTACTGGATCACCGATCCGACCCATCCGACGTTCGACAGCGGTCGGCGCATCCTGTGCTGGCAGACCGCTTCCGGCCGTTGGGCGCAGCTGGTGTCGAACCGCCCGCGCGGCGGCGAGGTGCCCGACGACGTGCTGCTCCGGATCGCGGCCGACGTCCAGACCGGCGAGTGGCCCGCCGCGCTGCCGTTCTGGCTGTCCGGACTGCCGGAGGGCCTCCGGCCGAACCAGGCCGATCTGAGCCGTCCTGCGGCCGGGCAGCCGTGGAGTGCGGGAGCCGCCTTCTCCGTCGGCGAGATGACCATCGCCTTCATCGTGGCCCCCGCGGGCAAGCTGGAGTTCGGGAAGTCCGAAACGGTCTGCCGGGAGGAGCAGGGTCTGCAGATCTGCGCGACGACCGAAGGTGGCAGCAAGCCGCTGCTCGACAAGTTCGGTGGCCTGGAGGGCCTGACCCGGATGGTGCACCCCACCGGTGTCGACCCGTCGACCTGGACGACCGACGTCATCCGCTGACGGACGTCCGAACGCGCCGGTGGCCGGCACCCACGGGGGGTGCCGGCCACCGGCGTACGACTGTCACCGCATCAGTAGCGGTACTGCTCCGCCTTGTACGGGCCCTCGACCGGGACGCCGATGTAGTCGGCCTGCTCCTGGGTCAGGGTCGTGAGCTTCACGCCCAGCGCGTCCAGGTGCAGACGCGCGACCTTCTCGTCCAGGTGCTTCGGCAGCACGTACACGCCGATCGGGTACTGCTCGGTCTTCGTGAACAGCTCGATCTGCGCGATCGTCTGGTTCGCGAAGGAGTTGGACATCACGAACGACGGGTGACCGGTCGCGTTGCCCAGGTTCAGCAGACGGCCCTCGGACAGCACGATGATCGTCCGGCCGTCGGCCTTGCGCCACTCGTGGACCTGCGGCTTGACCTCGGTCTTCACGACGCCGTCGAGCTTGGCCAGACCGGCCATGTCGATCTCGTTGTCGAAGTGGCCGATGTTGCCCACGATCGCCTGGTGCTTCATCCGGGCCATGTGGGAGGCCATGATGATGTCCTTGTTGCCCGTGGTCGTGATGAAGATGTCGGCGGTCTCGACGACGTCATCCAGCGTGGCGACCTGGTAGCCGTCCATCGCCGCCTGCAGCGCGCAGATCGGGTCGATCTCCGTGACGATGACACGGGCGCCCTGGCCGCGCAGCGACTCCGCGCAGCCCTTGCCGACGTCGCCGTAGCCGCAGACGACGGCGACCTTGCCGCCGATCAGGACGTCGGTGGCGCGGTTGATGCCGTCGATGAGCGAGTGGCGGCAGCCGTACTTGTTGTCGAACTTCGACTTCGTCACCGAGTCGTTGACGTTGATCGCCGGGAACAGCAGCTGGCCGTCACGGTGCATCTCGTACAGCCGGTGCACACCGGTGGTGGTCTCCTCGGTCACGCCCTTGATGGTGGCGGCGACCTCGGTCCACTTGTTCGGGGTGTCCTTCAGGGTGCGGTTCAGCAGCTCCAGGATGATCCGGAACTCGTCGTTGTCCGCGGTGGACGGGTCCGGAGCGGCACCGGCCTTCTCGAACTCGACACCCTTGTGGATCAGGAGGGTGGCGTCACCGCCGTCGTCCAGGATCATGTTCGGGGTCTTGCCGTCCGGCCAGGTCAGCGCCTGCTCGGTGCACCACCAGTACTCCTCCAGCGTCTCGCCCTTCCAGGCGAAGACCGGGACGCCCTGCGGGTTCTCCGGGGTGCCCTCCGGGCCGACCGCGATGGCCGCGGCCGCGTGGTCCTGGGTGGAGAAGATGTTGCACGAGCACCAGCGGACCTCGGCGCCCAGCGCGGTCAGGGTCTCGATCAGCACCGCGGTCTGCACGGTCATGTGCAGCGAGCCGGTGATGCGGGCGCCGGCCAGCGGCTGCGACGCCGCGTACTCGGCGCGGATCGACATGAGGCCGGGCATCTCGTGCTCGGCGAGCTGGATCTCCTTGCGGCCGAACGGCGCCAGGGAAAGGTCGGCGACCTTGAAGTCACCGGTGATGTCGGTCGACATGCGTCTGCTCCTCGCTGATGGGGTGGGGCAAGGCCAAGGTCCTGGGTGTGCGTCGCAGCGCGGCGGTGCCGTACGAGGGTGCACGGCCACGCCGGGGCGGCCGGGCCCGCTGTACCGGACCGGCTCCCTGTGCGCAGCACAAACCGTCGGAGGACCTCTCTCCCTCGACCGGGGCACACCCTACGGGTGCGGACCGCCGATCGACCGCCATCAGCAGCGACGTTCTGGCTCTGGTGACGAATCTACACCGGTGACCCACCGGCCGTTCCCGGTTACGGATTTTCGGGGCCCGGCCCGCCGGGCGTGGCCGCCGGGTCGGCGCCGGCCGCGGCCTTGGCCGCGCTGTACACGTCCGGCTCCAGGTAGATCGCCCGGGCGATCGGGACGGCCGCGCGCACCCGCTCCTCGGCGGCGTCGATGGCGGCCGCGACCCGGGCGGCGCTGTCCTCCGCGTTGACCGCGATCTTGGCGGCGACCAGCAGTTCCTCGGGGCCGAGGTGGAGCGTGCGCATGTGGATCACGCCGGTGACCGCGTCCCCGTCGACCAGGGCCGCGCGGATGCGGGCCACCGACTCGCGGTCGGCGGACTCGCCGAGCAGCAGCGACTTGGTCTCCAGAGCGAGCACCACGGCGATCAGCACCAGGAGGACGCCGATGCACAGGGTGCCGACGCCGTCCCAGACGCCGTCGCCGGTGATCACGGTGAGCGACACGCCGAGCAGCGCGAGCACCAGGCCGATCAGCGCGCCGGTGTCCTCCAGCAGCACCACGGGCAGTTCCGGCGCCTTCGCGGTGCGGATGAACTGCACCCAGCCCTGGCCGCCCTTGGCCTTCGCCGACTCGCGCATCGCGGTGAGGAAGGACCAGCCCTCCATCGCGATCGCGAACACCAGCACGCCGACGGCCCAGCCCCAGGAGTCCAGCGCCTCCGGGTGGCGCACCTTGTGCCAGCCCTCGTAGACCGCGAAGAGGCCACCGACGCTGAACAGCACGATGGCCACCAGGAAGCCGTAGACGTAGCGCTCGCGGCCGTACCCGAACGGGTGCTCCTCGTCGGCCGCCCGGCGCGCCCGCTTGCCGCCGATCAGCAGCAGCACCTGGTTGCCGGAGTCGGCCACCGAGTGGACGCCCTCGGCCAGCATCGACGACGACCCGGTGAAGCCGAAGGCGGTGAACTTGGCCACCGCGATCGCCAGGTTCGCCGACAGCGCCGCGATCAGCGCTTTCGTCCCACCCTCTGCACTCATGCGCTCACCGTAGCGTGCGCCTCTCCCGCGCCTGCTCCCTACGACTGCGCGGCGGCGAGTCCCAGGTAGACGGCGGCGAAGTCGGTCAGCGCGACGAGGTCGGCGAGCGCGTGCAGCGGCTCGGGCCGGGCGCTGGCGTACTCGGTGAGCCGGACGTCGTGGGCGGCGGCGAGGCGGTGCGCCCGGGAGACGCCGAAGGCGCGCGGGCCCTCGTCGTCCTCCGGAACCTCGGCCGGGCCCTCGTCCTCGTCCAGCGGGCCACCGGGCGTGCCCGGGACGTGCCGCAGCAGCAGGACCTGGAGGTGCAGCGGGTCCGGCTCGTCGACGCGGTCGCGGAAGAAGTCGTCCGGGTCGGCGCCCGCGCCCAGCTGGCCGGTGAACATGCCCCGGTGCGCGGTGAGCACCTGCGGCAGCAGTCCTGGCAGCGCCGGGCGGCCGGCCCGGTCGGCCAGCTGCGCGGCGAAGCGGGTGACGACGGCCCCGGCGACGGCCCCCTCCGCCCACAGCAGCGGGACGGTCCCGGCGAGCCTGGCGGCCAGGCCCTTGGCCGGGTTGGTGTAGGCGGCGGCGTCGGGGCGGCAGCGGACGGCCGACGCGTCGAGGAGGTCGGCGGTGGCCGGGAGCGCGTCGTACGGCAGCTGGGTGACGCCGATCTTCTGGGCGAGCGCGAGCATCGGGGTCAGGTGGGCCCACAGCGCACCCGGGTCCTCGGCGGGCAGGTCCGGTTCGGCGGCGCGCTCGGCCGGCGGCTCGTCCTCGGGCCGCGCGGACGGCACGTACGGGAGCGGCAGGGCCCGCACCTGGAGTGCCGCCGCGGCGAGCGGGCTGCCCTCGGGCGCGGTGACGACGATCGCGCAGCCGCGCGCGTAGGCCTGCTCGGCGAGGCCGATCAGGCCCTGCTCGTCACCGTCGGCGGAGCTGATCACCAGCAGGTCGAGCGGTCCGGCCCAGCCGGGCAGCTGCCAGCCGAGCCCGGCGGTGAAGACGGGCGGGGCGCCGGCCCGGTCGGCGCGGGGGGCGGTGGCGTCGGCGGGCGGCAGCGGGGTGACGAGGCTGCCGGTGCCGGCCAGCGCGGCGAGGATCTCGCCCGCGGTCAGGGCGCTGCCGTGCCCGGCGACGAGGACGGCGCGCGGGCGGCCGTCGGGCCGCAGCCGGTCGAGGCCGGCCGCGTCGGCGAGCCGCAGCGCGGTGCGCACCCGCGCGCCGGAGCCGGCCAGCGCGAGCAGGGCGCGGTCGCGGTCGGCGCGCTGGAGGGCGGCCGGGTCGTCGAGCAGGGTGTCGTCGAGCATGCGGCGGTCCTCCGGCTGCGGTCGGCTGCGGTCCTGGGGGCGCTGGGCTGGCGGTGCGCTGGACTGGCGGGGCGCTGAGCTGGCGGTGCGGGGCTTCGCCCCCAAGGATCAGGCCGGGCGGCGGGCCTCGTCCACCAGGAGGACCGGAATGCCGTCGCGGACCGGGTACGCGAGGCCGCAGTCCGTACCGGTGCAGACCAGCTCGGGCTGCTCCTCGGTGCCGGCCTCGGCGAGCGCGGCCCGGCACTGCGGGCAGACCAGGATCTCCAGCAGGAAGGATTCGAGCTTCAAGGGGCTCTCCAAGAGTCGGGAGGTGGCGCGGCGGTGCCCCGGCCGATAGGCAACCCTACCGGCCGGGGCACCGGCGCTCCGGCTCGGGCGCGTCGGCGCCCGGGGCGCGTCAGGCGCGGACGATCGCGAGGACGCCGTCGCGCAGCTCGGCCATCTTCGCCGGGTCCTTGGCCTCGACGTTCAGGCGCAGCAGCGGCTCGGTGTTGGACGCGCGCAGGTTGAACCACCAGTCCGGGCCGGCCACGGTGAGGCCGTCCAGCTCGTCGACGGTGGTGCCCTCCAGGCCGGCGTAGGCGGCGCGGACGGCGGCCGAGCGGTCGGCCTGGTCGGCGACGGTGCTGTTGATCTCGCCGGAGGCCGCGTAGCGGTCGTACTCGGCGGTGAGCGCGGACAGCGTGCCCGGCTGCCCGCCGAGGGCGGCGAGCACGTGCAGGGCGGCGAGCATGCCGGTGTCGGCGCGCCAGAAGTCGCGGAAGTAGTAGTGGGCGGAGTGCTCGCCGCCGAAGACGGCGTCGGTGACGGCCATCTCCTGCTTGATGAAGGAGTGGCCGACGCGGGTGCGCACCGGGGTGCCGCCGAGCTCGCGGACCACCTCGGGGACGGTCCAGGAGGTGATCAGGTTGTGGATGATCGTCGGCTCGGCCTCGCCGGCGGCCTGGGCGCGGGCGATCTCGCGGGCGGCGACCAGGGCGGTGATCGCGGACGGGGAGACCGGCTCGCCGCGCTCGTCGACGACGAAGCAGCGGTCGGCGTCGCCGTCGAAGGCGAGGCCGAGGTCGGCGCCGACCTCGCGGACCTTCGCCTGCAGGTCGACCAGGTTCTTGGGGTCGAGCGGGTTGGCCTCGTGGTTGGGGAAGGTGCCGTCCAGCTCGAAGTACATCGGGACGAGCTCGATCGGCAGGCCGTCGAAGACGGTCGGCACGGTGTGGCCGCCCATGCCGTTGCCCGCGTCGACGGCGACCTTCAGCGGGCGGATCGCGGTGAGGTCGACCAGGCCGAGCAGGTGGTCGGCGTAGCCGCGCAGGGTCTCCTGCTCCGAGAGCGCGCCGGGCTTGACGTCCTTGGCCGGGACGGTGACGGCGTCGTCCTCGCCGGTCCAGGACTCGACCAGCTCGCGGATCTCGGAGAGGCCGGTGTCCTGGCCGACCGGGGCGGCGCCGGCCCGGCACAGCTTGATGCCGTTGTACTGGGCCGGGTTGTGGCTCGCGGTGAACATCGCGCCGGGCAGGTCGAGCTTGCCGCTGGCGTAGTAGAGCTGGTCGGTCGAGCAGAGGCCGATCTGCACGACGTCGGCGCCGTAGGCCGCGGCGCCCTCGGCGAAGGCCCGGCTGAGCGACGGGGAGGAGGGCCGCATGTCGTGGCCGACCACGATCGCGGTCGCACCGGTGACCTGGACGAAGGCCGCGCCGAAGGCCCGGGACAGGCTCTCGTCCCACTGGTCCGGGACGACGCCTCGGACGTCGTACGCCTTCACGAGCTGCTTGAGGTCGCGCACTGCGGCTCCACCCTGGTCTCTGTGCTGATCGTTCACGATACGTCGGGGTCACCGCGCGTTCGGTCGACGGGACGCGGTGACGGTAGACGGGCAGCGTACCCGGGCCGGGGGAACGCCCCGTGCGGGGCGAGCCGTCAGTTGTCGGGCGAACGGAGGACCCGGAGGTGGCCGCGGCGGCCGCCCTCGGTGGACTCGCCCTCGGGGGCGCGGCCCTGACGGGGGGTCTGCGGGCGGGCGGCCTCGCGGACGGCGTTGGCGAGGGCCTCCAGGTCGTCGCTGCTGCGGCGCAGCGGCCCGGCCTCGGCGGCGAGGCGGACGACCTCCCAGCCGCGCGGGGCGGTGAGGCGCTCGGCGTGCTCGGCGCACAGGTCGTAGCAGTGCGGTTCGGCGTAGGTGGCGAGCGGGCCCAGGACGGCGGTGGAATCCGCGTAGACGTACGTCAGCGTCGCGACGGCCGGCCGGCCGCACGCGGTCCGCGAACAACGACGTACAGAGCTCACGAGGGTGGACGGTACAGCACTCCTCGCCGGGGAGCGAAGACCGCCTGCCCTCGTGGTGCGACGTGTCGCGCCGCGCGCCCCTCGGACTCCCCCTCCGCCGCGCCCGGGGGGCGCTTCGGCGCGGAGCCGCTCCTTCGACTGCTCCGCTCGCTCCGCCCGTTGCGGCGTACGCCCCCGCCCCGGGCGTTTCCCTGCCGGAGTGGTCCACTTCCGACCGTCCAAGGACTACCCTCGGCAGTGATATGGACAGCTCTGCACCGCAGTCATCGACGGGACCCTCGCGCCGACCCCGGCACCGCGACCGGCACGGCAGGGGGCTGCGCGGCCCGCTGGCACCGCCCCAGGTGCCGATCTCGCTCACCCGCTCCGAACTGTTCGACGACTACGTGCGCGAATCGGTGGAGCGTCTGGAGCGGCGTTGGCCGCAGCTGATCGAGGTGGAATTCGCCGTCCAGGAGGTGCCGCTGCACGAGGCGGACGGCGCGGACTCCGAGGACGGCGTGCCGCTGGGGCGGGTGTCGCCCGGCAAGCAGGGGCGCAAGAGTCAGATCGTGGTGTACCGGCGGCCGGTGGAGATCCGGGCGAAGACCCGGGAGGACCGGGCGGCGCTGGTGCACGAGATCCTGATCGAGCAGGTCGCCGAGCTGCTCGGCCTGTCGCCGGACGCCATCGACCCGCGCTACGACGAGGAGTGACGCTCCGGGGGCCCGCAGCCGGGCCCCCGGAGCGCGCGGTCAGCGCTGGACGACGCCCGGGTCCTGGGAGGCCTGCGGGACCTTGACGGTGCTGCGGTCGTCCCGCAGCGCCTGGACGGTGAACATCGGCACGTCCTTGGCGGGGATCGCGAGCATCCGGGCGGCCACCACCGGGCCGCCGGAGGCGGTCTCCACGGTGAGCGCGAAGGAGCCGTTCAGCCCGCCGGGCTCGGGGGCCGGGACGGCGACCGTGGCACCGGCCGGCACCTGGACGTCCTTGGTCACCGGGGTGCCGCCGTTGCTGCCCGCCGAGGCGGTGACGTGGACGGTGGCGGCGTCGCCGGTCGACGTCAGGAACAGGGTGGACGCGCCGGCCCGGTTGTCGGCCACCGTGGCGCGGGCGCCGACCGGGGCACTGCCGGTGAGCCAGGCCGCGTCGGACTTGCCGTTGGAGCCGGCCCGGTCGATCCGGACCCCGGCGACGACCGGGGTGGGGTGCTTGTCGTCGCTGGGCGACAGCCGCAGCCCGGCCACCTCGTCGCGGGTGACCTTCCCGAGGTCGACGGCGGCGACCATGCCCGCCTTGACGTGGATGGACTCGTTGCCGGCCGGGGTGAACCAGCCGTTCTTGCCGGAGAGCTGGATCTTCAGGTCGGCGTCGTCGTCCGGCGACGCCCAGACGACCAGGCGGGCGGCCGAGGTGTCGGCGGGCAGGCCGGGCAGCACCTGGGTCGGGGCGGGCTCGACGGAGGACGGGATCCAGTCGGCGCCCTTGCTGCCGTCGGCGGCGTGCAGGAACGCGCCGAGCCGGCCGCTGCGGGCCACCACGTGCACGGCGAGGTCGGTGACCGGACCCTTGGTCAGCGTCGGCAGCAGGATCGACTGGGAGCTGCCGGGGGCGACGGTGATGCCGTTGGCGGCGTCGTTGTCGATCGGGCCCTTGTCGCCGTAGAGCTTGATGTCGACGACGGCGGCGGAGGACTCGGTGTTCACCAGGCTGACGTAGTCCGTCCGGTCGCCCGCGGTGCTGGCCCCGGCGAACCAGAAGCTGGTGCCGGCCGGGGTGCAGGTGACGCCGGACAGGCCGAGGCCGCGCTGCTCGGTGACCGTGGTGGTCTGCGAGACGGTGAAACCGGGGGCGAGGGCTCCGGTGGCGAGGGCCCCGGTGCCGGGCGCGGTGTCGGCGTTGGCCGCGGGGGCCGAGACCGGGGTACCGGGCTTGGCCAGCGTCAGTCGGGCGTCGGCGGGTGCGCCGCCCTTGTCGGGGGCGGCCGAGCCGGTCGGCGCCGGGGTCGCGGGGGCGGACGGCGTGGCCGGGGCCGACGGGGCCGCGGTCGGGGGCGTCGCGGGCGCGCTGGCGTCGGAGAGCCAGCCGGCCCCGCCGGTGGCGGCGCCGGTGCCGGGCGGGGTGTAGGCGGTGAGCGTGGTCGAGCCGGTCAGGCCCTGGAGCGGCTGCGGGCAGACCGCCGCCGTCCGTTCGACCTGCGCGGTGGTCGCCGAGGCGCCGGTGTCGCCGGTCGCGGGGGCGGCCGGCGGACGGACCTCGGAGATGCCGAACACCACGGCGAGCACGGCCGCGGCCGCCAGCAGCGACTGCGTCGTGCGGCTGCCGCCCGAGCGCCCGGCGGGGCGGGTCGGCGCCGGGGCGCCGTCCGCGTCGGGGGCGGCGGCCGGAGCCGGCGGCGGGTAACCGCTCTCCTCGGCCTCGGCGGGCGCGGACTTCTTCCCGAAGGAGGGCTTCTTCATCGCGGGTCAGCTCCCCGATCCGTGGTGGTGCGGGTACCGGCCAGTCCCGTTGGGGTCGTTCGGGTCGTAGTAGGGCTCGGCCTGCGGCTGCCCCGGCACCCAGGGCTGCTGGTGCTCCGTCTGCTGGTAGGGGTCGTAGCCGTACTGCTGGTCCTGGTACGGCTGCTCGTAGCCCTGCTGCTGCTCGTAACCCTCTTGGGGGTAGGCCTGCTGGAAGTCCTGATGGGAGTGGGCCTGCTGCTGCTCGTAGCCCTGCTGGGCGTGGGCCTGGCCGCCGTACGGCGCGGCCGCCGGCTGCTGCGCGGCGTACGGGTCGTAGCTGTACGGGTCGGCCTGCTGGTACGTCTGGTACGGGTCCGTGTACGGCTCGGTGTCCTGGGCGGCCGCGGCCGCCTGGACGGCCTCCGTCATCGGATCGGCGGCGGGCTGCGGCGGCACTGCGCCCTCGTACACCCCGCTCTCCTCGGTGCCCGGCTCGGCGCCCTCGCCGCGCTCGGCCATCCGGCGGGCCCGGCGGCTGCCGGGGGCCGGGGCCTGCGCCTGGGCGGCGGCGGCCAGCGCGGCGGCGGCCACCACGTCCTCGGGCAGGTCGTCGTCCTTGTGGCTACGGCGGCCGGGCAGGGCGAGGACCAGGATGGTCAGCCCGATCAGCACCTGCGCCCAGATCCAACCGGTGTGCAGCAGGCCGGCCTCGCGGGTGACGGACAGCTTGCCGCCGCCCGCCGGGAGCTTGAAGCCCTGCGCCCAGCCGTCGACCGTGGTCGGCTCCAGCGCGGTGCCGTCCAGGGTGGCCTTCCACTCGGGGGACGCGCTCTCGGCGAGCCGCAGCACCCGGCCGTCCGGGCCGGCCGCGACGGTCGTGGCGATGTCGCGGACGCCGGACGGGACGACCACGGGGGCCGCGCCGGGGGCGGTGATCACCGCGCGGACCGCCGCGGCGCCGTTGACCTGCCAGAGCGCGGCGGCACCGTCCTGGTTGGCCTTGACCAGACCGGGGGTGGCGTCCAGGACGTCCTTGAACACGTCGATCACCGGCCGCTCGACCACCACGTACGCGATGCCGTAGCCCGACAGGGCGCCGGCCTGGTCCGCGCCGGAGCCGGCCAGCAGGCTGCCGACCACCTTGTTCAGGCCGTCCTGGGTGCCGGTCGCCGGGTCGACGGTGGACTCGGACTGGCCGAGCGTCAGGCCGGCGCCGCGGACCAGGGTGTAGCGGACGGCTCCACCGCTCTTCTCCCCCGTCACGACGAGCGTGCGGGCGCGGTCGGTGGTGCCGGCCTCCTCCGCGACGAACGCGGGCACCTGGCTGGCATCGGCGCGGTGCAGCGGACCGTCCGCGCCGGTCACCGCCCACCAGAGGCCGGTGCCCAGCGGGGCCAGCGCGGCCGCGGCCACCACGAGGGCGGCGACCGGCTGGCGCCAGCCGAAGGCGATGCCGGCCACGCGGGCGTTGGCGCCGTCGGCGCCGATCGCGGCGGCGGCCAGCAGGGCGATCCCGGCGACCAGGGTCGCCGGACCGGCCCAGGCGGGCACGGCCGGACCGCCCGAGGCGGGGGTCACGGAGGTGCCCGCCACGGCGACGGCGAAGACCATGCCCGCACCGGCCGCGCCCCACGCGGCGAGCACCGCGCGACGGCGGTCGGCGCGCAGCAGCGCCGCGAGCGCGGCGAGCACGACACCGGCCGACAGCCACACCGGGGGCACCCCGGCGCCGCCCGGGTTGACGAGCACCAGGCCGACGGCGCCGGCGCCACTGCCGTGCAGGCCCGGCAGGCCCGCCTCCATCAGCAGCGACTGCGGGTGCGACAGCACCGTCAGCGACCACGGCGCGAGCACCGCCACCGGCAGCGCGAGCACCACGACGACGCGCAGCCCGAGCAGCCGCAGCGCGGCGCCGCCGGAGCCGAAGGCACCGCCGCGGACGACCGCGACCCCCAGCGTGGCCAGGCAGAGCGGAACCGCGAGCGCCCAGGTCAGCGGCACGAAGGCGGTGGCCAGGGTGAGCAGCAGGACGGTCATCCAGACCGGCCGCCAGCCGGGGCGGGCGCCCTTGGCAGCGCTCTCCTCGCGGATGCCGAGGCCGGCGGTGATCGCCGCGGCACGGGCCAGCGGCGGCAGCAGGACGGCGAGGACGGCGGTGCCGAGGCGGCCCTGCGCGAGCGCGCCGGTCGCGGCGGGCAGCAGCGCGTAGGCGGCGCTGGCCCAGGCGCGGACCAGCTTGGAGTCCAGCAGCGGACGCGAGACCAGGTAGGCGCTGACCGCGGCGAGCGGCACCGTCAGGAAGAGCAGCAGGGTGATCGCGAGGTCGGCGTGGCCGAAGAAGATCCAGGACAGGACGGCGAGCACGCCGAGGTACGGCGGTGCGGCGGCCGTGGAGCCGGTGCCGATCGGGTGCCAGGCGTCGGCGTACATCGACCAGAGGCCGCCGGCGCCGTCGGCGGCCGGCAGCAGGGCGCCGCCGAACAGCACGCCGCTGCCGAACAGACCGCGGCAGGCGACGAGGGCGAACACCAGCAGGGCCGCGAACAGGACGGGCGCGGGGCGCCGGGCGAGCTTCTTGATCAGCGCGAACTGCTCGACGACGAGGTCCTCGGCGTCGTCGTCGCCGCCGGCCTCCACCGAGCCGTGCCGGCCGACGTTGTCGTCCGCTCCCCCTATCCCGAGCGAGCTGATGACGCCCTCGACGGCGAGCCGGGTGGTCGCGCCGGGCGCCGGGAACAGCGTGCGGTCGTCCAGGGCGTCGGCGGCCCTGGTCCGGGCCCGGCGCTTGCGCGCGGCCAACAGCCGCGGCAGCCGGACGAGTTCGTGCCCGAGCCCGGCGAGCTCGTCGAAGGCCTGGCGCGGGTCCTTGCCCAGCAGGTTGGTGACGGCCCGCACCAGCGTGCCGAGCACCAGCCGCAGCAGGACGTAGGGGAAGAGCGCGCCCTTGCAGTTGGCGAGCAGGGTGTAGACGGCTCCGGCCTTGTCCACCCGGTGCGGGTGGGAGGCGCCGCAGTCGATGGCGCGGCGCTCGCGGCTGGCCGCCTCGGCGTGCCGCAGCACGGCGTCGGGGGCGACCACCACGCGGTGGCCGGCGGCGTTGACCCGCCAGCAGAAGTCGGCGTCGTCGCGCATCAGCGGCAGCGCCTTGTCGAAGCCGCCGAGCTCCTCGAAGACGTCCCGGCGCACCAGCATGCCGGCCGAGGAGACGGCGAGCACCGGGCGGACCTGGTCGTGCTGGCCCTGGTCCTGCTCGCGGCGGTCGAGGCCGGTCCAGCGGCGGCCGGAGCGGGCGATCGTGACGCCGACCTCCAGCAGTTGGCGGCGGTCGTACCAGCTGCGCAGCTTGGGGCCGACGACGGCGGCGCTCGGGGTGGAGTCGGCGACCTGGAGCAGGCGGCGCAGGGCGTCGGTCTGCGGCTCGCAGTCGTCGTGCAGCAGCCACAGCCACTCGACCGGCTGGGTCTCGCGCGGGCCGCCGCGGACGAGGTCGTCCTCCTGGGCGAGCGGGTCGCCGAAGTCGTCCCAGCCGCCGGTGACCGGGTCGTAGCCGGAGGGGTCGAGCCGGTACGGGAGGTCCTCCGGGCGCAGCGGCGGGCTGTTGAAGACGGCCTCGGCGACGGCGGTGCCGAACCCGGCCCGGCGGCCGAGGATCAGGGGCCCGCTCTCGGGCAGCCAGTCGGCGAGGGTGTCGGCGAGCAGCTGCGGGGAGTTGTCGGTGGATCCGGTGTCGACCGCGAGCACCCGCTGGACCTGGCGGTCCTGGCCGAGCAGGCCGGCCAGGGCCTGCGGCAGCCAGCGGGCGCCGTCGTGCGAGACGATCACGGCGGTGACCAGGTGGCGCGGATAGGCGGGCGGCCTGGCAGCGGTGAAGCCGCTCTGGTGGCTGTAGACGGTCATCGAGTGCGCGGGCCCCAGTTCTCGGTGGACACAGCCGGTGAACGGCAACCGGATGGCGCACCACACTAACGGCTCCGGGTTGCGGCTCCGTCCACGGTGTCCGTGCGGGGACGGTGAAGGACGGCCCACGACCGTGCCCCGGCACGCGAAAGCGCCCCACCACCGCGGTGAGGCGCCCGTACAGCTGTGTGGTTGTCCTCCGTCACCGGAGGATCGGCGGAGGCCCGAAACCGCTCCGCCCGGACCGCGGCCCCGGCGGGCCGGACCGGTCCTCCGTCAGACCGCGCTCTTCTTGAGCCGCCGGCGCTCGCGCTCGGAGAGGCCGCCCCAGATCCCGAAGCGCTCGTCGTTGGCGAGGGCGTACTCCAGGCACTCGGAACGGACCTCGCAGGCGAGGCAGACCTTCTTCGCCTCGCGAGTGGAGCCGCCCTTCTCGGGGAAGAAGGACTCGGGGTCGGTCTGGGCGCACAACGCGCGCTCCTGCCAGCCGAGTTCCTCCTCGTCCTCCGCGATGCCGTCCCCGATCAACAGCTCAAAGAGCTCGCTCATGTGGCGCGCCTCCTCTGCCCCTACTTGGCGTCCCCGTGGTTGCCGTTGCCTCGTGCGGCCGACGACACGAGTGAAATTACAGTTGCGTCACTCTGGCTCAGTCAAGCCGAGCTCTGGTATTGGGGCCAGGATTCACTCCCCGGCACCAAGCCGTTACGAATAGTGTACATATCTGGACACATCGGACTTTTCGCCCAGATGCCCCGGACAGCTTCGAACCATCCGCAACCATCCGCCGAGTGACGCCCGGTCACCCTCACAGGCCGGTCATCGCCCTGCCTTCCCGGCGATCTTCCCATCGAAACATAGACGGTGATGAATCACCCCATCCGGTACTTCCGGACCGAACCCACCCGAATGCCGCATCTCCCGGTTTGACACCACCCCCGCGGATGCGGTCTCCTTTCCCCTATGTCAGAGTCCATGAGCCCCCGGAGCGGTTCCACGCTCCGCCGTGCCGTGAACTCTTGTTGTCGCCTCTGTTCCTGCTGTATCTAGGCGCCCGCGTCCCACCGCGCGCCGCCCCCAGGAAGCACAGAGGCCGCCCGCGATTCCCGCCCCAGGACATCCCGGATCCGGCTGATCCCTGACGAACCAGCCGCAGATCCGAGGACGACAGCCGTGCGCATGACCCGCATCCGCAAGCGGAACCGCGACCGCAACAAGCTCGCCCGCCGTGGGCTCCAGGCCGCCCGCCCCGCCGCCGCCCGCTGGGACGACGGCCTCTCCGACGTCTCCATCGCCGGGGACCCGCTCGCCTTCCCGCACCTCGCCCGCACCGACCTGCCCGCCCACCCCACCACCGTCGCCGGCTACGCCCGGCTGGTCCGCGAGATCGCCGCCGACCGCACCCGCTGGGAGCACCTCGTCCGCTACGACGCGCTCACCCGCTGGTACGCCCGGCTGGAGACCGGCCCCGGCTACGAGGTGTGGCTGCTCAGCTGGCTGCCCGGGCAGAGCAGCGGCTTCCACGACCACGGCGCGTCCTCCGGCGTCATGACCGTCGTCCAGGGCGAGCTCGTCGAGCGCTCCCTGACGCACGCCGGCGAGGGCGCCCGCGCCCTGCGCCCCGGCGGGCAGAGGGTCTTCTCCTCCGGCTACCTGCACGAGGTGGTCAACGGCGCGCTGGAGCCGGCCGTCTCCATCCACCTCTACAGCCCGGGCCTCACCGAGATGAACCAGTACGGCGGAGCGAACGCCGTCCCCGAGCAGCACCACGAGCAGCCCGCCGAGCAGGGCGCGGCGCAGGGCTCCGCGCACGGCCGGCCGGCGCAGGCCGGGACGTCTTGACCGAGGACTGACGGGCAGTCGGGCCGTGGCAGGATGGGCCCATGCGCATCGTGGCACTGGCAGGCGGAATCGGCGGGGCGCGCTTCCTGCGCGGACTCCTCGCGGCGGTCGACCCGCAGGACGAGATCACCGTCATCGGCAACACCGGCGACGACATCCACCTCTACGGACTGAAGGTCTGCCCCGACCTCGACACCGTGATGTACACCCTCGGCGGCGGCATCCACGAGGAACAGGGCTGGGGCCGGACCGACGAGACCTGGTCGATCAAGGCCGAGATGAAGGAGTACGGCGTCGGCCCCGAGTGGTTCGGGCTCGGCGACCGCGACTTCGCCACCCACCTCGTGCGCAGCCAGATGCTCACCGCCGGGTACAGCCTCAGCCAGGTCACCGAGGCGCTGTGCGTGCGCTGGAAGCCCGGTGTGCGGCTGCTGCCGATGAGCGACGACCGGGTCGAGACCCACGTGCGGATCACCGACGAGCAGGGCACCCGGGCCATCCACTTCCAGGAGTACTGGGTCAGGCTGCACGCCGCCGTCGACGCCGAGGCGATCATCCCGATCGGCGCCGACACCGCCAAGCCCGCGCCCGGCGTGCTGGAGGCGATCGCCGCGGCGGACGTCATCCTCTTCCCGCCGTCCAACCCGGTCGTGTCGATCGGCACCATCCTCGCCGTGCCCGGCATCCGCGGGGCCGTCGCCGCCGCACCCGCCCCCGTCGTCGGGCTCTCGCCCATCATCGGCGGGGCGCCGGTGCGGGGCATGGCCGACAAGGTGCTCGCCGCCGTCGGCGTCGAGGCCACGGCGGAGGCCGTCGCGCTGAACTACGGCTCGGAACTGTTGGACGGCTGGCTGGTCGACACCGCGGACGAGGGCGCCGTGAGCACCGTCGAGGCCGCCGGCATCGCCTGCCGGGCCGTCCCGCTGCTGATGACCGACGTCGACGCCACCGCCGAGATGGCGCGGGCCGCACTGGCCCTCGCGGAGCAGGTCCGGGCGTGACCGTCGAGATCCTCCCGGTCGGGGGACTGCCCGAGATCGAGGCCGGGGCCGACCTCGCCGCGCTGATCGCCAAGGCGGGGACGTACGAGGACGGCGACATCCTGCTCGTCACCTCCAAGATCGTCAGCAAGGCCGAGGGCCGGCTCCTGCACGCCGCCGACCGCGAGGCCGCGATCGACGCCGAGACCGTCCGGGTCGTCGCCCGGCGCGGGCCCGCCCGGATCGTCGAGAACCGCAACGGCTTCGTCATGGCCGCCGCCGGAGTCGACGCCTCCAACACCGCCCCCGGCACCGTCCTCCTCCTGCCCGAGGACCCCGACGCCTCCGCCCGCGCGCTGCGCGCCGCGCTGCAGCGGCTCACCGGGCAGCGGCTCGCCGTGGTCGTCACCGACACCTTCGGCCGGCCCTGGCGCAACGGGCTCACCGACGTCGCCATCGGCGCCGCCGGGCTTTCCGTGCTGGAGGACCACCGCGGGCGCACCGACAGCCACGGCAACGAGCTCGTCCTGACCGTCACCGCCACCGCCGACGAACTCGCCGCCGCCGGCGACCTGGTGAAGGGCAAGGCCGGCGGCGTGCCGGTCGCGGTCGTCCGCGGCCTCGGACACCTCGTCACCGCCGAGGACGGCGAGGGCACCCGGCCGCTGGTGCGCCCCGCCGCCGACGACATGTTCCGGCTCGGCACCTCCGAGGCCCTGCGGGCCGCCGTCACCCTGCGGCGCACCGTGCGGGCCTTCACCGACGAGCCCGTCGACCCGGGCGCCGTCCGCCGCGCCGTCGCCGCCGCCGTCACCGCGCCGGCGCCGCACCACACCACGCCGTGGCGGTTCGTCCTGCTGGAGTCCGCGGACACCCGCACCCGGCTGCTCGACGCGATGCTCGACGCCTGGCGGCGCGACCTGCGCGAACTCGACGGCTGGGACGACGCGAAGATCGCCCGCCGCACCGCGCGCGGCGACGTCCTGCGCAACGCGCCCTACCTCGTCGTGCCGTGCCTGGTCATGGACGGCTCGCACGACTACCCCGACCCGCGGCGCGCCGCCGCCGAACGGGAGATGTTCACCGTCGCCGCCGGCGCCGCCGTGCAGAACCTGCTGATCGCCCTCACCGGCGAGGGCTACGGCTCCGCGTGGGTCTCGTCCACCATGTTCTGCCGCGACACCGTCCGCACCGCCCTCGACCTCCCGGACACCTGGGACCCGATGGGCGCCGTCGCCGTCGGCCGCCCCGCCGAAGCACCGCGCGACCGCCCGGAACGCGGCGCGGACGCCTTCATCGCGGTCCGGTAGTCAGGGCGACCACCGGTCACCTGCCGAAGCCCTCCATGTGACGGGTCGAGATCGGCCGGGATCGACCCGTCACCGCCCTCGGACGTCGGCATGCCGTCGACTTCGTCGCCCATCGGATCCGTCCGGAAGGGGCGCACCGACTCGTCGGGCGAGGGTGAACCGAACAGGCCTGCCGGGGAGTTCGGCCGTGCTCGCGGCCGGGTCGTCCACGCCGTCGTCCATGGCATCGGCGTATTGGCGGCCTCCGTCAGCGGCCGCGGTGGTCGTTGGGGGTCAGGCGGGGGCCGTAGCGGGGGGCGCGGGCGCCGGTGGCCGTCAGAAGGCGGCAGACGCGGTGACGGTGGGGGCGGTAGGGCTCCAGGAGGGCGAGCATCCGGGCGTCGTCGCTGCGTGGGCGGCCGGCCAGGGCCCAGCCGACCAGGTTCGGCAGGTGGAAGTCACCGACCGAGACCGCGTCCGCGTCGCCGTTGCTGCGCTGGAGGGTCTCGGCGGCCGTCCAGATCCCGACGCCCGGCACGGCGGTCAGGCGGGCGAAGGCCTCGGCGTGGTCCATCGCGGACGCCTCCTCCAGGCGGGGCGCCAGCCGGACCGCCCGCACGACCGTCGCCGAGCGCTTCGGGTCCACGCCCGCGCGGTGCCACTCCCAGCTCGGGAGGAGCGCCCACTCGCGGGCCGACAGTGCCACCCGCATGCCCTCCGCCGGGCCCGGCGCCGGGGTGCCGAAGTCCCGGAGCAGCGTCCGCCAGGCGCGGTAGGCCTCGTCGGTCGTCACCTTCTGTTCCAGGATCGCCGGGACGAGGGACTCCAGCACCAGGCCCGTCCTGGTCAGCCGCACGCCCGCCGTCCGGCGCTGGGCGTCCCGCAGCGGACCGGGCGGCAGCACCAGGCCCTCCGGGTCGTCCTCGGCCCCGAGCAACGCGGGCAGCCGGTCCAGCAGCCACCCGGCACCCGGGCCCCACGCCCGCGCCTCCACCTCGCCGGCCCCCGGGCGGGACAGCACGCGCAGCGTCCCGGCACCGGCCGGGGTCCGGGACGCCCGCCAGACCGCTCCGTCACCGGTCGTCCGGTACGAGGGGTCGGCCGGGCCGCGGCGCAGCGGGAGCAGCGTGCGGGCCACGTCCAGCGGGAAACCCGGCCGCCAGAGCCGCACCGACTCGCCGCCCGTCACTGCGTCGCCTCCTCCGCCGCCGTCCCCGACCATGGGGATATGAACGATACGCGGCTGCCGGACCTCTCCCCCTCGGACGAGAACGCGGTGCGAGCGCTCTACGACCGGGCCCTCGACGGGTGGAACCGGCAGGACGGCTCGGCCTTCGCCGGACCCTTCGCCGCCGACGGCGAGGTGATCGGCCACGACGGCACGCGCCACCGCGGGCGGTCGGCGATCGCGGCCGAACTCGGGCGGATCTTCGCGGACCACGTCACTCCCCGGTACGTGGCCGCCGTACGGCGCGTCCGGGGGCTCGGGCCCGGCGTGGCGCAACTGGACGCCGTCGCGGGGCTCGTACCGGCGGGGGCGGCGGACGTGGTGCCGGAGCTCAACTCGGTGCAGACGGTGATCGCCGTGAACGCGGGGGCGGGGTGGCGGATCGCGCTCCTGCAGACCACACCCGCCCGGTACGACCTCCGGCCGGACCTGGCGGCGGCTCTGACGGAGGAGCTGCGGGGGCTGGTGGGAGGCGACGCGGGGGCGAGGACGCTGAAGACGTGACGGGGAGCGCGAGGCGCTCAAACCGGATGGTCGCCGCGAACACGGGTGTCCGCCACGCCGCCCGGCGCCGGGTCCGGCGCCCCTCCCGGGGTCACACCCGGAGGCCGTAGGCTGGGGCGCACCATGACTGCGCCTTTCGCTGCCGATGCCCGCACCCCCGTCGAGCTGCTGCACGCATACCTGCGAGGTGGCACCCCTTCGGTCGATCCCGCGGCCCCGCTGGTCACCTTCTACGACGACGCCACCGGCGAACGGGTGGAGCTGTCCGCCCGGACGTTCGACAACTGGGTGGCCAAGACGGCCAACCTGCTCCAGGACGAGCTCAACGCCGGTCCCGGCGACCGCGCCGCCCTCCTCCTGCCCGCCCACTGGCAGAGCGCCGTCTGGCTGCTGGCCTGCTGGTCGGTCGGGGTGACGGCGGTGCCGGGCGGCGAGCCGGCCGCCGCCGATCTGGTGGTCAGCGGCCCGGACGGCCTGGAGTCCGCCCACGCCTGCGAGGGCGAGCGGGTCGCGCTGGCCCTGCGCCCGCTGGGCGGCCGGTTCCCGCAGCGCCCGGACGGCTTCCTCGACTACGCCGCCGAGGTGCCCGGCCAGGGCGACCGCTTCGCGCCGTACTCGCCGGTGACCCCGGACGCGCCCGCCCTGGAGACCGGCGTGGACGGCCTGCCGCTGAAGCTGACCGGTGAGCAGACCGTCGCCCTGGCCCGCGAGGGCGCCGTCCGGCTCGGGCTGAACCCGGGCGACCGCGTGATGTCCACGCTGTCGTACGACGACTGGACGGGCCTGGAGGCCGGCCTGCTGGCGCCGCTGGCGGCCGGCGCCTCGGTGGTGCTGTGCCGCAACTCCCAGGGCCTGACGGCCGAGCAGTGGGAGAAGCGGGCCGACTCCGAACGGGTGACACTGCGCCTCGGGTAACCCCCGCCGCCGGCCCGGCGGGTAGGGATCCCTGCCATGGCCGAGGACGACGACACCGCGCACACCCCGACCGACACTCCCCCGGACGCGCCCGGACGCCCCCGTCGGCGCCGGCGGTGGCTGATGATCACCGCCGGCGTCGTCGCGTTCCTGCTCGTGGCCACCGGCGTGCTGCTCTGGATCGCCTACCGCAAGCTCGACGGGAACATCCGCACGGACACGGCCACCGACAAGCTGCTCGCCAGGCTGGAGGCGGAGCGGCCGAGCCGGACCGCCGGGGCCAAGGGCGCCGAGAACATCCTGCTCATCGGCAGCGACGACCGCTCCGGCGCGAACGGCGCCTACGGCGGCGAGGCCGGCACCCAGCGCTCGGACACCACGATCCTGCTGCACCTGGCCGCGGACCGGAAGCACGCGACGGCCGTCTCCGTACCGCGCGACGTCATGGTCACCGTGCCCGCGTGCGAGAAGCCGGACGGCACCCGGAGCAAGCCCGCGCTCATGCAGTTCAACTGGGCGTTCGAACTCGGCGGTCCGGCCTGTTCGATCCGCACCGTCGAGCAGCTCAGCGGCATCCGGATCGACCACTACGTGATCCTCGACTTCAGCGGCTTCAAGTCGATGGTGGACGCGGTCGGCGGCGTCGAGGTGTGCGTCCCGCAGGCGATCCACGACAAGGACGCCAAGCTCGACCTGCCGGCCGGGCGCCAGACCCTCCAGGGCGAGCAGGCGCTCGGCTACGTCCGCGCCCGGGAGAGCCTCGGCGACGGCAGCGACACCCAGCGGATGGGCCGTCAGCAGCAGTTCCTGGCCTCGCTGATCCGCAAGGTGCAGTCGCAGGGCGTCCTGCTGAACCCGGCGAGGCTGTGGCCGGTGCTGGACGCGGCCACCTCCTCCGTCAAGGCGGACGGCGGGCTGTCCTCGCTCGGCGCGCTCTACGACCTCACCCAGGACCTGCGCGGCATCCCCTCGGCGGACGTGGTGTTCCTGACCGCGCCGCGCCGCCCGTACCGCTACGACTCGGACCGGGACGAGTTCGTGGAGCCGCAGACCGGCCAGCTGTTCGCCGCGCTGCGCGACGACCGGCGGATCACCGTCCGGCCGCCCGGCTCGGAGCCCACGCCCACGGCCGGCGCCTCCCCCGCGTCGGACGGGGCCGCCGCGGCCGGGCCCTCGGCCTCGCCGACGGCCGGCGCCTCGCCCGTCTTCGAGGGGCGCACGGCCGACGTGGACGCCTGCGCGCAGCACTGACCACCCTCCGGACTTTACGCTCCGATTACCTACGTGTGACGGACATCATACCCGGAACAATTCCCCTGTTCGGCTCGTCTACTGTGTCCGGATCGGCCCATCGCCCCGGTGTGCCGCACCACCGTGACCGGCCGGACGTAGGGAATCCCGTGCAGAAGGACAAACCGAAAACCGGTGAGTACAGCGGGCAGGGCCACCGGACGGCGCAGCGGCGGGCGGCCGCCGCCAGGCGCACGCGGCGCCGGCGCCGGACGCTCAAGTGGACGGCCGGGACGGGCGCACTGGTCATGGCCGCCGGCTGCGGCGGGGCGTACTACCTGTACGAGCACTTCAACAACAACCTGACCTCGGTCAAGGTCCAGCTGGGCGACGAGGCCGAGCGGCCCAGGGCGGCCGGGGACGCGCTGAACATCCTGGTGCTCGGCACCGACAGCCGCGAGGGCCTCGGGAGCGACTACGGCGACGCGGGCAGCTCCGGGCACGCCGACACCACGCTGCTCTTCCACGTCGCCAAGGACCGCTCCAACGCGACGGTGATCAGCATCCCGCGCGACCTGATGGTGCCGATCCCGGAATGCCGGGCGCCGGACGGCAAGTCGATACCCGGCTCCGCGCGGGACATGTTCAACAACAGCCTGGGGCAGGCGGGCCGGGACCCGGGCTGTTCCTGGAAGACCGTCGAGAAGGTCACCGGGATCCGGGTCGACCACTTCGTCCAGGTGAACTTCGAGGCGGTGAAGACGCTGTCCACCGCAGTCGGCGGGGTCGAGGTGTGCGCCGCGAAGGACATCAACGACCCGAAGTCGCACCTGAGGATGACCAAGGGCCGGCACGTCGTCCAGGGCGACGACGCGCTCGCGTTCGTGCGCACCCGGCACGTGGTCGGGACGGGCGGCGACCTCAGCCGGATCCCGCTCCAGCAGCAGTTCATCAGCTCGATGATCCGCAAGGTCAAGGGCGACGACACCCTGACCAGCCCGGCCAAGCTCTACAAGCTCGCGGACGCCGCCACCAAGGCGCTCACCGTCGACTCCGGCATCGGCAGCGTCGACAAGCTCAAGGACCTGGCGCTGGACATCAGCGCGGTGGACACCAAGAACATCACCTTCGCCACCGTGCCGGTGCTCGACGACCCGAAGGACGAGAACCGGGTGATCCTCAAACAGCCGGACGCCGGCCGGCTGTTCTCGATGATCGCGGCCGACCGCTCGTTGACCGAGACCTCGCAGGGCGCCACCGCCGCCCCCGCCGCACCGGAGACCACGGCCGCGCCGGGCACGCCCGCGGCGCCGGCGGTGGACCCGAAGGACGTCCAGGTGACCGTCCGCAACGGCAGCGGGGCACAGGGACAGTCGGGCGCGACCGTGGACAGACTCAGGGCCAAGGGCTTCACCAAGGCCGCGACGGGCCCCAACGCGCCTGCGGCGGCGACCAGTTCGATTGCGTACCCGGCCGGGCAGGAGGAGGCGGCGACCGCACTGGCCGCCGCCCTCGGACTGCCCGGCGACGCCGCTCGGCCGGATCCGAAGGCCGCCGCGAAGGGGCCGCTGGTGCTGGTGCTCGGCAAGGACGCCCTCGCGGCGCCCGCCGCACCGTCCGCGGCGCCGGCGGAGGCCCCGGCCGACCTCCAGCGGGTGCAGGCCGACGACACCGACGTGTGCGCGAAGTAGCTTTCCTACGAGGGCTGCTGGAGGCGGGTGAGGATGCCGTCCGCCGCCACGAAGCGGTCGCCGGTGCGGAGGCAGTGCCAGTGCCCCCCGCCGGCGGAACGAAGGGGTTCGCCGGTGCGGCCGACCCACTTGATCCGGCGGGCGGGGACGCCGGCGACCAGCGCGTGGTCCGGGACGTCGCGGTGGACCACGGCGCCCGCCGCGACCAGCGCCCAGCGGCCGACCGTCACCCCGGCGACCAGGACGGCCCGGGCGCCGATCGAGCAGCCCTGACGGAGCGTCACCCCCTCGGCGCGCCAGTCGGATCGACGCTTCAGCCGGCCTTCCGGCTCGATCGCGCGCGGGTAGCGGTCGTTGGTGAGGACGACGGCCGGGCCGATGAACACCCCGTCCTCGATCACGGCCGGCTCGTACACCAGCGCGTGGTTCTGCACCTTGACCCGGTCGCCGATGCGGACGCCGGGGCCGATGTAGGCGCCCCGGCCGATGATGCACTCGGCGCCGAGCACCGCGTGCTCGCGCACCTGGGCGAGGTCCCAGACCGTCGTCCCGGGGCCGATGGCGGCCCGCTCGTCCACGTCCGCGCTCGGCGCGATGCGCGGGCCGGCCGCGGACCCGCCCTCAACCGTCCCCATGGGGAACGACCCTAGTGCCGTGGGCGGGGTCGCGCGGGCGGATCAGCGCGCGTCGGCGAGGACGTTGTCCGGGGTGGGCGCGGTGCTGCCGATGACCTTGCGGGCCAGCGAGCGCGGCGACGTGAGGAAGCCGAAGCCCCAGCTGAGGTGCATGGTCGCGAGGGCCACCGGGAGCAGCGCCTTCGCCTTGGCGGACAGGCCGCGGCCCTCGACCACCGAGCCGCCGAGGATCCCGAGCAGGTACGCGCCGGGCGCCGCGAGGAAGACCGGGTGGACGGCGGCACCGAGCACCAGGCCGAGCGTGACGCCGAGGAACGCGGCCGGCGGGGCCAGGTAGCGCAGGTTGACCGAGCCGCGGTGGTAGCGGGTGACCACGCGCCGCCAGCGGCCGTAGTCCTTGTACTGCTTGGCGAGGGCGCGGACCGACGGCCGGGGGCGGTAGGTGACCTTGAGCTGCGGGGTGAACCAGATCAGCCCGCCGTCCTGGCGGATGCGGTAGTTCAGCTCCCAGTCCTGGGCGCGGATGAACTCCTCGTTGTAGCCGCCCAGCTTCTCCAGCACCTCGCGCCGGAACACGCCCAGGTAGACGGTGTCCGCGGGGCCGGCCAGGCCGCCGGTGTGGAAGGCGGCGTTGCCGACGCCGATCTTGGAGGTCATCGCGGCGGCGACCGCGTTCTCCCACTCCGTCTCGCCCTCGGCGTGCATGATGCCGCCGACGTTGGCCGCCTCCATCTCGTCCAGCAGGCGGACGGCGGTGGCGACGTAGCCGGGGGTCAGCAGGCCGTGGCCGTCCACGCGCACCACTATCGGGTGGCGCGAGCCGCGGATCGCCGCGTTGAGACCGGCCGGCGTGCGGCCGGTGGGGTTCTCCACGGTCCGGACCCGGGGGTCCTCGGCGGTGAGCTCGGCGGCGATCTCGGCGGTGCGGTCGGTGGACGGACCGAGGGCGATCACCACCTCCATCGGGCCGGCGTACTCCTGCTCCAGGATGTGCCGGACGGCCGTGCGCAGGTGACGTTCCTCGTTGAGCACCGGCATGATCACGGAGACCGCCGGCAGCTCCTCAGCAGCCTTGGTGTTCATCGCCGCCAACCGTACCGGTCAGCGGAGGTAGTGGACGACCGTGAAGGCGGCGAAGCCGAGCAGCGCGATCCGGTTGAGGACGTGCTGCGGACTGCCGAGCCGGTCCGGCAGCCGGACGGACGGCCGCAGGTCGGGCCGGTGGGCGGCGGTGGCGACGGTCCTGGCCAGTTCCCGCGGGTCGCAGCGGTCGCCGAAGTGGCCGGCCAGCCAGGCCGCCGGGCGGCTCGCCACGGTGACGTCCTGGCCTGAGCGCAGCTGGACGGTGAGGGCGTTGCGGTGCACGGCGGCGGCGTTGATCTCCTGCCACCGGAAGACGCGGCTGCGCAGCGTGGTGGCGACCCGCAGGCCGTCCCGGTCGACGACCATCTGCCAGGACAGCGGGCGGGCGCAGAAGAGGATCCCGACGCAGCCCGTCCAGAGCGGGCGGACCAGGCCGTTCCACCAGCCGTCGGCGTCGAGGAGCACGACGAGCGCGGCGAGCAGGACGGCGGCGGCCGGGCCGGCCGCGGCGCGCAGGACGAACGGCATCTCCCAGCGGCGGGCGGTCATCGGCTCGGTGCCGGGGCCGGGTTCGGGGGCGGCGGCGACCGTCTCGGCGGTCAGCGCGGAGACCGTCAGGTCCGGGTTCCGGTAGCGCTGGCGGTCCCGGCCGAGCCGGGGGTCCCTCGGGGCGGGGGCGACGACGGCGGCGAGCCAGTGCGGCTCGTGCTCCAGCAGGCCGGGGCGGACGAGGAGTTGGCGTTCCGGGCCGTCGGGGCCCTGGTAGAGCACGGCGTCGACGCTCAGCTCGGCGCGCGCGAGGCGGGCGGCGGCTTCGGTGGGCGGGAGGGGGATCCCGGGGTCGTGGTCGTGGTGGTCGTGGTGGTCTTCCTCGTCCCCGTCTTCTTCTTCGTCGTGGATGTCGAGCGCGTAGTCGGGGTAGAGGAAGTCGCCCTCCATGTCCGGGGTCTGCTCGCGCTGCGGCACCCACCCGGGGCCGGTGCCGTCCCCGGCGCCGTACCGGGCCCACCGGTAGCCCTCGTCCTCGACCAGCCGCCACAGCGCGGGCCCGCCCGGCGGGCCGTCCAGCGGCTCCACGAGCAGGTCGCCCCCGCTGTCGGCCCGGACCCGGACAGCGAGCGCGGGGGCGGAGCCCGCGAAGGCGGGCCGCCGGCGCCGGGCCTCGGCCCCGGCGGCGGAGGCGAGCACCAGCAGGCCGGTCAGCGCGACGAGGCCGGCGCCGAAGACGTCCTCCACCGGGCTGTACTCGACGCCGGCGGCGCGGGCCCAGTCGCCGTCCACGAGCAGCGGCACCGCGTCGCCGGGCTGCGGCGGCCGGGCGAAGGTGAGGTCGAGCCCGACGGTGCGTTCGGGACCGCCGCCGGGCGGGCGGTAGCGGACGGTCAGCACGCCGTCCTCGTCGGTGGCGCCGGCCGTGCCGGTGACCGCCGTCGCCCGGCCGCGGTGGTCGGCCTCCCCGGCCTCCGCCCAGAGCCCGTACAGCGGGATCACCAGCGCGACGGCCAGCAGCACGGCGCCGAGCGCGCGGCGCACCACGGGCGGGCGGCCGGGGGTGACGGGCGACGGAGCGCCCGCGGCGGTCCACGGGTACGGGACGGGCGGGGCCATCAGCTCGTCGAGGTCCTGGCGGGCGCGGCGGCGGCCGAGTTCGGCGCCGATCAGCACGAGGGACAGCAGGACGTGCACCAGGACCGCCGTCCAACGGCCGGCGGTGGTGACCAGGCCGTCCGGGACGTACCAGAGCACCGCGAGGACGGCCGGCGGCACCAGCGCCCGGGCGCGGACCCGGGCGAGCAGCAGGATCGTCTCGGCGATCACCGACCAGGCGGCGATCTCGTCGCCCCAGGTGTCGGCGCAGATGCCGGCGGCGTTGCAGTGCGTGCCGGTCGGCTCGACGGCGGTGGCGAAGGCCACGAAGGCGATCGGGACCAGGGCGAGCCAGCGGCTGTCGAGCCGCCGGAAGCGGTGGGCGGCGCGCCAGCGGTCGGCGGCGGCCGTGGTGAGGGGCGCGGCGCTGGGCAGGGGCGGGGCGTCCGGGGCGACCATCGGACGATCATCCCAGCCCGGTGGGTGCGGGGACGCCGCAGGGGCCGGGTGCTCGTTCGCACCCGGCCCCTGCGCCCCCGTTCCCCCGTGCTCCCCCGATTTTCCCGGCGTCCCCCGCCGCCGGGTCAGTCCGTCGCGATGGCCGCGAGGACGTTCATGCGCCCGGCCCGGAAGGCCGGGAAGAGGGCCGCGAACAGGCCGATCACCACGGAGGAGACCAGCGTCACGGCGATCGTGGTGGTCGGGACGGAGAGCGTGTCCAGACCCTGGTCGCGCAGCACCTGCTGGGCGGTGACGCCCCAGGCGAGGCCGAGCACCGTACCGAGGACCGCGCCGAAGACCGCGATCACCACGGACTCCAGCCGGATCATCCGGCGCAGCTGGCGGCGGGAGAGCCCGATCGCCCGCAGCAGGCCGATCTCACGGGTCCGCTCGACCACCGACAGCGCCAGGGTGTTGACGACGCCGAGCACGGCGACCGTGATCGAGAGGCCGACCAGCCCGTAGATCAGGTAGAGCAGGGTGTTGACCTGGGACTGGACGAGCTCCTTGTAGCCGGCCTGGTCCTTGACGGTCAGCTGCGGGTACTCCTTGAGCGCGTCCTGCAGGGCGGTCAGCGTCTTGGCGACGTCGGCGCCGGAGGCCGCCTTGGCATAGAAGACCCGGTCGACGGGCTGGTCGGCGGCCGGGACCACCTTGGCCATGGTGGCGGTGTCGACGAAGGAGGCGTCGCCGTAGAGCGACTTCTTGCCGAACACCACGCCGACCGTCAGCTGCTGGGTGTGCCCCTTGCCGTAGGTCACAGTGACGGTGTCGCCGACCTTGAGGCCGTTGTCCTTCGCGAAGTTCTCGCCGATGCCCAGCGAGCCGCGGGCGATCGAGTCGGCCGTGCCGGACGCGACCGGGAGGTGGAAGTCCGTGCCGAAGAAGCTCGGCGGCACGGCGGCGATCCCGGCCTTCTTGCTCCGGCCGTCGGCGAGCTGGACCTTCGCGTCGAAGTCCTTCTCGGTGGTGACGTGGTCGATGCCCGGGGTCCTGCGGACCGCGTCCGTCATCTCGGCGGTGATCGGCGCACCGCCGCCGCGGACGATGTAGTCCACGCCCACCGAGCGGTCTATCTGCGCGCTGGCCGAGGTGACCGCCGAGGCGCTGAACACCGAGGAGCCGATCACCAGCGCCAGGCCGATCATCAGCGCGGCGGCGGTGGCGCCGGTGCGGCGCGGGTTGCGTGTCGCGTTGCGCTGGGCGAGCTTGCCGGACGGGCCGAACAGGGCCGGCAGGAGGGCGCCCAGCACCCTGATGACGGCGGTGGCCAGCAGCGGGCCGAGCACCACGAAGCCGATCAGGGTCAGCAGCACGCCGAGGCCCAGGTACTGCCCGCCGGTCGCCGCCTTCTCCGCCTTCGCGGCGAGCACCAGCAGACCGCCGCCGCCCAGGGTGAGGACGAGGCCGAGGACCGTACGGACCGCGTTGGCCCGCGCCTCGGCCGGGGTGCCGTGGTCGCGCAGGGCGGCCATCGGCGCGATCCGGCCGGCCCGGCGGGCCGGGATCCAGGCCGCGACGACGGTGATCAGGATGCCGACCGCGTACCCGGCGACGAAGACGTCCGGGCCGATCTGCAGGTCGCTCGCCTTGAGGTCCATGCCGATCGCGTTCATCAGCTGGATCAGGCCGACCGCGATGCCGAGGCCGGCCCCGATGCCGAGGGTCGAGCCGAGCACGCCCAGGATCAGCGCCTCGGCCAGCACCGAGCCGTTGACCTGGCGGCGGCTGCCGCCGATGGCGCGCAGCAGGCCGATCTCCCGGGTGCGCTGGGCGACCAGCATCGAGAAGGTGTTGATGATCAGGAAGCCGCCGACGAGCAGCGAGACGCCGGCGAAGCCGAGCATCGCGTACTTCATGAAGTCGAGGCCGCTGCCGATGCTCTTGTTGTTCTCGTCCTTCTGCTCGGCCGCGGTCTTGACCTGGTAGCCGCCGCCCAGCTTGGCGAGGGTGTCGGTCTTGAGCTGCGCGTCGCTGCGGCTGCCGTCGCCGAAGGCCTCGACGGAGGTGTAGGCCGCCTCGCCGAGCAGCACCTGCTGCGCGGTCGGGGTGTCCAGGAAGGCGAGCGCCGCACCCGGGTTGGTGGTGGTGAAGGTCGCGATGCCCGCGATGGTGAACTCGTGCTTGCCGCTCGCGTTGTCGACCCGCACCTTGCCACCGAGGCCGAGCTTGGCCTTCTTCGCGGTGTCGGCGTCGAGCACCAGCTCGCCCGCGTTCTGCGGCACGTGGCCGGAGGTGATGCGCACCGGGTTGCGCGGCGTGTCCGCCCAGTTGCCGACCAGGGTCGGGGCGCCGCTGGTCGGGCCGATCAGCTTGTTGGTGGCCGGGTCGACCAGGATCGCGTCGCCGACCATGACCTGGCCGACGGCCGTCTTCACGCCGGGCACCGCGGCGACCTGCTGGGCGAGCGCGACCGGGAGCACCCGCGGCTTGTCGCCGGGCTGCTGCTGGTCGTCCTCGGCCGGCTTCGGCGGCTGGACGGAGACGTCCGAGGCGGTCGCGGCGAAGAGCTTGTCGAAGGTGCTGGTCGCGGTGTTGGAGAAGACCAGGGTTCCGGAGACGAAGGCGACCGACAGCACGACGGCCATCAGGGAGAGCGCCATCCGGCCCTTGTGGGCGAAGAAGCTCCGCAGTGACGTCTTGAGGATCATGATGCGTCGTCCCGCCCGCTCAGCTCGTGCGCTTGCCGTCGAAGCGGCGCATGCGCTCCAGGACGGAGTCGGCGGTCGGGGAGTGCATCTCGTCGACGATCACGCCGTCGGCGAGGAAGAGCACGCGGTCCGCGTACCCGGCGGCGACCGGGTCGTGGGTCACCATGACGATGGTCTGGCCGAGTTCGTCCACCGAGCGGCGCAGGAAGGTCAGCACCTCGGCGCCGGCCCGGGAGTCGAGGTTGCCGGTGGGCTCGTCGCCGAAGATGATCTCGGGGCGGGCGGCCAGGGCTCTCGCCACCGCGACGCGCTGCTGCTGGCCGCCGGAGAGCTGGGTCGGGCGGTGCTTGAGCCGGCCGGCCAGGCCGACGGTCTCCACCACCTGGGCCAGCCAGGCCTCGTCGACCCTGCGGCCGGCGATGTCCATCGGGAGCGTGATGTTCTCCAGCGCGTTCAGCGTGGGCAGCAGGTTGAACGCCTGGAAGATGAAGCCGATCTTGTCCCGGCGCAGCCTGGTCAGCTGCTTGTCCTTGAGGCCGGTGATCTCGGTGCCGCCGATCCAGATCCGCCCGCCGCTGACCGTGTCGAGGCCGGCCAGGCAGTGCATGAGGGTCGACTTGCCGGAACCGGAGGGGCCCATGATCGCGGTGAAGCGACCGCGCTGGATGTCGACGTCGACCGCGTCCAGCGCGGTGACCTTGGTCTCGCCCGCGCCGTACGCCTTGGTGACCTGGCGGGCCGAGGCGGCGACGGCGGACTCGCCGCCGGGAAGCTGGTGGTCGAACACGGCTGCTGCTGCCGTCGTCACTGGAGTCTCCTAAGGAATGGCCCACCCGTTGGCCCCCAGCCTGGTCGTCCCCACCTGTCCGGCGACATGGTGGAAGCGGTAGTCCTCGACCGGGGGTTGTCCCCACCCTGCCCGGCGCACCGGGCCGCCGACCCGAGGAAATCGGGCCGGCTCCGGACGGGCGGGGATGTATGAACCACGTTAGGAGCGGCGGACGGAGCGCTCGTCCTCCGCCGGGATGAAGCGGGCCAACGGGAGTTGTACGGGGTGCGGCGGCCCTCCCCCTAGGGGTCGCCGCGGCCCTTCTCGGGGACGCCCCGTACGGGCCCGCGGCCGCGGCTCGTCAGCCGGCCAGGACGGGGGCGGCGAGCCGCTCCAGCGCCACCGCGAAGCCGTCGACGACGGGGGCGAGCAGCGCCTCGGTCTCGCGCTCGACGACGGTCGTCCCGTCCTCCCCGGCGGTGACGTGGCGGTCGAGCACGAACCAGCCCTGGGTGACGTGGCCGGCGCCCATCGAGCTGAGGACCGGACGCAGCGCGTAGTCCACGGCGAGGACGTGCGCGGGCGAGCCGCCGGTGGCGAGCGGCAGGACGGCCTTGCCGGCGAGCGCGTACTGCGGCAGGACGTCGAGCAGGGCCTTCAACAGGCCGGAGTACGCGGCCTTGTAGACGGGGGTGCCGATCACGACGCCGTCGGCCCGGGCGAACAGCTCGACGGCGGCGGCGATCTCGGGATGGTCGAAGTCGCCCGAGAGCAGGGCGTGCGCGGGCAGGTGGCGGGCCTCGAACGGGATCACGTGGTGGCCGCGGGCCGCGAGCCACCCGTCCACGTGGCGCAGGAGGCGGGTGGTGCGGGAGGTCGCGGACGGGGAGCCGGAGACGGACAGGACGGTGGCCATGGGTTCACCTCTGCGGGAAGCGGGGACGACGCGGTGCGGCGGCGCTGCCGCTGCGGCGGAGCGGCGGTGCTTCCGCCGCCCGGGGAAAGGGAGTTGGGGAATTCGACGGGGCGCGCGTCAGCCACGACAGAGCGAACGGGACACACGCTTGAGGTCGACGTGCCGCCGACGCGTGAGGGTCCTTCGCTGATCCATGCCAAAAATGCAAACACGGCGTGTTCGGGGCGGTCAAGAATCGTTTCGGCAGGTGAACGCCGGAGTGGGACGGATCACTCCGGCGAGCCGGCGCCCGCACGGGCGTGCGCACGCGCGGAAGTTGCGGCGGAACGATCCGGCACGTGCATCAAAACTGCTACAAGAGGCCTGGTGGAGCCCCCGGGGGGAGTCAGGCCGGACGCCTTCGGGCATCCTCGTCCACATGAACACGTGGCAGGAGGGCCGCCCGAGCGGCGGCGGGAACCCGTACAACGGCGGGACCCCGTACGGCGGCGGCGACGGGGGCGGCGCGTACGGGCGCAGCGGGGGCGGCACGTCGGCCGAGCCGCCGCTGCCGGCCGGGCTGAACCCGCGCGGGCCGGGTGCCCCGGCGCCGCGCCGGCCCGAACCCTCCCGCACCGGCGGCGTCCCGCCGCAGGGCCCCGGCCGGCCCGACGGTCCCGGCCGCCCCGGTGGTCCGGGCGGTCCGGGTGGCCCTGGTGGTCCGGGCGCCCCCGGCGGCACCCGCCCGTCCGCGCCGGGCCCCGCCGGGCGCAGGGGCTGGTCGAAGGGCCGGATCGCCAAGTGGACGGTCTTCGGCCTGCTCGTCGCGATCATGGTGACGGCCGTCTCCACCTACTTCTGGGCCGACTCCAAGATCAACCACGACAACGTGCTCGCCGACTACCCCGGCCGCCCGGCGGCCGGCAAGGGCACCAACTGGCTGATCGTCGGCTCGGACAGCCGCGAGGGCCTCACCGACGCCCAGGAGGAGAACCTCCACACCGGCCACGACGTCGAGGGCAAGCGCAGCGACTCGATGATGATCCTGCACGTCGGGGACAACGGGAACACCCTGCTGAGCGTGCCGCGCGACTCCTGGGTACCGATCCCGGAGTACAAGACCAGCAGCGGCAAGACCCTCAAGGGCACCAACTCGAAGATCAACTCGGCCTTCGCCAACGGCAACGGCCGGCTGCTCGTCCAGACCATCGAGCTGAACACCGGCATCCGCATCGACCACTACGCCGAGATCGGCTTCTCCGGCTTCGTCGGCATCGTCGACGCGGTCGGCGGCGTGCAGATGCACATCGACCAGGACATCAAGGACCGGGACTCCGGCCTCGACCTCAAGGCCGGCGACCAGACCCTCAACGGCACCCAGGCCCTCGCCTTCGTCCGCCAGCGCCACCAGATGGCCGACCAGGACCTCGGCCGGATGCGCAACCAGCAGAAGTTCCTCGCCGCCCTGGCCCACCAGGCGGCCTCCCCGGGCACGCTGCTCGACCCGTTCACCTTCTACCCGCTGGTCGACGCCGGCCTCGGCACGCTGATCGTCGACAACGACACCGGCCTGACCGACCTCGGCTCGCTCTTCCTCGCGATGAAGGACGTCAACGGCGGCAGCGGCAAGACGCTGACCATCCCGATCTCCAACCCGGACTTCCGCACCACCACCGGGGAGTCGGCGGTCAAGTGGGACTCCGCCAAGGCCAAGCAGGTGTTCGACGCCTTCAAGAACGACACCCCCGTGCCGGACGTCAAGTAGCGGACCCACCCGCCGCTCCACCGCCGCCACCGCCTCCTGGGCCGCCTGGTCCAGGAGGCGCTCGCGTTCTCCGGGACGGACGTGCCGGCCGCCGCCGGCCGGGCCCCTACCGGCCGATCGGCTGCAGGCCGGTCACGTACTCCGGGAAGCGCACCAGCCACTCCCCCTCGCCGTCGCCGGCGCCCCCGGCCTCGGTCGGGCCCGAGTAGCCGTAGTGGATCTCCCGCGCGCGGCCGCCGTCCACCCAGCGGGCGTCCGCCAGGTGCACGGCGAGGGCGGCCGGGTGCTGCGGATCGGGGCGTTCGAGGACGAGCTCGTGCTCGGTCTCGCCGGGGCGGAAGGCGACCACCGTCTCGCTGGTGCGGCGGCGCGGGCGCCCGCCCGCCCGGTACGTCCAGTACGCGGCGACGGTGACCGTCAGCGTGCCGTCCGGGCTCCCCGGCTCCGGGCGGACGTACTCCTCGTCGGGCACCCACCGCGCGTGGTGGCGGATGTCGTCCGGGCCGCGCCGCTCGTCCCAGCGCACCCAGTAGCTCGCCACGCGCTTGACCGTCATCACCTCGCGCGAGACGCGGACCGGGACGCGCGCCGGATTGGCCGGCTCGCCCGCCGCGAGGGAGACCACGGTGACCTGCTCGTACGTCACCTCGGCGTCGTCGAGGCCCTGCCCCATCGCTTCCATCGGCTGCTCCATCGGTGAACCACCTTGGCGGAGAGTGGAGTTGAGCGCGGCTCGGCCGCGCGAGGAGAGCCTACGGCGACCGCGCGGACACCCGGAGTGATTGTGTGATTCCGGCCCGGACGGCCGGGCCCGGCGCTACCCTGCCCCCCGTGGACGAACGAAGCGGCACCGGAGCGCTCCTGGGGCGCGGGCGGACGGCCGACGTCTTCGCCCTGGACGGACACCGGGTGCTGCGCCGGTACCGGGACGGCAGCGACGCGTCCGGCGAACTCGCCGTGATGCGGCACCTCGCGGAGCACGGCTACCCGGTGCCCGGGGCGAGCCCCGGGGCCGCGCCCGGCGAACTCGTCCTGGAGCGCCTCACCGGCCCGACGATGCGCGACGCCCTCGTGGCGGGCGAGCTCGCGCCCGGAGCGGCCGGCGAACTGCTGGCCGGGCTGCTGCGGCGGCTGCACGCCGTCCCGGCCCGCACGGGCACCGACCCGGCGCACCGGATCCTGCACCTCGACCTGCACCCGGAGAACGTGCTGATGACGCCGCGCGGGCCGGTGGTGATCGACTGGGCGACGGCCGCGGAAGGCCCGCCCGCCCTGGACACGGGCACGTCGGTGCTGATCATGGCGGAGGTCGTGCTCACGCTGCCCGCCGGCCTCGCGACGGCCGCCCGGGCCGTGCTGGCGGCGCTGGTGCGGCACCTCGGCGGGCCGGGCGACCTCTCCGCCGCCCGGGCCCGCCGGGCCGCCAACCCGACCCTGGACGCGGCGGAGGTGGCCCGGCTCGACGCGGCGGAGGCGCTGGCACTCGGCGTGGCCGGCCCGGAGGCGCGCGGCGGGCGGCAGGAGCGGCCCTGACGCCCTCGGCCCCACCGGCGCCGCTGCGCGGGCACCAGCCCGCGCAGCGGTAGACCTTCGGGCGTCAGCGCGGGCCCTGCGGGATGCGGTCCAGCGCGATCCCGAAGCGGGTGCGATAGGCCGCCAGGGCCTCGTCGTCGGTGAGCGTCAGCTCGCTGCGCTCGCCGGCCGGGGTGGTGGTGATCAGGCGGTTGCCGGCGATGGTCGCCCGGCCGCCGTCGGCGGTGAGCATCGAGCAGGTCGTCGAGCGGGTGAACGGGGAGTCCGGCGAGGTGGTCTGCCACCAGCAGGTCGGGCGGAAGTCGGCGAGCTCGTACGGGCGCAGGCCCAGCCGGTACTGCGGCGTGCCGTCCAGGAGGACGTCCAGGTCTCCGTGCGCGCCGGCCGGGACGAGGGTGAACGTGCCGTGGGCGTCGGCCTGTTCGCCGCGTCCGTCGAGCCGCAGCGGGCCGCGACTGAAACGCCCGAAGCCGACGTCGACCAGCCACGGCTCGTCGAGGTCCACCCGCAGCGCGAGGTGGTCGAACGGCGGGCCCGGCCGCTCGCCGTCGAAGACACGGGCGGCCAGCAGGCTCACCCGGTAGCCGAGCGAGCCGAGCAACTCGGCGAAGAGGCCGTTGAGTTCGTAGCAGAAGCCGCCGCGGCGGGCGGTCACGACCTTCGCCACCAGGGCGTCCGGGTCGAGGACGACGGGCTCGCCGAGGTGGATGCTCAGGTTCTCGAACGGGACGGCCCGCAGGTGCGCGAGCTGGAGCCGGGCGAGCGCCTCCGGGGACGGCGCGCCGGGCTCGGGGAGCGCGATGCGGTCGAGGTAGGCGGACCGCTGGGCGGCGGTGAGGCCGCCGTACGGCTGCTCGGTGCGTGGCGCGTGATCCATCCGACCATTCCACCCGGACGCGGGCCGGTCGGCCATCGTCCATTGGTCCTACGCCCTCGGCCCCACCCGCACTGCCGCTGCGCGGGACGTCGGGCCGGCCGACTTCCCGCGCAGCGGGCGGAAGAGCTAGCCCGCGTAGCGGTAGACCTTCGAGTCCCGGGCCTGGAAGCCAGCCCGTTCGTAGAGGCGGTTCGCGGCCTCGCGGGACGGCCGGGACGTCAGGTCGAGGGTCCGGGCGCCGGCCTCGCGCGCCAGCCGCACGGCCTCGTCGGTCAGGGCCGCGCCGACACCCTTGCCGCGCGTCTCCGCGTCGACGACCACGTCCTCGATCCGCGCCCGCAGGCCGGACGGGAGCGGGGACAGCACCAGGGTCAGCGTGCCGACGATCACCCCGTCGAGGCGGGCGACCAGCAGCGTGTTGGAGTCGCAGGCCACCAGGTGGGCCAGCGCCGCGTGGTCCAACGGCTTGGCCGAACCGGACAGCTGCGGGAGCAGGCCGGCGAACGCGGCCACCAGCTCGTCGGTCGTCTCCCGGACGACCTCGACATCAAGACTCATGCGCCCACCTCGCTGCGCTCGGCGGGGGCATTCGCCCACACGCACCTCTCGACCATTCGCTCGCTCATGGCGCTGGACCCTAGCCGCGCCGCACGTCGGGTGCGCCGCTTTCCGGCGCACTGGTCGCGACGCGCGGGTGAACTGGCCGAATTCCGGTGCAGTAACGGCCAGTTGATCACCGCCCCACTCCGCCCCTCACAGCGCGCGGGCCGCCGCCCTGAACCGGTACGCGGTGGCGGACGGGTCCTGCGCCGCGAACAGCACGGCGAGCAGGTGGTCGACGGCGGCGGCGTCCAGGATCCGCAGCAGCGTGGTGAGTTCGGCCTCCGGCGCGTCGGCGAGGAGCTCGTCCGCGCCGGCGAGGACGACGAGCACCCGGGGCGGCGGCCGGTCCGGCTCCCCGGCGGGGTGGAGGACGTCGCCCAGGCACTCCTCGAAGGCGTCCCAGTTGTGGCCGAAGTACGCGGGGAAGTCGAGGGCGCGCGCCCAGGCGGTGAGCAGGCCGGCCTTGGTGCGGCACGCGCCGCCGTCGATCGCGACCCGGCGGACGTCCCCGGCGGGGACGCGGGCCAGGCCCGCCCACGGGTGCCCGGGGAACAGGTCCCACCGGGCCCCGGCGAGCAGTCTCTCCGGTGGGCTGGGGTGCGTCACGACGGTAGCTCTACCGCCCCGCCCGCCGGCGCCGGACGCCGCCGCGCCGGGGGCTCACCCGGCCGGCCGACGGGTCCGGTGCGGCAGCGCCTCGGCATGCGGGAACGCGTCCGGACGGACGCCCGGAAACGCCACCGCCCCGAGTGGGAAGTCGGCGGATCCGACTTTCCACGACGGGGCGGTACGCGGTACCGGGTCGGCCGGGCGGGAGCCCGGCCACGCACCGGTGATTACTCGACGATGCCGGACTTGGCGATGGTGACCTTGGCCGAGGTGCGGCCGCTCTGCGAGCCCTTGGACTCGATGAGCTTCACGATGTCCATGCCCTCGACGACCTCGCCGAAGACGACGTGCTTGCCGTCCAGCCAGTTGGTGGCGATGGTGGTGATGAAGAACTGCGAGCCGTTGGTGTTGCGGCCCGCGTTGGCCATCGAGAGCTGGCCGGCCTTGGTGTGCTTGATCTCGAAGTTCTCGTCCGCGAACTTCTCGCCGTAGATGCTGCGGCCGCCGGTGCCGTTGTGGTTGGTGAAGTCACCGCCCTGCAGCATGAAGTCGGGGATGACGCGGTGGAAGCCGGAGCCCTCGTAGCCGAAGCCGTTCTGGCCGGTGGCGAGCTCGCGGAAGTTGCGGGCGGTGACCGGGACGACGTCGTCGTACAGCTTGAAGACGATCCGGCCGGCGGGCTCGTCGTTGATCGTGATGTCGAAGAAAACGTTGGAAGCCATGCAGGGATCATGGCACGACCGACGCTCCGACGCGCGACACCCCCGACGGTCCGGCGCCACCTCGGTGTCGTCCCGTACCGCCCCGCCGCACCGGGCACGGACGTTACGATCGGGGCCGGCTTCGAGCGGGGCGGGCGTTCGATCGCGACGACGGGGTGGGCGGCATGCGGATCGGTGAACTGGCCCGGCGCACGGGCGTGAGCGAGCGCTCCCTGCGCTACTACGAGAAGCAGGGCCTGCTGGCCCCCGACCGCACCCTGGGCGGGCACCGGGACTTCCCGGACGGCGCGGTGGACCGGGTCATCCTCATCCAGGAGCTGTTCGCGGCCGGACTGCACAGCCGCAAGATCTACGAGATCCTCCCCTGCATGCGGGACGCCGACGGCGGCCCGAACGAGATCGCCACCCCGCTGCTGGTCGAGGAGCTCACCGCCGAGCGGGAGCGGATCGACCGGATGATCGCCGACCTGGTCCGCTCGCGCGAGGTCCTGGACGAGGTGATCCAGACCGCCTCCGGCCGCCCGGCGCTCGGCCCGGCCGGGCGCGGGGCGCGCTAGCGGGTCCCGTCCGGCGCCCGGTCGGGCCGGGGCTCCTTCAGCTTGCGCCAGACCGTCTCCAGCGCGGCGATGTCGGCGTCGTCGAGCCGGTCGTCGAAGACCGGCGCGAGCACCGCCCGCCGGGTCGCGTCGGCCTCGGCGAACGCGGCCCGGCCCCGCTCGGTCAGTTCGATCCGCACCGAGCGGGCGTCCGAGTCGGAGGCCGAGCGGGCCACCAGTCCGCGCCCGGCGAGGGCGTCGACCACCCGGGACACCTGGCTGCGGCTGAGCATCGTCTTCGCCCCGAGGTCGGAGGCGGCGACCGGCTCCCGCTGCCCGTTGAGCCACAGCATCACCTCGAACCAGGACAGCGGCAGCCCGTGGACCCGGGCGAGCTCCCGGTCCACCCGGGCGGCCAGCGTGGCGCCGGCCCAGACCAGCCCGTAGAAGGCGTGATCGCGCTCCGGCAGCGGGCCCAGGGTGAGGTCGGCACGGTTCATGCCGTTCATCGTACCGAGTTGCGTGCGCATGCACAGATTCCCGGCGCGGCACCGACGCGGTCGGTAGCATCACCGGCATCGGGCGCCCGCACACGGCGTACGACCGGGGAGGGACGAGGCGATGGACGACACGGCCGGCCCGATCGGGGTCTACCTGGCACACCCGCGGCCGGGCAGCTTCAACCACGCGCTGCACGACGCCGTCGTGGCCGAACTGCGCGGGCGCGGCTGCGACGTGCGCGCCCACGACCTGTACGCGGAGGGGTTCCCCGCCCTGCTCACCGCCGAGGAGACCGGCACCGTCAACGCCGCCGACGCGCCCGCCGACCCGCAACTCGCGCTGCACCGCGCCGAAGTGGCCACCCTCGACGCCCTCGTCCTGATCCACCCCAACTGGTGGGGCATGCCGCCCGCCGTCCTCACCGGCTGGGTGCAGCGCGTGCTCGCGCCCGGCGTCGCGTACAAGCTCGGCACCGCCGACGGCGAACCCGCCGGGCTGCTCCGGGCCGGCCGGGCCCTGGTCCTCAACACCTCCGATACCCCGGAGGAGCGCGAGCGCACCGAGTTCGGCGATCCCCTCCAGCGGATCTGGGCCGCCTGCGTCCTCCCGTACGTCGGCGTCACCGACATCCGCCGGACGGTCTTCCGCACCGTCACCGACGCCCCGGCCCCGACCCGCGCCGCCTGGCTCGACCAGGCCCGCGCCGAGGCGGCGGTCCTCCTGCGGTGACCGCGCGGGCGCGGTGACACGATGGGCGGATGTTCCTCGAAAGCTCCTCGCACCGGCTCGACCTGCGGCCGCGCAGCTACCAGTTCGGGACGGCGCGCGGTGAGGGCTACGACGACAACTGGCTGGTGATCGCCGGCGCCGTGGCCGTGCCCGAGGGGGCGTGGCGGTTCGTCGAGGCGTGCCTGACCACCTGGGAGGCGCGGGAGATCTCGCGGTGGCTGCGGGCCGCCGCCGACCCGGCCCGCAGCCCGGGTGCGCTCGACTTCACCGAACCGCTGCTGACCTTCGGCCTCGCCGAGGAGCAGCCCGCGGACGGGCGGCGGCCGGTGCGGGTCCGCTTCGCGCTGGAGGCCGCGCCGCCGTGGGTGGACCTCGACGCCGAGGACGCCGACAGCGACGAGGACGAGGACGACAGCGACGAGGACGGGGACGACGTGTGGCCCGGCCACACCGCCGAGTTCCTCCTCGCCCCCGCCGAGCTCCGCGCGGCCGCCGACGCCTGGGACGCCGAGCTCGCGCCCTTCCCCGAGCGCTGAGCCCCGGCCTCAGGCCGGGTCCAGCTCCAGCTCCGCCACCGCGTCGTCGCCGCTCGTCTCGCCGGTCGGCCGGAAGCCCAGCCGGGCGTAGAACTCGGCGGGACCGTCCGGCCCGGGGTGGTACGTGACGGTGACGCGGGTGCCGCCGCGGCGGCGGACCTCCGCGCACACCTGCTCCACCGCGAAGCGCCCGTAGCCGCCGCCCTGCCGGTCGGCGTCGACGAGCAGGCGCCAGAGGCCCGAACGCGGCCGGTCCCCCGCCTTGTCGGGGTAGAACGTGATGTCGAAGAAGGCCATCACGAACCCGACCATCCGCTCGCCGTCGAAGATCAGCCGGGGCCACGCGGTGTCGCCGTGGACGTACGCCTCCGCGAGCGACTTCACCACCGATGCCACCAGCCCCTCCTGGTCCGGCCGCACCCGCAGGGCGAGGGCGGCGTCGAGGTTGGCCGGGGTGACGGGTTCGAGGCGCAGGTCGGAGGACATGGCCGTCAGCCTACGAAGCGGACGGCCCCGCGTCGCCCGGATTTCGGCCGGCCCCGGCGTCAGCGCGTGAACACCAGCGAGACGTTGTGCCCGCCGAAGCCGAACGCGTTGGTGAGCGCGACCGGCACGGCCCCGGTGCGCGGCGCGCCCGCGACGACGTCGAGCTTCACCGCCGGGTCGAGCCGCTCCAGGTTGGCGGTGGCCGGCACGACCCCCTCCCGGACGGCGAGGACGGCCGTGAGGGCCCCGAGCGCGCCGGCCGCCCCGAAGAGGTGCCCGGTGAGCGACTTGGTGGCGGTCACGGCCGGGTGCAGCCCGATCGCCTCGGTGACCGACTCCGCCTCGGCGAGGTCGCCGATCTGGGTGGAGGTCGCGTGGGCGTGGACGAGGGCGACGTCCTGCGGGGCGAGCCCCGCCTCGGCCACCGCGCGCCGCATGGCCCGGACCTGGCCCTCGGCCGCCGCCGCGGTGATGTGGTGGGCGTCGGAGGTGACGGCCGCGCCGGCCAGGGCGGCATGCGGGCGGGCGGCCCTGGCGGCGGCGAACTCGGCGCGCTCCAGGACGAGGACGACCGCGCCCTCGCCGATCACGAAGCCGTCCCGGTCGACGTCGAACGGCCGGGAGGCCCTGGTGGGCTCGTCGTTGCGGGTCGAGTGGGCCTTGGCCTGGGCGAAGCCGGCCATCGGGAGCGGGCAGATGCAGGCCTCGGCGCCACCGGCGACGACGACGTCGGCGCGGCCGAGCCGGATCAGGTCGAGGCCGAGGGCGATCGCCTCGGCGCCGGAGGCGCAGGCACTGACCGGGGTGTGCGCGCCGGCCCGCGCGCCGAGCTCGATGCTGACCCACGCGGCCGGGCCGTTGGCCATCAGCATGGGCACGGTGTGCGGGGAGACCTTGCGGACGCCGGAGGCCTCCAGCACGTCGTCCTGCGCGAGCATGGTGACCGCGCCGCCGGTGCCGGTGCCGATGACGACGGCGAGGCGCTCCGGGTCGACCTCCGGGGCGCCCGCGTCGGCCCAGGCCTGCCGGGCGGCGATCAGCGCGATCTGCTCGCAGCGGTCCAGCCTCCGGGCCTGGACGCGGTCCATCACCTCGGACGGCTCGACCTTCAGCCGGCCGGCGATCCGGGCGGGCAGGTCCGCGGCCCAGGCGTCCTCGATGGCCGCGATCCCGGACTGCCCGGCCAGCATCGCGGCCCAGGTCGAGGGGACGTCCCCGCCGAGCGGCGTGGTCGCCCCGAGACCGGTGACGACCACGTGGCCGGCGCCGGCGGCACCGCTGTCGGCATTCATGAAATCTTTCCCCCTACGTTTATTGAGAGGCCACAAATCGAAACCGCCCTCCGTGCCGATGGGCCCGGAGAGCGGTCGAACCCTGTGCCACTCTGACAGGGGATTGAGGGATCTTCAGAGGCCGGAGAGCACCGATTCGGGTACGGCCCCTTTGTAGGTTTCCTTTAGTTTGCGAGGTCGGCGAAGTCCGTCCCGCGGCCGACCGCCTCCCACGCCTCGGCCTCCTTGCGGGCACGGTCGAGCTGCCCCAGGACCCCGTCGACGGCGTCACTGCCGAGCGCGAGCCGCAGCGGCGTGTGCTCGGCGTCCAGGGCGGCGAGGATCGCCGCGGCGGCCTTGGCCGGATCCCCGGGCTGCTTGCCGTCGGAGTCCGGCAGGCCGGTGCGGACCGGGCCGACGACCGGGTCGTAGGCGGCGATCGGGGTGGCGTGCGCGAGGGCGCCGCCGCCGGCGAAGCCGGTCCGGAACGCGCCCGGCTCGACGATCAGCACCTTCACCCCGAACCCGGCGACCTCCTGCGCCAGCGCCTCGGACAGCCCCTCCAGCGCGAACTTGGTGGCCGAGTACGCCCCCACCCCGGGGAACGAGAACCGCCCGCCCATGCTGCTCATCTGCACGACCGCCCCCGAGCCCTGCGCCCGCAGGTGCGGCAGGACGGCCCGGGTGAGCGCGGCCGGCCCGAAGAAGTGCAGCTCCATCAGGTCCCGCAGCTCACGGTCGGTGTACTCCTCGACGGCGCCGATCAGGCCGCGCCCGGCGTTGTTCACCAGGACGTCGATCCGGCCGAACCGCTCCAGCGCCTCCGCGACGGCCGCCGGGATCCGCTCCCCGTCCGTCACGTCCAGCCGCACCGGCACGACCCGCCCCGGGTGCGCGGCGACCAGCCCGTCCAGCGCCTCGGGCCGCCGGGCCGCCGCCACCACGCTGTCCCCGGCGGCGATCGCGGCCTCGGCGATCGCCTGCCCGAAGCCGGAGTTCGCCCCGGTGATCAGCCAGACCCGCCCGGCCGCCCGCTTCTCGTTGCTCATTCCCCATGCCCTCCGTATGCCGTGCACCACAAGGAAGTTGACGATCATTTATACGTCAGGCCGGCGGCCGGGGCCCGACCCGCCCCGGAAACGCCGGAGCCCCCGGCCGACGGTGATCGGCCGGGGGCTCCCGGAACTTCGAGGTCGTGTGCGTTACGGCAGGTTGCGGGCCATGACGATGCGCTGGACCTGGTTGGTGCCCTCGTAGATCTGCGTGATCTTCGCGTCGCGCATCATCCGCTCCACCGGGTAGTCCCGCGTGTACCCGTACCCGCCCAGCAACTGCACCGCGTCCGTCGTGATCTCCATCGCCGCGTCCGACGCGAAGCACTTCGCCGCCGCACCGAAGAACGTCAGGTCCCCGTCCCCGCGCTGCGACTTCGCCGCCGCCGCGTACGTCAGCTGACGCGCCGCCTCCAGCTTCATCGCCATGTCCGCCAGCATGAACTGGACCCCCTGGAACTCCGCGATCGCCTTCCCGAACTGCCGGCGCTCCTGCACATAGCCCTTCGCGTAGTCCAGCGCCCCCTGCGCGATCCCGACCGCCTGCGCCGCGATCGTCACCCGCGTGTGGTCCAGCGTCCGCATCGCCGTCGCGAAACCCGTCCCCTCCGCACCGATCATCCGGTCCGCCGGAATCCGCACGTTGTCGAAGTACACCTCACGCGTCGGCGACCCCTTGATCCCCAGCTTCTTCTCCGGAGCACCGAACGACACACCCGCATCGCCCTTCTCCACCACGAACGCCGAGATCCCCTTCGACCGCTTCTCCGGATCCGTCACCGCCATCACCGTGTAGAACTCCGACACACCCGCGTTCGTGATCCAGCGCTTCACCCCGTTCAGCACCCAGAAATCACCGTCCCGCACCGCACGCGTCCTCATCCCCGCCGCGTCCGAACCCGCCTCCGGCTCCGACAGGCAGTACGAGAACATCCCCTCACCACGCGCCAGCGCCCCCAGGTACTTCGCCTTCAGCTCCTCCGAGCCCGACAGCTGCACCGGCAGCGACCCCAGCTTGTTCACCGCCGGGATCAACGACGACGACGCGCACACCCGCGCGACCTCCTCGATCACGATCACCGTCGCCAGCGCGTCCGCCCCCGCACCCCCGTACTCCTCCGGCACGTGCACCGCGTGCAGGTCACTGCCCCGCAACGCCTCCAGCGCCTCCTGCGGGAACCGGCCCTGCTCGTCCACCTCCGCCGCGAACGGAGCGATCTTCGCCTCGGCCAGCCCGCGCACCGCCTCACGGAGCATCCCGTGCTCCTCGGAGATACGGAAGAGATCGAAGTCAGCCGCGCCTGCGCTGCCCGCCATGATGCCGCCTCGCCACAGTGATCGAAGGATCCGGTTGGTTACCGTCGAGTAGAGATCCTAGGGCTCCGACCTGCGACTGCCTAGCGTTTCCGGCCCCCGGCGGGCCCCGGACGGGCGGCCTCCGGCGGAGTCCGGGGGACGGATAGCATCAGGGCACCCACTCATGGTCGAGTCCGCACAAAGGGGAACCCGTGACCCTCCGCATCTCCGTGATCGGCACCGGCTACCTCGGTGCCACCCACGCGGCCGCGATGGCCGAGTTCGGCTTCGAGGTGCTCGGTCTGGACATCGACCCCGAGAAGATCGCCACACTGACCGCCGGCCGCGTCCCGATGTACGAGCCGGGCCTGTCCGAGCTGCTGCTCAAGCACGTGGCCGGGCACGAGGGCTCCACCGGCCGGCTGCGCTTCACCACCTCCGTCGAGGAGGTCGCGGAGTTCGCCGACATCCACTTCGTGTGCGTCAACACCCCGCAGCGCAAGGGCGAGTTCGCCGCCGACATGTCCTACGTGGACGCCGCGATCGACGGCCTCGCGCCGCACCTGTCGCGCCCGGCCCTGGTGGTCGGCAAGTCCACCGTGCCGGTCGGCTCGGCCGGCCGGCTGGCCGAGCGCCTCGCCGCCCTGGCGCCGGTCGGCGCCGACGCCGAACTCGCCTGGAACCCGGAGTTCCTGCGCGAGGGCTTCGCCGTCCAGGACACCCTGCGCCCGGACCGGATCGTGGTCGGCGCGCACAGCGAGCGCGCCGAGCGGCAGCTGCGCGAGGTGTACGCCGAGCCGATCGGGGCCGGAGTGCCGTTCGTGGTCACCGACTACGCGACCGCGGAGCTGGTGAAGACCGCCGCCAACTCCTTCCTGGCCACGAAGATCTCCTTCATCAACGCGATGGCCGAGGTGTGCGAGGCGGCCGGCGCCGACGTCACCCAGCTCTCCACCGCGCTCGCCTACGACGAGCGGATCGGCGGCAAGTTCCTCAACTCCGGCCTCGGCTTCGGCGGCGGCTGCCTGCCCAAGGACATCCGGGCGTTCATGGCCCGGGCCGGCGAGCTCGGCGCCGACCAGGCGCTGACCTTCCTGCGCGAGGTCGACTCGATCAACATGCGCCGCCGCTCCCGGATGGTGGAGCTGGCCCGCGAGCAGTGCGGCGGCGGTTTCCTGGGCCGCCGGGTGGCCGTGCTCGGCGCCGCCTTCAAGCCCAACTCGGACGACATCCGGGACTCCCCCGCGCTCAACGTCGCCGCCCAGATCCAGCTCCAGGGCGCCCAGGTCACCGTCTACGACCCGAAGGCCATGGACAACGCCCGCAAGATGTTCCCGGGCCTGACCTACGCCGACTCCCCGCTGGAGGCCGCCGAGGGCGCCCACGTGGTGCTGCACCTGACCGAGTGGCAGGAGTTCCGCACCCTCGACCCGGCCGTCCTCGGCGCGGTCGTCGCCGAGCGCCGCCTCCTCGACGGCCGCAACGTCCTCGACGCGGACGCCTGGCGCGCCGCCGGCTGGACGTACCGCGCCCTCGGGCGGCCCAGCTAGGGAATCCCGCACCCCGGCACGTCGTTGGGACCGTCATGACGAGCTACGGCGACGACGCGACGGTCCGCGACATCCTCACCGGCACGGGCGACACCTGGGCGGTGGTCGGCCTGTCGAACAACACCGCGCGCGCCGCGTACGGCGTGGCCGCCGTGCTCCAGCGCCACGGCAAGCGGATCGTGCCCGTGCACCCGAAGGCCGAGACGGTCCTCGGCGAGCCCGGCTACGCGTCGCTGGCGGAGGTGCCGTTCCCGGTCGACGTCGTCGACGTGTTCGTCCGGTCCGAGCTGGCCGGCGAGGTGGCCGACCAGGCGGTGGCCGTCGGGGCGAAGGCGGTCTGGTTCCAGCTCGGCGTCGTCGACGCGGCGGCGTACGAGCGGACGACGGCCGCCGGGGTCTCGATGGTCATGGACAGGTGCCCGGCCATCGAGTTCCCCCGGCTCGGCTAGTGGCGTGGCCGGACGGGTCCGGTCATCAGGCCGGGGCGGCGCCGTCCAGCTGCGCGATCGTCGCGATGGACGGGCCCCGGGTGGCCCGCAGCCCGGCCGCGGCGGACTCCGCGTCGCGCAGGACGCGGACGGCGTTGTGCCAGGTGAGCTTGGCCAGGTCGGCCTCCGACCAGTGGCGGCGCAGGAGTTCGGCGACGAGGTTCGGGTAGCCGGCGACCGAACCGAGGCCCTCGGGCAGGAACGCGGTGCCGTCGAAGTCGCCGCCGATGCCGATGTGGTCGATCCCGGCGACCTCGCGCATGTGGTCGAGGTGGTCGGCGACGGTGGACGCGGTGGTGACCGGCCGCGGGTGGGCGGCCTCGAACTCGCGCTGGCGGGCCATGCCCGCGGGGGTGGTGTCCAGCGGGTGGAGGCCGTGGGCGCGCATGTTCTCGTCGGCCCGCAGGGTCCACGCGGCGGCCTCGGCGTGGATGAACTTCGGCACGAAGGTGGCCATCGCGACGCCGCCGTTGCCGGGCAGCTGCGCGAGGACGTCGTCCGGGACGTTGCGCGGGTGGTCGCAGACCGCGCGGGACGACGAGTGCGAGAAGACGACGGGCGCCTCGGTGACCCGCAGGGCGTCGCGCATGGTGTCGGCGGAGACGTGCGAGAGGTCGACCAGCATGCCGAGCCGGTTCATCTCCCGGACGACCTCCTCGCCGAAGCGGGTGAGCCCGCCGGCCACCGGCTTGTCGGTCGCCGAGTCGGCCCACGGCACGTTGTCGTTGTGGGTGAGGGTCAGGTAGCGGACGCCGAGCTCGTACAGGGCCCGCAGGGTGGCGAGCGAGCAGTCGATGGAGTGGCCGCCCTCGGCGCCCATCAGGGAGGCGATGCGGCCCTCGGCGCGGGCCGCCTCGATGTCGTCGGCGGTGCGGGCGAGCCGGAGCCGGTCGGGGTAGCGCGCGACGAGGGCGTGGACGAAGTCGACCTGCTCCAGCGTGGCGCTCACGGCGTGGTCGCCGGCCAGCCGGGTGGGCACGTAGACGGACCAGAACTGCGCGCCGACCCCGCCCTCCGCGAGGCGGGCGAGGTCGGTGTGCAGGCGGTCGCTCTGGTCGGCGGCGAGGTCGAGCGCGCCGAGGTCGTACCCGGCCTGCTCGCGCATCGCCCAGGGGAGGTCGTTGTGGCCGTCCACGACGGGGGCGGTGCGCAGGAGGGCCCGCGCACGGTCCAGCGGGGTGGGGAAGTCCAGCTCAGAGGTCATGCGACCTGTTCTACCCCACCCCGCCGCGCCGCCTACTTGGCGAAGCCGAAGGAGTCCGAACCGGCCACCTTGGCGCGGAGCTTCTTGCCCTTCTCGGTGGCCTGGGTGTTGAGCTCGGCCTGGAAGTCGGTCATCCGCTCGGTCAGTTCGGGGTCGAACGCGGCGAGCATGCGCACCGCGAGCAGGCCCGCGTTGCGCGCGCCGGCCACCGAGACGGTCGCGACCGGCACGCCGGCGGGCATCTGGACGATCGACAGCAGGCTGTCCATGCCGTCCAGGTAGCGCAGCGGCACCGGGACGCCGATGACCGGCAGCGGCGTGACGGAGGCGAGCATGCCCGGCAGGTGGGCGGCGCCGCCGGCACCGGCGATGATCGCCTTGAGCCCGCGCTTGTGCGCGTTCTCGCCGTAGGCGACCATCTCGCGCGGCATCCGGTGGGCGGAGACGACGTCGACCTCGTAGGGGATCTCGAACTCGTCGAGGGCCTGGGCGGCGGCCTCCATGACGGGCCAGTCGGAGTCCGAGCCCATGACGATGCCGACGACGGGGTTGGTGTCGCTCATTCGGTGATCGTTCCTCGCAGGTAGGCGGCCGCGTGGCGGGCGCGCTCGCGGACGTCGTCGAGGTCGTCCCCGAAGACGTTGACGTGGCCGACCTTGCGGCCGGGCTTCACGTCCTTCCCGTACATGTGGATGCGCAGGCCAGGGTCGCGGGCCATGCAGTGCAGGAAGGCGTGGTACATGTCCGGGTAGTCGCCGCCGAGGACGTTGACCATGACGGTCCACTTGGCGCGCGGCCGGGGGTCGCCGAGCGGGAGGTCGAGGACGGCCCGCAGGTGGTTCTCGAACTGGGAGGTGACCGCGCCGTCCTGGGTCCAGTGGCCGGAGTTGTGCGGGCGCATGGCCAGCTCGTTGACCAGGATCCGGCCGTCCCGGGTCTGGAACAGCTCGACGGCGAGGTGGCCGGTGATGCCGAGGTCGCCGGCGATGCGCAGGGCGAGCTGCTGGGCCTCGTCGGACAGGGCCGGGTCGAGGTCCGGCGCGGGGGCGGTGACCTCGGCGCAGACGCCGTTCTCCTGGACGCTCTCCACGACCGGGTAGGCGACGGCCTGGCCGCTGGGCGAGCGGACGACGTTGGCGGCCAGCTCGCGGACGAAGTCGACCTTCTCCTCGGCCAGGACCGGCACGCCCGCCAGGAACGGCGCCTCGGCCTCCTGCTCGTCGTCGACGACCCACACGCCCTTGCCGTCGTAGCCGCCGCGGACCGTCTTCAGGACGACGGGGTAGCCCTCGCCCTCGGCCGCGAAGGCGGTCACGTCGGCCGGGTCGGCGACGATCCGGTGCCGGGGGCAGGGCACCCCGATGGCGTCGAGCCTGGCCCGCATGACGCCCTTGTCCTGGGCGTTGACCAGCGCGTCCGGACCGGGGCGGACGGCGATGCCGTCGGCCTCCAGCGCCCGCAGGTGCTCGGTCGGGACGTGCTCGTGGTCGAAGGTGATCACGTCGCAGCCGGCCGCGAAGCGGCGCAGGGTGTCGAGGTCGCGGTAGTCGCCGAGCACAACGTCGGAGACGACCTGCGCCGCGGAGTCCTGGGGGGTGTCGGCGAGGAGCTTGAACCTGACCCCGAGCGGGATACCCGCCTGGTGTGCCATGCGGGCCAACTGCCCGCCGCCGATCATGCCCACCACTGGAAAATTCACATTGCCCGGGGAAGTCACCTGGCCAGGATATCCGGGCCGATCGGGGGCGATGGAGCCGCTGGTGGCAAGGCCGGAGGGGCCCTCCGGGTGGACGCGCGTAGATGTCAACCGGGGGCGCGAGGGGCTGAGCCGTTCGGCGGAACCGGGTAGCCTGGACGGCCAGGTCCTGGTCTACGCAGTCCGATCATGTGCGTGCACGCAGGGCACAAGGGGCGGGCACCGTCCCGACGCACCGCCCTTTCGACCGCACGCACATGGAGGCAGCCCGGTATGGCCACGACCGCAGCTCCGAGTCCCACACTCGTGCAGAAGATGCGCGGACTCACGGGAGAAGCCGTGAAGTTCGGCATCGTCGGCCTGAGCGGCGTGGTGGTCAACTTCCTGGTGTTCTGGGTCTGCATCAACGGCCTGCACCTGGCCTCGCTGCGCTCGAACATCGCCGCGACGCTGATCGCGATCGCCACCAACTACCTCGGCTACCGCTACTGGCTGTACCGGGACCGCGACGCCGCCTCGCGCAAGCGCGAGATCACGCTGTTCCTGGTGTTCAGCGGCATCGGCATGCTGATCGAGACCGGCGTGCTCGGCACCTCGGTGTACCTGCTCGGCCTGGACTCGCACTTCGAGCAGCTCGGCGCCAAGCTGGTCGGCCTCGCGCTGGGCACCGTGTTCCGCTTCGTCTCGTACCGCACCTGGGTGTTCAAGGCCATGCCCGAGGCCGAGCCGCAGGCCCCGCACGCCACCGGCAGCGAGCTGGCCGCGCAGGCCGAGCTGATGCTGGCCGCCGAGGAGATCCGGTACGCCAAGGCGGAGTGATCCTCCGCACGTCCACGCCGTCGGGCCCGCGAGCACCCCGCTCGCGGGCCCGACGCGCGTCCTGCGCTTGCCGGTCCCACCCGCCCGAGAGGACAGTGGTTACCGAGGGCGAGCACGGCCGGCGCGGACGATCGAGGCCGAGGGGGTTCCAGGAGGCTCGCCATGGCGTTCGTCCAGATCATCGACTGCAAGACCGACAGGCTCGACGACCTCAACCGGCTGATGGACAGCTGGGCCGAGTCCACCAAGGGGAAGCGGACCGCCTCCCACGCGGTGGTCGCGACCGACCGCTCGGACACCAAGCACGTGGTGGAGATCGTGGAGTTCCCCTCCTACGAGGAGGCCATGCGCAACTCCCACCTCCCCGAGACGGACCGGATCTTCCGCGAGATGGTGGCGCTCTGCGACGCGCCGCCCACCTTCACCGACCTCGACGTGGTCCGCGACTCCCAGTTCAACAAGACCCTCGCCAACCGGGTCCTGGACGGGCTGGCCGCGGGCGACCTCGACGTCATCGACGAGTGCATGGCCGCCGACTACCGCGACCACGACTACGGCAGCGAGGGCGACCTCCAGGGCGTCCCGGCGTTCCGCGAGCGCTGTGCCGGCTACCTGGACGCCTTCGACTTCCGCTTCGAGATCGAGAGCCAGATCGCCGAGGGCGACGAGGTGGCGACCCGGTGGACCTGGCACGCCACCCAGAAGGCCGCCTTCCGGGACGTGCCCAACACCGGGAAGTCGGTGACCGGACGCGGCACGACGACCTTCCGCTGCAAGGAGGGCAGGATCGCCGAGGGCTGGTGGCAGTGGGACGTGATGGGCCTGATGCGCCAGCTCGGCGTCATGCCGGGAGCCTGAGGCACCCGGGGCCGCCCGGTCCCCCGGTCCTCTCAGTCCTCGTGACTGCGGCCGAGGAAGATCGCGAACACCGGCGGCCGCAGCGACAGCAGTTCGAGCCGGCCGCCGTCCGCCTCCGCGAGGTCGCGGGCGACGGCCAGGCCGATCCCGGTGGAGTTGCGGCCGCTGACCGCGCGCTCGAAGACCCGGTTGCCCAGCTCCGGCGGCACCCCGGCGCCCTGGTCCTGCACCTCGACCACGACCGAGGTGCCGGAGGGGCGGACCCGCAGGGTGATCGTCCCGGCGCCGTGCATCAGCGAGTTCTCGATCAGGGTGGCGAGCACCTGGGCGACCGTGCCCGGGGTGCCGACGGCGATGACGCCGTGCAGGCCCTCCAGGGAGAGCACCCGGCCCTTCTCGCGCAGGGTCGGGCCCCACTCCTCGACCTGCTGCTTGATCACCTCGTCGAGCTCGAAGGCGACGGCGGTGGGGCTGCGCGGGTCGCGCTGGGTGGTGAGCAGCCGCTGGACGACGTCGGTGAGCCGCTCGACCTGCTGGAGGGCGATGGTCGCCTCCTCCTTGACGGTCTCCGGGTCCTCGGCGAGGGCGGTGATCTCCTCCAGCCGCATGGACAGCGCGGTCAGCGGGGTGCGCAGCTGGTGCGAGGCGTCGGCGGCGAGCCGGCGCTCGGCGGTGAGCATGCGGGCGATCCGCTCGGCGCTGACGTCCAGCACTTCGGCGACCCGGTCGAGCTCCGGCACGCCGTAGCGGCGGTCGCGCGGGCGGGGGTCGCCGGAGCCGAGCCGCTCGGCGGTCTCGGCGAGGTCGGTGAGCGGCCGGGCGAGCCGCTTGGCCTGCCAGACGGCGAGCGCGACGGCGGCCTGGACGGCGAGCAGGGCGACGACGCCGAGCAGCAGCAGCATGTTGGCGATCTCGTGGTCGACGTCCTCGCGGGACTGCTCGACGGTGACGCTCTCGCCGTTGACGCCGTACTCGGTGGCCTTCAGCAGGTGGCCCCCGGGCGGGCGCACGCCGACCGAGACCACCGCCTGGCCGGGCAGCTGCACCTCGACGTAGCTGCCCTCGGCGACTTGGCTGTCGAAGGAGCGCTCGTTGACCAGCTCGTGGTTCGCGAGGCGGTTCTCCACCAGCCCGAGCACCCGGACGGCGGCGGCGTCCGTCCGCTCCTGGGCCGAGTTGACGATGGTCCGCTTCTCCACCAGGGCGAGCGGCACGCAGAACACCACGACCACCACCAGGACGACGCCCAGCAGCGAGTTGATCATCCGGCGTTTCACGCTGCCGCTCCCCGAGGTGTTGCGCTTCATCGGCCGCGCTCCGGCCATGCTCTCCGTACGGGGGCTAATTCTTCTCGAACCGGAAGCCCACTCCGCGCACGGTGGCGATGTAGCGCGGGTTGGCGGCGTCATCGCCGAGCTTCTTGCGCAGCCAGGAGATGTGCATGTCCAGGGTCTTGGTGGAGGTCCACCAGGTGGTGTCCCAGACCTGGCGCATGATCTCCTCGCGGGTCACGACCCGGCCGGCGTCCCGGACGAGGACGCGCAGCAGCTCGAACTCCTTGGCGGAGAGCGTCAGCTCCTCCTCGCCGAGCCAGGCGCGGTGCGACTCGATGTCGATCTTCACGCCGTGCGCGCCGGTGGTGAGCTGGTCGACGTTGCCGCGCCGGAGCAGGGCCCGGACGCGGGCGAGCAGTTCGGCCAGCCGGAACGGCTTGGTGACGTAGTCGTCGGCGCCGGCGTCGAGGCCGACGACGGTGTCCACCTCGTCCGCGCGGGCGGTGAGCACCAGGACGGGGCAGCTCTTGCCGTCGGCGCGCAGCCGGCGGCAGACCTCAAGGCCGTCCATCTCGGGCAGGCCGAGGTCGAGGACGACGAGGTCGACCTCCTCGGTGAGGCCGGCGGCGAGCGCGGTGGGGCCGTCCTCGCGGACGAGCACCTCGTAGCCCTCGCGGCGCAGGGCCCGGGCCAGCGGTTCGGAGATCGCCGGATCGTCCTCGGCGAGCAGCACACAGGTCATGTGGTGATGGTAGTCCGCCGCACCCTGCCCGATGGACCTGTGAAGTAGTTCACAGAGCGTGATCGTTATATAAGGGCCCACGTCCGCTCAACGGACGCTTCCCGACCGCCTGTTCGGCGAAGATTCCGCCCTTGGATCTTGAAACCGAAGGAAGACATCCCCGTCTACCATGGATCGATCGGGAAGATCGGCTGCGGACTTTGCCATTGCCATACCTGATTCGAGCGTTTTGTCATCTGATACCGCCAAATATCGCCACGTACAGTGGTTCCGTCCACGTCCGCCGCCACCCCCCTAGGCGGACGCTGTCAGGCAAGGAACCACTACACATGGCGTCTACGCTCCAGGACGCCGGCGTCACGTCGGCCTCCCCCAGCGGCAAGACCTTCCTCGGCCACCCCCGAGGTCTCGCGACTCTCTTCATGAGCGAGATGTGGGAACGCTTCAGCTACTACGGCATGCGTGCCCTGCTGGTCCTCTACATGACCGCCTCCATTTCGGAGGGCGGCCTCGGCATGAAGACGGCGGTCGCCGCCGCCGTGTACAGCGTGTACACGGCGATGGTCTACCTGCTGGCCCTCCCGGGCGGCTGGATCGCCGACCGATTCCTCGGCGCTCGCAAGACCGTCGCGGTCGGCGGCACGATCATCATGATCGGCCACTTCCTGCTGGCCGTGCCGTTCAGCGGCGCGTTCTTCGCCGGTCTGGCCTTCATCGCGATCGGCTCCGGTCTGCTCAAGGCCAACATCTCGACGATGGTCGGCCACCTCTACGACGGCCCGAACGACCCGCGTCGCGACGGTGGCTTCACCGTCTTCTACATGGGCATCAACCTCGGCGCCTTCGCGGCCCCGCTGGTCATCGGCACCATCGGCCAGAGCGTCAGCTGGCACCTGGGCTTCGCGCTGGCCGGCGTCGGCATGGCGCTCGGCCTCGGCCAGTTCCTGCTGGGCACCCGCCACCTGAGCCCGAAGAGCGACATCGTCACCTCGCCGATCACCCCGGCCGAGAAGGCGTCGATCTTCAAGAAGGCCGGCGCCTGGCTGGCCGCCGCCGTGGTCATCTACGGCGCCCTGGTGGCGAGCGGCTCGTTCACCATCGACTGGGTGCTCTGGCCGCTGTCGGTCGCCGGCATCCTGATCCCGGTGCTCGTCTTCGCCAAGGTGAAGCGCGACAAGGACCTCGACGCCACCGAGCAGTCCCGGATGAGCGGCTACATCTGGTTCTTCGTCGCCGCCGCCGTGTTCTGGATGATCTACGACCAGTCCGGTTCGACGCTGAGCATCTTCGCGGACAAGCACACCGCGTCCACGCTGCTCGGCTTCAACTTCCCGTCGACGTGGTTCCAGTCGCTCAACCCGCTGTACATCATGGCGCTGGCGCCGGTCTTCGCCTGGATCTGGGTCGCCCTGGCCCGCCGGTCGAAGAACCCCAGCACCACCATGAAGTTCGCCATCGGTCTGCTGATGATCGGCGCGTCCTTCATCGTCATGATGCTGGCGATGGCCGCCGCCCACGGCGACACCAAGGTCACCCCGCTGTGGCTGGCCATGGTCTACCTGGTCCAGACCGTCGGTGAGCTCACGCTCTCCCCCGTCGGCCTGTCCGTCACCACCAAGCTGGCGCCGACCAAGTACGCCAGCCAGATGATGGGCGTCTGGTTCCTCGCCGTCACCGCCGGCGACTGCGTCGCCGCGATCTTCCAGCTCGTGCTGGGCGACGGCGTGGTCGGCAGCACCTGGTACTTCGCGGTCCAGGGCGTGATGGCGATCATCGCCGGCATCGCCCTCGCGATGTACCGCAAGAAGGTCAACGCGCTCATGGGCGACGTGCACTGACACGCGCCCGGTCCGGCCGGGGCCGGTGTGGATTCCTGGAATCCGCACCGGCCCCGGCCGCGTTTCCGGCCCCCTGCGCGAGCGCGTAAACCACTCGACCGAGTGGCGCGGGATCTGCCTATGGTGCCCGTCATGCCGACAGACGCGCTCCCCCGCCAACTCGCCCGCACCCGGCGCTTCGCGCTGGGCACCCCCACCCACCCCGTGATCACCGCCGACGGCGCCACCGTGCTGTTCGTCCGCAGCCGCGGCGGCGCCGACCCCGTCAACCGCCTCTGGGCGCTCGACACCGCCACCGGCGAGGAGCGGCTGGTCGCCGACCCGGCCGCGCTCGGCGACGACGACGGCGACCTCCCCGAGGCCGAGCGGATCCGGCGCGAGCGGGCCCGGATCGCCGCCTCCGGCATCACCGCCTTCTCCACCGACGCCACCGGCTGGCTCGCCGCCTTCGCGCTCGGCGGCCACCTGTGGCTCGCCGACACCGCCACGGGCACCGTCCGCACCGTCCCCACCGCCACCGCGGTGTACGACCCGCGCCTCGACCCGACCGGCCGCCGGATCGCCTACGCCGGCGGCGGCTCCCTGCGGGTGGTGTCCGCCGACGGCACCGGCGACCGCGCGCTCGCCGAGCCCGAGGCCGCGGACGTGACGTACGGCATCGCCGAGCACGTCGCCACCGAGGAGATGTACCGCTCCCGCGGCCACTGGTGGTCCCCCGACGGCACCGCGCTGCTCGTCACCCGGGTCGACGAGCGCGAGGTCGCCCGGCTGCACCTCGCCGACCCGGCCGACCCGGCCCGGCCCCCGCGCGCCGTCCGCTACCCGCTCGCCGGCACCGCCAACGCCGACGTGTCGCTGTGGCTGCTCGGCCTCGACGGCTCACAGATCGGAGTCCACTGGGACCGGGCCGCGTTCGAGTACGTCACGGCCGCCGGCTGGGACGCCCACGGCCCGTACGCCTGCGTCCAGAGCCGCGACCAGCGCACCGTCCGCACGCTCGCGATCGAGCCCGGCGGCGCCGTCCGGGTGCTCGACGAGCAGCGCGACGACCACTGGGTCGAGCTCGTCCCCGGGCTGCCCCTGCGCACCGCCTCCGGCGCCCTCGTCCACACCGCCGCCCACGGCGACACCCAGCACCTCACGGTGGACGGCGAGCCCGTCACCCCGCCCGGGCTCCAGCTGTGGGAGGTGCTCGGGACGGAGGGCGAGCGGGTCCTGTTCACCGCCGTCGACGAGCCCACCGAGACCCACCTCTGGAGCTACGAACCGGGCGCCGGCGTCCGCCGGCTCAGCGAGGGCCCGGGCCAGCACACCGGCGTCCGCCGGGGCGGCACGCTGGTCGTCACCACCCGCCGCGAGGGCCACCCCGCCGGACGCACCACCGTCCTGCGCGAGGGGCGCGCGGCCGTGGAGCTCACCTCGCGCGCCGAGCCGCCCGTGCTCACCGCCGCACCCGAACTGCTGCGCCTCGGCCCGCGCGAGATGCGCGCCGCGCTCTACCTGCCCACCGGGTACCGCCCCGAGGACGGCCCGCTGCCCGTCCTCGTCGACCCGTACGGCGGGCCGGCCACCCGGAAGGTCGGCACCGGCGGCGTGTGGTGGGACCTCGTCTCGCGCTGGTTCGCCGAACAGGGCTTCGCGGTGCTCGCCGTCGACGGCCGCGGGACACCCGGCCGCGGGCCCCGCTGGAGCAAGGAAATCTACGGCGACAAGGCCGGACCGGCCCTCACCGACCAGGTCGACGGCCTGCACGAGGCCGCCCGGCTGCGCCCCGGTGTGTTCGACCTCGACCGGGTCGCCATCCGCGGCTGGTCCTACGGCGGCTTCCTGGCCGCGCTCGCCGTCCTGCGCCGCCCGGACGTCTTCCACGCGGCGTCGGCCGGCGCCGCCCCCACCGACCAGCGGCTCTCCACCACCCACTGGCAGGAGCGCTTCCTCGGCCACCCGGACGAGCACCCCGGGCACTACGACTCGGCGTCGCTGATCGCCGACGCCCCGAAGCTGCGCCGCCCGCTGCTGCTGATCCAGGGCCTCGCGGACGACAACGTCCTCCCCGTCCACACCCTGCGCCTGTCCAGCGCGCTGCTCGCCGCGGGCCGCCCCCACGAGGTGCTCCCGCTGAGCAACACGACGCACTCCCCCACCGACGAGACCGTGGCGGCGAACCTGCTGCAGCACGAACTCGACTTCCTGAGGCGCTCGTTGGGCCTCAAGTGAAAACGGAGGCCCCCGCGCCCGCCACCCCGGGGACGTGGGGGCCTCCAGCTCTCGCAGGCTCAGACCTCGCGGACCCCCGACCGCCAGACCGCGGCCGTCAGCGGCACCCCCGGCCGGTAGGCCAGGTGCACGTGCGACGGCGCGTCCAGCAGCAGCAGGTCCGCCCGCGCCCCGGCCTCGACCACGCCGACGTCGCCGCGGCGCAGCGCGTGCGCCCCGCCGGCCGTCGCCGCCCAGACCGCCTCGTCCGGTGTCATCCCCATCTCCCGCACCGCGACCGCGATGCAGAACGCCATCGAACTCGTGAAGCTGGAGCCCGGGTTGCAGTCCGTGGACAGCGCCACGACCGCGCCCGCGTCGAGCAGCCGCCGCGCGTCCGGGTACTGCGCCCGGGTCGAGAACTCCGCCCCGGGCAGCAGCGTCGCCACCGTCCCCGAGCCGGCCAGCGCGGCCACGTCCTCGTCCGTCAGGTGGGTGCAGTGGTCGGCCGAGGCCGCCCCCAGCTCGACCGCGAGCTGCACGCCGGGACCGTACGTCAGCTGGTTGGCGTGCACCCGGGGCGTCAGCCCGCGCTCGATGCCGGCGGTGAGGACCGCCCGCGCCTGGTCCCCGTCGAACGCGCCCTTCTCGCAGAACACGTCCACCCACCGGGCGTGCGGGGCGCAGGCGTCCAGCATCTCCCCGGTGACGAGGTCGACGTACGCCGCGGGGTCGTCCGCGTACTCGGGCGCGACGACGTGCGCGCCCAGGTACGTGGTCTCCGGGGTGTACCGGGCGGCGATCCGCAGCGCCCGGGCCTCGTCGGCCACCGTCAGCCCGTACCCGGACTTGCACTCGATGGTCGTGGTGCCCTGGCGCAGCGCCTCCCGGACGAACCGGGCCAGGTTGGCGTCGAGTTCGGCGTCGGTCGCGGCCCTGGTGGCCGCCACCGTGGTCCGGATCCCGCCGGCGGTGTAGGACTGGCCGGACATCCGGGCGTTGAACTCGGCGGTGCGGTCGCCCGCGAACACCAGGTGGGCGTGCGAGTCGACGAAGCCGGGCAGCAGGGCCCGCCCCTCCGCGTCGAAGCGCACGTCGGCGGCGGGCGCGTCGGCGGCCGGGCCGACCCAGGCGACGGTGTCGCCGTCCAGCACCACGGCCGCGTCGGTCAGCAGGCCGAGCGGTCCGGCGCCCTGGCCGGGGTCGTTGGTGACCAGACTGCCGATGCCGGTGATCAGGGTGGTCGGGTTGCTCAAGACGACGCCTTCCGAACGGAGTTGTAGGAACGGATCAGCAGCTCAGCGCGCCGATCGAGGCCCGCAGCGCGCCCGGGACGTCCGGGACGAGCCGGTGCACGCCGTCCGCGACGACGTGCCGGCCGCCGACCACCACGTGCCGGACGTCCGCCGCCGAGGCCGCGAAGACTGCGGTCTCGGCGCCCAGTGCGGGCGGCGGCCCGGCGGTGCGCACCGAGTCGAGGGCGAGCACGGTGAAGTCGGCGAGCGCCCCGGCCTCGATCCGGCCGGCCTCCGGCCAGCCGAGCGAGGCGTGCCCGTCCTCCGTCCCGGCCCGCAGGAGCGCGTTGGCCGTCCAGTGCCCGCGGGTCCGCGTCCGCAGCCGTTCGTCGAGCTCCAGGGCGCGCGCCTCCTCGAACGGGTCGATGACGGCGTGGCTGTCGCTGCCGAGGGTGACCGGGCACCCGGCCGAGGCGAGCCGGCGGGCCGGGCCGATGCCGTCCGCGAGGTCCCGCTCGGTGGTGGGGCACATGCAGATCGTGGTGGAGCTGTCGGCGAGGAGGCGGACGTCCTCGTCGGTGAGGTGGGTCGCGTGGACGGCCGAGGTGCGCGGCCCGAGCGCGCCGTGGTCGGCGAGCAGCCGGGTCGGGGTGACGCCGTGCGCGGCGAGGCAGGCGTCGTTCTCGGCGGTCTGCTCGGACAGGTGGACGTGCAGCGGGGCTCCGCGCAGCTCGGACCACCGCGCGACGGTGCCCAGCTGCCCGGCGGGCACGGCCCGCACCGAGTGGATGGCGGCGCCGATCCGGGCGTGCTCGCGCGGCTTGAGCGCGTCCGCCCGGACCGCCCACGCCTCGGCGTCGCCGTCGCTGAACCGCTGCTGCGGCCCGGTCGGCTCGGCGCCGAAGCCCGAGGACAGGTAGCAGGTGTCGAGCAGGGTGATCCGGATGCCGGCCCGGGCGGCGGCCTCGATCAGCGCCTCGCCCATCGCGTTGGGGTCGTCGTAGCGGGCGCCGCCGGGGGCGTGGTGCAGGTAGTGGAACTCGCCGACGGCGGTGATCCCGGCGAGCGCCATCTCGGCGTAGACCGCGGTGGCGAGCTCCAGGTAGCGGTCCGGGTCGAGCGCCCCGGCGAACCTGTACATGGTGTCGCGCCAGGTCCAGAACGTCCCGGAGCCGACCTGGACGTGGCCGCGCAGCGCCCGGTGGAAGGCGTGCGAGTGGGCGTTGGCCTGGCCGGGCACGAGGAGCCCAACGAGGCGGACGGCGCCGGCCGGGCACGGGCCGCTATCCGGCGTCACGGCGGTGATCCGGCCGCCGGGGCCGGTGGCGATCAGGACGTCCCGCTCGACCACCGGGCCGTTGGCGTGCGGCAGCCAGGCGTACTGCGCCCAGTAGGCCACCGGTTCGGTCACTGACACGCCAGGTCCTCCAGTACGTCGGCCAGGCCGGTGACCCCGGCGAGGCAGTCGGGTGTCTCGGCGTGCTCGGCCGGGGAGTGCGAGACACCGGTCGGATTGCGCACGAACAGCATGGCGGTCGGGATCGCGGACGCCAGGATCCCGGCGTCGTGTCCCGCGCCGGTGGGCAGCACCGGGGCGTTCAGCAGCTTGCCGAGGCGGTCGCGCAGCGGACCGTCGAACTCCACCACCGGCGTGTAGGACTCCCTGGTGAGCTCGACCCGGACGCCGTCGCGCCCGCCGCGCTCGGCGGCGGCCCGCTCGATCTCGGCGACCAGCGCGGTGAGGGTGCGCTCGTCGGCCGCCCTGGAGTCGAGCCAGCCGCGGACCAGGGAGGCGATCGCGTTGGTGCCGTTGGGCTCGACCGCGACCTTGCCGAAGGTGGCGAGGGCGCCCGCCTCCCGCGCCTTCTTCCGGGCGGAGAGCACGGTGTTGGCGTAGGTGAGCATCGGGTCGCGGCGGTCCTCGATGCGGGTGGTGCCGGCGTGGTTGGCCTCGCCGTGGAAGTCGAAGCGCCAGCGGCCGTGCGGCCAGATCGCCCCGGCCACGCCGACCGGCTGGTCCTCGGCGAGGTAGCGGCCCTGCTCGACGTGGAGCTCGACGAAGGCGCCGATCCGGGCGAGCCGGCCGTCGTCCGCGCCGATCGCGGTGGGGTCGTAGCCGGCCCGCTCCATCGCGTCGGGCAGCCGGACGCCGTCGGCGTCGCGCAGCGCGTACGCGGCGTCGCGGTCCAGCAGGCCGGCCGTCAGCCGGGAGCCGATGCAGGCGACGCCGAACCGGGCGCCCTCCTCGTCACCGAAGTTGACGATCGCCAGCGGACGCGTGAACTCGGCTCCCCGGGCCCGGAGTTCGTCCAGGGCGGCGAAGGAGGAGACGACGCCGAGCGGGCCGTCGAAGGCCCCGCCGTCGGGGACGGAGTCCAGGTGCGAGCCGGTGACGACGGCGCCGTCCCCGGCCGGGTCGCCCAGCCAGGCCCACTGGTTGCCGTTGCGGTCCAGCTCGTACGTCAGGCCGCGGTCGCGGGCCTGCTGCTCGAACCAGGCCCGGCACTCGGCGTCGGCGGAGTTCCACGCGAAGCGGCGGTAGCCGCCGGAGGCGGCGGAGCGGCCCACGGGGAGCAGCTCCGCCCACATCGCTTCGAACGAACTCGTCACAGCTCACCCATGGGAACGCGGACGCCACGCTCGGCGGCGACCTCGTCGGCGCGGTCGTACCCGGCGTCCACGTGCCGGATGACGCCCATGCCCGGGTCGTTGGTGAGCACCCGGCGGATCTTCTCCCCGGCCAGCGGGGTGCCGTCGGCGACGGTGACCTGGCCGGCGTGGATCGAGCGGCCGATGCCGACGCCGCCGCCGTGGTGGATGGACACCCAGGACGCGCCTGAGGCGACGTTGACCATGGCGTTGAGCAGCGGCCAGTCGGCGATCGCGTCCGAGCCGTCGAGCATCGCCTCGGTCTCGCGGTACGGCGAGGCGACCGAACCGCAGTCCAGGTGGTCACGGCCGATGACGATCGGCGCGGACAGCTCGCCGGAGGCGACCATGTCGTTGAAACGCTCGCCGGCCTTGTCGCGCTCGCCGTAGCCGAGCCAGCAGATGCGCGCCGGGAGGCCCTGGAAGTGCACCTTCTCCTGGGCCATCTTGATCCAGCGGGCCAGCGACTCGTTCTCCGGGAAGAGGTCGAGGACGGCCTTGTCGGTCTTGTGGATGTCCTGCGGGTCGCCGGACAGCGCCGCCCAGCGGAACGGGCCCTTGCCCTCGCAGAACAGCGGGCGGATGTACGCGGGGACGAAGCCGGGGAAGGCGAACGCCCGGTCGTAGCCGGCCAGCTGGGCCTCGCCGCGGATCGAGTTGCCGTAGTCGAAGACCTCGGCGCCGCGGTCCTGGAAGCCGACCATGGCCTCGACGTGCCGGGCCATCGACTCGCGGGCCCGCTGGGTGAACTCGGCGGGCTTCTCGGCCGCGTAGGTGGCCATGTCGTCGAAGGCGACGCCGACCGGCAGGTAGCTCAGCGGGTCGTGGGCGCTGGTCTGGTCGGTGACGATGTCGATCGGCGCGTCCATCGCGAGCAGCTGCGGGACGAGCTCGGCGGCGTTGCCCAGCACGCCGATGGACAGCGGCTGCCTCTTGTCGCGGGCGGCGGTGGCGAGCTCCAGCGCGTGGGCGAGGTCCTTGGCCTCGACGTCCAGGTAGCGGTGCTCGATGCGGCGGGAGATGCGGGACGGGTCGCAGTCGATGCAGATCGCGACGCCGCCGTTCATGGTGACGGCCAGCGGCTGGGCGCCGCCCATCCCGCCGAGGCCGGCGGTGAGGGTGATGGTGCCCTCCAGCGTGCCGTCGTACCGCTTGTTGGCGACGGCCGCGAAGGTCTCGTAGGTGCCCTGGAGGATGCCCTGGGTGCCGATGTAGATCCACGAGCCGGCGGTCATCTGGCCGTACATGGTGAGCCCGAGGCTCTCCAGGCGGCGGAACTCCTCCCAGTTGGCCCAGTCGCCGACCAGGTTGGAGTTGGCGATCAGCACGCGCGGCGCCCACTCGTGGGTCTGCATGACGCCGACCGGGCGGCCGGACTGGACCAGCATGGTCTCGTCCTGCTTCAGGCCCTGGAGGGTCTTCACCATGGCGTCGAAGGAGCGCCAGTCGCGCGCGGCCTTGCCGGTGCCGCCGTAGACCACCAGCTTCGACGGGTGCTCGGCGACCTCCGGGTCGAGGTTGTTCATGAGCATCCGCAGGGCGGCCTCCTGCTGCCAGCCCTGCGTCGTGAGCCCCGTGCCACGCGCCGCGCGTACCTCGCGCGGCCCGCTCGTCTGCTGCTGCACCATGTCCCGGCCTCCTGCGGATGGATTCATTCAGGCTTGGTTCAGTTGAATATAACTAAACAGTCGACGTTCGACCAGACCCCTGAACAATCCGATCAGCAACAGCACCGCCCGACTTGGCGCGCTAGCCTGAACCCGGCGAACACCAGCCACTCGGCCCAGCGACGAGAGCGGAGGACACGATGACAGCGATCACCGTGCGGCCAGGAAGGCTCCGGGATGTGGCGGAGGAGATCGAGCAGAGCACGGGACTTCGCGTCCAGATCATCGGAGGAACCCTGGTGATGTCCCCGACTCCTCGCGGCAAGCACGCGGGAACGATCCGGCGGCTGCGCATCCAGCTGGACCCCCAGCTGCCGGCCGACCTCGGCTCCTATGAGGTGTCGTCCATCTGCATGCCTGGCAATGAGGAGGATTACGTCACCCCCGACCTGATCGTCCTCCCCGTCGAGTGGGACGAGGACGACGAGTGGCTGGCCGAGCCCCACGAGGTCGTCCTCGCCGTCGAAGTGATCTCCAACTCGGAGGGAGTCAAGAGCGTCGCCACCAAGACCGACTGGTACGCGACCGCCGGCGTGGCGCTCCTGCTCGCCCTCGATCCCCGCAACGGCAGTTGGACCCTGTACACCCATCCCCGCGACGGCGAGTACCAAGGCGTGCTGCACGGCAAGTACGGTGAGCCCATTCCGCTCACCGCCCCACTGCCCGCCGAACTGCAGACCACCGGCCTACTGCTCTACGCCCCACGGCGCTGAGGTCCTCAGGCCGCCGCGTCGCCGTCCCAGTCGATGCCGATCTCGGCCAGCCAGCGGCGGTCGGCGGCGTCGGGTGCGGCAGGGGCGGGCGGACGGGGGATGCTCTGGACGGGGCCGAGGCCGTACTTCTCGGCGGCCTCGGCGGCGGCCCGCGCGTGCGGTTCGATGACGCCGACGTGCACGGCGGACTCGTCGCCCGGGTCGAGGACGGTCAGTTCGGGTTCGGGCAGGCGCCGCAGGGTGACCCGGCGTCCGCAGGTGGGGCAGGACCATTCGTCGGCACCCGATGCCAGCCGGGCGACGAACTTCATCTCGTGGATCACGCGCATGGGCGGCACCCCCTGCACTAGGGGATGCCCCGGTTCACGGCCGGCCACGCCCACGACGCCGCGGCTTTGTCCAGTCCAAGTCGCGTCTATTCCAGGCCGCGTCTACTCCAAGAACAGGCCACGCGCCGCGGCCGACTGCTCGATGGCCTCCAACCTGGCCTCCGCGCCCGGGATCTCGTCGCACATGCTCTGCAGGAGCACCCGGCCCAGCATCATCGGCGCACACGCGGTGTCGAAGACCAGACCGGTGCCGACGGCCGCCGGCAGCATCAGGTCGGACAGCTTGGCGACCGGCGCGAACGCGCTGTCGGCCACCGTCAGCACCGTCAGACCGCACTCCCTGGCCACCGCCAGGGCGTCCATCAGCTCCCGCGGGTAGCGCGGCAGCGCGAAGCAGAGCAGCGCCGTCGCGCCGGCCGCGGTGGCCTGCTCCAGCCGGTCGGCGAGCATGCTGCCGCCCTCGTCGAGCAGCCGGATGTCCGGGTGCACCTTGGCCGCGAAGTACGCGAAGCCGCGCGCCTGCGCGGACGCGGCCCGCAGGCCCAGCACCGGCAGCGGGCGGGAGGCGGCGAGCAGCCGGGCGGCGCGGATGATCGGCTCGGGGTCGGCGAGCAGGTCGGCGAGGTGGCGCAGGTGCTCGATCTCGGCGAGCACGGCCTGCTGGTGCTCGTTGCGCACCGCCTCGTGCGGGCCCTCGGGCGCGGCCGCCTCGCCCGCGCCGAGCTCGCGCAGCTGCCGGCGCAGCGCCGGGTAGCCGTCGTAGCCGAGGGCCACCGCGAAGCGGGTGACGGACGGCTGGCTCACCCCGGCGAGCTCGGCGACCTCGACGCTGGACAGGAAGGGCGCCTCGGTGGCGTGCCGGACCAGCGAGTGCGCGATCCGCCGCTGGGTCGGCGTCAGCCGGTGCCCCTCGAAGAGCTGGAGCAGCCGCGCGGAGGGACCGACCGTGCCGGTCTCGTCGGTGGCGGTCATCGGCGGTACCTCCGGGTGCGAGCGGTTCGGACGACGACTGTGCAGCAGCGCGCGGCGCCTGGCAAAGACGTCTCGTACGACGGGACGGCCGCTGAGACGTCCCGGTGGGCGGACAGTCTGGCGGACGACCGGCGGACCCTACTCCCCGGGAGCCGGGCACGGGGCTCGGGGTAACCCTGATTTGACCCTGAGCCCGCCCGGATTCCCCCGCGAACGGATGGACCGGGCCCCGGCGAGCCCCCACGCTGGTGGCCATGGACACTCGCCAGGACGAACTGCGGCGCGACCTCGACGCCACCCTGCAGGCCCGCAAGGAACTCGGCAAGGAGTACGAGTCGGAGCTGGTCGACTCGTTCCTGAAGCGGCTGGACGCCCGCATGGACGCCCGGGCCGAACGCCCCGCGCCCCAGCAGTCCGAGGGCTACGAGCCCGGCTACCGCCACCGTCCGCGCCGCTCCGGCTGGTCGGCCAGCCGCCCCGGCTCCCGGCTCGCCGTGATCTCGCTGGTGCTCGGCATCCCGCTCACCGCGATCGCCGGCGACGCCCAGAACGGCGAGCTGCTCGGCCTGATCACCTGCTGGGCCGGCATCGTCGGCGTCAACTTCGCCGCCGCGCGCGCCGACCGCCGGGACCGCGAGGACCGCCGCCCGCGGAGCGACTGGGACTGACGCCCCGGCCGCTCCGCGCGGGCGACGGATCAGGCCAGCGGGCCGGTGACCTGCTCGACCGCCCGCACCAGCGCGCCGGAGGCGACCAGTTCGGCGGCGGCCTCCAGGTCCGGCGAGAGGAAGCGGTCGCGGCCGGCGCCGCCGACCCCCGCCTCGCGGGCGGCGGCCACCGCGGCCGCGGTGGCCGGGGCGATCCGGCCGGCCGAGTCGGCCTGCTGGCGGATCTCCAGCGCGCGGGCGGCGGCGGTGAGCTCGACGGCGAGGATGCGGCCCAGGTTCTCGACCGCCTGGCGCAGCTTGCGGGCCGCGGACCAGCCCATCGACACGTGGTCCTCCTGCATCGCGGAGGACGGGATCGAGTCGACCGAGGCCGGGACGGCGAGCCGCTTGTTCTCGCTGACCAGCGCCGCCTGGGTGTACTGGGCGATCATCAGACCGGAGTCCACGCCCGGGTCGTCGGCCAGGAAGGCCGGCAGGCCGTGCGAACGCGCCTTGTCCAGCAGCCGGTCGGTGCGCCGCTCGGAGATCGAGCCGAGGTCGGCGGTCGCGATGGCGAGGAAGTCCAGCACGTACGCGACCGGCGCGCCGTGGAAGTTGCCGTTCGACTCCACCCGGCCGTCGGGCAGCACGACCGGGTTGTCCACCGAGGCGGCGAGCTCGCGCGAGGCGACCAGCTGGGCGTGCGCGACGGTGTCGCGGCCCGCGCCGGCCACCTGCGGGGCGCAGCGGATCGAGTAGGCGTCCTGGACGCGCGGCGCGTCGTCCTGGTGGTGGCCGGTGAGGCCCGAGCCCTTGAGGACGGCGAGCATGTTGGCCGCGCTCAGCGCCTGGCCCGGGTGCGGGCGGATCGGGGCGTGCAGCTCGGGGGCGAGCACCTTGTCGGTGCCGAGCAGCGCCTCCAGGCTCATCGCGGCGGTGATGTCGGCGGTGGTGAACAGGCGGCTCAGGTCGGAGATGGCCATGACGAGCATGCCGAGCATGCCGTCGGTGCCGTTGATGAGGGCGAGGCCCTCCTTCTCCAGCAGCTCCACCGGCTCGATGCCGGCCGCGGCCAGCAGCTCGGCGGCGGGCTTCTCCACGCCGTCCGGGCCGGTGGCCACGCCCTCGCCCATGAGCACCAGCGCGCAGTGCGAGAGCGGGGCGAGGTCGCCGGAGCAGCCGAGCGAGCCGAACTCCCGCACCACGGGGGTGATGCCCGCGTTCAGCAGCGCGGCCATGGTCTGGGCGACCAGCGGACGGACGCCGGTGCGGCCGGAGGCCAGCGTCTTCATCCGCAGGAACATCAGCGCCCGGACCACCTCGCGCTCGACGGCCGGGCCCATCCCGGCCGCGTGCGAGCGCACCAGCGAGCGCTGCAGCTGGGCACGCAGCTCGGGGCTGATGTGCCGGACGGCGAGCGCACCGAAGCCGGTGGACACGCCGTAGACGGGACGCGGCTCGGCCGCGAGAGCATCGATGCGGGCCCGGGCGGCCGCCATCTCGGCGAGCGCGTCCGGACCGATCTCGACCCGGGCGTTGCCCCGGGCGACGGCCAGCACGTCGTCGGCGCTGACGTCGGCCTTGCCGACCTGGACGAGCGGCGAGTCGGAGGCCGCAGCACTGTGCATATCCATATTCACCATCACATCAGGCGAATGAAGATATGACAACAGGTGCTCGCCATTCGGATTTTCCGCCGTCCCGCCCGCGACCGCACGCCGACCCCCTCCCCCCGTGGATATCCGCCTCCCCCATGCCGCACGCTGGTGGGGCAGGAACACGTACGGAGGTGGCGATGACGCGGGCGACGGCGCGGCGGCGAGTGGTGCGGCTGCGGGGGGACGAGCGCGGGGTGCGGCCGGACGCGCTGGCGGCGGAGGAGCCGCTGGAGATCCGGGTCGGCGGCGAGCCGCTGACCGTCACCATGCGCACGCCCGGGCAGGACTTCGACCTGGTGGCGGGCTTCCTGGTCGGCGAGGGCCTGGTGCACGCCACCGAGGACCTCGCCGCCCTGCGGTACTGCGCGGGCACCGACGACGAGGGCGCCAACACGTACAACGTCGTCGACGCCACCCTGCGCGGCGCCCGCACCCTGCCGCTGTCCGCGCACCGCAACCTGCTCACCACCAGCGCCTGCGGCCTGTGCGGCCGGGACACCGTCGACGCCGTCCGCACCCACGTGCGGCACCCGGTCGCCGAGGACCGGCTCAGCATCGAGCCGTCCGCCCTCTACGCCCTCCCCGACAAGCTCCGCGCCGCCCAGCGCACCTTCGACTCCACCGGCGGCCTGCACGCCGCCGGCCTGTTCGACGCCGCGACCGGCGAGCTGCTGTGCGCCCGCGAGGACGTCGGGCGGCACAACGCCGTGGACAAGGTGGTCGGCTGGGCCCTGCGCGAGGGCCGGCTGCCGCTGACCGGGCACGTCCTGCTGGTCAGCGGGCGGGCCTCGTTCGAGCTGACCCAGAAGGCCGCGCTGGCGGGCGTCCCGCTGCTCGCGGCCGTCTCGGCGCCGTCCTCGCTCGCGGTGGACCTCGCCGAGGAACTCGGCCTGACCCTGGTGGGCTTCCTGCGCGGAGAGGGCGCGAACGTCTACACCCGGCCCGACCGGATCGCCGCGCCCTCCCCCGCCGTCACACCCTGATCTCCGCCTCGATCAGATCGACAGCCCGCGCGGTGCCACCCTCGGCCCGTCCGGCAGCCGCGAGCACCGCCAGCCGCTCGGCCACCGCCGGATCCCCGACGAGCTCCAGCAACGCACCGCGCAGCGCCTCCGCGGTGGCCGCCGCGGTGTCGATCCGGCGGGCGACACCGAGCCCCACCAGCGCGTCCGCGTTGCCGAACTGGTCGGCCGCCTGCGGCACCGCGATCATCGGCACCCCGTGGAACAGCCCCTCGCTGGAGCCGCCCATGCCCGCGTGGGTCACGAAGGCGTCCGCCTGCGAGAGCACCGACAGCTGCGGCGCCCAGCGGTGCACCTCGACGGTGGCGGGCACCTCGCCCAGCTCGGCCAGGTCGGTGTGGGCGCCGACCTGGAGCACGGTGTGCCAGCCCGGCAGGTCGCCGAAGGCCTCGACGCAGGCCCGGTAGAACGCCGGCCGGTGCGTGAACGCCGAACCGAGCGAGACCAGCAGCACCTTCTCCGCCCCCTCCGGCCGGTGCCACTCGCCCTGGTGGGCGCGGTCGCCGAAACAGGGCCCGACGAACGAGACCCGCTGCTCGTCGACCCGGTCCGCGTTGGGCTGCATCGCACGGGGGATGAGCGCGACGGCCCGCGACGGGCGGTTCTTGAAGGCGTCCACGTCGCGCTCCACCGCACCGGCCTCGGCGAGCCAGCCGGCGAACCGCCGGTAGTGCTCGGCGCCGCCGGCACCCTCACGGACGGCCGCCAACGCCTCGGCCAGATCCTCCTCGAAGCCCTCCCAGCCGACCGTCGAGGGCGACAGCTGCACCACCGGCACGCCCAGCCGCTCGCCGAACGCGCGCCCGGCGAAGCCCGCGATGTCGCAGAGCACCAGGTCGGGCACGTCGTCCGCGAAGACGTCCAGCAGAACCGCGTGCATCGCGAGGGCGTCGTCGAGGAACAGCTCCTGGATCGCCACCGGGTCCTCCACCCACCCCTCCGGATCATCGGCGAGCGGCAGCTTCGTCGGATACGGGACGAACCGCGCACCCGTCGACTCGACGACCTCGCGGAACGACGGATCGTTGACGTAGCTGACCCGGTGCCCCCGGGCGACCAGCCCGGAGATCACCGCCAGGCTGGGATTGACGTGCCCGTGGGCCGGCACGGACGCCATGAGGATGTGCGCGGTCATGGGAAGACACCTCCGAAGTCAACGACAGAGACGAGACGTATCGTCTCGCCACGACAAGACGATACGTCTCGTCTTGCCGTTCCGCATAGAATTTCCGGCATGACCGCCAGACCCGCCCCCGACCCCGCGCGACGCAGCGAGCGCTCCCGCGCCGCCGTGCTCGCCGCCGCCTCCGAACTCGTCGCCGAGGTCGGCTACGGCAAGCTGACCATCGAGGCGATCGCCGCCCGGGCCGGCGTCGGGAAGCAGACCATCTACCGCTGGTGGCCGTCGAAGGGCGCGGTCGTCTTCGACGCGTTCCTCGCCGACAGCGAGCACGAGGGCGGCATCGAACTCCCCGACACCGGCGACCTGCGGGCCGACCTGCGGGCCGTCCTGCGCCCGTCCTCGGACCAGCTCACGGACCCGGCCTTCGACCCGACCGCCCGCGTCCTGATCGCCGAGATCGTCACCGACCCGGCGCTGCACGGCGAGTACCGCACCCGCCTGCTGGACCCCCTCCTGGAGGTCACCCGCCGACGCTTCCGCAGCGCCCGCGAGGCCGGCCAGATCGCCCCCGACACGGACCTCGACCTCGCCGTGGAGCTGTTCTACGGCCCGCTCCACTACCGCTGGATGTTCCGCCTCGGCCCGCTCACCCACGACCACGCCGACCAGCTGGTCGAAGCCGTGCTGCGGGCGCTCAGCGCCGGCCGCGGCGACTGACCAGGACCAGGATCACGACCAGCAGGACGACGAACAGCAGCACCCAGACGAAGCCGAAGCTCCGGCCGACCGTCCGGGAGACGAAACCCCGGTTCCTGCGCTTGGACTTGTGACGGGTGACCGCCACGTCGGTGACGTGGTGCCCCCCGACGGAGGCACGCGCCGGGACGGGCGCCCGGTCCCCGGACACCACAGCCGCCGTCCGCACCACCGGCACCGCCTCCGCGGGCCCGGCCACCGCCACGGCACCCCCGAACGCGACCACCCCGGCCACCGCCGCACCCACCAAGCGTCTGCCCACGGCCCCGCTTCCCCCGTCCTCGCCGCCCACCGGCCTCCGGCCCACGATGGCACCGCGCCACACCCCCGGGACACCCCTCGTCCACCAACCGGAACGGACCCAGGACGGGCCAGTCACGAAACCGACACATGCGAGGCCCCCGCACCAGCGCACCCACCCCAACCACCCACCTTCCCCCTCCCCCACAGGCGAGAGGGAGCGCTGCGGGAGGGGGTGGCGGAGGGGGTGGCCGCGGAGAGGGGCGTGACGGGTGATTTTCAGACTGCCAACGATCCAAGCCCCCCACCCACAGAGTCGGCAGTCGGAAAATCATCCAGCCCCCGGAGCGGCCACCCCCGCAGCCACCCCCGGCACCCCCCACCCACCCGAAAGCCCACCCCGCACCCAAGCCCCGCGCAGCGGAACCCTCAAACCCCCGGCGGCGAAGCCGGCCCCGAAAGCGCCACCGCCACCAACGCCCGCATCACACAAGCCGCCTGCCCCAGAGGAAGCGTCGCATCATCCGCGAACAGCTCCACGAGCCAGCCACCCGCCGGATTCTGCCCACCCGCCGCGACCATCCCGCGGTAGCCGGAGACGACGAGCATCGCCTCCTCCGCCGGGTCGTTGCCGGCCGCCCCCGCCCGGAGGGCAAACGCACCGCCCCGGACGGCCCGTCGAGTCATCGGGTAGTGCCGGAGATCGAAGACCGCGTCCGGGGCCTCGATCTGGGCGCGCTGGGTCTCGGCGCGGGTGCTGCTGGGCCCGCTGGTCATCCGGTAGACGGCGTGCTGGGCGGTCCGCATGAGCTGGGACCCCGGCGGCACGTACGACACCCACCACCCCACCGCGTCCAGCAGCCGGGCGGCGGCCTCGGCGACGACCGCGAGTTTGCCGAGGGTGTCGGCGCTGTGGACGGCGCGGGCGGCGCCGTGCTGGTCGAGGGCGGACAGGACGGCGGTGAGCAGTTGCCCGGGGTCGGCGCTGTGCGCGGCACCCCGGAACCGCCGCCGGTCGCCGTTGCCGATCCGCCCGCCGGGCCGCCCGCGCCCGTCCGCCCGGTGGTGGGGGTCGGCGGCGTCGGCCAGCAGCACCGTGGGGTCGGGCGAGAAGCCGGGCCCGTGGCTGCGCCCGGCGACGACGGGGTGGGCGGCGCGGGCGGCCTTGGCCCGGTACTGGGCGGCGTCGGCGAGCCGGAAGAGTCGGTCGGGGGTGGTGACGGGCCCGATGGAATCCCCCGTCGAGGCGACCCCGCACGCCACCCCCTCGCCCTCGGACAGCGCCAGCGCCCGCGCGCACAGCTCCTCGGCGACGGCCACGACCTCGTCGGCCTTCTGGCCCTCCGCGAGCAGGCAGAACTCGTCGCCGCCGAGCCGGGCCGCGAGGCTGCCGGGCAGTTTGGCGGCGGCGAGCGACAGCTGGTGGGCGAATCGTTCCAGCAGGCGGTCGCCCATTTCGTGGCCGAGCTGGTCGTTGACCCGCTTGAGGCCGTTGACGTCGCACACGACCAGCGACACGACGGTGTTGTCCCGGTTGTGCGCCTCCAGGGCGCTCTCCAGCCGGGCGTCCACCGCGCGCCGGTTGGCGAGACCGGTGAGCGGGTCGGAGAAGGCGAGTTTGCGCAGGTCGGCGAGGCGCTCGGTCTGGGCGAGCCCGGCCGAGACCTGGGCGGCCAGCAGGGTGGCGTAGTCGGCGTCGGCCTCGGTGAACTCGGGCATCCCGGTGGCCCGGGCCAGGTAGAGCTCGCCCCAGGCCTGCCCGTGCAGGACGATCGGCGCGACGACGCAGCAGCCCCGCCCGCGCCGGCGCAGTGCCGCGGCGCGTTCCTGGCAGTACGCGCCGGCGGTGGGATGCACGTGACCGGCGTGGGGTTCGCTGTTCTCGGCGGTCTGCAGCCAGGCGCGCGGCAGCCGTCCGGTGGTCCAGCGTTCCTCCAGATAGGTGACGATCTCCGGGAAGTCGGCGACGGGGTAGGACTCGTCCTCGGGCTGTTCCTCCTCGCCGGGGGCGAGGTCGCCGTGGTTGACGAGGACCCGCAGCCGCCCGGACTCGCGGTCCCAGACGGAGACGGCGGCCATGGTGGCGCCGAGCGCCTCGGTGGCGCGGGCGGCGGCGGCGCGGACGGCCTCCAGGGGGGTGAGCGCCCCGGCCATGTCCTGGGCGAGCTCGACCACGGACTGCAGTCGCAGGTCGGGCAGGGCGGCGGGCCGCCCGGAGGCGTCGCAGTCGCAGCCGCGGTCCGTCATGGTCGCCTCACTGCTCACCGGCTCGCCCCGCTCCCTGTGCCCGGTCCTACCGAGGGCAGCCGCACGCGTACCGGCCGCTGCACCAAGACTATGGCGACTTCACCCGGTTATGCCCCGTTTCGACCCACACACCGGTCGCCCGTTCGACGGCAAGCCCCCGGCCCCGGCCGCAGCCCAAGCCCCCAGCCCGGCCCCAAGCCCGAAACCCCAGCCCGGCCCCCGGCCACCCCGGCCGGACGCCCCGACTCCCGTCGGCTACTCCGGCTTGAGCCGCCGCGACAGCAGCCACGGCTCGACCAGCCCGAGCCCCCGGACCGGCCGCCGCCACATCGGCTGCAGGTGGAAGCGGTGCCCGGAGTCCGGCGAGGGCAGCGGAAGCCCGGAGGCGGGCATCCCGGCGGCGGCCGAGAGCGCCTCGGCGAGGCCGGGCCCGTCCGCGTCGGGCGGGGCGACACTGCCGTTCTGCTCCAGCGCGGCGGCGAACTCGCCGTCGATCAGCACGGCGTCCTTGGGCGCGATGGAGGTGAGCCGGCTGGCCAGGTTGACGGTGGTGCCGAAGACGTCGCCCATCCGGGAGGTCACGGTGCCGAAGGCCATGCCGACCCGCAGCGCGGGGATGGTCTCGTCCTCGGCGAGCGCGTCGATCAGGCCGAGCGCGATCTCGGCGGCGGTCACCGGGTCCTCGGAGACGTAGAGGATCTCGTCGCCGAGGGTCTTGATGACCCGGCCGCCCTGCCCGGCGATCAGGTCGGAGCAGGTGTTCTCGAAGGTCTCGACGAGCTCGCCGAGTTCCTCCTCCTCCAGCCGCCGGGAGAGGCGGGTGAAGCCGACCAGGTCGGCGAAGCCGACGGCGAGCCGGCCGCTGGTGATCTCGTGGTCCTCGGCGGCCTGCACGACCCGCCCGGTGACGGCGGCCAGCTGGCGCCGCCAGACGTAGACGAGGAACTGCTCCAGCTCGGGCAGTAGCAATTCGACCAGGGGGTAGGCGACCTCGGCGCGGGTGAGCCCGGGCTCGACGGACTGGGTGAGGTTCTCCAGGAAGGTGTCCATCTGCCAGCCGGCCAGCCGTGCCGTGGTCTGCCCGGTGGAGCGGGCCACCTGGATCGCCATCGACTCGCTGAGCAGGCCGGACTCGACCAGTCCGGCCAGCCGGCGCAGCGCGATCACGTCACCGTCGGTGAGGGCCCGGGACTGTCCGATGTCGGGGAAGCCCATCGCCCGCCAGAAGCGGGTGGCCAGCTCCATCGGGACGTCGGCGGCCCTCGCGGCCTGGTAGGGGGTGTAGCGGCGCGGTGCGTCCAGGATCAGGCGTTCGAGTTCGAGCGCGACCGTCTGGTCGTGGCTGTCCGCCGTCCCGCCGTTGCTGCCGTCCTCTGCCACCGGTCCGTCCCCGTGCGGTCGCCGCACTTGCCTCGTGTCCTACCTGTCCGGGCGCCCGCCCGCCACCCGGGCGGACAGTGGCGCGCCTCACACCGCTGCCAGGTGGAATGTTCGCACGGAATCGCGTGATCCGGGGCATCCGCCCGGGTCAAGGAGAGGTGAAGATGCCGTTCAGCGGGGTTCGGGGCGCACGTGGACGACGTCCCCCGCGCCCACCGCACGGCGCGCGCCCTCCGGCGTACGAACCACCAGCCGCCCGTCGCCGTCGATCGCCACGGCCTCCCCGGTGAGCTCGGTGTCGCCCGGCAGGTGCACCTTGACCTGGCGGCCGAGCGTGGTGCAGCGGTCGACGTAGGCGCGGAGCAGGTCGCTCGCGTGCGGGTCGCCGGCGGCGGCCGTCCAGTCGCCGTAGAGCTCGGCGAACTCGCGCAGCAGGGCGCGCAGCAGGGTGGAGCGGTCGGTGACGGCGGCGCCGGCCAGGGCGAGCGAGGCGGCGGTGGGGACGGGCAGCTCCTCCTCGCGCAGCGTGACGTTGAGGCCGACCCCGGCGACGACGGCGCCGCCGCTCAGTTCGGTCAGGATGCCGCCGAGCTTGCGCTCGGCGCCGTCGACCTCGACCTGGAGGTCGTTGGGCCACTTCAGCCCGACCTCGACGCCGGCGACCCGGTCCAGGGTGCTGGCCACGGCGACGCCGACCAGGATCGGCAGCCAGCCGTACCGCTCGACCGGCACCTCCTCGGGGCGCAGCAGGACGGAGAGGAACAGCCCCGAGCGAGGCGGCGCCGTCCACTGCCGGTCCAGCCGCCCGCGTGCGGCGCTCTGCGCCTCGGCGACCAGGACGGCGCCCTGCGGCGCACCGGCCAGGGCGCGGGCGGCGAGGTCGGTGTTGGTGGAGCCGGTCTCGGTGACGACGTCGAGCGAGGTCCACAGCCCTCCCGGGAGCACCAGGTCCCGGCGCAGCGCGTCCTCGTCCAGCGGCGGGCGGTCCAGGTCGGTCCACGGTGACGGCCCGGCGTGGCCGAAGCCGCGGAGTCCACTGCGGCGGGGGGTCTCGGGTGCGCTCATGGGAACGACCCTAGACGGGCCCGACGGCCCACGCCGTCCCATCGTGCCGCAGAACGGCCGTCAACAAAACTGTGTCGCTGACCATAACGGCCGGGCGTTACGTCTGGCCCTCCGTGCTGGCTACGCTACCCAACGGTAGTTCGCAGCGCCGCCCTGCCCTCCTGTGCGGGCCCCCGTTCCGGTCCGCGCGCACTCGAACAGGTCGCGGCCCAGGATCAGGGAGAGCCACCGGAATGACCGAGGCCCCGTACGACCCCCACACCACCGCGGGCAAGCTCGCCGACCTGCGGCGCAGGATCGACGAGGCGGTGCACTCCGGCTCCGCCAAGGCGGTGGAGAAGCAGCACGCCAAGGGCAAGCTGACGGCCCGGGAGCGGGTCGCGGAGCTGCTGGACGAGGACTCCTTCGTCGAGTTCGACGAGTTCGCCCGGCACCGCTCGACCAACTTCGGGCAGGAGAAGAACCGCCCGTACGGCGACGGCGTGGTCACCGGCTACGGCACCGTCGACGGCCGCCAGGTCGCCGTGTTCGCCCAGGACTTCACCGTCTTCGGCGGCTCCCTCGGCGAGGTCTTCGGCGAGAAGATCGTCAAGGTCATGGACTTCGCGCTGAAGACCGGCTGCCCGGTCATCGGCATCAACGACTCCGGCGGCGCCCGGATCCAGGAGGGCGTGGTCTCGCTCGGCCTGTACGGCGAGATCTTCCGCCGCAACGTGCACGCCTCCGGCGTGATCCCGCAGATCTCGCTGATCATGGGCCCCTGCGCCGGCGGCGCGGTGTACTCCCCCGCGATCACCGACTTCGTCGTGATGGCCGACCGGACCTCGCACATGTTCATCACCGGCCCGGACGTCATCAAGACCGTCACCGGCGAGGACGTCGGCATGGAGGAGCTGGGCGGCGCGCGCACCCACAACAGCAAGTCGGGCAACGCGCACTACCTGGCCACGGACGAGAAGGAGGCGATCGAGTACGTCAAGAGCCTGCTCTCGTACCTGCCCTCCAACAACCTCTCGGACCCGCCGTCCTACCCCGAGCAGGCGGACCTCGACATCACCGACGAGGACCTCGAACTCGACACGATCGTGCCGGACTCGGCGAACCAGCCGTACGACATGCGCAAGGTGATCGAGCACATCGTCGACGACGGCGAGTTCCTGGAGACCCAGCCGCTGTTCGCCGGCAACATCATCACCGGCTTCGCCCGGGTCGAGGGCCAGTCGGTGGGCATCGTCGGCAGCCAGCCGATGGACCTGGCCGGCTGCCTGGACATCAACGCCAGCGAGAAGGCCGCCCGCTTCATCCGCACCTGCGACAGCTTCAACGTCCCGGTGCTGACCTTCGTCGACGTGCCCGGCTTCCTGCCCGGCACCGAGCAGGAGTGGGACGGCATCATCCGCCGCGGCGCCAAGCTGATCTACGCCTACGCCGAGGCCACCGTGCCGCTGATCACCGTGATCACCCGCAAGGCCTTCGGCGGCGCCTACGACGTCATGGGCTCCAAGCACCTCGGCGCCGACCTCAACCTGGCCTGGCCGACCGCCCAGATCGCGGTCATGGGCGCGCAGGGCGCGGTCAACATCCTGCACCGCCGCGAGATCGCCGAGGCCGAGGCCGCCAGCACCGCCGAGGAGAAGCGGGCCGAGCTCATCGCCTCGTACGAGGACACCCTGCTCAACCCGTACCTCGCGGCCGAGCGCGGCTACGTGGACGCGGTGATCGCGCCGAGCGAGACCCGCCGCCACATCGTCCGCGGCCTGCGGGCGCTGCGCGGCAAGCGCGAGGTGCTCCCGCCGAAGAAGCACGGCAACATCCCCCTGTAGGTCCACTGCCCAGAACAAGGCCGTAGCGAGAGGATTGAGCCATGGCCCCGATCCACGTGCTGCACGGGCAGCCGACCCCCGAGGAGCTAGCCACCGTCCTGGCGGTGGTCCAGGCCCGGGCCGCCGCCGCGCAGGCCGCCGCCGAGGCGGCGCGCCGGGCGGGCGTCGGCCCGGCCTCCCCGTGGAACGACCGCGCCCGTCTGCACCGCCCCGCGGTCCGTCCCGGCGTCAACGCCTGGCGGACCTCCGGCTGGGCGGGCTGAGCACGCGCAGCACACCCTGAGGAGTGGGAAGTCGGCCGGGCCGACTTCCCACTCCTTTCCTTGTCGCGAGCACTCCGCCCCTTGCCACAGGCGCTCCGTTCCGGCCCGAAGGACCGGCTCGAGGTTCCGGCCCGGAGTTCCGGCCCGAATCGCCCGGAACCTGAGTACGGATACTCAGGCGCCCCGCCCGGCCCGCGGCGCACCCTGGAAGGGTGCTCTGGTCAGACCCCCGCGACGAGCCCTCCCCCGAGGCCCGCCGGGTGCAGGAGAAACTGCACCGCGCCGGCCGTGTGCTCGCCGCCTACCTCCTCGTGATCGCCGTGCTGCTCCTGCTGTGACCACCGCGGCGCCCCGCGAAGACCTCCCGCGAAGACCTCGCGCGAACCCTCGCGGAGAGCCTCGCGGAGAGCCCGCGGGCAGCCCCCGGAGACCCTGCGGAGACCACCGTTCACCCGAACGGCCGACACCACGACCCCCTACCCTGGTGGGCATGACCGACCAGCGCGCCCTCGTCCTCGCCTCCGCCTCCCCCGCCCGCCTCGGGCTGCTGCGCCAGGCGGGCCTCGACCCGCGCGTGGTGGTCAGCGGCGTCGACGAGGACGCCATCACCGCCGCCACCCCGGCCGAACTCGCCCTCGTCCTCGCCGAGGCCAAGGCCAAGGCGGTCGCCGCCGAACTCACCGGCGGCGAGCTCGTGATCGGCTGCGACTCCGTCCTGGAGCTCGACGGACGGGCCCTCGGCAAGCCCACCGACGCCGCCGACGCGCTCGCCCGCTGGCAGTCGATGCGCGGCCGCTCCGGCGTGCTGCGCACCGGCCACTGCGTCATCGACACCGTGACCGGCGAGCAGGCCTCGGCCACCGCCTCCACCACCGTCCGCTTCGGCACCCCGGACGACGCCGAGGTCGCCGCCTACGTCGCCTCCGGCGAACCGCTGCACGTGGCCGGGGCGTTCACCCTGGACGGCCGCTCCGCACCGTTCATCGAGGGCATCGACGGCGACCCGGGCAACGTCATCGGCCTCTCGCTGCCGCTGCTGCGCACCCTGCTGGCCGACCTCGGCGTCCGGCTGGTCGACCTCTGGGTCTGACGGCCCGGGCGGACCTCCGGGCCACCGGCCGGTCCGCACTCACTGTGCCGGGACGTTCTGCGCCAGGAAGGCCAGGACGTCGTTCAGGGCGCCGTCGGCGAGCAGGTCGGCGCCGTGCCGGGAGCCCGGGTAGATCTTGAGGGTCTTCGCGGGCGACACCGAGGTCGCGTACAGGTCCTTGGCGTCGCCCGCGAACGGCGAGTCGTCCTGCTCCGCCGCGAAGAACACCGGGGCCTTGATCTTCGCCACCGCGACGAGCGCGCGGTCCCCCTCGTAGTTGGTCGGGCCGCTCAGAGAGACCACCGCCGCCACCGGCAGCGGGGTCGACCGCTCGGCCGCGGCCTCCAGCGAGCCGGTGCCGCCCTTGGAGGCGCCGATCAGGACCGCCTTGGTGATGCCCTTCCCGCCCAGCCAGGTCAGCGCCGCCGGGACGTCCCGCGCCGGGCTGCCCGGCTCCTCGGTGGCGAGCACGGCGTACCCGGCCGCGGTGAAGGCCTTCAGGTAGGGCACCCAGTCGCAGATCGAACCGCCGAGCTGGTGCGAGAAGAACAGCGCGACCTTGGCCGTTCCGGCGTCCGACTGCTGGAAGTACCCGGGCCGCACCCCGGACACGGCCGGCACGTTGATGCTGCCCGTCCGGTTCTGTTCCTCGGTGAGGCACCCGAATCTTCGCGCCGGATCCGCCGTCGAGGTCGGCGCACTGGGCGACACCCTCGATCCCACGCTCTGGCACCCCGCCGCCACGAGCACCGCCAGTACGGCCGCCGCGACACCCAACTTCCCCGTCTTTACCGTCATTTGGCGAACGCTAGGGACCTCCCGCTGCACCGTCAATGGTCCGGACGGGCGCCCCCGGCTAGGCTGTCCGCCGTTTCGAACGGGGAGGGACGGCGCCGATGACCGACAACGTGCTCAACGTCGTACTGGGCCTGGTGGCGAGCGCCATCAGCGCCGGGCTCGGCTGGCTCGCCCAGGCCCTGCGGCGACGCCGCAGGGTGGAGCGGGTGCGGGCCTTCTTCGGCCTTCCCGCCGGCGGCGAGTGCCTGATCGTGGTGAACCGGCACGCCTCCGCGCCCAGTTCGAGGAGCGTCGCGCGCAACGACGTGTACGCCCTGATGGAGCTGGCCGCGCTGGTCAAGGAGTGCGGCGCACGGGCCGAGCTGGTGGCGCACGACGAGGTCCGCCAGGGCCTCGGGGATAAGGGCGAGTTCTGCATCGGCGGCCCGAGCAGCAACGAACGGACGGCGGCCCACCTGGCGTCCTGGCTGCCGGGGGTCGAGTACGTCCCGGCCCCGGGCGGCCACGTGCCGGTGCTGACCGTGGGCAGCACGGAGTTCCGGCACGAGGACGAGACCGAGCCCGGCGGCGGCCATTCCTTCGCCCTGCTCGCCCGGCTGCACCCGACGGCCGGCGACCGGCCGACCTTCCTGGTCGCGGGCCAGACCGCCGTCTCCAACCACGCCGCCGTCCGCCACCTGGTCGCCAACCACCGCAAGCTCGCCCGGCGGCACACCGAGGACGGCTCCTTCGTGCTGGTCCTCAAGGTCGTCAACCCCAAGGCCTACGGCCCCGATGTCGTCGAAGTCGCCGCCGACGTCACCGCCGACGCCCTGCGCCGGAGCGCCCGGACCCCGGCCACCGCGTGAGTGTGGCCAAGCCCACCGGCCCGCCACGCCGCCGCGCCACGACCGCGCCGTCACCGGGCCGCGCCCGCCCCGGCCGCCCCACCTGCGCGGACGTCCGGGAGGCCGTCCACCGGCCCGCGAAACAGATCACCGTCCGTGTGGGATAGTTCACAACCTGGGGCTACTCGCCGGTACTGCCCAGGAATCCATAAACTCAACGAGGTTCAAGAAGGGAGCCACAGTGCGCAAGGTGCTCATCGCCAACCGCGGGGAAATCGCCGTCCGCGTCGCCCGGGCCTGCTCGGACGCCGGTATCGCCAGCGTCGCCGTCTACGCCGAGCCGGACCGGGATGCGCTGCACGTGCGCGCGGCCGACGAGGCTTACGCGCTGGGCGGTGACACCCCGGCCACCAGCTACCTGGACATCGCGAAGGTCCTGAAGGCCGCCGAGGACTCGGGCGCGGACGCGGTCCACCCCGGTTACGGCTTCCTGTCGGAGAACGCGGAGTTCGCCCAGGCCGTCCTCGACGCGGGTCTGACCTGGATCGGCCCGCCCCCGCAGGCCATCCGCGACCTCGGTGACAAGGTCACCGCCCGTCACGTCGCGCAGCGCGCCGGTGCCCCGCTGGTCGCCGGCACCCCCGACCCGGTCTCCGGGGCGGACGAGGTCGTCACGTTCGCCCGGGAGCACGGTCTCCCGGTCGCGATCAAGGCGGCCTTCGGCGGCGGCGGCCGCGGCCTCAAGGTCGCCCGTACGCTGGAGGAGATCCCCGAGCTGTACGAATCGGCCGTGCGCGAGGCCGTCGCGGCGTTCGGCCGCGGCGAGTGCTTCGTCGAGCGCTACCTCGACAACCCGCGTCACGTCGAGACCCAGTGCCTGGCGGACAAGCACGGCAACGTCGTGGTGGTCTCCACCCGCGACTGCTCGCTGCAGCGCCGCCACCAGAAGCTCGTCGAGGAGGCCCCCGCGCCGTTCCTCACCCCCGAGCAGAACGCCGAGCTGTACCGCGCGTCCAAGGCCATCCTCAAGGAGGCCGGCTACGTCGGCGCCGGCACCTGCGAGTTCCTCGTCGCGCTGGACGGCACGATCTCCTTCCTGGAGGTCAACACCCGTCTGCAGGTCGAGCACCCGGTGACCGAGGAGGTCACCGGCATCGACCTGGTCCGCGAGATGTTCCGCATCGCCGACGGCGAGGAGCTCGGCTACGGCGACCCCGAGGTGCGCGGCCACTCCTTCGAGTTCCGCATCAACGGCGAGGACCCGGGCCGCGGCTTCCTGCCCGCCCCCGGCACGGTGACGCTGTTCGCCCCGCCGTCCGGCCCGGGCGTGCGCCTGGACTCGGGCGTCGAGACCGGCTCGGTCATCGGCCCCGCCTGGGACTCGCTGCTGGCCAAGCTGATCGTCTCCGGCCGCGACCGCAAGCAGGCCCTGGAGCGCGCCCGGCGCGCGCTGAACGAGTTCAAGGTGGAGGGCATGGCCACCGCCATCCCGTTCCACCAGGCCGTCGTCACCGACCCGGCGTTCGCGCCCGAGGTGCACGGCAGCGAGGGCCCGTTCACGATCTACACCCGCTGGATCGAGACCGAGTTCGACAACACCATCCCCCCGTTCGCCGGCGCGCCCGGCGAGGGCGAGGAGGCCGAGGGCCGCGAGACCGTCGTCGTCGAGGTCGGCGGCAAGCGGATCGAGGTCTCCCTGCCGTCCTCCCTCGGCGTCTCGGCGGCCCCCGCCGCGGGCGCGACGGGTGCGGCCAAGGCCAAGCGCCGGGTGGGCGCGAAGAAGGCCGGCTCGGCCGTCAGCGGTGACACGCTGGCCTCGCCGATGCAGGGCACGATCGTCAAGGTCGCCGTCGAGGAGGGCCAGGTCGTCGCCGAGGGCGAACTCATCGTCGTCCTGGAGGCGATGAAGATGGAGCAGCCCCTCAACGCCCACAAGGCCGGCACCGTCGTCGGTCTCAAGGCCGAGGTCGGCGCGAGCGTCAGCAGCGGCGCCGCGCTCTGCGAGATCAAGGACTGACACTCCGTCAACCGACCGGTCCGTACGCCCCCCGCGGGTGTGCGGACCGGTCGCGTTTCACCCGCAGGTGTCACCGCCCGCGCGGGACGCCCAGTTCGGCCAGCCGGACCTGCATCCCGCCCGGCCCGGCCGGGCCGCCGTGCGCCCCGGGCCGGCGCTGGCCGGGCAGCGGGGCGCCACCGGGCGGCGGGGCGGCCCGGCGCGGCAGCGGGCCGGGCTGGGTCTGGTGGACGGGCCCGCTGCCGGTGCCGTGCACCGGGGCGTCCCCGCTGGGGGCGGCGCCGAGCGGCGCCAGGTCGATCTGCACCCCGCAGTCGGCGAGGGCGTCCAGCTCGCGCGCCGAGGCGTCGTCCGAGGTCGCGTGCTCGTCGGTGACCAGCCGGGTGATGGTCTCGGTGGGCACGGTCTGGAACATGGTGTCCGCGCCGAGCTTGGTGTGGTCGGCGAGGACGATGACCTCGGCGGCCGACTGCACCAGCGCCCGGTCCACGCTCGCGGACAGCATGTTGGTGGTGGACAGCCCGCGGTCGGCGGTGAGCCCGCTACCGGAGATGAAGGCCTTGGACACCCGCAGCCCGTGCAACGACTGCTCGGCACCGCTGCCGACCAGCGCGTAGTTGGAGCCCCGCAGGGTGCCGCCGGTCATCACCACCTCCACCCGGTTGGCGTGCGCCAGCGCCTGGGCGACGAGCAGCGAGTTGGTGACCACGGTCAGGCCGGGCACCCGGGCGAGCCGGCGGGCCAGCTCCTGGGTGGTGGTGCCGGCGCCGACGACGACCGCGTCGCCCTCCTCCACCAGCCCGGCGGCGAGGTCCGCGATGGCGCTCTTCTCGGCCGCGGAGAGGTGGGTCTTCTGCGGGTAACCGGGTTCGCGGCTGAAGCCGCCGGGGAGCACCGCGCCGCCGTGCCGGCGGTCGAGGAGCCCTTCTGCCTCCAGCGCCCGTACGTCCCGGCGCACGGTCACTTCGGAGGTCTGGACGACGCGGGCCAACTCCCGGAGCGAGACCGCTCCGTTGGCGCGCACCATTTCGAGGATCAACTGGCGACGTTCTGCTGCAAACACAGAACCGACGGTAACCTGCGTGACCGTCTGCTTTCAGGCGTTTGCAGCTAGTAGCGGGAAATGCTCACGCACGAGCGGCGCGTGACCGTACAATACGCGCCGTCAATGACCCGGGACTGCGCCCGCCGTCCGGGTGAGGGCCGCGCGCGCGAAAAGGGCGGCCACCGATCGGTGACCGCCCCCAACTGTGCGCCGGATGCTCAGGATTCGCCCTCGGCCCGCTTGCGGATGTGCAGCTGCCGGGCGGCCTCGGCGGTCGAGCCGGACACCGACGGGTAGACGGTGAAGGCGCTGGCCACCTGTTCGACGGTCAGATTGGCGTCCACCGCGAGGGAGATCGAGTGGATCAGCTCGCTCGCGCGCGGGGCGACCACGACGCCGCCGACCACGATGCCGGTGCCCGGACGGCAGAACAGCTTCACGAAGCCGTCCCGGATGCCCTGCATCTTCGCCCGCGGGTTGCCGCGCAGCGGCAGCTTGACCTCGACCGCGTCCATCTTGCCGCACTGCACGTCGGCGGCGGTGTAGCCGACGGTGGCGATCTCCGGGTCGGTGAAGACGTTGGAGGCGACGGTCTTCAGGTTGAGCGGCTGCACCGCGTCGCCGAGCGCGTGGTACATCGCGATCCGGCCCTGCATGGCCGCCACCGAGGCGAGCATGAAGACGCCGGTGCAGTCGCCGGCCGCGTAGACGCCCGGGGCGCTGGTGCGCGAGACCCGGTCGACCTGGATCTGGCCCCAGTCGTTGAGCTTGACCCCGGCCTCCTCCAGGCCCATCTCGGCCGTGTTGGGGATCGAGCCGACCGCCATCAGGCAGTGCGTGCCCTCGATCACCTTGCCGTCGGCGAGGGTGACCTCGACCCGGTCGCCGATCCTCTTGGCGCTCTCGGCCCGCGAGCGGCCCATGACGTTCATGCCGCGGCGGCGGAAGACGTCCTCCAGCACCTCGGCGGCGTCCGGGTCCTCGCCCGGCAGCACCCGGTCGCGGCTGGACACGAGGGTCACCTTGGAGCCCAGCGCCTGGTAGGCACCGGCGAACTCGGCGCCGGTGACACCGGAGCCGACCACGATCAGCTCGCGCGGCAGCTCCTCCAGGTCGTACACCTGGGTCCAGGTCAGGATCCGCTCACCGTCCGGCTGTGCGTCCGGCAGCTCGCGCGGGTGGGCGCCGGTCGCGATCAGCACCGCGTCGGCGCGCAGCGAGTGCACGGTGCCGTCGGGGGCGTCCACGAGCACCTCGCGGGAGCCGTCCACGGCCTGCCCGCCGGCGCCGAGCCGGCCCCGGCCGCGCAGCACGGTGACACCGGCGCGGGTGACCGACTGGGTGATGTCGTGGGACTGGGCGATCGCCAGTCGCTTCACACGGCGGTTGACCTTGCCCAGGTCCACGCCGACGACCTTGTCGCCGTGCTCGCGCGCGGCCCCGTCCCGGGCGACGGTGATCCCGAGCTCGTCGTAGGAGCTGTCGAAGGTGGTCATCACCTCCGCGGTCGCGATCAGCGTCTTCGACGGAACGCAGTCCGTGAGCACCGCCGATCCGCCCAGACCGTCGCGGTCGACGACGGTCACCTCCGCGCCGAGCTGAGCGGCGACGAGAGCCGCCTCATAGCCGCCGGGTCCGCCACCGATGATCACGATCCGAGTCACGCTCACCATTGTCCCGCACGCCCAGAGCACTGCCACGCCGGGGTACGGGCTTCTGTGCGATCCCCCAGTCGCCGTAGTCTGGCCCGCATGCCCCTTTACGCCGCGTATGCCACGAACCTCGATGCCCGGCAGATGACCCGCCGCGCCCCGCACTCCCCGCTGCGCGGAACCGGCTGGCTGGACGGCTGGCGGCTCACCTTCGGCGGCGAACAGCTCGGCTGGGAGGGCTCGCTGGCCACCGTCGTCGAGGACGAGAAGGACCAGGTCTTCGTCTCCCTCTACGAGATCGCGCCGATGGACGAGGAGGGCCTGGACCGCTGGGAGGGCGTCCAGCTCGGCATCTACCGCAAGATCCGGCTGCGCGCGCACACCCTGGACGGCGACATCCCGGTCTGGACGTACGTCCTCAACGACTACGAGGGCGGCCTGCCCGCGGCCCGCTACCTCGGCCTGATCGCCGACGCGGCGGAGAGCGCCGGCGCCCCGGACGACTACGTGATGGACCTCCGCCGCCGGCCCTGCTGACCCGCCGCGCGGGACACCCCGGGGACCACCGGAGGGCGGTGCGGAACTGTCGATACCGACGAGGCCGGTCACCCGAAAAGCGGCACCGAGCTGTGCTTTCGGGTCAACCGGGTAACGATCCGGCAAGCCGCGCCGGATTTTCTACGCGCGTAGCCGATTCCCGTCTATCCTCGGATCCGTGAACGCTACTCCTCAGTCGGTCGTCTCCGCCGACCCCTACGCCGCCGCCCAGGCCGCCGCCGCGCGCCTGCGCGAGCTGACCGGTGCCGAGCGCCACGACGTCGCCCTGGTGATGGGCTCCGGCTGGGTGCCGGCCGCCGACGCCCTCGGCGAGACCGTGGCCGAGTTCCCGGTCACCGAGCTCCCGGGCTTCCCCGCCCCCGCCGTCGCCGGCCACGCCGGCAAGATCCGCTCGGTGAAGATCGGCGACAAGCGCGCCCTGATCTTCCTCGGCCGCAACCACTACTACGAGGGCCACGGCGTGGCCACCGTGGTCCACGGCGTGCGCACCGCCGCCGCGGCCGGCTGCGGGACCATCGTCCTGACCAACGGCTGCGGCGGTCTCCGCGAGGGCTGGGTCCCCGGTCAGCCGGTGCTGATCAGCGACCACATCAACCTGACCGCGGACTCCCCGATCGTCGGCGCCAACTTCGTCGACCTCACCGACCTGTACTCCAAGCGCCTGCGCGCCCTGTGCCGCGAGGTCGACCCGTCCCTGGACGAGGCCGTCTACGTGCAGTTCCGCGGCCCGCACTACGAGACCCCGGCCGAGGTCAACATGGCCCGGGTGATCGGCGGCGAGCTGGTCGGCATGTCCACCACCCTGGAGGCCATCGCCGCCCGCGAGGCCGGCGCCGAGGTGCTCGGCATCTCGCTGGTCACCAACCTGGCCGCGGGCATCACCGGCGAGCCGCTCAACCACGAAGAGGTCCTGGAGGCCGGCAAGGCCTCGGCCGAGCGCATGGGCGAGCTGCTGAGCAAGGTCCTGGAGCGGATCTGACCCCGCACGGCGCACAATCATGAACGACGGGGCCCGCGGGCGGCCGTGATCCCGCTGATCACACCCGCCCGCGGGCCCCGTCCGCATGCGCACACCTTCTTTGCGGAACCCTCCGGCCGACACACCGACGTACTTCCCGATGGAGCAGCCGCCATGACGCAGGCACCCAACCCCGACCTCATCGCCCGGACCCGGGCCTGGCTGGCCGAGGACCCCGACCCGCAGACCCGCGAGGAGCTCACCGCGCTGCTGGCGCGCGCCGAGGACCCGGCGGCCGACGAGGACGGCAAGCTCGCCTGGGCCGAGCTCACCGAGCGCTTCGCCGACCGGCTCCAGTTCGGCACCGCCGGCCTGCGCGGCGAACTCGGCGCCGGCCCGATGCGGATGAACCGCGCCGTCGTCATCCGGGCCGCCGCCGGCCTGGTCGCGTACGTGAAGGCACAGGGCCTCGGCGACCTCGTCGTCATCGGCTACGACGCCCGCCACAAGTCGTACGACTTCGCCCGCGACACCGCCGCCGTCGTGGTCGGCGCCGGCCTGCGCGCCGCGCTGCTGCCCCGCCCGCTGCCCACCCCGGTGCTCGCCTTCGCGATCCGCCACCTGGGCGCCGCCGCCGGCGTCACCGTCACCGCGAGCCACAACCCGCCGCAGGACAACGGCTACAAGGTCTACCTGGGCGACGGCTCGCAGATCGTCCCGCCGGCCGACGCCGGCATCGCCGCCGAGATCGACGCGATCGGCTCGCTGGACGACGTCCCGCGCGCCGAGGACGGCTGGGAGGTGCTCGGCGAGGACGTCATCGAGGCGTACCTGGCCCGTGCCGCGTCGATCGTCGACCAGCACGGCCCGCGCGACCTCGACGTCGTCTACACCCCGATGCACGGCGTCGGCCGCGACACCCTGCTCGCCGCCTTCCGCGAGGCCGGCTTCGCCGCGCCCACCGTGGTCGCCGAACAGGCCGAGCCGGACCCGGACTTCCCGACCGTGGCGTTCCCCAACCCGGAGGAGCCGGGGGCGATGGACCTCGCCTTCCGCACCGCCGCCCAGGTCGGCCCGGACATCGTCATCGCCAACGACCCGGACGCCGACCGCTGCGCGGTGGCCGTCCCGGTCAACGCCAACGCGGCCGGCAGCGGCAACGGCACCTCCGGCTGGCGCATGCTGCGCGGCGACGAGGTCGGCGCGCTGCTCGGCTCGGCCCTGGTCGCCAAGAAGGCCGAAGGCACCTTCGCCACCACGATCGTCTCCGCCACCCTGCTGGGCCGGATCGCCGAGGCGGCCGGTCTCGGGTACGCCGAGACGCTCACCGGCTTCAAGTGGATCGCCCGCGCCGACGGCCTGCGCTACGGCTACGAGGAGGCGCTCGGCTACTGCGTCGACCCCGAGGGCGTCCGCGACAAGGACGGCATCACCGCCGCCCTGCTGGTCGCCGAGCTGGCCGCGACCCTCAAGAAGTCCGGCCGCACCCTGAGCGACCTGCTGGACGACCTGGCGCTGGAGCACGGCCTGCACGCCACCGACCAGCTCTCCGTCCGCGTGCAGGACCTGTCGCTGATCGGCGCCGCGATGGCCCGCCTGCGCGAGCAGCCGCCGACCGTCCTGGCCGGCCTGCGCGTCGCCCGGGCCGACGACCTGACCGCCGGCTCGGCCGAGCTGCCGCCCACCGACGGGCTGCGCTACTACCTGGCCGGCGACGCCGTCCGCTCCGCGCGGATCGTGGTCCGGCCGTCCGGCACCGAGCCCAAGCTGAAGTGCTACCTGGAGGTCGTCCTCCCGGTCGCCTCGGCCGCCGACCTGGCCGGCGCCCGGGTGCGGGCCGCCGAGCTGCTCGACGCCGTCAAGCGCGACCTGGCCGTGGCCGCGGGCATCGACGGCTGACACCGTCCCGGATACCGCACGAGCGCCTCCTGCCGGGGGCGCTCGTGCGGTATCCGGCCTCCGCCGGGGCCGACCGGCTGCCATAGGCTCCACGCATGGACACATCCGACGCGGTGAGCACCGAGCAGCGACTCGCGGCCATCGAGGCCAAACTCGACGCCATCATCGGCCACTTCGGCATCCGCTACCCCCGCCCGGAGGGCCTGCCCCCGGCCGTGGCGTCCCGCGACCCCCGGACGATGCCGGAGGTGGTCGCGTACGTGCAGCGCGGCAAGCTGATCAACGCGATCAAGGTCTACCGCGAACGGACGGGCGCCGGGCTCGCCGAGTCGAAGAAGGCCATCGACGTCCTGGCCGCCCAGTTGGGCCGCTGACCGGCACACCCGTGGTCGCGCTCCGGCCCCCCGACCCGCTCGCGGGAAGCCGGACGGGCCGACTTCCCCGTGCCGGAGCGGCCCGCCGGGGAGTCCGGCGGGCCGCTCGACGAACCACAGGGCTCAGACGACGATCACCGTGATCAGCGCGGCCAGGCCGAGCAGCGTCGGCGCGATCACCCACCAGCACCACCGCACGACGATCGGCCCGGCGGCGTCCGGACGGGAGGCGTTGCGTTCGGCCATCTCCTGGAGCACCGAGGTCACCTGGTCGGACCAGGCCCGGGTCGGGTCGGAGGAGCCCGCCACCGGCGAGCCGGCGGACGCGCCGCCACCGCCGCCGAAGACCATCCCCATCCGGGAGGTGTGCTCGGGGGCGCCGCCGCGGGCCCGGACCCGGTTGGCGCGCTTGCGCTGGCGCAGCGACACCGGAACGGCCCACACCTGGAACTTCCTGCCCTCGGCGAGCAGCTCGACCGAGTACCCGGCGCGCAGCGCGTCCACCGCGGCCCACGGCGCGGTGATCGTGCGCCACGGGTTGCGCACCACCAGCCGCCGGTCGTTGGCCAGCACCGCCGGGCGCAGCGTGTAGGCGATCACCGGGAAGGCGAACACCGGCACGGCCGCGAGCGACACGGCGGGCGTCTTCCCGGTCCCGTTCAGGGCGGCGTCGCCGATCAGCCACGCGGCGACGGCCAGCAGCAGCACGCCGGAGATCACACCGGGAACCGAGCGGTACACGCGGTCCGCGTACCCGGGTTCCCCGTCGGGGGCGGCGGGGCCCTGGTGGGGCTTGCCGTCGGAATCGGTCATGCCGACGATTCTGCCCCATGCCTCCCGGGAAGAGGTCTCGGTAGGGCATCGGTTGCCGGGGAGGCTCCCGGCCCGCCCGCCGGCGGCTGCGCGCCCCCGAACGGCCCCGCGCGCCCCTCTCTCGCCCACGACTCTCGCCCGGGCCGTGCCCTCCCCCCGCCCAAGCCGCCCCCATCCGCTCCCACCGCCACCGCGCGCCCCTCCCCCGCCCCCGAGATCTCGGTCCGGCCACGAAAGCAAGGCCCTCTAGCGGTCGGCTACGCGCGTAGATATGCTGGTCTGGTGACTATGTCCACTGTTGCAGCCAATGCCCCCGGCGTTGCGGGCAGCGGCCTCGCGGACGTTGCGGCGTCCGAGGCCTCGCTCCGCCGCTTCCTGCACGGCCTGCCCGGCGTCGACCAGGTCGGCCTGGAGGCGCGTGCCGCCACCCTCGGTACCCGCTCGATCAAGACCACGGCGAAGGCCTACGCCATCGACCTGGCGATCTCGATGATCGACCTGACCACGCTGGAGGGCGCGGACACGGTCGGCAAGGTGCGCGCACTGTGCGCCAAGGGCAGGACCCCCGACCCCTCCGACCCGTCCACCCCCCGCGTGGCCGCCATCTGTGTCTACCCGGACATGGTCGCCACCGCGAAGGACGCCCTGCGGGGCACCGACATCCAGGTCGCCTCCGTCGCCACCGCCTTCCCGGCCGGCCGCGCGGCCCTCCCGGTGAAGCTCGCCGACACCGCCGACGCGGTCGCCGCCGGTGCCGACGAGATCGACATGGTGATCGACCGGGGCGCCTTCCTCTCCGGCCGCTACCTCGACGTCTTCAACGAGATCGTCGCCGTCAAGGAGGCGTGCAAGCGCGCCGACGGCAGCTACGCCCACCTCAAGGTCATCTTCGAGACCGGCGAGCTCCAGACGTACGACAACGTGCGCCGCGTCTCCTGGCTCGCGATGCTGGCCGGTGCCGACTTCATCAAGACCTCCACCGGCAAGGTCGCCGTCAACGCGACCCCGCCGGTCACCCTGCTGATGCTGGAGGCCGTGCGCGACTTCCGCGCGCAGACCGGCGTCCAGGTCGGCGTGAAGCCCGCCGGTGGCATCAAGACCACCAAGGACGCCATGAAGTACCTGGTGATGGTCAACGAGACCCTCGGCGACGACTGGCTGAGCCCGCACTGGTTCCGCTTCGGCGCCTCCAGCCTGCTCAACGACCTGCTGATGCAGCGCCAGAAGCTCGCCACCGGCCGCTACTCCGGCCCCGACTACGTGACGGTGGACTGATCACCATGGCCAAGAAGAAGAACATCGAGGAGCCGGTGAAGGCCTCCGGCCTCTTCGCCTACGCCCCGGCCCCCGAGTCCCCCGCCGCCGCGGGCGACATCGCCACCTCCTACGGCCACTTCATCGGCGGCGAGTTCGTCGACTCCTCCGGCAGCGAGGCGCTGAAGACGGTCAACCCGGCCACCGAGCAGGTGCTCGCCGAGTTCGCCCAGGGCACCGACGAGGACGTCGACCGCGCGGTCGCCGCCGCCCGCAAGGCGTTCGCCGACTGGTCGGCGCTGCCGGGCAGCGAGCGCGCCAAGTACCTGTTCCGGATCGCCCGGATCATCCAGGAGCGCAGCCGCGAGCTGGCCGTGCTGGAGTCGATCGACAACGGCAAGCCGATCCGCGAGACCCGCGACGTCGACCTGCCGCTGGTCGCCGCGCACTTCTTCTACTACGCGGGCTGGGCCGACAAGCTCGACTTCGCCGGCTACGGCCCGAACCCGAAGCCGCTGGGCGTGGCCGGCCAGGTCATCCCGTGGAACTTCCCGCTGCTGATGCTGGCGTGGAAGATCGCGCCCGCCCTGGCGACCGGCAACACGGTCGTCCTGAAGCCGGCCGAGACCACCCCGCTGACCGCGCTGCGCTTCGCCGAGATCTGCCGCCAGGCCGGTCTGCCGAAGGGCGTCGTCAACATCGTCACCGGTGACGGCCGCACCGGCGCCGCGCTCACCGCGCACCCGGACGTCAACAAGGTCGCCTTCACCGGCTCGACCCCGGTCGGCCGGGCGATCGCCAAGCAGCTGGCCGGCACCCGCAAGAAGCTCTCGCTGGAGCTGGGCGGCAAGGCGGCCAACATCGTCTTCGACGACGCGCCGATCGACCAGGCCGTCGAGGGCATCGTCAACGGCATCTTCTTCAACCAGGGCCACGTCTGCTGCGCGGGTTCGCGCCTGCTGGTCCAGGAGTCGGTCCAGGACGAGCTGCTGGACGCCCTGAAGCGCCGGATGGGCACCCTGCGGGTCGGTGACCCGCTGGACAAGAACACCGACATCGGCGCCATCAACTCGGCCGAGCAGCTGGCCCGGATCACCGCGCTGACCGAGGCCGGCGAGGCCGAGGGCGCCGAGCGCTGGTCGCCGGCCTGCGAACTCCCGGGCACCGGCTTCTGGTTCAAGCCGACCCTGTTCACCGGCGTCAGCCAGGCCCACCGGATCGCCCAGGAGGAGATCTTCGGCCCGGTCCTGTCGGTGCTGACCTTCCGCACCCCCGAGGAGGCGGTCGCGAAGGCCAACAACACCCCGTACGGCCTCTCCGCCGGCATCTGGACGGAGAAGGGCTCGCGCATCCTCTGGATGGCCAACAGGCTCAAGGCCGGTGTGGTCTGGGCCAACACCTTCAACAAGTTCGACCCGACCTCGCCGTTCGGCGGCTTCAAGGAGTCGGGTTACGGCCGCGAGGGTGGCCGCCACGGTCTGGAGGCCTACCTCGATGTCTGATGTCGTTGCGCGTCTTGACGTCCTCAAGACCTACAAGCTGTACGTCGGCGGGAAGTTCCCGCGCTCCGAGAGCGGGCGGGTGTACGAGGTGACCGACGCAAAGGGCGAGTGGCTCGCCAACGCCCCGCTGGGCACCCGCAAGGACACCCGGGACGCCGTCCTGGCCGCCCGCGCGGCGGTCAAGGGCTGGGCCGGCACCACCGCGTACAACCGCGGCCAGGTGCTGTACCGGGTGGCCGAGATGCTGCAGGGCCGGCGCGAGCAGTTCGCCGCCGAGGTGGCCGTCTCCGAGGGCGTCGGCCCGAAGAAGGCCGCCGCGCTGGTGGACGCCGCGATCGACCGCTGGGTCTGGTACGCGGGCTGGACGGACAAGGTCGCCCAGATCGCGGGCGGCGCCAACCCGGTCGCCGGACCGTTCTTCAACCTGTCGACCCCCGAGCCGACCGGCGTGGTCGGGATCGTCGCCCCGCAGGCCGGGTACGGGCACTCGCTGCTCGGCCTGGTCTCGGTGATCGCCCCGGCGATCGCCACCGGCAACACGGTCGTGGTCGCCGCCGCCGCGGACGCCCCGCTGCCGGCCCTGTCGCTGGGCGAGGTGCTCGCCACCTCGGACGTCCCGGGCGGCGTGGTCAACATCATCTCGGGCCGCACCGCGGACATCGCGCCGACCCTGGCCTCGCACCAGGACGTCAACGCCGTGGACCTCACCGGCGCCATCGCGGCCGACGGTCCCGGCGCGGCGCCCGCCCTGGAGGCCGCCGCCGCGGATACCCTGAAGCGGGTGGTCCGTCCGGAGCTGGACCCGTTCGCCCAGGACTGGACCAATGCTCCCGGTACCGACCGGCTACTCTCCTTCCTGGAGACGAAGACGGTCTGGCACCCGATGGGGATCTGACTCTCCGTCGACATCGAGTAACAACTCCACAGACTGGCCGTCCCCAGTGCCCTCTCCCCCCCAGGGCCCGGACGGTCATAGGACGGACCCGCACCTCTCCCCCCCTGGTGCGGGTCCGTCGGCGTTCGCGGCCGTGCCGGGGCCGGCCCCCGCCGTCCGCCCGGCCGACGACTTTGGTCGCACCGGGACGATCCCTTCGGCGCTCCCGGCCCGGCCGGCCCGTCCGGACACTGGGAAGGGACGGCAGGACGGGAGAGGAGAGACCCGATGGGCGAGGTCCTGGGCGAGCTCATGGCGCTGTTCGCGGACGGTTTCGTCCGCCGGCTGCGGCTCGCCCGCACCCGGCGCCGGCTGGCCGCCGGACGGCCCGCCCGGATCCCCTGCTCGGCGCGCGTCGACCGCCCCGGCGAGGACGCGGGCTACGTCAACGGCCGGCTGCTGATCACCCCCGCCTCCGCGACCGTGACCTTCGCCTCATCCGCCCTGCGCCTGGAGCTCGCGGCCGGCGGCGAGTTCCACGAGCCCGAGCCCGAGGTCTGGCACGACCAGGACTGGGCGGCCACCGCCTACCGGCCGCCCGGGCCCGGCCCGTTGGTCTACCTCCAGACCGACACCGCCCACCTCCCGCTGCTGCACGCCGCGTTGGCCGCGCCGGCCGCGGCGGAACCGGTGTAGTCCGACCGGTTTCGGCATCGGGCCCGGATGCGTCAGACTGGTGTCCCGTGAGTGACGAGCCGCTGAACCCTGTGCCGACGACCCGCGCCCGGGTGGTCCTGCTGTCCGGCCCCTCCGGATCCGGGAAGTCCTCGCTCGCCGGCCGCAGCGGCCTGCCGGTGCTCCAGCTCGACGACTTCTACAAGGACGGCGACGACCCCACCCTGCCACTGCTGCCCGACGGCGCGGTCGACTGGGACTCGCCGCTCGCCTGGCACCGCGACCAGGCCGTCGCCGCCATCCGCGACCTCCACGAGACCGGCCGCACCGAGGTGCCGGTGTACTCGATCCCGGACAACGGCCGCGTCGGCACCCGCACGCTCGACCTGGCCGGCGCCCCCGCGTTCATCGCCGAGGGCATCTTCGCCGCCGAGATCGCCGTCCGGTGCGCCGACGAGGGCCTGCTCGGCGACGCGCTGTGCCTGCGCAACGGCGCGCTCACCACGGCCTGGCGCCGGCTGCGCCGGGACGTCCGCGAGGGCCGCAAGTCGCTGCCGGTGCTGCTGCGCCGCGGCTGGCGGCTGATGCGCGCCGAGCGGTCCATCGTCGGCCGCCAGGTCGCCCTGGGCGCCCACCCGTGCGCCGGCCCGGAGGCCGTCCGCCGGATCACCGCGGCGGCCGGACAGCCGCAGCTCTCGTCCGTGTGACACCCGGGGTCGCCCTCGGACGACAGAACGACGGGCCCGGTGCGTCTCCCCCGCACCGGGCCCGTCGCGTTCGGACGGTCGTCGGGCTCCCCCGTGGACATCGCTCCCCCGAGCCGACGTCCGCAGTCCGTGACCGTCCTCTTCCCGTCCCCCGACGGGAGTCCCCTGTTACTCAGACGCTTCGAGCGTCCCTTCCCGTTACAGCCGTCACGCGACCAGTTCGCCGAACGCCCGCATGGTGTCGCCGGACTTGTTCAGGTGCTCGTCGTCGCGCAGGCGGCGCAGGGCGCGCCAGATGCTGCTCTTGACCGTGCCGACGCTGATCCCCAGCACGTCGGCGATCTCCGGGTCGGTCTTGCCCTCGTAGTACCGCAGCACCAGCATGGTCCGCTGGTTCTCCGGCAGCTTCGCCAGCGCCTGCCAGAGCACGGTGCGCAGCTCGGTGCCGCCCATCGCGTCGGTGTCGCCGGCCGTCTCCGGCAGCTCCTCGGTCGGGTACTCGTTGACCTTGCGGCGCCGCCAGGCGGAGATGTGCAGGTTGGTCATGGTGCGGCGGAGGTAGCCCCCGACCGCGGCCTTGTCGGTGATCCGGCCCCAGGCGCGGTAGGTGCTGAAGAGCGCGCTCTGCAGCAGGTCCTCGGCCTCGTAGCGGTCACCGGTCAGGTGGTACGCCGTGGCGTACAGGGAGGCGCGGCGCTCGCGCACGTACGCGGTGAACTCCGTGATGTGGTCCTCCGCGACGGCCGGGTGCTCCCCCTGCGCGTCTCCCTGTCCCGCCTCGGTGGTGCGCGCGGCGGCGGGGTTCAGCCGCAGCAGCGTCGCACCGGCGGCCTCACGGCCGGTCGGCTCCCCCGAGCCGACCTTCCGCAGGCCGTTCCCCCCGTTGCCCCCCAGGGCGTCCTTGCCCTCGACGCGGACGGGGAGGATCCCCCGCAGCGTGAGGGTGTTGGCGGAGTCGACCGCACTCCCCATCCGGCCGATCCCGTACAGCTCCCCCGCCCTGCCCGCGCCGCTCACCCGGCGAGTGGCAGGATTCCCGGTGCTGTGTGCGCACCCCCGTACGGTGACGGCACCGGAGTTCTCGTCGGTCCTGATCTCGTACCGGGTCCGGTGGGTGGTCGCTGAGGAACGCGCGGTGCGGACAGCCGGGTTGGTCCGGGTCTGAAGCATGGCGTTCATCGTGCGCCCCCTTGGTTCGGTACGAGCGGGTTCCGGTTGCCGCCCTCCAGCGGCCCGGTTGGCCCGCTGTCCTGCGGCGACATGGAAAATCCTGCCCGGCGGTTGTGATGGCGCTGTCCGCCGACTGTCACAGGGGTGTCACAGGGGACGGGCCGAACGCCTCGGTCCGCCTCCCTCCTACCGGACGCCGGTGGCGCTCCTTCCGGTTCCCGAACGGACGGTGACCGGTCCGGGGGGTGATTCGCGGCTTCCGGTGGGCCAAAATGGGGCCGTGCCTTTCCTCCTACTGATCGAGGACGACGACGCCATCCGGACCGGCCTCGAACTCGCCCTCACCCGCCAGGGCCACCGTGTGGCCACCGCCGCCTCCGGCGAGGACGGTCTGAGGCTCTTCAAGGAGCAGCGGCCCGATCTGATCGTGCTGGACGTGATGCTGCCCGGAATCGACGGCTTCGAGGTCTGCCGCCGGATCCGCCGCACCGACCAGCTGCCGATCATCCTGCTGACCGCCCGGTCCGACGACATCGACGTCGTGGTCGGCCTGGAGTCCGGCGCCGACGACTACGTGGTCAAGCCGGTGCAGCCGCGCGTCCTGGACGCCCGGATCCGGGCCGTGCTGCGGCGCGGCGAACGGGAGAGCTCGGACTCCTCCGCGTACGGCAGCGTCGTGATCGACCGCGCCGCCATGACCGTCACCAAGGACGGGCAGGACCTCCAGCTCACCCCGACCGAGCTGCGGCTGCTGCTGGAACTCAGCCGCCGTCCCGGCCAGGCGCTCTCCCGCCAGCAGCTGCTGCGGCTGGTGTGGGAGCACGACTACCTGGGCGACTCCCGCCTGGTGGACGCGTGCGTGCAGCGCCTGCGGGCCAAGGTCGAGGACGTGCCGTCCGCGCCGACCCTGATCCGGACGGTGCGCGGGGTCGGCTACCGGCTGGACCCGCCGTCCTGAGCCGCGCCCTCCGTGCCCGCAAACTCCCGTACGACGACAGGCTCCTGTGACTGACCAACAGACGACGACCCGGCGCTTCGCCACGGGCAAGTGGCGCAGCCTGCGCTCGCTGCGGGTCCGGCTGATCGCGGTGTTCGCGGCGGTCGCGCTGCTCGCCGCCGTATCGGCCTCCGGCATCGCCTACTGGCTGAACCGCGACGCGGTGCTCAAGCGCGCCCAGGACACGGCCCTCAACGACTTCCGGGTCTCGCTCACCCGGAACGTCTCCGACCTGCCCATGGGCGCGAGCTGCCCGGAACTGGCCGCGCTCGCCACGAACGTCGCCAGCTCCGGGCTGAGTTACGACGTCGTCGTGGTCGACCCGGCGCACCCGGAGTGCCCGGCCTCCTCCGACCCGGCGCACTTCACGCTCGCCGACGTGCCGGCCGCGCTGCAGTCCACCGTGGCCCGCCCGCGCGAGATCACCGAGAGCAACCCGTACCCGTACCACCTGTACTGGCAGCGGCAGAACCTGGAGGGCCGGCCGTTCGTGATCGGCGGCACCAAGGTGGTGCCGAACGGGCCGACGGCGTACATGTTCAAGTCGCTGGAGAACGAGCGGGCCGACCTCAACACCCTGGGCTGGTCGCTGGCCATCGCCACCCTGCTGGCGCTGATCGGCTCGGCGCTGCTCGCGCAGGCCGCCTCGGCGACGGTGCTGCGGCCGGTCAAGCGGCTCGGCGACGCCGCCCTGGCGCTCGGCGAGGGCCGTCTGGACACCCGCCTCGAAGTCGAGGGCTCGGACGAACTCGCGGACCTCGCGCGGACGTTCAACCGCGCCGCGGAGTCGCTGCACGAGCAGGTCGAGGAGCTGAGCGCGCGCGAGGCGCAGAGCCGGCGGTTCGTCGCCGACATGTCGCACGAGCTGCGCACGCCGCTGACCGCGATGACGGCCGTCACCGACATCCTGGAGGACGAGGCCGAGTCGCTCGACCCGATGATCGAGCCGGCCGTCCGGCTCGTCGTCAGCGAGACCCGGCGGCTGTCCGACCTGGTGGAGAACCTGATGGAGGTGACCCGCTTCGACGCCGGCACCGCCAAGCTCGTCGCCGACGAGGTGGACGTCGCCGACCTGATCATGTCCTGCATCGACGGCCGGGCCTGGTACGACGCGGTCGAACTGGACGCCCCGCGCGGCATCCTCGCCGTCGTGGACCCGCGGCGCCTCGACGTCGTCTTCGCCAACCTGATCGGCAACGCGCTCAAGCACGGCGGCTCGCCGGTGCGGGTCAAGGTCCGGGAGACCAATGGCTCGGTGGTCGTCGAGGTCTCGGACAGCGGCCCCGGCATCCCCGAGGACGTGCTGCCGCACGTCTTCGACCGCTTCTACAAGGCCGACCGCGGCCGGGCCCGCTCCGAGGGCAGCGGCCTCGGCCTGTCCATCGCGATGGCCAACGCACAGATCCACGGGGGAACGATCACGGCGGCGAACGGGGAGGTCGGGGCGGTGTTCACGCTGACGCTGCCGCTGGCGCCGCCACCGCCGCCGTCCGCGGACGGGGCCGGCGACGGCACCGTCCGGGACGCCGTCGAGCACGAGGACGCCCAGTGAACCCCCCTGCCCCCGCCGCCGTCCGGCCTCCCACCGCCCGACGGGCCGCCGGCGTACTGCTCCTGCTCGCGCTGGCCTCCGGCTGCGGGATCCGCCCGACCGCCGTCCCGGTGGACGCGGGCGCCCCCGCCAGCCGGACGGCCTGTCCGACCGCCCCGCACATACCGACCGCGCCGGCCACCCCGACCCCGGTCGCACCGAGCCCGCCCGCGGCCCGGAGCACCGCCAAGGCGGGCCCCGGCCCGTCGCCCAGCCCGGCCGGGCCGACCACCCCGCCGCAGGACAACGTGTTCAGCGCCGTGCCGACGGCGGCGGCGAACGCCTGCAAGTGACGGGTCCCGCCTGCTCGGGGCGGATCGGGGCGCGTGTCGGAATGTTCACGCCCGGCGTGGAACCGTCGCGCCACCGGCTCACGTCCTTCCCCCCGTGCAGCGAGATGGCACCAGGACACGCGACGAGCGTTCCGGCGCACGGACCGACACCGGGCCGGCGCCGGCCGTCCACCGTCCCCTGCGACAGGTCGGACTGGCGGGCCTCGCCCTCCACCTGTCGCTGGTCCTGTGGCTGGTCGTGCTCAGACCACTGCCGGTGGCCTGGGTCTACGACGCCAACCTCACGCCGCTGGCCTCCCTGCGCTCCTCCTCGGCCTGGCAGGTGGTCGGCGAGCTCGTCCTGCTGGCCCCGCTCGGCGTCCTGCTCCCGCTGGCCGGCGGACGGCCGCGCGCCCCGTGGCTGCCGTCCTTCCTGCGCACCACCGGCGTCTCCGCCCTGCTGGCCACCGGCCTGGAGTTCCTCTCCTCCTGGACGCCCGGGCACGTCCTCAACGTCGACCACATACTGCTCGCGGTGATCGGCGTCGCCGTGACGCACGTGGCCCTCGTCCCGGCGCTGCGGCGGCTGGTGCGGGAGCGGCGGCCCCGGGCCCGCGGGCCCGAGGGGGCGACGGAGGGCGTTCCTCAGGCCGCGAAGGCTGCGAAGGCGGCAAAGGCTGCGAAGGCCCCGAAGACCTCGAAGATGACCAGCCTGGTGAGCCCCCCGGTCGCCGCCGCGATCACTCCGGTCCCGGCCGCCCGGGCGTCGGCCGAGCCGGCTCCCTGAGCACCAGGCCGCCGACCTCGATCAGCCCGGCCCCGCGCAGCGCGGTCACGATCCGCGAGCCCCGGCCCTGCGTGACGGTCAGCGCCCGCCCGAGCCGCGCGGTCAGCAGCAGCGCCGCCGCGCCCGTCGCCTCGTCCTCGTCGATCCCGTCGTCGCGCCCGGGGAAGCCGCGCGCCCGGACCGTCCCTTCCGCCTCGTCCTGCCAGGCCCACGCGTAGACCCACTCGCCCGGCGGCGGCACCTCCAGCGCGTCCACCTCCGCCGCCGACCCGTACTGCCGCAGGGTGCGCGGCGGCGCCCAGTCGGCGCGCGCCTCGATCAGCGTCAGCCCGTCCTCCCGCCGGACGCCCACCTCGCCGGCGGGCGTCACGAGGCGGTCCACCCCGAGCAGCCAGCCCGTCCCGACGCACGGGTGCCCGGCGAACGGCAGCCGCAGCGTGGGCGTGTAGATGTCGATCACGCCCCGCACCGGGTCGTCGACGAACACCGTCTCGCTGAACCCGAGCTCCCGGGCCACCGCCTGCCGCTCGTCGCGGCCCGGCACCGACGCCCCGTCCCGCACCACGCCGAGAGCGTTCCCGCACTCCCCGCCGGGCCCGCAAAAGACCCGCAGCACCTCATAGTCAGTCATTTCCCCACCCTCTCAGCTGGATTACAGCAGACCACGACGACTCCGTGACGAAAGGCCCGAGACGGATGCCGGACGCCTCAAGTACCGTGCGCTCTCGTCCCCGACGGTTCACCGTTTCTCATTCCAGCCCACAGGATCCCGCGTTGAACAACCTCGACTTCGGCAACCACCCCCTGTTCTCCTGGTACGTCGCCCTGATGGCCGTCAGCGGCATCGCCATGGTGATCCTGGGGGCCATCAACGTCGGCGGCCAGAAGGGCGGTTGGCGGGTCCTCAACATCCTCGCCGGTGCCGCGTTCGCCGGCTACGCCTACTACCTGGGCTTCGTCTTCGACGAGGACGTCTACCACATCTACTTCCAGGCCTTCATCCTGCCGGTCCTGCTGATCGCCGGCTCCGTGAAGGCCGTGGTCAACCGCCGCACCGCCCCGGCGGCCCCACAGCCGGCCCAGCCGCCGGCGCCGCCGGCCCACGACCCGAACGCCCAGCCGCTCCAGCCCTCCCCCGTCGCCCCGGCACCCCAGCCCTCCCCCGTCGCCCCGGCGCCCCAGCCCGCCCAGCCCGCCCCGACCATCCCGACCATCCCGCCCGCCCGGCCCGTCGCGGACAACCCCTACGCCCAGCCCCAGCGGCCCCCACACACGAACTGACCCCCGCACCGGGGGTACCCGCCCGCGGGGACTCGGGGTGGACCCTGAGGGGGCCCCGACTCGCGGGTACGCCTCGCCGGTGAGACGCGGGGCGGGCGAATCGCCTGGTGGGCGGAGGATTCCGGGCCGGCGGCGGCGGAGCATGGAAGTACGCCCGCCGGAGAGGCCGGACCGGGCACGACTCCACGGAGAGCACCATGAGCCCGCGCCTCGCCCGTCCCCGTCACAACCGCGTCATCGCCGGCGTCTGCGCCGGGATCGCCGAGCGCTTCGGCCTGTCGGCCTGGACGGTCCGGCTGATCTTCCTGGCCTCGTGCCTGCTGCCCGGCCCGCAGTTCCTGATCTACCTGGCGCTCTGGGTGCTGCTCCCCCAGGAGCCGTGACGCACGGCGACGGGCCGCGCACCACCGGGATCACCGGGGTGCGCGGCCCGTCGCCGTGCGGGTGGAACGGTCAGCCCAGGCCGCCCGGCAGGGCGCCGGTCAGCCCGCCGATGGGGGTCTTGTCGAGGCCGGGGATGCTCGGCACCGCGGCGCGCGTCTGGGTGACGCCGGCGACCGGAGCGGCCTCCGCGGGCGCGGCCGGAGCGGGGGCGGCCTGCCCGGCGCTCGGGGCCAGCGGGCCGAGGGTGCCGGTGACCTTGTCGCCGCCGGGCAGCTTGTTGGCGGTGTCGGTGACCGCGCCGGTGACCGCGGGGTTCTGCAGCGCCGTGGTGGGCAGCCCGACGCCGCCGGGCGCGGGGGCGTCCGCGGACGCGGTGCCGACGCCGACCGCTGCGATGGCGATGCCGAGCGCCGCGGTGCCGGCGGCCTTGAGAGCCTGCTTCATGAATTCGTCCCCTTGAGTCCTCGTCGGTGGCCGACGCGACACGCGGGAACGGACGGCCGAGCGTCCGCCACGGCCTGTCGGCGATGACTGGCACACCGTAGTGAGCCGGTCGCGCGAGGACCAAAAGGCGTTCACTCACCCGAGTGAGTAGTCGGATGAACGCCAACTGCCCTGCGAGGCAGCGGCGTTCATCCGGGACTCACCCCCAGGCCGCTCCGGACCCGATCAGCCCTGGCCGCCGCCCGTGCTGAACAGCCACTCGGCCTTGAGCTCGGCGTAGCCCGGCTTGATCACGTCGCTGATCATCGCGAGCCGCTCGTCGAACGGCAGGAACGCCGACTTCATCGCGTTCACCGTGAACCACTCCATGTCGCCCAGCGTGTAGCCGAAGGCGTCCACCAGGTGGCCGAACTCCTGGCTCATGCTGGTGCCGCTCATGAGGCGGTTGTCGGTGTTCACGGTGACCCGGAACTTCAGCCGGCTGAGCAGCCCGATCGGGTGCTCGGCGTACGAGACCGCGGCGGCCGTCTGGAGGTTGGAGGTCGGGCACATCTCCAGCGGGATGCGCTTGTCGCGCACGTACGCGGCCAGGCGGCCGAGCTCGACGCTGCCGTCCTCGTTCACCGTGATGTCGTCGACGATCCGCACGCCGTGGCCGAGCCGGTCGGCGCCGCAGCACTGCAGGGCCTCCCAGATCGACGGCAGGCCGAAGGCCTCGCCCGCGTGGATGGTGAAGTGGTTGTTCTCGCCCTTGAGGTAGTCGAAGGCGGCCTGGTGGCGGGTGGGGGGGTAGCCGGCCTCGGCGCCCGCGATGTCGAAGCCGACGACGCCCGAGTCCCGGTGGCGGTTGGCCAGCTCGGCGATCTCCTGCGAGCGGGCGGCGTGCCGCATCGCGGTGATCAGGGTGCCGATGCGGATGCGGTGGCCGGCCGCGCGGGCGTTGGCCTCGCCGAGGCGGAAGCCCTCCTGGACGGCCTCGACGACCTCGTCCAGGCTCAGGCCGGCCTCCAGGTGCTGCTCGGGGGCGTAGCGGACCTCGGCGTAGACGACGCCGTCGGCGGCCAGGTCCTCGGCGCAGTCCGCGGCGACCTTGATCAGGGCGTCCCGGGTCTGCATGACGGCGCAGGTGTGCGCGAACGTCTCCAGGTAGCGGACGAGCGAGCCGGAGTCGGCGGCCTCGCGGAACCACTCGCCGAGTTCCTTGGGGTCGGTGGTGGGAAGGCCCGCGTAGCCGACGGCGGCGGCCAGCTCGACGATGGTCTCCGGGCGCAGCCCGCCGTCGAGGTGGTCGTGCAGGAGCACCTTCGGCGCGCGGCGGATCTGGTCGGGGGTGGGGATGCGCGGGCCGGTGCCCGCGGTGGTGACAGGGATCTGCTTCTCCATTGCGGAAATATAGACCCTACGCGCGTAGACCCACCACTCCCCACACGGCCGGTTCGCCGAAAGTCCACCGGGAATTCCACCGCTCGGGTCAGTCCCGTCCCATATCCCGGGACAAAGCGAGATCGGCAACCCCCCCTCCCGCGGAGTTCGCCGCACCCCGCCCCGCGGTTCAGCGCGGGAATCCGCGGGTTTCAGTCGTGTTCGAGCAGCCGCCCGCGCCGCGACAGCACGAAGTCCCGGAACGCCCGCACCGGCGGCGTCAGCGGCCGCCCCGCCGCCCAGGCCAGCCCGATCGCCCGCCGGGTCCGCGGCGCCGTCACCTCCAGCTCCACCACCCCCGGCCGCGGCACCAGCGCCGGCGGCAGCAGCGCCACCCCGAGCCCGGCCGCCACCAGCCCGCGCAGCGTCTCCGCCTCCTCCCCCTCGAAGGCCAGCCGCGGCACGAACCCGGCCTCCGCGCAGAACCCGTCCGTGATCGCCCGCAGCCCGTACCCCTCCTCCAGCCCGACGAACGTCTCCTCCGCCACCTCCGCGAGCCGGATCCGCCGCCGCCCGGCCAGCCGGTGGTCCGCCGGGACGACCAGGTGCAGCCGCTGCTCGTCCAACGGGCGGGCGGCGAAGGCCGGGTCGTCGGGCAGCGGTGCCACCAGGCACAGGTCCAGCTCACCGTCCAGCAGCCGCTCCAGCATCGCGCCGACGTAGTCCTGCACCAGCTGGAACCGCACCTGCGGGTGCGCCACCCGGAAGTCCCGCAGCAGCGCGGGGACGGCGTCCGTCCCCATCGTGTGCAGGAAGCCGAACGCCACCCGCCCGACCGACGGGTCCGCCTCCGCCCGGGCCGCCTCGGCGCCGCGCTCGACCTCGGCCAGCGCCCGCTCCACCGAGGCCAGCAGCAGCCGCCCCGCCCTGGTCAGCCGGACCGTCCGGCCCTGACGGGCCAGCAGCTCCACCCCCAGCTCCTCCTCCAGCCGCGCCACCGACCGCGACAGCGTCGGCTGCGGCATGCCGAGCACCGCCGCCGCCTGCGTCACGTGCTCCAGCCGGGCCACGGCCGCGAACTGGGCCAGCCGCGGCGCCAGTTGAACGGCCGGCAGGCCGGGCCCCAGCTCGGCCGGCCGGTACCGGGGCTGCTCCGTGCCGTTCGCCGCTTCCTCCGCGGTCATCCCGCCACCATCCTCGACTCATGCGCTAGTGCATCGATCATCCAGTGTTCATGCATTGGACGCATCAACCCGGCAGGCCTAACGTCGACGTCATGCAGCCCGCCGATACCAGGGCATCCGTGCCCGCCCCGGATGCCTCCGCCGCCCGCGTCCCGACCCACGACGACCGCCACCGCCCCGGCCAGCGCGCGTTCCGCCGCGCCAACCTCGCCCTGTTCGCCGCCGGGGTCGCCACGTTCGTCCTGCTCTACTCCACCCAGGGCCTGCTGCCGGTCCTCTCCGCCGACCTCGACCTCACGCCCGGTCAGGCCAGCTGGACCGCCTCCGCCGCCACCCTCGGACTCGCCCTCGGACTCCTGCCCGCGAGCGCGCTGTCCGACCGGTACGGCCGCACCGCCGTGATGACGGCCTCCACGCTCGCCGCCTCCGCCCTCGCCCTCGCCCTGCCGTTCGCGCCCGACCTCACCACGCTCGTCGTCCTGCGCGTCCTCCAGGGCGCCGCCCTCGCCGGGCTCCCCGCCACGGCGATGGCCTACCTCGCCGAGGAGGTCCACCCGAGCGCGCTGGCCTCCGCGATGGGCCTGTACGTGGCCGGCAACAGCATCGGCGGCATGGGCGGCCGACTGCTGTCCGGCTGGACCGCCGCCGCGTTCGGCTGGCGCTGGGGCCTCGCCGCCTCCGCCGTCCTCGCGCTGCTCGCGGTGCTCGCGTTCCGGCTGCTCATCCCCGCCGCCCGGCACTTCACCCCGGCCCCGGTGGACCCGCGCGCCCTCGCCCGGACCGTCGGACGGCACCTGCGCAACCCGCTGCTGGTCCGGCTGTACGCGCTCGGGCTGCTGTTCATGGCCGTGTTCGGCGCGGTCTACAACACCGTGGGCTACCGGCTGATCGGCGCCCCCTTCCACCTGCCGGAGTCGGTCGCCGCCTCGATCTTCGTCGTCTACCTGGTCGGCACCGGCACCTCGGCCGCCGCCGGCCGGCTCTCCGGCCGCCTGGGCCGGCGCGGCGCCCTCTACGTCTCCATCGGCGTGACGGCCGCCGGGCTCCTGCTGTCCCTGGCCGACTCCCTGGTCTGCGCCCTGCTCGGCCTGGTCCTGATCACCGCCGGCTTCTTCGCCGGCCACGCCACCGCCTCGTCCGCCGTCGGCCGCACCGCGACGGAGGGCCGCGCCCAGGCCTCCGCCCTCTACCTGATCGCCTACTACCTGGGCAACAGCCTCGGCGGCACGATCGGCGCCGACGCCTACCACGCCACCGGCTGGCCCGGCGCCGCCACCGTGGGCCTCACCGCGATGACCCTCGCCGCCACCGTCACCCTCTACGCCACCCGGCAGGCATGTACCACCCGCCGAGCAGTCCCGAGCTCTTGACAGTCGGCGCCGATAGACTCCGGAACATGAGCATCGATCCGGCTACGTACGCCCGGCTGCGGGAGATCGCCGACCAACTGCCCCAGATTCCGGGAATAGGGAAGATCGAAATCGCCAACGGCGCGATCGTGATGATGATGTCGCCGGTGAAGCGCCACGAACTCGCCGTGCTGCGCATCTCCCGACAGCTCAATGCCCAGTTGCCGGACACGAATCCCGGCCACATCGCCTACCACGGCGCGGATCTTGAGGACGCGGGGCTCGGCCAGCTACGCAACCCGGACGTGATGGTCTTCCCCGAAGCGACCCTGGAGGGGGAGCAGCCGGCAGTTCTCCCGCACGAGGTGCTGCTCGTCGTGGAGATCGTCTCCAAGTCCAACCCCGACAACGACTACCACAACAAAGTCCGCGACTACTCGGCCATGGGCATCCCGCTCTACCTGATCATCGATCCCCGCGACGGCACCGGCATCGTGCACTCGGAGCCCGGCTACGAGTCCCGCGAGAAGTTCAACTTCGGAGACAAGATCACCGTCGGCCCCTGGACCCTCGACACCAGCGGTCTGCTCACCTACGGCTGACACCCGCCCGACCTGCCGTAGGTTCCTTCGGTCAGTTCGTACAAACAGCAGCGGAATCCGCCACGGCCACCTTCCTCAAGACCGTCCTCGCCGCGGCCGAACAGTCGCCGCACAGCGGAGAACGAGAAGGGCCCTGGCGGCACCGCTCCGCCAGGGCCCTCCGCACGACTACGCGATGCGGTCGAGGACGATCGGGTTCGCGGTGAACGCGGTGCCCTCGGGGGCGACCTCGATGCCGCCGGCGAGGGCCTCGATGGCGTACTCGAAGCGCTCGGGGGTGTCGGTGTGCAGGGTCAGCAGCGGCTGGCCGGCCACGACGGTGTCACCGGGCTTGGCGTGCATCTCGATGCCCGCGCCGGCCTGCACCGGGTCCTCCTTGCGGGCGCGGCCGGCGCCCAGGCGCCAGGCGCTGACGCCGACGGCGTACGCGTCGAGCGTGGTGAGCACGCCGGAGGCGGGGGCCGGGATGACGTGCTGCTCGCGGGCGACCGGCAGCGGCGCGTCGACGTCGCCGCCCTGGGCGGTGATCATGCGGCGCCAGTGGTCCATCGCCGAGCCGTCGCGCAGCGCGTCCGCCGGGTCCTTGCCGTGCACGCCGGCCGCGGCGAGCATCTCGCGGGCGAGCGCGAGGGTGAGCTCGACGACGTCGGCCGGGCCGCCGCCCGCCAGCACCTCGACCGACTCGCGGACCTCCAGCGCGTTGCCGGCGGTGAGGCCGAGCGGGGTCGACATGTCGGTGAGCAGGGCGACGGTGTTGACGCCGGCGGTGGTGCCGAGGCCGACCATGGTGCGGGCGAGCTCGCGGGCGTCGTCGAGGTTCTTCATGAACGCGCCGGAGCCGACCTTGACGTCGAGGACGAGCGCGCCGGTGCCCTCGGCGATCTTCTTGGACATGATCGAGGAGGCGATCAGCGGGATGGCCTCGACCGTGCCGGTGACGTCGCGCAGCGCGTACAGCTTCTTGTCGGCGGGCGCGAGGCCGTCGCCGGCGGCGCAGATGACGGCGCCGGCGCCGCGCAGGACGTCCATCATCTCGTCGTTGGAGAGCAGCGCGCGCCAGCCGGGGATGGACTCCAGCTTGTCGAGGGTGCCGCCGGTGTGGCCGAGGCCGCGGCCGGAGAGCTGCGGGACGGCGGCGCCGCAGGCGGCGACGAGCGGGGCGAGCGGGAGGGTGATCTTGTCGCCGACGCCGCCGGTGGAGTGCTTGTCGCTGGTGGGCAGCGGGAGCGAGGAGAAGTCCATCCGGACGCCGGAACGGATCATGGCCTCGGTCCAGCGGCTGATCTCGCGCGGCTTCATGCCGTTCAGCAGGATGGCCATGGCCAGGGCGGACATCTGCTCGTCGGCGACCTCGCCGCGGGTGTAGGCGTCGATGACCCAGTCGATCTGAGCGTCGCTCAGCTCTCCGCGGTCGCGCTTGGTCCTGATGACGGAGATGGCGTCCATGCGTGCTCCAAGAGGGGATTCAAAAAGCGAAGAGTGTCGCGAGATGACCGGGTTGCGGCCCACTCGCGACACTCTACGCGCGTAACAAATGCAGATGCTAGAGCCGCTCCGGCCCGAACGCGTCGGGCAGGACCTCGCTCATCGGCTTCACACCGGAGGCCAGGTCGACCAGCAGGTCGGGCCCGCCGTGCTCGTACAGCAGCTGGCGGCAGCGCCCGCACGGCATGAGCAGCTCGCCGGAGCCGTCCACGCAGGTGAACGCGGTCAGCCGGCCGCCGCCACTGGCGTGCAGCGCGGACACCAGCCCGCACTCGGCGCACAGTCCGAGCCCGTACGAGGCGTTCTCGACGTTGCAGCCGGTGACCAGCCGCCCGTCGTCCACCAGCGCGGCCGCGCCGACCGGGAACTTGCTGTACGGCGCGTACGCGCGGGTCATGGCCTCGCGCGCGGCGTCGCGCAGCCGCTCCCAGTCGATCACGGGGGCCGTCACTTGCCCTGGCCCTTGCGGTAGATCTGGCCGTCCGCCTTGGGCATCCGCAGGCGCTGCGAGGCCAGCGAGAGCACCACGAGGGTGATCACGTACGGCGTCGCGACGATCAGCGGGCGCTGCACCTCGTCGGTGAGCGCGTACCAGGCGCCGAGGCCGCCGGCGACCACCAGCGAGATCACCACGGCGGTGTACTTGCGGCGGTACAGCTGCCACAGCGCGAGGAGGCCCATCGCGATGGAGACGGTCAGGATCAGCACGTGCACCGACTGCGGGTCACGCAGCTGGAGGCTGTCGGTGAAGCCGAACAGCCCGGCGCCCATGGAGAGCCCGCCCGGCATCCAGTTGCCGAAGATCATCGCCGCGAGGCCGATGAAGCCGCGGCCGTTGGTCTGGCCGTCCTTGTAGAAGTGCGCGGCGACCAGCGAGAGGTACGCGCCGCCGAGGCCCGCGAAGGCGCCGGAGGCCATGACCGCCAGGTACTTGTACTTGTAGACGTTGACGCCCAGCGACTCGGCCGCGGTCGGGTTCTCACCGCAGGAGCGCAGTCGCAGGCCGAACACCGTGCGCCAGAGCGCGAAGTAGCTGACCACGATCAGCGCACCGGCCAGGACCACGACCACCGAGATGTTGGTGACCATGCCGCCGACCACGCCGGCGACGTCCGAGACGAAGAACCAGTGGTGCTTCTCGATGCCGTCCAGCCAGGGCGACAGACCCGGGATGGTGATGTACGGCAACGGGTCGGCCGGCGGGGACTGGTTGGCGCCGGCACCGACGGCGACGTAGTCCTTGTAGTAGATCCGGTTGACGTACGCGCAGATGCCGGGGATCAGCAGGTTGATGCCGACGCCGGAGACGATGTGGTCGACGCCGAAGGTCACGGTGATGACCGCGTGCAGCAGGCCGCCGAGGGCGCCGCCCGCCATGCCGGCCAGCAGGCCGACCCACGGGTTCACCAGGTAGCCGGCCCAGGCACCGCAGAAGGTGCCGGCGACCATCATGCCTTCGAGGCCGATGTTGACCACGCCGGCCCGCTCGGACCACAGACCGCCGAGACCGGCCATGCCGATCGGCACGGCGGCGCTGAGCGCGGCGGTGATCTGACCGGAGGAGGTCAGCGAGTGGTTGCCGGTGGCCATGCCCACGGCGGAGAAGAGCGCGAGGGCGCCGGCGATCAGCAGCAGCACGACCGGCCAGGACAGCTTGCGCTTCTTGGCGGGCGCACCGGGCGCCTTGGGACGAGCGGCAGCGGTGGCCGTGCTCATGCCGACACCTCCTTCTTCTCCGTGGCCGCGAGCTGGGCGGCGAGCTGGGCGCCGACCTTCTGCTGCTGGCGCTTCAGGCCGTAGCGGCGCACGAGCTCGTACGCGACGACGACGCAGATGACGATGGTGCCCTGCATGACCGCGACGATCTCGAACGGGAAGCCGCCGTTCAGCGGCAACTGCGAGCCGGTGGCGTCCAGGAACGCGAACAGCAGCGCCGCGAAGGCCATGCCGAGCGGGCTGTTGCGGCCCAGCAGCGCGACCGAGATCCCGAGGAAGCCGAGACCGGCCTGGAAGCTCTGGCCGAAGTAGAACGAGTTCTGCAGCAGTTCGGGCAGGCCGATCAGACCGGCGATGGCGCCGGAGACGGCCATCGAGATCATGACCATCCGCTTGACGTTCACGCCCGACGCGGTCGCGGCGCTCTCCGAGCGGCCGGTGGCGCGCAGGTCGAAGCCGAAGCGGGTGCGGGTCAGCACGAACTGGAAGACCACGCCGACCAGGATCGCGATGAACAGGAAGCCCCAGAGGTCGCCGCCGGCCGTGTTGATCGAGAAGAAGTGGCTGGACTGCGAGACCGGGCTGGTCTGGATCGAGTTGCTGGTGCTGCTGACCTTCGGGGCGAAGATGCCCGGGACGAGGAGCAGACCGACGATCGCGATCGAGATGGCGTTCAGCATGATGGTCGCGATGACCTCGCTGACGCCGCGGAAGACCTTCAGCGCACCGGCGATCGCCGCGTACAGGCCACCGGCCAGCATGGCGGTGATCAGCAGCAGCGGGATCTGGATGAACGACGGCAGGTCGATCTGGCTGCCGACGTACGCCGTGAACAGCGCCGCGACGCGGTACTGGCCCTCGACGCCGATGTTGAACAGGTTCATCCGGAACCCGAACGCGGCGGCCGCGGCGGCCAGGTAGTAGGTGGTGGCCCGGTTGAGGATCGCCACCTGGCCGTCCGACTTGGTGGCGTACGTGATCATCACGTTCCACGCGTCGAACGGGTTCTTGCCCGAGGTCGCCAGCAGGATCGAGCAGATCGTCACCGAGAGCAGGACCGCGAGCACCGGCGCCGCCAGTGCGAACACGATCCGCTCACCGCTGATCCGCTGCGCCAGACTGCGCTTGGCGGCAGGGGGGTTGGGACTGGTCATGTGGGTTACTCCCCCGCCTCGGCGTCGTCGGCGGTGTCGGTGTGCGGGTGCGCGTCCTCGACCGTGGTGCCCTCGGCCGCGACGGCCTGCGCGGCGGCGACGGCCTCCGGGTCGGACTCCAGGTGGCCGCGGGCCGCACCGGTCATCGCGGTGCCCAGGTCCTCGGCGGTGACGGTGGCCGGGTCGGCGTCGGCGACCAGGCGGCCGCGGTAGATGACCCGGATGGTGTCGGAGAGGCCGATGAGCTCGTCCAGGTCGGCGGAGATCAGCAGCACGGCCAGGCCGTTGCGCTGCGCGACCCGGATGTGCTCCCAGATCTGCGCCTGCGCGCCGACGTCCACGCCGCGGGTGGGGTGCGCGGCGATCAGCAGCTTGGGCTCGTGGGCCATCTCGCGGCCGATGATCAGCTTCTGCTGGTTGCCGCCGGAGAGGGAGGCCGCGGTGACCTCGATGCCCGGGGTGCGGACGTCGAACTCCCGGACGATGCGCCAGGTGTCCTGCCGGGCCCCGGCCGGGTCGAGCAGCGGGCCGTTGGAGTTCGGCTTCTCGGTGACGTGACCGAGGATCCGGTTCTCCCAGAGCGGGGCCTCCAGCAGCAGGCCGTGGCGGTGGCGGTCCTCGGGGATGTAGCCGATGCCGGCCTCGCGACGGGCGCGGGTGAGGCTGCCGGACAGGTCCTTGCCGTCGAGGGTGACGGTGCCGGCGTCCAGCGGGAGCATGCCCATGATGGCCTCGACCAGTTCGGCCTGGCCGTTGCCCTCGACACCGGCGATGCCGAGGACCTCGCCCTTGCGGATGGTCAGCGAGATGTCGTCGAGGACGACGCGCTCGATGCCCTCGGCGTCGGTCTTGGCGATCCGCAGGCCCTGGACGTCCAGCATCTCGGTGCTGGTGACGGTCGACTCGCGGCTCTCCGGGGAGGGCAGCTCGGCGCCGACCATCATCTCGGCGAGCTGGCGGGCGGTCACGGACTTCGGGTCCGCGTCGCCGACCGTGGTGCCGCGGCGGATGACGCTGATCGCGTCGGCGACCGCGAGCACCTCGTGCAGCTTGTGCGAGATGAAGATGACGGTGACGCCCTCGGACTTCAGCTCCCGCAGGTTGTCGAACAGCGCGTCGACCTCCTGCGGGACGAGGACGGCGGTGGGCTCGTCGAGGATCAGGATCCGGGCGCCGCGGTAGAGCACCTTGAGGATCTCGACGCGCTGGCGGTCGGCGACGCCGAGGTCCTCGACCAGCGCGTCCGGGCGCACGCCCAGGCCGTACTGGTCGGAGATCTCCTTGATCTTCGCCTTGGCCTTGGCGCCGATGCCGTAGAGGCTCTCGCCGCCGAGGACGACGTTCTCCCACACCGTGAGGTTGTCGGCGAGCATGAAGTGCTGGTGCACCATGCCGATGCCGCGGGCGATGGCGTCGCCCGGGGAATTGAACTCGCACTGCTCGCCGTTGATCGCGATGGTGCCCTCGTCCGGCTTCTGCATGCCGTAGAGGATCTTCATCAGCGTCGACTTGCCGGCGCCGTTCTCGCCCATGAGGGCGTGCACGGTGCCACCGCGGACGGTGAGGTTGATGTCGTGGTTGGCCACGACTCCGGGGAAGCGCTTGGTGATACCGCGCAGTTCGACGGCCGTAGTCGCCGTCCCCGCGCTGGGGGTTCCGTCCTTGCGCAGGGGGACGGGGTCGGATGCGGTGATGGCGATCTCCTGGTGGTCTGGAGGCGCGTCGTTGCGCTGGGAGGGCCAAAAGGGGGGAACGGGAAAGTGAGGGGGGACGGAAGGGGGCCCGGGGGTACGCGTTGAGCGCACCCTGCCGGGCCCCTCCCGTGTTGCTGTGCCCATCATCGCGCTGCCGGGCAGGCGGCAGCCGCTACGACGTCCGGGCCGCGCGGCGCCTTACTGGGCGGGCGCGGTCGGGACGGTGGTGGCGCCGGTCTTGATCGCGTTGGCGGCGGCGTCCAGCTGGGTCTTGATGTCGTCGATCTTGCCACCGGTGGTGGCGAGCTGGACACCGTCGGCCTTCAGGTCGAAGAGCTTGGTGCCGGTGAACGGGGCACCCTGCTTGACCGACTGGATGTACGAGAACACCGCGTTGTCGACGTTCTTCACCATCGAGGTGAGGATGCTGTTCTTGTACTTCGCCAGGGCCGGCTGGGTGGCCTGGTCGGAGTCGACACCGATGGCCAGGGCGCCCTGCTTGTTGGCGACGGCCTCGATGGCGCCGTTGCCGGAGGAGCCGGCGGCGGAGTAGATGACGTCCGCGCCCTTGTCGAGCTGGCCCTGCGCGGCCTCCTTGCCCTTGTCGGGCGAGGCGAAGCCGGAGAAGTCCGGGGGCGTGGTGAGGTAGGTGACCTCGACCGGCATCTGCGGGTCGACGGACTTGACGCCCGCGCGGTAACCGGCCTCGAACTTCTTGATCAGCTCGGTCTGCACACCGCCGATGAAGCCAACGTGCTTGGTCTTGGTCTTCAGCGCGGCGGCCACACCGGCGAGGTAGGAGCCCTCCTGCTCGGCGAAGACGAGCGAGGTGACGTTGGCCGGCTGGGCGTCGTCGTGCGAGTCGATGATCGCGAACTTGACGTCCGGGTTGTCCTTGGCGATCTTGTTGACGGCCGGCTGGTACACGAACCCGACCGCGATGACGGTCTTGTAACCGGCGTCGATCAGGTTCTTGAGGCGGGTCTCCTTGTCCGCCTCGGCCTCGCCGGCCTTGGCCTCGGCCTCGGTGACCGAGACGCCGAGGTCGGACTTGGCCTTGTCGAGACCGCGGGCGGCGGAGTCGTTGAACGACTGGTCGCCACGGCCGCCGATGTCGTAGGCCATACCGACCTTGAGGCCGCCGTCGGAGGACGAGCCGGAGGAGGTGTTGTCAGTGCTCTTTGCGCCGCAAGCGGCGAGCGAGGCCATGCCCAGGGAACCCGAGAGCACAACCGCGGCGAGCTTCATTGAACGGCGCAAGGGAGTTTCTCCTTCTCACACGCACCCGATTAGCGTGGTCGGACGCCACCGTAACGCGCGTAGAACACGGTTGTGTTACGGGGTGCCGGAGCATTCGGGTTGTTATCAAACCGTGGTCTGACGGTCGCCCCGAGGCCCATTTCCCGTGCGCGGACGGTGATCCGGAACTGGTGCGCTCCAGTTTACGGAACTGCGCCGAAACCCCGGATCCCGACGTCTCCGCCACGCGACGGCCGCACGCGCGCGGATGCGGGTCAGCTCCCGTCGACCTCCAGCGCCAGCGCCGCGAACAGTTCCGCACCGATCCCGATCGCCCGCTCGTCCACGTCGAAGCGGCCCTGGTGCAGGTCGCGGACGGAGGTGTCGCCGGGGGCGCGGACGCCCAACCGGGCCAGCGCGCCCGGGGCGTGCTCCAGGTACCAGGAGAAGTCCTCGCCGCCCAGGCTCTGTTCGGTGCTCTCGACCACCTGCTCGCCGCCCCGGCCGAACCGGGCCGTCATGGCCTCGTCCAGGAGGGCGACGGAGACCGCCTCGTTCACCACCGGCGGCACCCCGCGGTGGTAGTCGAGCGTCCACTTCGCCCGGTAGGTCTCGGCGACCTTGGCGATCAGGTCGTGCAGGACGTCCGGCGCCTCCCGCCAGCCGTCCAGCTCCAGGCAGCGGATGGTGCCCTCCAGTTCGGCGTGCTGCGGGATGACGTTGGGCGCGGAGCCGGAGGCGATCCGGCCCCAGACCAGGCTGACGCCCCACCGCGGGTCCATCCGGCGGGCGAACGCGGCCGGCAGGTCGGCGGCCATCCGGGCGATCGCGGTCACCAGGTCGGTGGTCAGGTGCGGCCGGGCGGTGTGCCCGCCGGGGCCGTCCAGGTGGAGCACCAGGCGGTCGCAGGCGGAGGTGATGGCCCCGGTGCGCAGCGCGATGCGGCCCACCTCGACCTTCGGGTCGCAGTGCACGGCGAAGATCCGCTCGACGCCGTCCATCCCGTCGGCCTTGATGACGTCCAGCGCGCCGCCGGGCATGACCTCCTCGGCCGGCTGGAACACCAGCCGGACCGGGCGGCGCAGCTCGCCGCTGCGGGCGGCGTCGGCCAGCACCAGCGCGGTGCCGAGCACGACCGCGGTGTGCACGTCGTGGCCGCAGGCGTGGGCCCGGCCGGGGACGGTCGAGCGGTAGGGGACGTCGGTCTTGGCGTCGTCGATCGGCAGCGCGTCGATGTCGGCGCGGAAGGCGAGGATCCCGGTGCCGGGGGCCGTCCCGGCGGGGACGATGTCGACGATCAGGCCGGTGCCGCCGGGCAGCACCCGGGGGGTGAGACCGGCCGCCACCAGCCGGTCGCGGATCAGGCCGGTGGTGCGGAACTCCTGGCGGCCCAGCTCCGGGTGCCGGTGCAGATCGCGGCGGAAGGCGATCAGCTCTGGCTCCAGCCTCCTGACCCGGGCGCGCAGTTCGGCGGCGGGACGGGCAGCGGACAGAGTGGCGCCCGGCTGAGCGGGCTCAGGACGGTTCATCTCCCCAAGGATAGGCCTGTCGGGGGTTCTTGGCCCGACTTCCGGAAAATTAGTCCCCGGATGGGCGCATACCGGCCGGACAGGTGGGTATGACATCTCGTTTCAGCCGCCTTCCCCGGGTTGCTTGTCCTGTGCAACGATCACCCGGGGCGGCGGTCACGGCCTTTGCGTGTTTGACGGATAGTCAGAAACGTTCCACCGGCGCGTACGTGCCCCACACCTCGCGCAGCGCGTCGCACACCTCGCCGACGGTAGCGCGGGCCGCCAGCGCGTCCTTCATGGGATAGAGCACGTTCTCCCCTCCTTCGGCGGTCCGACGCAGCGTGTTCAGCGTCCGGTCCACCGCGCTCGCGTCGCGCTCGGCGCGCAGCCGGGCGAGGCGCCCGGCCTGCTGCCGCTCGATCGCCGGGTCCACCCGCAGCGGCTGGTACGGCTCCTCGGCGTCCAGCTGGAAGCGGTTGACGCCGACCACCGTCCGCTCGCCGGCGTCGGTCTCCTGCTGGACGCGGTAGGCGGTGCGCTCGATCTCCGCCTTCTGGTAGCCGCTCTCGATCGCGGCCACCGCACCGCCCAGCTCCTCCACCCGGGCCATCAGGGCGAGGGCGGCGGCCTCCACCTCGTCGGTCAGCGACTCGACGACGTAGGAGCCGGCGAACGGGTCGACGGTGGCGGTCACGTCGGTCTCGAACGCGAGGACCTGCTGGGTGCGCAGGGCGAGCCGGGCGGCCTTCTCGGTGGGCAGCGCGATCGCCTCGTCGAAGCTGTTGGTGTGCAGCGACTGGGTGCCGCCGAGCACCGCGGCGAGCGCCTGCACCGAGACCCGGACGAGGTTCACCTCGGGCTGCTGGGCGGTGAGCTGCACCCCGGCGGTCTGGGTGTGGAAGCGCAGCATCTGCGAGCGGGGGTCCCGGGCGCCGAACTCCTGGCGCATCACCCGGGCCCAGATGCGGCGCGCGGCGCGGAACTTGGCGACCTCCTCCAGCAGCGTGGTGCGGGCCACGAAGAAGAAGGAGAGCCGGGGCGCGAAGTCGTCGACGGCCATCCCGGCGGCGAGCGCGGTGCGCACGTACGCGATGCCGTTGGCCAGCGTGAAGGCGATCTCCTGCGCCGGACCGGCCCCGGCCTCGGCCATGTGGTAGCCGGAGATCGAGATGGTGTTCCAGCGCGGGATCTCCGCCCGGCAGTACCGGAACACGTCCGCGACCAGCCGCAGCGAGGGGGCGGGCGGGAAGATGTAGGTGCCGCGCGCGATGTACTCCTTCAGCACGTCGTTCTGGATCGTCCCGGTGAGCCGGTCCGGCGCCACCCCCTGGGCCTCGCCGACGAGTTGGTAGAGGAGGAGCAGCAGGCCGGCCGGCGCGTTGATGGTCATCGAGGTGGACACCTCGCCCAGCGGGATCCCGTCGAACAGCACCGCCATGTCCTCGACGCTGTCGACGGCCACCCCGACCTTGCCGACCTCCCCGGCGGCGAGCGCCGCGTCCGAGTCGTAGCCCATCTGGGTGGGCAGGTCGAAGGCCACCGAGAGCCCGGTGCCGCCGCCGGCGATCAGCTGCCGGTAGCGGGCGTTGGACTCGGCCGCGGTGCCGAAGCCCGCGTACTGGCGCATCGTCCACGGCCGGCCGGTGTACATCGACGGGTAGACGCCCCGGGTGTACGGGAACTCCCCCGGTCTCCCGAGGCGGCTGCCCGGATCCCACCCGGCCAGCGCCTCCGGTCCGTACAGCGGCTCGATCGGGAAGCCTGACTCGGCACGGCGCGGCTCGGCTGCCATGGGTCCCTCCACGGGGATCGGCGGGCTGGGGCTCGTCGCTCGCAATGTAGGGCCTGCCGGGCCGGAGAACGGGGAGCCGACGCGATTGAGATGATCGGACCTACGACCGAAGTGCGTACCTCTTTACCGACGAGCCCCAGGGAGTGGCAATGACCGAGCAGAAGGTGGCCGTGGTCACCGGTGCCAGCAGCGGGATCGGCGCGGCGACGGCCCGCCGGCTGGCCGCCGAGGGCTTCGACGTGGTGCTGACCGCCCGGCGCACCGAGCGCGTCGAGGCGCTCGCCAAGGAGATCGGCGGCCGGGCCTTCACCCTGGACGTCACCGACCGGGCGGCCGTGGACGCCTTCGCCGCCGAGGTCGGCCGGGTCGACGTCCTGGTGAACAACGCCGGCGGGGCGCTGGGCGCCGACTCGGTCGAGCACGGCGACCCGGCCGACTGGCGCGCCATGTACGAGGTGAACGTGCTCGGCGTGCTGCACGTGACGCAGGCCCTGCTGCCCGCCCTGCGCGCCACCGGCGACGGCACCGTGCTGGTGCTCTCCTCGACCGCCGCGCTGGCCGCGTACGAGGGCGGCGGCGGGTACGTCGCGGCCAAGCACGCCGCGCACACCATCGCGGCGACGCTGCGGCTGGAGCTGTGCGGCGAGCCGATCCGGGTGATCGAGATCGCCCCCGGCATGGTGAAGTCCGAGGGCTTCGCGCTCACCCGCTTCGGCGGCGACGAGGCGAAGGCGGAGGCCGTCTACGCGGGCGTCGCCGAGCCGCTGACGTCGGAGGACGTCGCCGACACCGTCGCCTGGACGGTCACCCGCCCGTCGCACGTGAACATCGACCTGCTGGTCGTCCGCCCGCGTGCCCAGGCCGCCAACCACAAGGTGCATCGCGCCTGATCAGAGCCCCGGCGGGCAGCCCGGCACCCGTTGATCAACGGTGTGACCCGGCAGTGATACACACGTGCGATGAACATCAACCGGGCCGCCCGCCCACGGGTCCTGCTGACCGCCCTGGCAGCCGGCACCCTGCTCCTCACCTCCGCCTGCAACGACACCGCCACGACGGCCCAGGACAAGGCCGCCGGCAGCCCGGCGTCCGCCGCCACCACCGCGACGGCCACCCCGACGCCGAAGCCGACCGGGGCGGACGACCCGGCGCTCAAGCCCTTCTACGCCCAGCAGATCACCTGGGCCCCCTGCCCGCCGGACCCGAAGGCCGCGGACGCCAAGGCCGACGTCTCCGCCATGCTGTGCGGCAAGCTGCACGTCCCGCTGGACTACGCCGACCCGGCCAAGGACGCGCTCGACCTCGCGCTCGTCAAGTACCCGGCCACCAAGCCCGACCAGCGGATCGGCTCGCTCGTGGTCAACCCCGGCGGCCCGGGCGGCTCCGGCGTCGAGATGGTCAAGTACGGCGCCAAGGACTTCGCCGGCACCCTGCACAGCCGCTTCGACGTGGTCGGCTTCGACCCGCGCGGCACCGGTGCCAGCTCCCCGATCACCTGCCTGGACGACAAGCGGCGCGACGCCGAGGCCCAGGTCGACTCGCCGCTCGACCCGGCCGCCCGCAAGGCCCAGTCCGACCAGCAGAACGCCGAGTTCATCGCCGCCTGCCAGGCGAAGTCCGGCAAGCTGCTGGCCTTCGTCGGCACGCGCAACTCCGCCCGCGACATGGACGTGCTGCGCGCCGCCGTCGGCGACAAGAAGCTCAACTACCTGGGCGTCTCCTACGGCACCTACCTCGGCTCGCTGTACGCCGAGGAGTTCCCGAAGAACGCCGGCCGCCTCGTCCTGGACGGCGCCGTCGACCCCGCCGCCGACGAGCTCGACTCGGTCGTCAAGCAGCAGGCCGGCTTCGAGAAGTCCTTCGAGCGCTTCGCCGCCGACTGCGTCGACAACCACGCGGCCGAGTGCCCGCTGGGCAAGGACTCGGGCCAGGCCGCCAAGAAGGCCGCCGACTTCCTGGACGGCCTGCGCGACCACCCGCTGCCCACCAAGGACGGCCGCAAGGTCGGCAGCGACCTCGCCTGGACGGGCGTGCGCGGCGCGCTCTACGGCGACGAGAACAGCACCTGGCAGTACCTGCGCGTCGCGCTCTCCGTCGCGATGAAGAACGACAAGGGCGACGTCCTGCTCGCCTTCGCCGACGACTACGACGAGCGCGACGAGAACGGCCACTACTCCCCGATGGAGGAGGCGCACGCGGCGATCTCCTGCGCCGACGGCTCCGCCCCGGCCCCCACGGCCGAGCGCGCCCAGCAGGCCGTCAAGCAGCTCCAGGAGCAGGCCCCGCTGCTCACCAAGGGCGTCGACGTGCAGGACTTCACCGAGTCCTCGTGCAACGGCTGGCCGTTCCGGAGCCCCGAGAAGCCGCACACCATCCGGGCCGAGGGCGCCGACCCGATCCTGGTCGTCGGCTCCACCGGCGACCCCGCCACCCCGTACGCCGCCGCCGAGGCGCTGGCCAAGGGCTTCGCCGGCGCCACCCTGCTGACCCGGGTGGGCGAGGGCCACGGCGCGTTCGGCAAGGGCAACGCCTGCATCGACCAGGCCCTGGAGGCTTACCTGACCGCGGGCACGATGCCGGCCGCCGGGACGCGCTGCACCTGAGCGTCCGCGGCCCTCTAGCAGACGAAGACGGGGAGGGCGCTGACGCGAAGGTGTCAACGTCACAACTTGATAGCTCGTTCGGATGAAATCCGCGTGCGCCCTCCCCAACTGATGAGCGCTCAACTACCGTTGAGCCGCTGCCCGGCAGGCTCAGGACGCCACCCCGCGGCCCCATACTTCACCTGCTCCACCCGGACCCTTCACCGGCCACCTTCCCGCCCTCACGAGGAGGACCCGCTGGCCAGCGACATCCCGCCACAGCGGCTCGATCCCAGTTCCGAGCCGACCCTCCTCGGGTTGCACCGCTTCAACGAGGCCGACGCCGGCGCCGCCGAGGAGGCCCTGCTGGCCTGCTGCGGCAGCCACCGCTGGGCCCTGCGGCTCACCGCCCACCGGCCGTACCCCGACATAGAGTCCCTGCTGGCCGCCGCCAGCGAGGCCTCCTACGACCTCCGCCCGGCCGACCTCGCCGAGGCCCTGGCCGACGAGAGCTGGATGCCGCAGCCACTGCTCGGCATGCGGGCCCCGGGCAGCCAGGCGGCGCACACCGCGCTGCGGGCGGCCCACGCCGCGTACGAGGCCAGGTTCGGCCACGTCTTCGTGGTCTGCCTGGAGGGCGTCGCGCCCGAGGAGATGCTCGACACCGTGCTCTCCTCGATCCGCACCCGGCTCGCCAACGACCCGGACGAGGAGCGCCTGGTCGCGGCCGACGAGCTGCGCCGGATCGCCCTCACCCGGCTGGAGCACCTCGTCGCCACCCATTCGGAGGCCGGCGCGCACTGAGCCGCCGGCCCGCGTCGACCCGTCCGGGCGGCCCCTCACTTCCCGGTCTGGGCCGCCCGCAGCTTCGCCACCTGCTGCCGCACGATCCGCTCGTCCGGCGCCGCGGCCGGCTCGGAGGAGACGCCGAAGGTCGTGAACACCGCGAGTGCGGGACCGACCCGGGTCAGCACGGCACGCTGGGACAGCACGGCCGTACCCGATTCATTCGTGAGGGTGAATCCGGTCGCCGCGTCCGCTCCCTCGGGCGTGGGCGTGTCGGCCTGGGCCAGCCGGTGCCGGGTGTGCGTCGACTGCGCCCCCTTCTTCCCCCGCTCCGCCGGTGGCGGCGGCGCCGTCGAGGTGAAGACGGCGCACGGACCGAACAGCTTCTCCAGTTCCGCCTGCACCTGCGCGGCCCGCCCCGAGCGGTAGCCCACCAGGGCGCCGTACGCCGCGCCCGCGGGGTCGGCCCCCCGGGCCACGCTCAGATCGGTCTCCGCGTACGGCAGCCCCGCGCCGGGCGAGGCCGCGCCCGGGCCCGCACCACCGCCGGGTGCCACGGCGTCCAGCAGCGGCTGGCAGGCCGGGACGTCCGACGTCTCCCGCCCGGAGCCCTGCCCGGTGTCACCGTGACCGGGCGTCATGACCGTCACCGCGTAGCCGGCGCCGAGGTCGGCGTCGGTCACCGCGGCCGTCCGCAGTTCGGCCGCGGACAGTTCGTGCACCGGCGCGGCCCGGTCGTCGGACGGCCCGCCGACCGTGGTGCAGCCCGCGGCGAGCGCCAGCGCACAGAGGAGGGAGACGACGGACGGTCGGGGACGATGCGGCACAGATGCCTCAGAAGGGTGTCGGCGGCGGCGGATGCGACACCGTAGCGCAATCGATCGATCACCCAGAGTCCTCATCGGGGGTCCGGTTCCCGCCGAACTAGGCCAGTCGTGCCTGATTGATCACACCTGGGGCCCCCGGAGGCGGTTCCCGATACGGCGTCGATAGGATGCTCGCGGCCGGTGGACCGTACCCGGCCGGGCTGACCGACACCGAAGCCGGCCGAGCCCCCAATCGCTTCCGGAGGGTTTTTCCGTGCCGGCTGGAACGCTGTACCGCGGCCGGGAAGGCATGTGGAGCTGGGTGGCTCATCGAGTCACCGGCGTCCTCATCTTCTTCTTCCTGTTCGCCCACGTCCTGGACACCGCACTGGTGCGAGTGTCGCCGGAGTCGTACGACACCGTCATCCAGACGTACAAGACTCCCCTCGTGAACCTGATGGAGTACGGCCTCGTGGCCGCCATCCTGTTCCACGCCCTGAACGGCCTGCGGGTCGTCGCCGTGGACTTCTGGTCGAAGGGCCCGAAGTACCAGAAGCAGATGCTCTGGACGGTGGTCGGAGTCTGGGTCGTCCTGATGGCCGGCGCCTTCTACCCGATCCTGCAGCACACGCTGGTCGACTGGTTCGGGAAGTGAGCTGACTGATGTCCACGGAAATCTCCGACGCCCTGGTGGTCCCCTCCAACCAGGCGCACACCGGCAAGGGCCTCGGCACCGGGAACCCGGCCGACGCGTTCGTCATCGAGCCGCCGCGCAAGCGGACCAAGAGGACGCCGCGCCGCACCCGGACCAACTTCGAGATGCTGGCCTGGCTCTTCATGCGCCTGTCCGGCATCGTCCTGGTCGTGCTGATCCTCGGCCACCTGCTGATCATGCTGGTGCTCGACGGTGGCGTCTCCAAGATCGGCTTCGCCTTCGTGGCCGGCCGCTGGGCCTCGCCGTTCTGGCAGGTCTGGGACCTCACGATGCTCTGGCTCGCCATGCTGCACGGCGCCAACGGCATGCGTCAGGTCATCAACGACTACGCCGAGAAGGACTCGACCCGGCTCTGGCTCAAGGGGCTCATGGGTACCGCCACGGTCTTCACCGTGCTGCTGGGCACCCTGGTGATCTTCACCTTCGACCCCAACATCTGAGCCGCGAGCACCATCGACCATCGGCAGAGGCCAGAGGCGAGTTAACCCCCCATGCAGATTCACCAGTACGACACCGTCATCGTCGGCGCCGGTGGCGCCGGCATGCGCGCGGCCATCGAGTCGACGCAGCGCAGCCGCACCGCGGTCCTGACCAAGCTCTACCCGACCCGGTCCCACACCGGCGCGGCCCAGGGCGGCATGTGCGCCGCCCTCGCCAACGTCGAGGAGGACAACTGGGAGTGGCACACCTTCGACACGGTCAAGGGCGGTGACTACCTGGTCGACCAGGACGCCGCCGAGATCATGTGCAAGGAGGCCATCGACGCCGTCCTCGACCTGGAGAAGATGGGCCTGCCCTTCTCCCGCACCGAGCAGGGCCGGATCGACCAGCGCCGCTTCGGCGGTCACTCCCGCAACCACGGCGAGGCCCCGGTCCGCCGCTCGTGCTACGCGGCCGACCGCACCGGCCACATGATCCTCCAGACGCTGTTCCAGAACTGCGTCAAGCACGGCGTCGAGTTCTTCAACGAGTTCTACGTCCTCGACCTGCTGATCAACGACGGCAAGACGGCCGGCGTCGTCGCCTACGAGCTGGCCACCGGCGAGATCCACGTATTCCAGGCCAAGTCGGTCGTGTTCGCCTCCGGCGGCACCGGCAAGTTCTTCAAGGTCTCCTCCAACGCCCACACCCTCACCGGTGACGGCCAGGCCCTGGTGTACCGCCGCGGCCTGCCGCTGGAGGACATGGAGTTCTTCCAGTTCCACCCGACGGGCATCTGGCGCATGGGCATCCTGCTCACCGAGGGCGCCCGCGGCGAGGGCGGCATCCTGCGCAACAAGGACGGCGAGCGCTTCATGGAGCGCTACGCCCCCGTCATGAAGGACCTCGCGTCCCGTGACGTCTGCTCCCGCGCGATCTACACCGAGATCCGCGAAGGCCGCGGCTGCGGTCCGGACGGCGACCACGTCTACCTGGACCTCACCCACCTGCCGCCGGAGCAGCTGGACGCCAAGCTGCCGGACATCACCGAGTTCGCGCGCACCTACCTCGGCATCGAGCCCTACACGGACCCGATCCCGATCCAGCCCACCGCGCACTACGCCATGGGCGGCATCCCGACCAACGTCGAGGGTGAGGTCCTGCGCAACAACACCGACATCGTCCCCGGCCTGTACGCCGCCGGCGAGGTCGCGTGCGTGTCCGTGCACGGCGCCAACCGCCTGGGCACCAACTCGCTGCTGGACATCAACGTGTTCGGCAAGCGCGCGGGCATCGCCGCCGCCGACTACGCGCAGACGGTGGGCTTCACCGAGCTGCCCGAGAACCCGGCCGAGAAGGTCCAGGCCCTGGTCGACGGCCTGCGCGAGGCCACCGGCGAGGAGTCCGTGGCGCAGATCCGCAAGGAGCTGCAGGAGACCATGGACGCCAACGCCATGGTGTACCGCACCGGCGCCACCCTGAAGCAGGCGGTCGAGGACATCGCCGCGCTGAAGGAGCGCTACAAGAACGTCTCCATCCAGGACAAGGGCTTCCGCTACAACACGGACCTCCTGGAGGCCGTCGAGCTGGGCAACCTGCTCGACCTGGCCGAGGTGCTGGCCGTCTCCGCGCTGGCCCGCGAGGAGTCCCGCGGCGGCCACTACCGCGAGGACTTCCCGACCCGTGACGACGTGAAGTTCATGCAGCACACCATGGCGTACCAGGAGGTCGCCGCCGACGGCACGACCTCCATCCGCCTCGACTACAAGCCGGTCGTCACGACCCGCTACCAGCCGATGGAGCGTAAGTACTGATGAGCACTCCGACCGTGGAGCACTCGGCCGCTCTGGACGCGGCCGAGAGCGGTGCCACTCAGCTGATCACCGTCACCTTCCGGATCCGCCGGTTCAACCCGGAGGAGCACCCGGACCCGGTGTGGGTCGACTACCAGCTCACGATGGACCCGAAGGAGCGCGTCCTGGACGCGCTCAACAAGATCAAGTGGGAGCAGGACGGCACCCTCACCTACCGCCGTTCCTGCGCGCACGGCATCTGCGGCTCCGACGCGATGCGGATCAACGGCCGCAACCGGCTGGCGTGCAAGACCCTGATCAAGGACGTCAACCCGGAGAAGCCGATCACGATCGAGGCCATCAAGGGCCTCACGGTCCTCAAGGACCTGGTCGTGGACATGGACCCGTTCTTCCAGGCGTACAAGGACGTCATGCCGTTCCTCATCACCAAGGGGAACGAGCCGACCCGCGAGCGCCTGCAGTCCGCCGAGGACCGCGAGCGCTTCGACGACACCACCAAGTGCATCCTGTGCGCCGCGTGCACGTCGTCCTGCCCGGTCTTCTGGAACGACGGCCAGTACTTCGGCCCGGCCGCCATCGTCAACGCGCACCGCTTCATCTTCGACTCGCGCGACGAGGGTGCCGAGCAGCGCCTGGAGATCCTCAACGACCGCGACGGCGTGTGGCGCTGCCGCACCACCTTCAACTGCTCCGAGGCCTGCCCCCGTGGCATCGAGGTCACCAAGGCGATCCAGGAAGTGAAGCGGGCGCTGGTCACCCGCCGCTTCTGATCCCCGCCTGACACACACCGAAGGCCCTGTCCGACCAATCGGACGGGGCCTTCGGCGTCGTATCAGGCCAGCACGCCGAGGTCGTTGGCGTCGGTCCAGCCGCTGTACATCACCAGGTGACGGTCGGCGGTGACGGCCCACAGGTCGGGCTTGCCGTCGCCGTCCGCGTCGCCCGAGCTGCCGAGCGTCGGGTAGGCGGTCACGGTGAAGCCGCTCGCGACCACGTCCGCCTTCGGGTCGGCGAGCGCGGAGAAGTCGAAGGTGCCGTCGGCCTTCTTCGGGATCGGGTAGGCGTGCAGCTCGCCGGTGGCCCGGTCACGGGCCCAGAGGGCCAGGTTGCCGCCCTTGTCCGCCCCGGGGGCGATCAGGTCGTAGCCGTTCCAGGCACCGGAGGTGGTGAGCTTGGTGACCTTGTCGAAATCGGAGATGGCCCCGTCGAGCAACCAGAGGTTCCCGCCCTCCAGTGTCAGCAGCGACGGCGCAGTGCCGTCGCTCACCGGGCCGAGGGCGACGAGCTGGTCGGTCTTGGACCAGTCGGCGGCGAAGCCGTCCGGGCAGGACGAGCTGAAGGGGTCGCCGCACACGCGCTGGCCCGACCCCGTGAAGCCCTTGGTCATGGCTCCGTAGTCGAAGTTCCGGTAGACGGTCAGGTAGGAGTCGCCCGGCTTGTGGATGAACAGGTCGTCCGAGGACGGCGCGTGGACGTTGTCCCACCCCCGGTGGGCGACCTGGTAGGGCGCCCAACCCCGCCCGGCAGGAGCACGGTTGGCCGGGATGACGGTGGTCGGCGTGGCGTCGGTCGCGTTGACCGGGATGTACTGCAGGTTCCCCTGCGCGTCCGGCAGCACGATGTCCGCGACGCCGTCCCCGTCGACGTCACCGAGGGTCTTCGGCGGGTTCGGGTTGGACGGGGCGTAGAAGGTGTAGGTCGTCCGGCCGACGTTGCCCGCTCCGTCGATCACGTTGACGATGAGGTTGTTGGTACCCCAGTCGAGGACCTTGAGGTCGATCTTCGCGGTGCCGTCGGCGTCCGGCTCGACGGCCCCCGGCGAACTGCAGTCGCTCCCGGCGGAGTCCCAGCCGTACTGGAAGCAGGCGACGCCGGATCCCTCTCCGCCCGCGGGGACCGGGTCGGCGCCCTTGAGGACGAAGGTCCCCGTCTGCCCCGCGAACTTGGCCGGCTTGCCACCCGAACCGCTCGCCGGGAAGTCCGGCGAGGAGATCGTGACGGTCGGGTCCGTCGCGTCGATCGTGAAGTGGCAGTCCGCCGACGGGGCGGAGAGCTGCGTGCCCTGAAGCGCCCAGGCGTGCCAGGCGTAGCTGTGGCCGTCCACCAGGCCGGGGACGTGGAGGCCGGCGCTCGGCTGACCGTAGGTCTGGGCGTCGCCGGTGAACACCGGGTCCTCCGCGCCCGTGGTCACGTCCCACACGCTGAACCGGACCCCGCTGCCGGTGACCTTCGCGTTGAGCGCCGGTCCGTCGACGGACCGTCCGAGCCAGGTCGGATCGGCGGTCGGGTTGCAGTCGGCGGTGCGGTTGCCCGTCCCCTGAGCGGTGCCGAGGACGGCCGGCGCGGTGTCGGCGGCGGCCGCCGGCGCGGCGAGCAGGCCCGCGGCCACGGCGAACGCCGCGCCCGTCCCCAGCCGCCGGGCATGCGTGTGCTTCATCAAGTTTCCCCACCCTGGAACGATTTCATGATCGAGCGGTGAGGATCTTGCCAGTGCGCACCGACAGCGGCAACGGGGATTCCTCAGTCGGTGGCCGGGGTGCGGCGGGTGGCGCGCAGGCCGCGGAGGCCGATGGTGCCGACGGCGATGCCGAGGCAGAAGGAGGTGACGGCGAGCAGGAGGTGGATCCAGAAGAAGGCGGTGGGCTGGGAGTGGTCGCCGTTGACGAAGGCCTGGCCGCCGGAGTCCTTCCACAGGTTCTTGACGAAGGTGGTCCAGATGACGACCGACCAGACGCCGAAGGCGGTCAGGAACCAGGAGGTGCGGCGGCTGAGCTTCATGCGGGGTCCTCGGCGGCGGTGTGGAGGCGGTGTGCACCCCCAGTATGCGCGGGCTGCCGATCGGCGTACGGCTGGCCCCTCCTGCGGAGGACCTTGCCGGTGTGGCGCACGGCGGGGGTCCCGAGTGGGTACGGTCGGCGGGTGATCGCACGCCCTCGCAAGCTCGCGCACCTGTTCGCCGCCACCGCCGTGCTGCCGGCCCTGTTCGTCGCTCCGGCGGCGGCCGCGGCCCCCTCCGCGCCGGCTCCGCCGACCGTGGTCGGCGGCGACCGGCTCGGCCAGTCCGGGGTCCAGGTCTCGCCGATGGCCGGCGCTCCGGCACTGCCCGGGGATCTGACCGGCCAGTCCTGGATAGTCTCCGACGCCGCGTCGGGAGAGGTCCTGGCGTCCTACAACCCGCACCTGCGGCTGCCGCCGGCCAGCACCTTGAAGATCCTCTTCGCGGACACCGTGCTGCCCAAGTTCGACCGCAACGCGGTCCACCGGGTCGCGGACGAGGAGATCCAGGGGATCGGTCCCGGCAGCAGCCTGGTCGGCATCAAGGAGAACCTGGACTACCGGGTCGAGGACCTGTGGCGCGGTGTGTTCCTCAGCTCGGGCAACGACGCCGTGCACGTCCTCGCGCACATGAACGGCGGCGTCCCGCAGACCGTCGCCGAGATGCAGTCGCGGGCGGAGGCCCTCCAGGCGCGGGACACCAAGGTGATCTCCCCGGACGGCTACGACATGGACGGCCAGCTCTCCTCGGCCTACGACCTGTCCCTGTTCGCGCGGGCCGGCCTGCGCAACGCGGACTTCCGGGGCTACTGCGCCACCCGGGACGCGATGTTCCCGGGCGCCGTGGACAAGAACACCGGCCAGCGCGGCAGCTTCGGCATCGCCAACACCGACCGGCTGCTGGGCAAGTACCCGGGCCTGATCGGGGTGAAGAACGGCACCACGACCAACGCCGGCTCGACCTTCGTCGGCGCCGCCGAGCGCGACGGCCGCACGCTGCTGGTGACGGTGATGCACCCGGCGTCGTACCAGAAGGTCTACGACGAGACGGCCGCGCTGCTGGACTGGGGCTTCGCCGCGGCCGGGAAGGTGCAGCCGGTCGGCAGGCTCGTGGACGAGCAGCAGCCCGGCGCCGAGCAGCCCACCGGCCAGGCGGGCGGCAGGGACGGGACGCCGGCGCCGCCGCCGCACCCGTCGGCGGCCGCGTCCGGGGTCGCGGCGGCCGGTTCGAAGGACGGGGACGACGGGATCGGCGTCGGCGGCTGGCTCGCGATCGTCGTCGGGGCGGTGGCCGGGGCCGGGGCCCTGGTGGTGCTGAAGCGCCGGACGGCCGCTCCCACCGACGGCGGCTGACGCGGCGTCGCCCCGCGGCGGCCCGGCCTCACCCCAGGGGCCGGGCCGCCGCCGTCTGCGCCTCGTCCGCGGCCGCCAGCAGCGTTCGCGCGTGTTCGCGGGTCCGCTCGCGCGCGGCGGCCGGGTCGGCCAGGGCCGTCCACGCGACGCAGTACATCAGCAGGCGGCAGACGAAGTTCATCCAGAGCAGCAGCGCCACCGGCACGCCGAAGGCGCCGTACAGGCTCTTCCCGGCCACCGAGCCGAGGTAGGACGCGAGCAGGATCTTCAGCAGCTCGAAGCCGACCGCGCCGATCAGCGCGCCCTGCAGGACGTCGCGCCGGCGCTGGCCGCGGATCCCCGCGAACGGCCCGAGCAGGTAGCCGAACAGCAGGGTGTCGCAGGCGACCGCTATCACGAGGCCGACCCCGGTGAGCAGGTAGCCGTTGTGCAGGCCGATCGCGTCGGCGATCCGCCCGGCGAGCGTCGTGCCGGCGGCGGAGGTGCCCAGCGAGACCAGCGACACCAGGCCGAGGCCGCCGAGCACGACGCAGTCCCACGCCTTGCGCAGGATCACGTTGCCGTCCTCCGCCGGCAGCTGCCAGACGTCCCGGATCGAGGTGCGCATGGTGTCCACCCAGCCCAGGCCGGAGAGCAGCAGCAGCGCCCCGCTGACCAGCCCGACGGCGCCCGCGTTGGACACCAGGGACGGCAGGTTGAGCGCGTCGGAGATGCCCGGCAACTGGTCGGAGATGCGCTTCTGCAGGTCGGCGACCCGGCTGTCGCTGAGGGTCGTGGCGGCGATCGCCAGGGCCACGGTGAGCAGCGGGAACAGCGCGAGGAAGCCGAAGAAGGTGACCGCGCCGGCCAGCCGGTTGCCGCGGGCGGCGGTGAAGTGCTCGTACACCCGGTACGGGCGGCTGCGCAGCACCCGCGCGACGAGCGGGCCGACGACCGGAAGGCGGGTCAGGAAGTCCACCCGACCGGTTATACCGGCCCGTCCCCCGAACGGCCGTCAGGCTCGACCTGCGGCGGGCGGGTTCAGCGCCCCACCAGCCGCCGGGCCCGGGCGAGCACGCGGACCGTCCGGTAGGCGCCGTAGCGGCCGTGGCTGAGCAGTTCGGTGCGCACCCCGTCCACCCCGGCGGGCGGGCGGTAGCCGGCCGGGCGCAGCCGGGCGCAGTGCTCGGCGGCACGGCGGAAGTACTCGCGGCGGTCGCCGGCCGGGACCCGGCCGGGCTTGGCGACGACGGTGTTGAGGTGGTGCAGCATCTTGCCGTAGACCACCGGGCGCCAGTGGTCGAGGTCGGGGCGCCGGTCGAGGAAGGCGAAGACCAGGTCGTACTGGGCGAAGACGTCGAAGTGCTTGCGGCCGGCGGTGGCCAGGATGTTGCCGCCCTCCTGCCGCTGGCGGTAGTGCACGCCGATCCGGTCGAGCAGGGTGATGCTCGCGGCGGCGAGGAGCGCCGGGTACGTCCAGGGGGTGTCCTCGTAGTAGCCGGCCGGGAAGACCAGCTCCTGCTCGGTGATGAACCCGCGGCGGTAGGCCTTGTTCCAGACGACCTGGAGCAGGTCGAGCAGGTCGGGGCGGGCGTCGAGGTCGAAGACGTCCGGGGAGGCGGCGCCGAAGACGTGGGCGGAGGCGGCGCGGGTGATCCGGCCGTCGACGTAGGTGCGGGCGTAGTCGTAGACCAGGACGTCCGGGTCCCCGGTGGCGGCGAGCCGGTCCTCGACGGCCCGGAGCAGGCCAGGGGTGAGCGTGTCGTCGCTGTCGAGGAAGATCACGTACTCGCCGGTGGCGACCTCCAGGCCGGCGTTGCGGGCGCGGCCGAGGCCGACGTTCTCCGGCAGGTGCAGCACCCGGACCCGGGGGTCCGCGGCGGCCGCCTCGTCGAGCACCGCGCCGCAGCCGTCCGGGGAGCGGTCGTCCACCGCGATCAGTTCGAAGTCGGGACCGTCCTGGCCGAGGACCGAGTCGAGGCACTCGGCGAGGTAGTCCTGGACCTGGTACACGGGGACGATCACGCTGAAGCGGGGCACGGGCCCCAAGCGTAGTGGCCCCCGGGAGCGCCTTGGCCAGGACGGTAGGATCGCGGTGCACGTACGCACCGATTCAAAAGTGCGGCCAGACCCCGACCCGGGCTGCCACGCTGATTCCCGAGAAAGGCCTGCGTAGCCGATGGCTCCCCGCCTCTCCATCGTCGTTCCGATCTACAACGTCGAGCGCTACCTCGTCGAGTGCCTCGACTCGATCGCCGCCCAGACCTTCGGCGACTTCGAGTGCGTGATGGTCGACGACGGTTCAAAGGACGGCAGCGCGGCGCTCGCCGAGGCCTACGCCGCCAAGGACTCCCGGTTCCGCCTGGTGCGCCAGGTGAACAAGGGCCTCGGCGCGGCCCGCAACACCGGCATCCGGCACATCGACCCGGACGCCGAGTTCCTGTGCTTCGTCGACAGCGACGACTCGATGCCGCCGAGCGCGTACGAGCTCATGATCAACACGCTGGACGAGACCGGCTCCGACTTCGCCACCGGCAACGTGCTGCGCTTCCGCGCGGTGGGCTACTACCAGTCCGGCGGCCACGTGAAGCCGTTCAAGGAGACCAGGCTCAAGACCCACATCACCGAGATCCCCGCGCTGGTCACCGACCGCACCGCGTGGAACAAGGTGTACCGCCGCTCCTTCTTCGACGCGGCCGGCCTGCTGTACCCCGAGGGCATCCTGTACGAGGACGCCCCGGTCAGCGTGCCGCACCACTACCTCGCCAAGAGCGTGGACGTGCTCGCCGAGCCGATCTACCACTGGCGCGAGCGCGAGGTCGGCGAGATGTCGATCACGCAGATGCGCACCAACCCGAAGGGCCTGATCGACCGCGTCGCCTCGGTCGAGCTGGTCCGCGGCTGGCTGAAGAAGCAGACCGAGCCGCGCTTCGCCCAGTACCTGCGCTCCTACGACGAGAACACCCTCGTCGAGGAGATCCCGATGTTCTTCTGGTCCGTCGTGGACGGCGACAAGGAGTACCGGGACGCCTACGTCAAGCACGTCAGCCGGCTGCTGCGGGCGATCGGCCCCGAGCAGGTCCGCAAGCTGCGCGCGCCGCTGCGGCTCAAGTACCACCTGACCCTCCAGGGCCGGGTCGACGAGTTCGTCGAGCAGATCAAGTACGAGGGCGAGAGCAACGGCGGCGTCCAGGCCCGCGGCCTGCTGCGCCCCTACGCCGACTACCCGTTCCTGCGCGGCGGCCGCAAGAGCGTCCCGGCCGGCGTCCTGAAGCTGGACAACTCGCTGGTCATGCGCAGCCGGCTGTACGGCTCGGCCTGGGTCGGCGGCAAGCTGGAGCTGACCGGGCACGCGTACCCGGAGCAGCTGGGCGCGGCCGGCAAGCACGACATGGTCCGCACGCTGGTGCTGCGCGAGACCAAGGGCCGCCGGGTCGTCGCCGTGCCGATGAAGACCCAGTACAGCCCCGAGGCCACCGCGAGCTGCAGCCACGACCTGTACAACTGCGACTGGGCCGGCTTCACCGTCGCCCTCGACCCGAAGAAGCTCAAGCACCGCGGGCAGTGGAAGGACGGCCACTGGCGCGTCCTGGTCGCCGGCGCGGGCAAGGGCGGCGTGTACAAGGGCCGGGTCTCGGCCGGCTGGAGCGACACCGCCGAGTACCTCCCGACGCACTGGGTCGAGCCGGACGTGCGGATCGTGCCGTGGGTGCGGGACAACTTCGTCTACCTGAAGGTGGAGACGGTCAGGGCCCGGGTGACCGGCCTGGCCGCGCACGCCGGCCGGGTGGAGGTCTCGGGCGCGGCCCGCTCCGGCGCGAGCCTCGCCGGGGCCCGCCTGCGGCTCACCCACGTCGAGTCCGACCGCGAGCTGGCCTTCCCGCTGGAGCCGGGCGCGCCGGTCGGCACGCTGCAGCCGTTCTCGGTCTCCTTCCCCGCGGCCGAGCTGACCGCCGTCCGCGAGGCCTGGGCCGAGCTGGACCCGGTGGCCGCCGAGCGTGCCCGCGACCGCTGGGACACCGCCCTGGTGCTCACCGACGGAAGCGTCGTGCCGGTGGTCTGGGACGAGCGCAACGCGCCCGAGCAGCTGCACGTCGTCCTCAACCCGCAGGCGCCGACCGCGGAGCGCCGCGCGCTCTACTCCAAGCCCTCCCCCGCCGGGAACCTGCAGTTCTCGGACCAGCTGCTCCAGCCGATCGTCGAGGAGGTCGCCTCGCGCGGCGCCGACGGCTTCCTGCTGAGCGGCTCCTTCCCGCTGCCCGACTCGCACCGCTGGGAGCTGGTCGTCCGGCACGACTGGCGCGAGGAGGAGCACGTCTACCCGGTGGAGATCACCGACGGCCGCTTCCGCACCGCGATGCCGGCCGTGCCGACCGCCTCCTTCGCCGGGCGCGTGCCGCTCGCCCAGGGCACCTGGAACGTCTTCTTCCGTCCGGTCGGCGCCCCGGTCGACGACGCCGTCGTCCTGCACGCGCTGATCTCGCCGGACTGCTTCGGCACGCTGCCGCTGGAGGTGGAGTCCCGCGGCAAGCGGATAGTGCTGGAGCGGCGCCACCACGACGGCCTGTCGCTGGAGTCGCACTCGGCCCTGCTGCCCGAGGAGCGCAGCGGCTACCGCCAGCGCCAGCTGCGGACGGCCGACTACCCGGCCGCCCGTCGGCACCCGGTGCGCGAGACCGTCCTGTACAACGGCGGCCTCGGCGGCCTCTACGCGGACTCCCCGCGGGCGATCCACGAGGAGCTCGTGCGCCGCGGCCTGCCGCTGGAGCACCTGTGGGGCAGCGACGACCTCCAGGCCGACCTGCCGCAGACCGCGCAGGCGATCCGGCTGTGGAGCCCGGAGTGGTTCGAGGCGCTGGCGACCGCCAAGTACATCGTCACCAGCACCCACCTGCCCGACTTCTTCGTCCGCCGCCCCGGCCAGGTGGTCGTGCAGACCTGGCTCGGCACGCCGCTGAAGCAGATCGGCCTGGACTTCGAGAAGGTCTGGTTCACCGACTCCAACTACCTGAAGGGCCTCGCCAAGGAGGTCCCGAACTGGAACCTCCTGGTGGCCGGCAACAGCTGGTCGGCCCCGCTGCTCAAGCGCGCCTTCGACTACAAGGGCGAGATCCTGGAGAGCGGTTCGCCCCGCAACGACCTGCTGTTCGCCCCGGACCGGGAGAAGACCGCGGAGCAGGTCCGCGAGCGCCTCGGGCTGCCCGAGGGCAAGAAGGTCGTGCTCTACGCGCCGACCTGGCGCGAGGACCGGCGCCGGCCCAACGGCGGCTACCAGATCGACCTGCGGATCGACCTGGAGGCGGCCAGGGCCGCGCTCGGCGAGGACCAGGTGCTGCTGGTGCGCCGGCACAGCGTGATGTGCGGCCAGATCCCGGACGCCGGCAACGGCTACGTCTGGGACGTCGGCAGCTACCCCGACATGGCGGAGCTGCTGCTGATCGCCGACGTCCTGGTCACCGACTACTCGGCCTCGGTCTTCGACTTCGCGTCGACCGGCAAGCCGGTGCTGTTCTTCACGTATGACCTGGAGCACTACCGGGACAACCTGCGCGGTTTCAGCCTGGACTTCGAATCGGTGGTCCCCGGCCCGCTGCTGGCCACGTCCGCCGAACTCGTCTCCGCGCTCGGCCGGGTCGACGAGGTCGCCGCCGAATTCGCCGACAAGGCCGCCGCTTTCCGCGAGGCCTACTGCGACCTGGACGACGGCAAGGCCGCCGCCCGCGTCGTCGATGCGATGCTCCGAAAGGAGTAATTTTTCCCTCGAACGTCCCGAGGCGTCCGGTGCGATTGCGCACCGGACGCCTCGGCATTTCCGGGAGTTACCCGAGAGCGCCCGGATCTTTACGCCCGCATTGCACTCGAACTGGCGTTTCGTCGGCAAATTTCTCAGGAAATTCTACGAACCGTACAGTTGACCCCGGGTGTCGTCCCGGTATGGGATGTCAATTCGACTGTCACCGTTCCGGCTCCCGCCGGTCGCCAGCACCCCCCGGCCAAGCCCCACGCCGGGTTCCCGTCCCGAAGGGCTCCACCCGAAATGCCAGTGCTCACGCGGCTCGTCCTGCCCCACGCCGACCCCCGTGTGACCACCGCGCTGCCCACCCCGTCCGAGGACGCCGTCTTCGGCCTGCTGCGCGCCCGCTGGGCCGGCCGCGGCCTGGAGCTCACCGGCTTCGCCCGCCCGCACGACCAGGACACCGGCCGGGCCGGCTCCGCCTGGACCTGGCTCACCCTGCGCCACCCCGAGGACGCCCAGCCGCCCGTGCACGTGCGCTCCCGGCCGCGGCGCTTGCCCGAGATCACCGACGAGAGCGCCCAGCCCGAGCACAACCACGACTGGTCCGGGTTCACCGCCGTGATCGAGCCCGGGCGGCTGCGCCGCGGCGGCGCGTGGCTGCTGGGCGACTGGCAGATCGAGACCACCCTCTTCACCCGCCCCCGCCCCACCCGGGTGCGCCGCCAGTACGGCACGCTCGCCCCGCACTGGTGCGGCTCGGGCGAGTACCCGCCGGCCCGCTGGGTCGACCGCGACGTCCGCCTCCAGCCCCACTTCACCGACGACCGGCTGCACCTGCTGCTGGAGCGCCCCGGCGTCCGGCTCACCGCCGCCACCCCGGTCGACGGGGGCCTCGACCTGCGCGGCACCGCCGGCCACTGCCCGTCCGGCACCGTGCTGCGGCTGCGCCACCGGCAGAGCGACGCCGTCGTCGAACAGCCCGTCATCCGCACCGGCGACGCCTTCGCCGTCCACCTGCCCTACCGGCCGTTCACCGCCGAGGGACGCGGCACCGGCGACCTGGAGCACTGGGACACCGAACTGCGCCGCCCCGACGGCAGCACCGAGCAGCTCGTCGTGGACGAGCGCGGCGGCCCGGTGGCCGGCCAGCACCGGCTGCCCGGCACCGCGGACCGGGCGCTCTACCTCAAGCACCTCGCCGACGGCCGGCTCCAGGTCTGCGTCCAGCCCGCGGCCGGCCTGATCGACCGGATCGCCGTCAAGGCCGGCGCCTTCGAGCTCGCCGGGCACTGCCCCGACCCGGCCGCGGGCCGGCTGGAGCTGGTGCTGCGGCACACCGGCACGGCCGGCGAGGTCCGCCGACCGGTCGAGGCCGGCGCCGACGGCCGCTTCCGGGTGCGGGTGCCCGCCACCCGCACCGGCTCGGACGGCACCGCCCTGCCACTGCGCAAGGGCATCTGGGAGGCCGCTCTGGAGCCCGCCGACCGCTCCGGCCCGACCCGCCCGCTGCTGGCCGCGCCCGGCGCGCTGGCCGTCCTGCCGGCCGCCACCCAGGCCGGCGGCAAGCCCGTCCTGCTCCAGCGCCGCTGGCACGACACCCTGCTGGTGGACTCCACGCCGGTGCTCAGCGCCACCGAGCGCAGTGCCTGGACGCAGTCCCGCCTGCGGGCCTCCGAGTACCCCGCCGCCCGCCGCGAGCCGCTGCGCGAGGCCGTGCTGTACGACGTGTTCGGCGGCCGCGGCTACGCCGACTCCCCGCGCGCGGTGCACGCCGAACTCGTCCGCCGCGAGCTGCCGTTGGAGCACCTGTGGGTGGTCGACGACGCCCAGGCGGACCTGCCGCCCGGGGTCACCGCGGTGCGGATCTGGAGCCCCGAGTGGTACCGGGCGCTGGCCACCTGCCGGTACCTGGTCGGCAACACCCACTTCCCGGACTTCCTGGAGCGCCGCCGCGGCCAGGTGGTCGTGCAGACCTGGCACGGCTCGCTGCTGAAGCGCATCGCCCACGACGTCGAGAACCCCTGGCTGTCGGACCACGGCTACCTGGACGCGCTCGACCGCGAGACCCCGCAGTGGAGCGTGCTCGTCTCCCCCAGCCCGTTCGCCACCCCGATCCTGCGCCGGGCGTTCCGGTACGGCGGCGAGATCCTGGAGGCCGGCTACCCGCGCAACGACGTCCTGGCCCGGCCCGACGGGCGCACCGCCGCGGCCGTCCGCCGCCGCCTCGGCATCCCCGAGGGCAAGCGGATCGTGCTGTACGCGCCGACCTGGCGCGAGGACCAGCAGCGCGGCGACGGCGACGGCTTCCGGCTCGACCTGCGGATCGACGTCGACCACGCGCGCCGCGCCCTCGGCCCGGACCACGTGCTGCTGATCCGCCCGCACGCCCACGTGCGCGAGCCGCTGCCGGGCGCCGGGGACGGCTTCCTGTACGACTGCGCGGACTACCCGGACGTCCAGGAGCTGCTGCTGGTCGCGGACGTGCTGGTGACGGACTACTCGTCGATCATGTTCGACTTCGCGATCACCGGCCGCCCGGTGCTCTTCTTCACGTACGACCTGGAGCACTACCGCGACACCCTGCGCGGCTTCTACTTCGACTTCGAGACGGAGGCCCCCGGCCCGCTCGTCCCGGACTCGGCCGAGCTGGTCGGCGCGCTGCGCGGACTCGCCGACGGCGGCACCGGGCTGACCGCCGGGTACGCGGAGCGCTACCGCCGCTTCCGGGCCGCCCACTGCGCGCTGGACGAGGGCGGCGCGGCCCGCCGGGTCGTCGACCGGATGCTCGAACTCACCCGCACCGCCAGCTGATCCGGCCGCTCAGGCCGCTCGGGCCGGTCCGGCCGTTCCCGCGGGTCCAACCGGTTCAACGGTCCGGCCGGTCCGGCCGGTTCACGCGAAGGAGTAGCTCCGCCAGGGCCGCCAGACCTCGTCCGCGTCGAACCGGGAGAGGCCGAACCCGGGCACCGTGAACGCCGCCCGGAAGCCGCGCGCCTGCTCGTACGCCTGGTCCAGCACGTCGTCCGGCAGGCCGTGCGCCACCGTCACGTGCGGGTGGTAGGGGAACGCCAGCTCGCGGGCCAGCGGGCCGGAGCGGACGTCCGCCTCCAGCAGCCGGCACTCCTGCGCGCCCTCCTCGACCCGGACGAACACCACCGGGGAGACCGGGCGGAAGGTGCCGCCGCCGCGCAGCAGCATCCGGAACGGCCGGTGCGCCGCGGCCACCGCCGCCAGGTGCTCCTCGATCTTGGGGAGCTCCCCGGCCGGCACCTCGGTCGGCGGCAGCAGCGTGACGTGCGTCGGTATCGACCGGGCGAGCGGATCGCCGTGCCCGGCCCGGGCGTCCTGGATCCGCGCGCCGAACGGGTCCGGGACGCTCACGGACACGCCGATGGTGACGACCTCGGGGAGGTCGCCACCACCGGGCAGGCGTGTGAGGGGAGTCACCGCTTGGCGGCCGGGAGGAAGCCGATCCGGTCGTACACCGTCTCCAGCGTCTGCGACGCCACCTCGCGGGCCTTGTCCGCACCGAGCGCCAGCACCCGGTCCAGCTCGGCCGGGTCGTCCAGGTAGGTGCGGGTGCGCTCCTGGAAGGGGGTGACCCACTCGGTGAACAGCTCGGCCAGCTCGGTCTTCAGGGCGCCGTACATCTTGCCCTCGAAGTGGGCGACCAGGTCCTCGACGGACCGGCCGCTGAGCGCGGAGTGGATCCGCAGCAGGTTGGAGACGCCGGGCTTGGCGTCCTCGTCGTAGGAGACGACGGTGCCGGTGTCGGTGACGGCGCTCTTGAACTTCTTGGCGCTGACCTTCGGGTCGTCCAGCAGGCTGACCAGGCCCTTGGGCGAGGAGGCCGACTTGCTCATCTTGACGGCCGGGTCCTGGAGGTCCTGGATCTTCGCCGTCTCCTTGAGGATGTACGCCTTCGGCACCGTGAAGGTCGGGGTGTAGCGGGAGTTGAAGCGCTCCGCGATGTCCCGGGTGATCTCCACGTGCTGGCGCTGGTCCTCGCCGACCGGGACGGCGTCCGCCTGGTAGAGCAGGATGTCGGCGATCTGGAGGATCGGATAGGTGAACAGGCCGACCGTGGTGCTGTCGGCGCCGTAGCGGGCGGACTTGTCCTTGAACTGGGTCATCCGGGAGGCCTCGCCGAAGCCGGTGAGGCAGTTCATCACCCAGGCCAGCTGCGCGTGTTCGGGCACGTGCGACTGGACGAAGAGCGTGCAGTGCTCCGGGTCCAGGCCGGCGCCGAGCAGCTGGGCGGCGGAGATCCGGGTGTTCTCGCGCAGGGTCGCCGGGTCCTGCGGCACCGTGATCGCGTGCAGGTCGACCACCATGTAGAAGGCGTCGTTGTCCTTCTGGAGGTCGACCCACTGGCGCACCGCGCCGAGGTAGTTGCCGAGGTGGAACGACCCGGAGGTGGGCTGGATCCCGGAGAGCACCCGAGGACGGTCCTTGACCGGACCAGTGACCGCTGCGTTGACCATGCGGGCCATTGTTCCAGTTCCACCGGGCGGTCAGGAAACCTCTGCCCCTGGAGGTTCCGACAGTGTGACGGCACTCACCCTGACCCGGGCGATCCGCCGGCCCTCCAGCTTGGCCACCGTCAGCAGCACCCCGCCGCCGCCCTCGACCGGCACCCGCACCTGGTCGCCGTCCCTGGGCAGCCGGCCCAGCGAGGCGACCAGGCAGCCGGCCACCGTCTCGTACGGGCCCTCCGGGAGGGCGACGCCGGTCTCCTCCGCGAAGTCGCCGAGGTTGAGCAGGCCGTCCAGCTCCATGCCGCCGCCGGCCAGCCGGCGGATGGTGGCGGTCTGCGGGCGGTCGTACTCGTCCCGGATCTCGCCGATGACCTCCTCGACCAGGTCCTCCAGCGTGACGATGCCCGCGGTGCCGCCGTACTCGTCGACCACGATCGCCAGGTGGTGGCCCTCCCGGCGCATCTCGCCCATCGCCTCCAGCACCAGTTTGGTGCCGGGCAGCAGCTTGACCGGGCGGGCCAGGTCGCGGACCTTGGCGGCCTGCTCGCCGCGCGTGCCGTACAGGTCGCGGACGTGGACGAAGCCGACCACGGCGTCGGCGCTGCCCTCGACCACCGGGTAGCGCGAGTGCGGCGAGGTCTCGGCCTGGTGGCGGACGGCGGTCAGCGCGCGCTCGGCGTCCAGGAAGGTCACCTCGGTGCGCGGGACCATCACCTCGCGCAGCTGCCGCTCCCCGGCGGAGAACACGTCGGCGATCAACGCCCGTTCGTCGCTGCCGAGTTCGGTGTTGGCGGCGACCAGGCCGCGCAACTCCTCGGAGCTCATCGAGCCGCGCCCGGCGGTCGGGTCGCCGCCCAGCAGCCGGACCATCATGTCGGTCGAGTGTCCGAGCAGCCAGATCACCGGCCGCAGCACCGAGGACATCACGTCGACAACGGGCGCGGCGGTCACCGCGATCGACTCGGCGCGCTGCAGGCCGATCCGCTTGGGGGTGAGCTCGCCGAGCACCAGCGACACGTAGCTGATCACCAGGGTGAGGCCGACCAGCGCGACGGCGTCCGCGACGCCCCGGGTGAGCCCGGCCCGCACGAACAGCGGGGCGACCTTGCCGGCCAGCGTGTCCGCGCCGAAGGCGGCGGACAGGAAGCCCATGCAGGTCACGCCGACCTGCACGGCGGCGAGGAAGCGGTTGGGGTCGGCGGCCAGGTGCGCGGCCCGGGCGGAGCGCCGGGTGCCCTGCGCCTCCAGCGTCCGGATCTGGCCCTCGCGCAGCGAGATCAGCGAGATCTCGGCGACGTTGAAGAGCCCGCCCAGGAGGATGAAGACGAGGACGAGCGCCGCGTCCCCGATGGTTTCGTTCACAGCGCGCCAGTGTAAGGCGACGGCCCGCCGCTTCCCCGGGAGGGAGGCGGCGGGCCGTCGAAGAAGCCGGTCGGCTCAGATGAGGCCGAGCTCCTGGACCGCGTCGCGCTCCTCGGTCAGCTCCTTGACCGAGGCGTCGATGCGGGCGCGGGAGAAGTCGGAGATCTCCAGGCCCTGGACGATCTCGAACTTGCCGTCCTTGGTGGTGACGGGGAAGGAGGAGATCAGGCCGGCCGGGACGCCGTAGGAGCCGTCGGAGACGACGCCCATCGAGGTCCAGTCACCCTCGGCGGTGCCGTTGACCCAGGTGTGCACGTGGTCGATGGCGGCGTTGGCGGCCGAGGCGGCCGAGGACGCGCCGCGGGCCTCGATGATGGCCGCGCCGCGCTTGGCGACGGTCGGGATGAAGTCGTTCTCCAGCCAGGCCTGGTCGCTGCCGACGGCCTCGAAGGCCGGCTTGCCGGCGACCTCGGCCTGGAAGATGTCCGGGTACTGGGTCGCGGAGTGGTTGCCCCAGATGGTGACGCGCTTGATGTCCGAGACCAGGGCGCCGGTCTTGGCGGAGAGCTGGCCGACGGCGCGGTTGTGGTCCAGGCGGGTCATCGCGGTGAAGCGCTCGGCCGGGACGTCCGGGGCGTTGCGCTGGGCGATCAGGGCGTTGGTGTTGGCCGGGTTGCCGACGACCAGGACCTTGATGTCGGCCGCGGCGTGGTCGTTGATGGCCTTGCCCTGCGGGCCGAAGATGCCGCCGTTGGCCTGCAGCAGGTCGCCGCGCTCCATGCCCGCGGTGCGCGGACGGGCGCCGACCAGCAGGGCGACGTTGGCGCCGTCGAAGGCCACGTTCGGGTTGTCGGTGATGGTGATGTCGCGCAGCAGCGGGAACGCGCAGTCCACGAGCTCCATCGCGGTGCCCTCGGCGGCCTTCAGGCCCTGCGGGATCTCCAGGAGGCGCAGGTTCACCGGCACGTCGGCACCGAGCAGGTGGCCCGAGGCGATGCGGAAGAGCAGCGCGTAGCCGATCTGGCCGGCTGCTCCGGTGATGGTGACGTTGACGGGGGTGCGGGTCATTTCTACCTTCTCCAGCAAATCGCCAGGTGCCCCAGGCACACCGGCACTGGAGCCGAGGATGGTCTCTCGACATCGAGAGACCGGCGTCAGGTTATCGCAAAGGGAAGCGTACGCCGCGTGCGCGGGCGTGGCTGATGCGTCACAACGGCGGAACGCCCGGCGGGCACGCGGACGGCCCCCGCCCGGAGAACCCGGACGGGGGCCGTCTCGCGGCGCGGTGGCGCGGGATCAGTGCTTGGGACGCCCGATCAGCTGCCCGATGTTGTCGAGCAGCGGGAACTCCAGCCACGGGTTCGGCTGGGCCACCAGCGTCAGCAGGACGATCGCCGACCCCAGGAAGCCCAGCACGATCACGTCGGTGAAGCGGCTGCGCACCGCGAGCATCCCGACCTCGGGCAGCACCAGCCGCAGGACGGCGCCGAGCAGCACGCCGCCGCCGAGGATCAGCAGCCCGAACTTGAAACCGTCCTTGAAGTCGGCGAACCAGGTGACCGCGAGCCCGGCGCCGACCACCAGCAGGACCAGCGTTATCGGCCACTGCCGCACCGGCAGGGCGTGCTCGCGCCCGAGGGCCGCGGCCGAGCCCTCCGGCGGGATGGTGCCGGTGGTCTTGACCGGCCGCTGCCGGGACCGCGCCGCGGGTCGTGGGTCACTCATGTCCGCCGCCTCCCGGAGGTGTCAGACGCCGGCGCGGCGCTCGGCCGCCTCGACGATGTTGTTGAGCAGCATCGCGCGGGTCATCGGGCCCACGCCGCCCGGGTTCGGCGAGATCCAGCCGGCCACCTCCGCCACGCCCGGGTGCACGTCGCCGACGATCTTGCCCTCGCTGCGGCTGACGCCCACGTCCAGGACGGCCGCGCCCGCCTTGACGTCCTCCGGCTTGATCAGGTGCGGCACGCCGGCGGCGGCCACGATGATGTCGGCCTTGCGCAGGTGGTAGGCCAGGTCCCGGGTGCCGGTGTGGCACAGGGTCACGGTGGCGTTCTCGGAGCGGCGGGTCAGCAGCAGGCCGATCGAGCGGCCGACGGTGACCCCGCGGCCGACGACGACCACCTCGGCGCCGTTGATCTCGACGTCGTGGCGGCGCAGCAGCTCGACGATGCCCAGCGGGGTGCAGGGCAGCGGGCCCTGGATGCCGAGGGCGAGGCGGCCGAGCGAGGTCGGGTGCAGGCCGTCCGCGTCCTTGTCCGGGTCCATGAGCTCCAGGACCGGGTTCTGGTCCAGGCCCTTGGGCAGCGGCAGCTGGACGATGTAGCCGGTGCAGGCCGGGTCGGCGTTGAGCTCGCGGACGACGTCCTCGACGTCCTGCTGGGTGGCGGTGGCGGGCAGCTCGCGCTGGATCGAGGCGATGCCGACCTCGGCGCAGTCCTTGTGCTTGCCGTTCACGTACCAGCGGCTGCCCGGGTCGTCGCCGACCAGGACGGTGCCGAGGCCGGGCGTGACGCCCTTCGCCTTGAGGGCCGCCACGCGGACGGCGAGTTCGGACTTGATCGCGGCAGCAGTGGCCTTGCCATCGAGAATCTGGGCAGTCATGACCCCATTCTCCCGGATCGCGGCAAGCCTCCGTACCAGGGCACCGGACCCGCTCCGCCGGGGCCCGCGGGAGAACGGGACGGACACGGAAGGCCGGTACCGCGTTGCGGTTGCGCCACAGTCTCGCCACCGCCGCGGGGGCGGCTGGACACGGCACTCCCGTCCGGTCGACGATATGGGGCACGGCCCTGCCGCGACCGGCCCGGTGACGGGCCGACGGACACCACGGCGGGGCGCACCCGGGGGAAAGAAGCAGTGAGCCGACCACACGACACAGCGCCGTCCAGCGCGCCGCAGCCGTTCCCGCTCGCTCCGCACCGGGCACGTTCCTGAGCCGCCGGCGCTCGGCACCGCGGCACCGTCGCCGTGCCGCCGACGCGCCCGACCGGCGTCCCGTCCGTCCGGCACCCCGACCCGCCGGCCGGCTCCGGGCGCTCCGCCGCCCCGTCCCCACGTCCCCGTAACTGCCCGGAGGCTTCGATGAGTTACCCGCCCGACCCGAACAACCCGTACGGCCAGCCGCAGCAGCCCGGGTACGGCTACCCGCAGCAGGCCCCGCCGGCCGCCGGGTACGGCTACCCGCAGCCGGCCGCGCAGCCCGTGTACGGGTACCCGCCGGTCGCGCCCCAGCGCATGTCGATGCCGGGTCTGATGGTCACCGCCCGGGTGTTCCTGTTCATCATCGGCGCGGTGCAGGTCTTCATCACGGCCGGTCTGCTGATCGGGGCCGCCGGCGCCAAGAAGGTCGCCAACGAGCACACCACCGGCAGCGACACCGCGATCTTCGGCAACGCGGCGGCGAGCGTCCTGCTGGTCATCGGGGTCGTCTACCTGCTCGCCGCGGTGCTCTCCATCACGCTCGGCGTGAAGTTCGGCAGCGGCGGCCCGGCCACCCGGATCACCACCATCGTGTACGGCTCGATCGCCCTGCTGCTCGGCCTCGGCGTGCTGGTCAGCTCGATCACCGGGGGCGCCAACTCCCAGGTCGCGGGCGCCGCGGCGGGCGCCGGGGTCGGGGTCGGGGTCGGCGTGCTGTGGATCGCGATCTGCGTCCTGTGGATCGCCGCGGTGACCACCCGGGACGGCGTCGCCTGGTTCAACCGGCCGCGCTACTGACCGGCCCGCCCGCACGGCGACGCGGAGCGGCCCGGCCCCCTCTCGGAGGGAGCCGGGCCGCTCCTGCGTTCCGTCACGCCGTCAGTGGAAGAAGTGGCGCGCGCCGGTGAAGTACATCGTCACGCCCGCCTTGGTGGCGGCCTCGACGACCTGCTCGTCGCGGATCGAACCGCCGGGCTGCACGATCGCCCTGACGCCCGCGGCGATCAGGATCTCCGGGCCGTCCGGGAACGGGAAGAACGCGTCCGAGGCCGCGTACGAGCCCTTGGCCCGCTCGCCGGCCCGCTCGACCGCGAGCTTGCACGAGTCCACGCGGTTGACCTGGCCCATGCCGACGCCGACCGAGGCACCGTCCTTGGCCAGCAGGATCGCGTTGGACTTGACGGCCCGGCAGGCCCGCCAGGCGAAGGCCAGCTCGGCCAGCTCCGCCTCGGACAGCGCCTCGCCGCTGGCCAGCGTCCAGGTCGCCGGGTCGTCGCCCTCGGCGTGCACCCGGTCGGCGTCCTGGAGCAGCACGCCGCCGGAGACCGGGCGCACCTCCTGGCGGTTGACCGGGGCCTCGGGGGCGAGCAGCACCCGCAGGTTCTTCTTGCGGGCCAGGACCTCGACCGCGCCCTCCTCGTAGCCGGGGGCCACGACGACCTCGGTGAAGATCGGGGCGATCTGCTCGGCCAGCTCGACGGTGACCGGGCGGTTGACCGCGATGACGCCGCCGTACGCGGAGACCGGGTCGCACTCGTGCGCCTTGCGGTGCGCCTCGGCGACGTCGGCGCCGGTCGCGATGCCGCACGGGTTGGCGTGCTTGATGATCGCGACGGCCGGCTCGGCGTGGTCGTAGGCGGCGCGGCGCGCGGCGTCGGTGTCGACGAAGTTGTTGTACGACATCTCCTTGCCGTGCAGCTGCTGCGCGCCGGCCAGGCCGCCGGTGCCGGCGCTGTACAGCGCGGCGCCCTGGTGCGGGTTCTCGCCGTAGCGCAGCACGTTCTGCCGCTCCCAGGTGGCGCCCAGGAACTCGGGGAAGCGCTCGTCGCTCGGGGCGTAGCCGGCCTCGAACCAGGAGGCGACGGCCACGTCGTAGGCGGCGGTGTGGGCGAACGCCGCACCGGCCAGGCGCTTGCGGGTGGCCAGGTCGAAGCCGCCCTCGCGGGCGGCCGTCAGCACGTCGCCGTAGCGGGCCGGGTCGACCACGACGGCGACCGACGGGTGGTTCTTGGCGGCGGCGCGGACCATGCTCGGGCCGCCGATGTCGATCTGCTCGACGCACTCGTCCGGGGTGGCGCCGGAGGCGACGGTGGCCTTGAACGGGTAGAGGTTCACGACGACCAGGTCGAACGGCTCGACGCCGAGCTCGGCCAGCTGAGCGCGGTGCGACTCCAGGCGCAGGTCGGCGAGCACGCCGGCGTGCACGCGGGGGTGCAGCGTCTTCACGCGCCCGTCCAGGCACTCCGGGAAGCCGGTCAGCTCGGAGACCTCGGTCACCGGGACGCCGGCGGCGGCGATGCGGCCGGCGGTCGAGCCGGTGGAGACGATCGCGACCCCGGCGGCGTGCAGGCCCTGGGCCAGCTCCTCCAGACCGGTCTTGTCGTACACGCTGATCAGCGCACGACGGATCGGACGGATGTTCTCCGAAACGGGGGGCGTGGTGGAGCTGGCACTCATGCCGGGATCCATACCTTTCGGTCCTCGATGCGGTGACCTTCGCGGGCCAGCCGGCCCACGACGTCGACGAGCAGCTTGCGCTCGACAGTCTTGATGCGCTCGTGCAGCGCTTCGCCGCCATCGGCGTGATCGGCGTCGGCGACCTCGACGACGCCCTGCGCGATGATCGGCCCGGTGTCCACCCCGGCGTCGACCAGGTGGACGGTGCAGCCGGTGACCCTCACCCCGTACGCGAGCGCGTCGGTGACGCCGTGGGCGCCGGGGAAGGACGGCAGCAGCGCGGGGTGGGTGTTGACGATCCGCCCCGCGAAGGCCGCGATGAACTCGGGGCCGAGGATCTTCATGAAGCCGGCCGTGACGACCAGGTCCGGCTCGTGGGCGGCGACGGAGGCGGTCAGCGCGCGGTCCCAGTCGGCGCGGTCCGCGTGGTCCTTGACCCGGTGGACGAAGGTCGGCAGGCCCGCCCGCTCGGCTCGCTCCAGACCCGCGATGCCGTCGCGGTCCGCGCCCACCGCGAGGATCTCGGCCCCGTAGGCCGGGTCGGCGGCGGCGTCGAGCAGCGCCTGCAGGTTGGTGCCCGAGCCGGAGACCAGCACCACCAGGCGGGCCGGTCCGGGCGTACGGGGCGGGAAGAGCTGGGCGGGGGCGGCGGCCACTGCGCGATTCTCCGTAGGTCGGGCGCCGCCCGCTGGTACGTCCACCGGCGGTGGGGCCACTACGAACGGCAGGTCGAGCGAGGGGGAACACCAGGAGAACCCGCCGCGACGCGGGCCCCGGGGAACCTCTGTGAGCTGCTGACCGTCACCACGATAACGGCTGGTCGGACGGCCCCCGAACCCTCCGGCCGGGGCTACGCGCGTAGTTGAGACGGGGATCTCCCCGCGCCCGGCCCGGCAGGCCGCCGGGGGCCCGTCGGACCGCTGCGGGATCATAGGGGCACGGGCACCCGCCCCACCGACCGAGAAGGAATGGCGGAAACCATGAGCAGCGGTGACAACCCCGGCGAGCGCAACCCCTTCGCGCCGCCGCCGGCGGATGCCCCGGACCAGCCGTGGCAGCCGCGTGCCCCCCGGTCCGCCGACGGCGGCGACGGCCCCGACGGCGAGGGCCCCGGCCGGTCCGGCGGCGACGGCTGGCAGCCCCGCCCGCCGGCCCCGCAGCCGCCACGGCTCGACCCCACCGATCCGGCCCAGCGCAAGGCCCGCAACGCGGCGCTCGCCGGGCTGTTCGCGCTGATCTGCGTGCTCGCCGGGGTCACCTGGGTGGCACTGTTCGTCGGCGCGCTCGGCATCGTGTGGGGCATCGGCGCGATGCGCGCCCCCCGGCCGGCCACCGCCGTGGGCGTCGCGCCCGCCGGGCCGAACCCGCTCACGCCGGCCGCGCTCGCCGGGGTGCTCACCGGCGCGATGACCGTCGTGGTGGCGTCCTCGGTGATCGGCCTCGGGCTCTACTACGACGACTACGTGACCTGCGTCCGCGACTCGCTGACGACGGTCGGCGCCGACAACTGCAGCTGGCTCGCGCCGCAGTGGTACGTCGACCTGGTCGGGAACGGCCGGAACTAGGACCGGCCCTTTCCGCTCGGAGGGCCGCGGCGTCAGGGCGTGTCCAATCGCAGGGCGGAGGCTGAGGGACATCGGCCGCCGACGACGACGCGGCGACGTGCGCTCCCTGGCGTCGCGGCGCCCGGCCTGAGCCGAAAGGACACGCCCTACGGTCGATCCTCCGACGCCTCGGGGGCGCTTCCGCTCAGCCGCAGCACCGCGCCGTGCGCGCGGGCACGCAACTGCCAGCCGCTCCGGCGGGCGCGGCCGGCCAGGCCCGCGAGGACGCCGGCTCCCGGAGCGGCCGGGCCCAGCGCCCGGTGGCGCGCCAGCAGCGCCCCGGGCACCACCACGACGACGAACCAGCCCGCCGCCGCAAGGCCCGCCCACCACGGCGCCGGCCCCAGCCGGGCCATCCGGCCGCCCGCCAGCGCGCCGCCGGACAGCCAGCCCAGCGCGGCCGCCCCGGCACCCGTGAGCAGTGCCGCCAGCAAGGCCGCCACGGCCGTCGCGGCCGGCTCCCACGCGCGCCGGGCCGCGGCCCGGCCGAGCAACACCGCCGGGACCGCCCCGGCCAGGACGGGGAGCGCGATCGCCGCGAGCCGCCAGCCGCCCGGGCCGGACTCCGGGAGCAGCGCGAACAGCGGGAAGTCCGGCACCGGCCCGAGCGCCGTGCCACCCGGCGCCACCACCGTCCCCTCCCCCACGGCGAACCCCGGCCCCAGCGCGTACGCCGCTCCCCACAGGACCGCGTTCGGCAGGAGCACCACCGCCAGCAGCACCAGCCCCGCGACGGCCGTCGGGCCCCGGCCCAGCACCGCCATCCCCCGGCCGCCGCCGGTCACCGCGTCCGACACCGCCGCGACGGCGACCAGCACTCCGCCCACCGCCACCAACCCGGCCCCCGCCGCGAGCGCCGCACGGCGGACGGCTTCCGCGCAGTCCGCCGGACGGGCGTGCTCGGGAAGGCGGCCGAGGAGGCAGCTCGCGAACACGGCCCCGAGCACGTCGGAGTCGTCCGGCTCGTCCGGCTCGTCCAGCTCATCCGGCCCGTACGACGCGTAGGGCTCGTACGCCCCATAGGGCTCGTCGGGCTCGCGGACCTCGCGCGTCGACCGGGCCCCCGCGGTGACCGCGAGCGCGGCCAGCAGCCCGACCACCAGGACGTCCGGCAGCACCCGGGTGCGGAACAGGCCCGCTCCCGCGCAGTGCACCACGACCACGACCGCCACCCCGCAGTAGCCCGCCCACACCGCCACCGGGCCGCCCCACCACGACCGCAGCCCCCGCCGCGCCGACACCCGGGCGCCCGCCCGGAACAGCTGAACCACCGCCAGCAGGCCGATGAGCAGCGGAGTGACCGTCAGCGGCGCCCCCGCGCCCCCGCGCAGCAGCGGCGCACCGTGCCCCAGCAGCCACAGCGCCCCCGCGAGCCGCGACGCACCGGCCGCGTCGTCGTCCGCGTACGGCGTCACCACCCACAGCCCGAGCACTGGCACCCCGACCACCGCGAGGCCGACGAGCGCCGTCCGTACCCCCGCCAGGAGGTCGGCCAGGGCGGGGCGAGCACCCAGTTCGCCCGGCACCTCCAGGATCGGACGGCCCATCAGCTGCGTCATGCGCCTCATGGTGCCAAGGCGACTCGCCATGCTCCGTGAAGCGGCAAACCGCCGTCGTGTCCCAGATTATTGGCTTATGCGCATTTTCAGACCCTGCCCCCAAGCCGCCGGCGGCCCGACCCGGAGCGTCTGATGACCACGCCACCCCGCACGCGGAAACTGACCCCCCGTGAGGCAGAGGCCCTCGCCCAGCTCGTCGCCGGGCACCCCCTGCCCCGCGGCACCCGCGCCGCCCTGCGCCGCGCCATGGAGAAGCTGGGTGCCGCCACCGAGGCCGAGGCGGTGGCCCTGGCGAAGCGCCTCGGCGCGGACCCGGCCGAGGCGCCGTCAGCCGTCCGGCGGAAGCCCCCCGCCGAGGCCCAGGCCGAGACGGCGGCCCCGGCCAGGGCTGCTGCCCCGGCCAAGACGGCGGCACCCGCCAAGAGGGCGGCACCCGCCAAGACGGCCGCCCCGCCGGGCGAGCGCCCCCGATCCGCCGCCCGCGCCGAGGAGCAGCCGCGCCGCGAGCCCGGCAAGGTGCCCGGCCGCCCGACCGAAGGCACCGGCGGCGGCCTGGCCGCCGGCACCGCCCGCCCCGCCCCCGCCCCCGCCGAACAGCGGCGGATCCCCGCGAAGCGCCGCGAAGCCGGCGCGGAGCAGCGGCCCGGCGCGCGGCCGGCCGACCCCGGGCCGCGGACGGGCGCGCGCGACGACGCCGGCCCGGGAACGTTCGAGGAGCTGTACGAGGCCTCCCACACGCGGCTCGTCCAGCAGGTCTTCCTGCTGACGGCGTGCCGGCACCGGGCGGCGCACTGCGTGCGGCGGGCGTTCGGGGAAGCGCGGCGCGCGTGGGACGCGGTGGCGGGCTCCGGGAATCCGGAGGCGTGGGTGCGGGTGCGGGCGTCCGAGCTGGCGCTGTCGCCGTGGCACCGGGGCGGGCCGCGCCGGGCGCACGCGTGGCGGCTGCCGCACCGGCGGATCAAGGTGCGCCCGGCCGACGAGTCACAGGCGGTGCTGCCGGACCACGACCGCCTGACGGACCGGGACCGGGCCCTGCTGAAGGCGCTGAAGCGGTTGTCCCGGCCGCAGCGTCGCGCACTGGTGCTGCACGACGGGCTGGGGCTGCCGGCGGCGGCCGTCGCGGTGGAGGTGGAGTCGACGCTGGCCGCGGCGGAGGGGCGGGTGTGGGCGGCCCGGGCGGCGCTGGCGCAATGGGTGCCGGACCTGGCCGGGCCGGATCCGGCCGATCCCGGGTTCGCGGACCGGCTGAGCGGGCTGCTGCACCGGGCGGCCGTGCGCGGGTGCCCGGAGCCGCACCGGCCCGCGGTGCCGGTGCTCCGGGCCCGGCACGGGCTGCGGAGCCTGGTCCTGACGGGTGCGGCGGCGGCGCTGACGGCGTCGGTGGGCGGCGCGGCGATGATGACGCTGGTCGGCGGCCGTCCGGCGGTGCTGTTCCGGGAGCCGGAACCGCCGGCGCCGTCGGTGTGCGTCCAGGCGCCGGACGCGGCCGAGCCCGGGGTGCCGGTGGCGCCGGGCGGGCCGGCCGGCGGGATCAGCAGCCTGTGGTGCAGCCCGACGCCCGGGCTGGAGGCGGTGGTGGTGGACCCGCCGCCGCGCGCGATCGCGCTGTGGGAGCTGCCGGCGGCGGCCAAGGGGGCGGAGGCCCCGCCGCCGCAGGGACCGCCGAAGTGCGCCCGCTGGGCGCCGCTGCCCTGCACCCCGGCGCGCTGACGGGCCCCGCGAGAAGGCGAGTGCCCCCGCCCGGCGAACCGGGCGGGGGCACTCGTCGGCCGGGCTGGGGTCAGCCGGCGATGATCTCGCGCGCCAGGCGGGCGGTCTCGGACGGCGTCTTGCCGACCTTGACACCGGCGGCCTCGAGGGCCTCCTTCTTGGCCTGGGCGGTGCCCGAGGAGCCGGAGACGATGGCGCCGGCGTGGCCCATGGTCTTGCCCTCGGGGGCGGTGAAGCCCGCGACGTAGCCGACGACCGGCTTGGTGACGTGCTCGGCGATGTAGGCCGCGGCACGCTCCTCGGCGTCGCCGCCGATCTCACCGATCATGACGATGAGCTCGGTCTCCGGGTCCTCCTGGAACGCCTTGAGGGCGTCGATGTGGGTGGTGCCGATGACCGGGTCACCGCCGATGCCCACGGCCGAGGAGAAGCCGATGTCGCGCAGCTCGTACATGAGCTGGTAGGTCAGGGTGCCCGACTTCGAGACCAGACCGATCTTGCCGGAGGTGGTGATGTCGGCCGGGATGATGCCGGCGTTCGACTGTCCGGGGCTGATCAGGCCGGGGCAGTTCGGGCCGATGATCCGGGTCTTGTTGCCCTTGGAGCCGGCGTGGGCCCAGAAGGCGGCGGTGTCGTGCACCGGGACGCCCTCGGTGATGACGACGGCCAGGCCGATCTCGGCGTCGATGGCCTCGACGACGGCGGCCTTGGTGAACGCCGGCGGGACGAACAGGACGGAGACGTCGGCGCCGGTCTCCTTCATCGCCTCGGCGACGGAGCCGAAGACCGGGATCTCGGTGCCGTCGACGTCGACCGTGGTGCCGGCCTTGCGCGGGTTGACACCGCCGACGATCTGGGTGCCGGAGGCGAGCATGCGGCGGGTGTGCTTCATGCCCTCGGCGCCGGTCATGCCCTGGACGATGACCTTGCTGTCCTTGGTAAGGAAGATAGCCATGGTGTGAAAGTCCCCTTCCTTACTTGTTGGCCAGCTCGGCGGCGCGGTCAGCGGCGCCGTCCATGGTGTCCACGCGCTGGACCAGCGGGTGGTTGGCGTCGTCGAGGATCTTGCGACCCAGCTCCGCGTTGTTGCCGTCCAGGCGGACGACCAGCGGCTTGGAGACGTTCTCGCCCTTGCTCGCGAGGAGCTCCAGCGCCTGCACGATGCCGTTGGCGACCGCGTCACAGGCGGTGATGCCGCCGAAGACGTTGACGAAGACCGACTTGACGTCGGGGTCGCCCAGGATGATCTCCAGGCCGTTCGCCATGACCTCGGCGGACGCGCCGCCACCGATGTCGAGGAAGTTGGCGGGCTTGACGCCGCCGTGCTTCTCACCGGCGTAGGCGACCACGTCGAGGGTGCTCATGACGAGGCCCGCGCCGTTGCCGATGATGCCGACCTGGCCGTCGAGCTTGACGTAGTTCAGGCCCTTGGCCTTGGCGGCGGCCTCCAGCGGGTTGGCCGCGGCCTTGTCCTCCAGGGCCTCGTGCTCGGGCTGGCGGAACTCGGCGTTCTCGTCCAGGGAGACCTTGCCGTCGAGCGCGATGATCTTGCCGTCACCGGACTTGATCAGCGGGTTGACCTCGACGAGGAGGGCGTCCTCGGCGATGAAGACCTTCCACAGCTTCTGCAGGACCTCGGCGACCTGGTCGGCGACCTCGGCCGGGAACTTCGCCGCGGCGACGATCTCGGCGGCCTTCTCCGGGGTGCAGCCCTCGTTGGCGTCGACCGGGATCTTGGCGAGCGCGTCGGGGTTCTCCTCGGCGACGACCTCGATCTCCACGCCGCCCTCGACGCTGGCCATGGCCAGGAAGGTGCGGTTGGTGCGGTCCAGCAGGAACGAGACGTAGTACTCGTCCTTGATGTCGGCGGTCTGGGCGAGCATCACCTTGTGAACGGTGTGGCCCTTGATGTCCATGCCGAGGATCTGCTCGGCCTTGGCGACGGCGTCGGCCGGGTCGGCGGCGAGCTTCACGCCACCGGCCTTGCCACGGCCTCCCACCTTCACCTGAGCCTTGACGACGGCGCGGCCGCCGAAGCGCTCGGCGATGGCGCGAGCCGCTTCGGGGGTCTCGATGACGTCGCCGTCAAGCACGGGCACGCCGTGCTTGGCGAAGAGGTCCCTCGCCTGGTACTCGAACAGGTCCACGTGTTTGTCCTTGTTCGTGGTCGCGGATTGTGTCTCTACGAGCGTGCCACGGCAGGATCTTCGCTGCGGGTCGTCGGGGCGGTGCGGGTACGCAGAGGTACGGCCTTGCGGCCCACACAGCCACGGGCGCACACGTCAATCAACACGCGCGTCACGTCCGTCTGGCAGGTTATCCCCGTGGGACGGGACTCTTTCGCCCGGGACCGGCCCGTCTTTGGTGAGAACCGTCACAGACAGCCTAAAGCGGCGTGACAAACGCCCGGTCCACCCGTCGGGCGGATTCGCACGTCCGGGTGAATCCGACGGGCCGCCTGGTCAGAACCCCTGCCCGGCCCCCTCGATCAGGTGCCGGGGGATCGGCCGCTTCTCGATCGCCGCCGCCATGACGTCCGGGAAGGCGTCGGGGGTGCAGGCGAAGGCGGGAGCGCCGAGGGCGGCCAGGGCGGCGGCGTGGGCGTGGTCGTAGGAGGGGGCGCCCTCGTCGGAGAGCGCGAGCAGGGCGACGAACCGGACGCCGGCCGCCTTCATCGCGGCGACCCGCCGGAGCATCTCGTCCCGGACCCCGCCCTCGTAGAGGTCGCTGATCAGGACGACGATCGTCTCCGCCGGACGGGTGATCTTCGACTGGCAGTAGGCGAGGGCGCGGTTGATGTCGGTGCCGCCGCCGAGCTGCGTGGCGAACAGGACGTCGATCGGGTCGGTGAGCTGCTCGGTCAGGTCGACCACCGAGGTGTCGAAGACGACCAGCCGGGTGTCGAGTGTGCGCATCGAGGCGAGGACCGCGCCGAAGACGGCCGAGTGGACGACCGAGGCCGCCATCGAACCGGACTGGTCCACGCAGAGGATGACGTCCTTGCGGACGGCGCGCCGGGCGCGGGCGTGGCCGACCAGCCGCTCGGGGACGACGGTGCCGTGCTCGGGCAGGTGGTTCTTCAGGTTGGCCCGGATGGTGCGGTCCCAGTCGATGTCGCGGTGGCGCGGCCGGTGCACCCGGGCGCTGCGGTCGAGGGCGCCGCCCAGGGCGGACCTGGTCCGGTCGGCCAGTCGGCGCTCCAGGTCGGCCACCACCCGGCCGACGACGGCGCGGGCCGTCTCCCTGGTGGTCTCCGGCAGGGCGTGCTTGAGCGAGAGCAGGGTGCCGACGAGGTGGACGTCCGGCTCGACGGCGGCGAGCATCTCGGGCTCCAGCAGGAGCCGGTCCAGGCCGAGCCGGGTGATCGCGTCCTGCTGCATCAGCTGCACGACGGTGGACGGGAAGTAGCTGCGGATGTCGCCGAGCCAGCGGGCCACCTGCGGGGCCGAGCCGCCGAGCCCGGCGCCGCGGCGGCCGCCCCGGCCGGGCCGGGCGGTCTCGTCGGGGGCGGCCCGGTAGAGCGCGGCGAGCGCGCCGTCCATCGCGGCGTCGCGGCCGCGCAGCGCGCAGCCGGTGCCGTCGGCCTCGCCGCCGAGCACCAGGCGCCACCGGCGGAGGCGTTCGTCGGTCGTGGTCGTCATGTGCTCCTCCTTCACGAGGGCTTTCGAGGGGAACGGCTCAACTGTCGCGGCCGGCGGCCTGCCGGGGGATGAACGGCCGGACGCCCAGCAGCAGGGCCACCACCGGCACGGCGGCGTCGGCCCTGGCCCGGTCCAGCTCGCCGGCGGCGGGCTCGCCGGACGGCTCGGCGTCGAGCGGGCCGGCCGCGACCCGGGCACCGACGGTGCTGCGCACGCCCGCCTCCAGGCCGCTGAAGGTGCGGCGCAGCAGCGGCAGGACGTCGGTGAAGGTCGTGTCGGAGACGCCGGTCAGCCACTCGTCGAGCAGCGCGAGCAGCCGGGGGTCGTGCAGCAGCAGGGCGCCGCCGCCGGAGAGGAAGCCCTCGACCCAGCCGGCCGCGTCCGCCGGTGCGCCGGCGGCGGACAGCACCAGGCGCAGGCGGCGGCCGGCCTCCTCGGTGTCGAGCCGGCCGTCGTCCAGCAGCAGCCGGACGGCGCGCCCGCGCAGCAGGCCGGGGACCCCGGTGGCCGGGCCGCCGGCGGGCTCGCGGCGGGCCAGCGCGTGCAGGGCGGCGGCCCAGCGGTCGGCGAGGCCGTCCGCGGCGAGCAGGCCGACGGCGCCGTGCACCTCGTCGAGCCGGGCGCGCAGGTCCGCCGCGCTCGCGGCGTCCAGGCCGACGCACGCGGGCGGCAGGCCGACGCAGACGCGGTCGGCCAGACCGGTGGCGGCCTCCTTGAGCGCGCCGTGGTCGGTGCCGCGCACGTCGCCGTAGCGCAGCGCGCGGACGAGGGCGGGCAGGGCGCCGGCCAGGTGGGCCACGTCGGTGTCGAGGGCGGCGCAGTCGGCGAGCACCCGCATGACGGCGGGCAGGGCGGTGGACAGGCCGGCCAGCAGGCAGGTCTCCACCAGGCCGGTGAGCTGTCCGAGTTCGCCGGCCGCGCGGGCGGTGGCGACGGCCTTCGCGGTGGCCGCGTCCTCGACCGTGGTGCCCCACTGGGCGGCCTCCGCGATCCGGACCGCGAACTCGGGCTGCCAGCACAGCCGCCAGCTCTCCCGGAAGGTGCCGGTCGAGGCGACGGCGGAGCGCGCGGGCACGCCCCACTCGACGCCCAGCAGCCGCAGCCGGTGCAGCAGGCGGGAGCGGGCGGCGTCGGTGTCCTTGCGCAGGTCGAGGTCGAGGTCCCGGGGCGCGGCCGCGGGCTTGAGGCGCAGCGTGCGCTGCAGCCGGGCGAGGTCGCGCTGGAGCGGCACCGCCGGTGCGGCGTCCGGGACCTCGCCGAGGGCGTCGCCGATCACCAGGCGGTCGCGGACGAGCTCCAGCGCGACGTCCGAGCCGTCGCACATGACCGCGCGGACGGCGTCCAGCGTCTCGGTGAGCCCGGCCAGCGGGCGGCCGCGCAGGGCGGCGAGGGTCTCGGCGAGCCGGACCGCCTCGATGACGTGCGCGGACGAGACCGGGTGGTCCTCGGCGCGGAGCAGCTCGGCGGCGCGGGCGAGCCAGCGCGGCACCGGGTCGGCCCCGGCCGCGTACAGGTGGTGGTACCAGCCGGGCGACTCGATGCCCGCGCCGTACCCGGCGGACTGGGCGAGCCTGCGGTGCGTCCAGGGCACCCAGGTGATGTCCGTCCTGGTCTTCTTCGGCAGCTGCGCGAGCAGCGCCCGGTCGTGGGCGACGGTCGGCAGCTCGGCGAGGGCGGGCACGTGGAAGGCCCCGCAGACGACGGCGATCCGCCGGTGCCCGGCCCGCCGGGCGGCCCGGATCTGCCGGCGCATGTACGCCTCGCGCACGAGGTCCCGGCGGGACTCGGCGAGGCCCTCGGCGCGCAGTGCGGCCATCGCCTCGGCGACGGCCGCGAACGGCGCCAGGGCGTCGGCGCCGGGCGCGCGGTGCTCGACGACGTCCTCCCACCAGCGCTCCGGGTCGTCGTGGCCGGCGGCCTCGGCGAGCAGGGCGATCGGGTCGGCGGCGGGCTCGTCGGCGGCCGCAGGCTCGTCGGCGGCTCCAGCACCGTCGGCGGCGGCCTCGTCGGCGAAGCCGTACGCGGCGGGCAGGTCGATGAAGCGGACCGGCAGCTCCCGCTCCACCGCGTACCGGATCGCCACCCACTCCGGGGAGAACTCGGCGTACGGCCAGAACGCGGCCCGGGCCGGGTCGTCCACCGCGTGGGCGAGCAGCGCGACGGGCGGCACCATGTCCTTCTCGGCGGCCAGCCCGATGATGCCGTCGGCCTCGGGCGGACCCTCGATCAGCACCGCGTCCGGCGCGAGCCGTGCGAGGGCGGCGCCCACCGCCCGGGCCGAGCCGGGGCCGTGGTGGCGGACCCCGAGCAGGGTCACGTCCGGGGTGCTCGTGCCCGGTGCGGTCGGGCCCGGGGAGGTCATGCGGCCACCTCGCGGGCGGCGCGGTAGAAGTCCTTCCAGCCGTCGCGCTCGCGCACCACCCCTTCGACGTACTCGCGCCACACCGCCCGGTCCGCGACCGGGTCGCGGACGACGGCGCCGACGATGCCCGCCGTCACGTCCGCGGCGCGCAGGACGCCGTCGCCGAAGTGGGCGGCCAGGGCGAGGCCGTTGGTGACCACCGAGATCGCCTCGGCCGTGGACAGCGTGCCGCCCGGCGTCTTGACCTTCGTCCGGCCGTCGACCGTGATCCCCGCGCGCAGCTCGCGGAAGACCGTCACGACCCGCCTGATCTCCTCGGCGCCGCCGGGCAGTTCGGGCAGGTCCAGGGAGCGGCCGAGCTGGCTCACCCGGCGGGTGACGATGTCGACCTCCTCCTCCAACGAGGCAGGCAGCGGCAGCACGACGGTGTTGAAGCGGCGCCGCAGCGCGCTGGACAGCTCGTTGACGCCGCGGTCCCGATCGTTCGCGGTGGCGATCACGTTGAAGCCGCGCACGGCCTGCGTCTCGGAGCCCAGTTCCGGCACCGGGAGCGTCTTCTCGGACAGGACGGTGATCAGGGCGTCCTGCACGTCGGCCGGGATCCTGGTCAGCTCCTCGATGCGGGCGAGCTTGCCGTCCGCCATCGCCCGCATGACGGGCGAGGGCACCAGGGCCTCCCGGCTGGGCCCGTTGGTGAGCAGCTGGGCGTAGTTCCAGCCGTAGCGGACGGCCTCCTCGGGGGTGCCGGCGGTGCCCTGCACGAGCAGGGTGGAGTCGCCGCCGATCGCGGCGGCCAGGTGCTCGGACACCCAGGTCTTGGCGGTGCCCGGCACGCCGAGCAGGAGCAGCGCGCGGTCCGTCGCCAGCGTCGTGACGGCGACCTCCACGATGCGGCGCGGGCCGACGTACTTGGGCGTGATCCGGGTGCCGTCGGGCAGTTCGCCGCCGAGCAGGTACGTCGCCACGGCCCAGGGCGAGAGCTTCCAGCGCTCGGGGCGCGGACGGTCGTCCTGCGCGGCCAGGGCGGCCAGTTCACCGGCGAAGGCGTCCTCGGCGTGCTGCCGCAGAACGTCGGTCATGGGGGCTCCTTCGGGTCGGCCGCCGGGCACGGTGACGGCGGGGCGGCGGGTGACGGGAGGGCAACTCCGGCCTGCGGGAGCCACCCTGCACCCGGGCACTGACAATCCGCGGCGGGCGGTGAGGAAGTGTCAGCGCCCCCGCCTACGGTCGGTGCCATGGAGGAACGCTGGAGCACCGAACACGTCCTGTCCCTGGCGCCTGACGCCGCGTCGCAGAAGGCGGCCGGCAAGCTCTCCACGCCCGCGCCCTGGTCGGCCCAGGGCACCGACGGCGCCGCGGTCTGGGGCGAGTGCGGGGGCAGCGGCAGCACGCCGTACCGCACCGTGGTCGAGCTCGCCACGCCCGCTTACCAGTGCAGTTGCCCGAGCCGGAAGTTCCCGTGCAAGCACGCGCTCGGACTCCTCCTGCTGTGGAGCGGCACCCCGCAGGCCGTCCCCGCCGCCGAGCCCGCCGACTGGGCGGCAGCCTGGCTCGACGCCCGCCGCGAGCGGGCCGAGCAGCGCGCCGCCGCCCCCGCCGCCGCCCCCGCGGGCCCCGCCGATCCGGCCGCCGCCCGCCGCCGGGCCGAGCGGCGCGGCGCCCGGGTCGCCGCCGGCGCGGCCGAGCTGCGGCTGCGGCTCGCCGACGGGATCCGGCACGGCCTGGCCGACCGGTCCGCCGCCGGTCCGTGGGAGGAGGTGGCGGCGCGAATGGTCGACGCCCAGGCGCCGGGCCTCGCCGCCCGGGTCCGCGAGCTGGACGGCCTCCCGCAGGAGCGGCTCCTGGAGGAGTACGCGATGCTCCACCTGCTCGCCACCGCCGCCACCCGGCTCGACGAGCTGCCCACCGGGCTGGCGGCGACGGTGCGGACGAGGGTCGGCTACACCACCGACGCCGCCGAACTGCTCGCCGGGCCCACGGTCCGGGACCGCTGGCTCGTCCTCGGCAGCCGGACCGCGCCCATGGGCGAGGGCGGGGACGACCGGCTCACCACCCGCCGGCTCTGGCTGCGCGGCGCCAAGACCGGCCGCCCGGCCCTGCTGCTCGCCTTCGGCCGCCCCGGCCAGGCCCCCGACCTCGCCCTGCCCACCGGCCACGCGCTGGAGGCCGAGCTCGCCTTCCACCCCGGCGCCCGTCCGCTGCGCGCCGCCCTCGGCACCCGGTACGGCGCCCCCGCGCCCGGCCCGGCCGCCCCGCCGGACGGCCTGTCCGTCGCCGAGGCGGTGGCCGGCTACGGCACCGCCGTCGCCGACGACCCGTGGCTGGACGCCTGGCCCACCGTCCTCACAAGCGTCGTCCCCGTCCTCACCCCGGACGGCTGGCGCCTGACGGACGGCCACCACACCGTCCCCGTCCGCCCCGCGGCCGTCCCGGAGGCCGCCCTGTGGCGCCTGGCCGCCGTGTCCACCGGCCGCCCGCTCACCGTCTTCGGCGAGTACGGCCACCAGGGCTTCGCCCCGGTCACCGCCTGGCCCGGCGACGACCACCGCCCCATAGGCCTGACCACCGTCTAGGAGCAGAACATGACGACCGCCCAGGACCCGTGGGAGACCCTCCACACCACCGCCCTCCTCGGCACCGACCGCCGCCGGCTCCCCGACACCGCCCTGCCCCTCGGCGGGTCCGTGGACCGGGACGACCCGGCCACCGCCCTGCTGGAGCTCGCCGCGCTCGCGACCGTCCGGCGCCGCGCGGGCGCCCTGCCCGCCCCGGCCGCGGAGCCGCCGGACCCGCCCGCCCCGCAGGACGGCCGCCCCGAGCTGCCCCCTGCGGCGGCCCGGCGGCTCGCCGTCCTGCTCGCCGCCCGCACCACCGGCGGCACCGGCACCCTCGCCAACCTCACCGAGCTGCTGCCGCAGTGGCTCGCCGCCGCCCGCGAGCGGGGCCTGCGCCCGCCGGCCGCCCTGGTGCCCGCCCTGCTCGACGCCTCCCGAGCCCGCAGCGAACTGCGCCAGGACGGCGTCGCCCTGGCCGGTCCCCTCGGCCGCTGGCTGGCCGTGCGGAACCCGGACTGGCGCTACGTCCTGCGCACCACGCCGCCCGGCGCGCCGCCGGAGCCCGCGGACGACCGCCTGTGGCACGAGGGCCTGTTCGCCGAGCGCGTCACCCACCTCACGCTGCTGCGCCGCCGCGATCCGGCGGCCGGCCTCGCCCTGCTGCGGAGCACGTGGCCGACCGAGCGCGCCGAGGACCGGCTGCTCTTCCTGGACGCCCTCCAGGACGGCCTCTCCCCCGAGGACGAGCCGTTCCTGGAGGCCGCCCTCGGCGACCGCAGCAAGAACGTCCGGGCGACGGCCGCCGAGCTGCTCTCCACCCTCCCCGGCTCCGCGCTCGCCCGGCGGATGGCCGTCCGCGCCACCGCCGCCGTCCGCCTCGCCGATCCGGGCACACACCTGCTGGTCACCCCGCCCGCCGAGTGCGACGCGGCCATGGAGCGCGACGGCATACCCCCCAAGTCACCGACCGGGCGCGGCGAACGGGCCTGGTGGTTCGGCGAGGTGGTCGCGGCGGCGCCGCTCGCCACCTGGCCCGAGACGACGGGCCTGACACCGGACCAGCTGCTCGCCCTGCGGGTCGGCGACAGCATCGACGAGACCAGCAGCAGCTGGGCCGACGACCTCCGCGAGGCCTGGGCCCGCGCCGCCGTCCGCCAGCACGACCCCGACTGGGCCCGCGCGCTGCTCGGCCCGGCGCCCGTCCCGCCCGTCCGCGGCGCGGGCCGGGCGCGGGCGCCGCGGGCCACCGGCGCGCCCGCCAAGCTGCTGTCCGTCCTGCCGCCCGCCGAACGGGCCGCCTGGACGGCCGCGTTCATCGAGGTGCACGGCCTGGGCGAGGCCTTCCAGCTGCTCGGCGCGTGCACCACGCCGTGGACGCCGCCGCTGTCCACCGCGGTCGTCACCGCACTGTCCCGCGCCGCCGCCTCCGGGGCGTACCCGTGGAGCCACAGCGGCGTGCTCGGGATGACTGAGCGCGCGCTGGCCCCGGAGACGGCCGGCGCCGTCGAGGAGCTGGCCGCCGGCACCACACCGGACTCGGCGTGGGCCGAGACCTTCGCCCGCCTCGCCGGGACGCTCCGCTTCCGGGAGGCGATGCTCGCCGAGCTCGGGGCGTGAGCCCGGCCCGGCGCGTGAGCCCGGGTCCGGGGCCTGAGCCGAGCCCGGCCCCCGGCCCGAGTCGAGCCCCGGGCACGAGAAAGCGGGCCGGCCCCCGCCCGGGGACCGGCCCGCTCACCCGACGATGAGGGCGGAGATCAGCCCGCCGCGCGGAGGTTGGCCTCGACCCAGGCGACGACGTCCCGGGTCGGGGTGCCCGGGGTGAAGATGTCCGCGACGCCCATCGCCTTCAGCTCGGCGATGTCCTCGTCCGGGATGATCCCGCCGCAGAACACCTTGATGTCGGCCGCGTCGCGCTCCTTCAGCAGTTCCAGCACCCGCGCGCACAGCGTCATGTGGGCGCCCGAGAGGATCGACAGGCCGATGCCGTCCGCGTCCTCCTGGATCGCGGTGTCCACGACCTGCTCGGGCGTCTGGTGCAGCCCGGTGTAGATGACCTCCATGCCGGCGTCGCGCAGGGCGCGCGCGATGACCTTGGCGCCGCGGTCGTGACCGTCCAGCCCCGGCTTGGCCACCACCACACGGATCGGCCCTGACACACCCATGACTGCCTCCTGGACCTCGTCGTCCACCAACCCACCCGGCCTCGTGGGCCGTGGGCGCGTTAACGGTCAATAACCAACCTGAGGGGAGGTTAGCGCCACCCGGGCCGGTTGGCCGTGCCACCCCTCAAGAGGAGGGCAAAATCACAGGCCCACCCCTTCCTACCAGTGGGTATACCCACCTCCGGGCAATCGCACGGACCCCCGCGCGACCTCTTGACAAGCGGAGGTTTTTCGGGGGCACGGAACGTACGGATACAGTCACGCCTGTTTTCCCTCGCCCGACGACGTGACCGAGGCCCACCGAGGAGGCAGCCCCCGATGGCTCCCGACGCAGCCGCCCGTCCGACCCGTGCGGAGCTGCGCGTGGCCGCCCGGGAGCAGTCCCGCGCGCAGCGGCGCGGCGCCGCCAAGGCGGCCACCCGGGCCGCGCTGTTCCGGGTCGCGGTGCCGTCGGTGGCCGCGCTCGGGGTCGCCGCGGCCGCGGCGATCACGGTGGTGCAGGACGAGGCCGGCCGGGTGCCCCCGCAGGCGACGGCGGCCGACGCCCCCGACAGCACCGCCGCCACGGCCACCAAGGTCACCGCCCAGCAGGCCGTCGCGGCCGGCGGCGACCACTCCCAGGCCTCGCGCGGCGACGCCCGCCAGCCGCTGACCGGCGCCCAGCCGACGGACGCCCCGACCGCCCAGCCGACGCCGCCGCCCGCCCCGCAGCCGAAGGTCGTCATGCCGGTCGCCCAGCACGGCCTCGGCGAACTGTTCGGCGCGGCCGGCACCCACTGGGCCAACCGCCACACCGGCATCGACTTCCCGGTGGACGGCGGCTCCGAGGTCTACGCCGTCGCCGACGGCACGATCCGCACGCAGTGGAACCCGTTCTACGGCTACATGTCGATACTGAAGATGAACGACGGCACCGAGGCCTGGTTCTGCCACCTGCGCGGCTACAAGGTCCGCAAGGGCCCGGTGAAGCAGGGCGACCTCATCGCCTTCGTCGGCAGCAGCGGCAACAGCACCGGCCCGCACCTGCACTTCGAGATCCGGCCGCCGGGCAGCGGGCCGGTCGACCCGCTGCCGTGGTTCCTCTCGAACGGCCTGGACCCGCGCTAGCGGGCCGGGCCGGCTCGAAGGGCCCGGGCCTGCCAGCGCGGTGGCACTAGAGCTTCTCCACCGGCGCGTAGCGCAGGAGCAGCTGCTTGCGCCCCTCCGTGCCGAAGTCCACCGTGGCCTGGGCCCGGTCGCCGACACCCGTGACGGTGACCACCGTGCCCAGCCCGAAGGTGTCGTGGGTGACCCGGTCCCCGACCGCGAGCGAGACGGCCTCGCGCTCCACGACCTTGCCCGAGCGCCGCGCCGACTGCCCCCAGCCCGCCTTCGGCGAGGCCGAGGCCGACGAGCCCGCCCGCGAACCGCCGCCCCCGGAGGAGGACTTGCCCCACGAGGAGCCCGAGGAGAAGCCCCGCGCGGCCGGCGCCTGCGCCGCCCCCGTCCGCTTCCACTCCACCAGGTTCTCCGGGATCTCCTCCAGGAACCGCGAGGCCGGGTTGTACGCGGGCTGCCCCCACGCGCTGCGCAGCACCGAGCGGGTCAGGTAGAGCCGCTCGCGCGCCCGGGTCAGCCCGACGTACGCGAGGCGGCGCTCCTCCTCCAGCTCCTTGACCTGGTTGAGGGCCCGCATGTGCGGGAAGATGCCGTCCTCCATGCCGGTCAGGAAGACCACCGGGAACTCCAGGCCCTTGGCGGTGTGCAGGGTCATCATCGTGATGACGCCCCGGCCCTCCTCGTCCTCGTCCGGGCTTCCTCCTTCGGTCCCGTACTGCTTCGCATCCGGGATCTGGTCGGAGTCGGCGACCAGCGCGACCCGCTCCAGGAAGTCGGCCAGCGAGCCGACCGGCGGCGCGCCGTCCTCGCCGGCGTCCGGCCGCTCGCCCGGGTCCTGCTCGTACTCCAGGGCGACGGAGGCGAGTTCCTGCAGGTTCTCCACCCGGGTCTCGTCCTGCGGGTCGGTGGAGGACTGGAGCTCGGCCAGGTAGCCGGTCTCCTCCAGGACGGCCTCCAGCACCGCCGCCGGGCCCGCGCCCGACTCGACGACCTGGCGCAGCCCGGCCATCAGGGTGTTGAACTTCTTGACCGCGTTGGCCGAGCGCGCGGCCATCCCGTACGCCTCGTCGACCCGCAGCAGCGCCTGGGGGAAGGAGATCCGCTCCCGCGAGGAGAGCGCGTCGATCATCGCCTCGGCCCGCTCGCCGATGCCGCGCTTGGGCACGTTGAGGATCCGGCGCAGCGGCACGGTGTCCTCGGGGTTGGAGAGCACCCGCAGGTACGCGAGGACGTCCCGGACCTCCTTGCGCTCGTAGAAGCGCACCCCGCCGACGACCTTGTACGGCAGGCCGACCCGGATGAACACCTCCTCGAACACGCGGGACTGGGCGTTGGTGCGGTAGAAGATCGCGACGTCGCCGGGCTTGGCCTCGCCCTTGTCGGTGAGCCGGTCGATCTCGTCGGCGATGAACTGGGCCTCGCCGTGCTCGTCGTCGGCGACGTAGCCGACGACCTTCTCGCCGTGGTCGCCGGCCGTCCAGAGCTTCTTCTCGCGCCGGTTGGCGTTGCGCTCGATGACGGCGTTGGCGGCGCTCAGGATCGTCTGCGTGGAGCGGTAGTTCTGCTCCAGCAGGATCGTCGTCGCGTTCGGGTAGTCCTCCTCGAACTGGAGGATGTTGCGGATGGTCGCGCCGCGGAAGGCGTAGATCGACTGGTCCGCGTCACCGACGACGCACAGCTCGGCGGGCGGCACCTCGGCGAGGTGCGCGGCGGCCGGGTTCACGAACTCCCCGTCCACGGTGCGCTTCGGCGCGGCGGCGACGGAGCCGCCGCTCAGCTCCCGGACCAGCATGTACTGGGCGTGGTTGGTGTCCTGGTACTCGTCGACCAGGATGTGCCGGAAGCGCCGGCGGTAGTGCTCGGCGACGTCGGGGAAGGCCTGGAGCAGGTTCACCGTCGTCATGATGATGTCGTCGAAGTCGAGCGCGTTGGCCTCGCGCAGCCGCCGCTGGTAGAGCGCGTACGCCTCGGCGAGCTTCTTCTCCATCGGGTTGGCGGCCTGGTCGGCGAAGGTCTCCTCGTCGATCAGCTCGTTCTTGAGGTTGCTGACCTTCGCCGTGAAGGACTTCGGCGGGAACTGCTTGGGGTCCAGGTCGAGGTCGCGGCAGACCAGCGACATCAGCCGCTGGGAGTCGGCCGAGTCGTAGATCGAGAAGCTGGACGTGAAGCCCAGCACCTTGGACTCGCGGCGCAGGATCCGCACGCACGCGCTGTGGAAGGTGGAGACCCACATGGCCCGGGCGCGCGGGCCGACCAGCTGCTCGACGCGCTCGCGCATCTCGCCGGCGGCCTTGTTGGTGAAGGTGATCGCCAGGATCTCGCCCGGCTGCACGCCGCGGGCGCCGAGCAGGTGGGCGATGCGGTGGGTGAGCACCCGGGTCTTGCCGGAGCCGGCGCCGGCCACGATGAGCAGCGGCGAGCCGGCGTGCAGGACGGCCTCGCGCTGGGGGTCGTTCATGCCCTCCAGCAGCTGGGCCGGGTCGACCACCGTCCGGGCGGCGCCGTTGCGGTACCAGGCGTCGCGCTCGGCCGCGGCGGCGTGGTCCGTGTGGAAGAGCCCCTCCGGGATCGCCTCCTCGTACGCGTCGTACGGGACGTCGTCCTCGAACGGCGGGGGCTCCTCGTCGAGGGGAGTGGCGGCGGGCTGCTTCGACCCGGCGGCGGGGGCCTCGAAACCGGGGAGCGGGAGGTCGTCAAAGAGGCTACTCATGGCACTCCGAGTCTATGGCCCCGCACCGACAAGCCCGCCCGGCCCGGGCAGACCCATCGGTGCGGGGCCGGGGGCGGACGGGCTCGTGCGGACGGTGCTCAGACCAGGCGGCGCGCGGTGGCCCAGCGGGTGAGCTCGTGCCGGTTGCTCAGCTGGAGCTTGCGCAGGACGGCGGAGACGTGGCTCTCGACCGTCTTCACCGAGATGAACAGCTGCTTGGCGATCTCCTTGTACGCGTACCCGCGCGCGATCAGCCGCAGCACCTCGCGCTCGCGCTGGGTGAGGCGGTCGAGGTCCTCGTCGACCGGCGGGGTGTCGGTGGCCGCGAAGGCGTCCAGGACGAAGCCCGCGAGCCGGGGCGAGAACACCGCGTCGCCGTCGGCGATCCGGAAGATCGCGTTGACCAGGTCGTTCCCCGTGATCGTCTTGGTGACGTAGCCGCGAGCACCGCCGCGGATGACGCCGATGACGTCCTCGGCCGCGTCCGACACCGACAGCGCGAGGAACTTCACCGACTGCTCGCCGGTCATCACCCCCGCCGAGCGCCGCAGCACCTCGACGCCGCCGCCACCGGGCAGGTGGACGTCGAGCAGCACGACGTCCGGCCGGGTCTCGGCGACGACGCGGACCGCCGACTCGACGTCGTCCGCCTCCCCGACCACGTCGATGCCGGTCTCCGCGGTGCGCCCGATCTCGGCCCTGACCCCGGTCCGGAACATCCGGTGGTCGTCCACCAGCACGACCCGAGCGGTGCGCTCCGGCGCTGCCTCAGTCATTCGTTCTCTCCATCTCCAGCTCGACCTCGGTGCCGCCGTCCGGCGCGGGCCGCACCCGGGCGGTGCCGCCGTTGCGCTTCATCCGGCCGATGATCGACTCCCGTACGCCCATCCGGTCCTCGGGCACCGTGTCGGGGTCGAAGCCGGGGCCGTGATCGCGCACGAACACCGACACCGTCCTCCCCTCGACCTCCGCGTACACCTGGACCGGTCCCCCGCCACCGTACTTGGCCGCGTTGACGGTCGCCTCCCTCGCGGCCTGCATCTGTGCCGCGATCTTCTCGTCCATCGGGCAGTCGCCGACGATCACGAGCTCGACCGGGACGCCGTGCCGGTCCTCGACCTCGGCGACGACCGAGCGCAGGGTCTCCGCCATCGTCTCCGGCGCGGCCTCGGCGGCGGCCTCCGGGCGGTACAGCCACAGCCGCAGCTCGCGCTCCTGCGAGCGGGCCAGCCGCAGCACCTCCTTGGGGTCCTCGGCCCGGCGCTGGATCAGGGTGAGGGTGTGCAGCACCGAGTCGTGGATGTGCGCCGCGATCTCGGCGCGCTCCTGGGCGCGGATGCGGGCGGTCCGCTCGGCCCCGAGGTCCTGCCAGAGCCGCAGCCCGTACGGGCCGAGCAGCACGAGCACGCCGGCGAGCACCGCGATCGAGGCCTCGATGACCGAGCCGAGCGTCGAGTCGCTGGTCTGCATCGCGAGCAGGGCGATCGTGCCGGCCACCGCGAGCAGGACGCCCGCGCCGACCCGGGTGTAGGCGCCGCGCCGCTTCTCCCCCTCCTCCAGGCCGAACCAGCGCTGCCAGCGCGAGTCGTCGGCCTGCCGCCACACCAGCGCGACGCCGACGCCGATCGCCAGCAGCGGCCAGGTGTACGGCTTGGCGGTCTGCCAGCCGAGGACGTTGAGCAGCGCGATCACGCCGATGACGACCATGACCAGCGCGGCGAGCTGGCCGAGGCCGCCCTTGGCCGGGCGGGCGGAGGCCTCGCCCTCGGTGGCGGCGGCGGTCTGCACGACCGGCTCGCCCTGCAGGGCGTGCTGGAGCAGTTCGCGCAGCCGGCCGACCCAGCCCGTGCCGGCCCCCGGTTTGGTCAGCGGAGCGCTCGGCCCCTGCCACTGCGCGGCGGGCACGAACGTGCCGTTGACGTACACCCAGTGCGCGCCGCGCCGCGAGGGCTCGCCGATGCCGATCGGCACCACGAACCAGAACGCCGCGTACAGCAGCCCGCCGATCCCCTGCGCGAAGAACAGCAGCACGAACGCCAGCCGGACCCACCGCACCGGCAGCCCGAGGTGCACCGCGAGGCCGTGCGCGACGCCGCCGAGCATCCGCCCGTGCGGGCTGCGGTAGAGCCGGCGGTAGGGCGGACGGCCACCGTCGGACGCGTTCGGGTCGCCGCCCGACGGCGGCGGGGCGTCGGGGGCGAGGGGACGGGGATCGGTACCGGGTGCTGCCACGCCACCGATGGTTCCACGCGGGCGCCCGCGGGCGCATCAGGGTGGGTCCCTACCGCTTATCAGGGACAAGTCAGGGTGCGGACAGGGCTGGTACCGGTTGGGCCCGGCGGCCCGGCCCGGGAGGATGGTGCCCATGACCGAGGACCACCGCATCCAGGACGCCGGGCCCGCCGCCCCGCCGGAACCCGACCGCCCGCCGCTGACCCGGGCCGAGCACCACCGCGTGGTGGCCGGCGTCTGCGGCGGCCTCGGGCGCCACCTGGACATCGACCCGGTGGTCTTCCGCGTCGTCACCGTCGTGCTCTGCCTCTCCGGCGGGCTCGGCCTGTTCCTGTACGGCCTGGCCTGGCTGGTCGTCCCGACCGAGGGCTCGCCGGACGGCCGGGGCGCCGGCCGCGGCGGGCGCACCGAGCTCCAGCGGGTGCTCACCGGCCGGGTGGACGGCCAGTCGGTCGGCGCGGTGCTCCTGACCGTCATCGGCACCGGGGTGTTCTTCTCCTCGATGGGCGACGGCGACCAGATGCTCCCGCTGCTGCTGCTCGCCGGGCTGGTCTTCCTGGCGGTGCGCTACGACCCGGAGCGCCGCAAGGCCCGGGCCCGCGGACGCCGCCGCGGCGGCCCGTACGACCGCTACTTCCCCGAGGCCGAGGCACCCGGCTCCCCGTACGTCTGGCCCCGGCAGGACGTGCCGCAAGACGAGTCGGCCCGCGCCCGGCACGCCGCCATGGGGGTCCCCCCGGCCGAAGGCTGGGGGAGCGCCGCCGGCACCGTCCCCGCGGACACCCCCGCCCCCGGCCCCACCGGCTACCTGTGGGACCCGCGCCACCCGGAGCGGAACCCGTACGGCACCACGGCCACGCCGCCCAGGAGCGGCGCGCCGAAGACCGGCGCCACGCCCCCGTACGGCACCCCGGTGCCCCCGCCCGGCACGCCGTCCCAGCCGTGGTGGCAGCGCACCGACCTGCCGGAGGGGGACCCGCTGCGCAAGGCCGGCCCCGCGGCGCCGCCGAAGCCGACCGTGGTCCGTCACCCGAAGGAACGCTCGGCGCTCGGCTTCTTCGGATTCCTGCTGGCGATCGGCGCGGGCGCCGCGGTCTGGTCCGCCACCGTCGGCCACAACAGCATCACCGTGGTGAGCTCGACCGTCCTGGCCACCGCCCTGCTGGTGGTCGGTCTGACCCTGCTGGTCGGCGCGAAGTTCGGCCGGGCCCGCAAGCTGGCCGCGATCGGCCTGCTGCTCACCCTGGGCCTGGCCTTCGTCGGCCGCTCGCCGAACTCGCTGCAGAACGCCTTCGGCGACCGCACCTGGACGGTCGCCTCGGCGTCCCAGCTCAAGGAGAAGTACGGCCTCGGGGCCGGCCAGGCCCGGCTCGACCTGAGCGCGCTCGACCCGGCCGGGGCCGAGCTCTCCAGCCGGGTGGAGATGGGCGCGGGCGACCTGACGGTCGTGGTGCCCTCCGACGTCACCGTCAACGTGGTCACCCAGATGGCGCTCGGCAGCATCAGCGTCCCCGGCAGCGACGGGAACGACAGCACCGGCCGCCACACCTACGAGATCCACCCCGGCACCGACCGGCCGTCCAAGGGCACGCTCGACCTCATGCTGGAGGTCGGACTCGGCAACATCAAGGTGGTCCAGAAGTGAGGAAGCACCGGATCGACCTGTTCTCGCTGATCGCGGGCGCGCTGTTCACCGTGATCGCGGTGGTCTACCTGGTCGCGGCGGTCAACGACCAGTCGGTGAACGGACGGATCGTCATCCCCGTCACCTTCATCGTGCTCGGCGCCGGCGGCCTGGCCGGCGCGGTCGCGGCGGTGGCCCGCCGCGGCCGGTCCGACGACGGGGACTAGGGCCGGCGGCTCAGCTCTGCTGCGGGCCGAGGTTCAGCTTTTCGCCGCTCTTCGTGACGGTGTACTTCGCGAGCGGCTTGGTGGCCGGACCGTTGACCACCGCGCCGGTGGCCGCGTCGAACCGCGAGCCGTGGCACGGGCAGTACAGCTGGCCGTTCTTGGGGGCGTCCACCGCGCAGCCGGAGTGCGTGCAGACCGACGAGAGGCCGCAGTACTGGCCCGCCTTGGGCTGGACGATGTAGACGGCGTCGCCCGTCGCCGGGTCCTTGACCTGGGCCGAGCCGCCGACCGGCACGCTCGCGGCGGCCACCGAGGGGGCCGGCCCGGGGGGCGCGGAAGGGGTCGCGACCGGGGCGGCGGACTGCTTCGGCGCCGCCGCCTTGTCCCGCCCGAAGGTCCGGGTGAGCGAGCCGGTCAGCAGCCCGGCGCCGCCGATCGCGACGGCGGCGATCCCGCCGTCCATCAGGGCCCGGCGCCGCACGTGCTCCTCGCCCAGCCCGCGCTCGCGGTCCCGCCCGGCGCGCCGGGCGAGGTAGCCGTCCACCGAGAGCTCCGGGGTGCCGGCCAGCAGGAGCGGCGTCCAGGCCAGCAGGTAGACCAGGTCGTTGCCGAGGTAGTACGGCGAGACGTTCCAGCTGACGGTCAGCCACAGGCTCAGGCTGATCGCCGCGCCGCCGAGCGCCGCCACCCGGCCCCACAGGCCGAGCAGCGTGCCGAGGCCGACGGCCAGCTCGCCGAAGGCCACGAGGAGCGCGAACAGGGTCGGCGCGTCCAGCGCGGGGCCGAGCAGGAAGGAGACGGGGCTGGCGGCCCGGACGGCCTGCGTCTGCGAGACGAACGACGCCGGATCGCCGGCCCCGGCCAGGTAGTGCGCGTCGGACAGCTTGTCGAGGGCCGCGTAGACGAAGGTGACGCCGAGGAAGAGCCGCAGCGGCAGCATCGCGAACCGGGTCGCGAACGCCCGCCGCTGGGCCGCCCGGTCCGCCCGTCCGGCCGCGCCCCCGCCGACCGCCACGGAGTTGCCAGCCTCCGACATGCCTCACACCTTCCCTCGCGGCCTGCCGCTCCTGACAGGTCCGGTCCGCATTCTGCCCGCTCGTGAACGCTTTCGGTGGGAGGTCCACCTCACGCGGACCCCCCGGAACCGCCGACGGCCGCGCCGTCGCCCCCTCTCAAGGGAACGACGGCGCGGCCGTTCAGGCTCCGGTCCGGCGTCGGACACCCGGGCCGGCGGGAGTGCCTACTCCCACTCGATGGTGCCCGGCGGCTTGCTGGTGACGTCCACGACGACGCGGTTCACGTCGCGGACCTCGTTGGTGATGCGGGTCGAGATGCGGGCCAGCACGTCGTACGGCAGGCGCGACCAGTCCGCGGTCATGGCGTCCTCGGAGGACACCGGACGCAGCACGATCGGGTGACCGTAGGTGCGGCCGTCGCCCTGCACGCCCACGCTGCGCACGTCGGCGAGCAGCACGACCGGGCACTGCCAGATCTCGCGGTCCAGGCCGGCCGCGGTCAGCTCCTCGCGGGCGATGGCGTCGGCCTCGCGCAGCAGGTCCAGGCGCTCCTCGGTGACCTCGCCGACGATGCGGATGCCGAGGCCCGGGCCCGGGAACGGCTGGCGCTGGACGATCTCCTCCGGCAGGCCCAGCTCCTGGCCGACCATCCGGACCTCGTCCTTGAACAGCTTGCGCAGCGGCTCGACCAGCTGGAACTGGAGGTCCTCGGGCAGGCCGCCGACGTTGTGGTGGGACTTGATGTTGGCGGTGCCGGTGCCGCCGCCGGACTCCACGACGTCCGGGTACAGGGTGCCCTGGACCAGGAAGTCGACCGACTCGCCCTGCTCGCCGGCCTCGGCGATGATCTCGGCCTGGGCCTGCTCGAAGACCCGGATGAACTCGCGGCCGATGATCTTGCGCTTCTCCTCGGGGTCGGTGACCCCCTTCAGCGCGTCCAGGAAGCGCTCGGCCGCGTCGACGACCTTCAGCTGCACGCCGGTGGCCGCGACGAAGTCCTTCTCGACCTGCTCGGTCTCGCCCTTGCGCATCAGGCCGTGGTCGACGTAGACGCAGGTCAGCTGGTCGCCGATGGCCTTGTTGACCAGGGCCGCGGCGACCGCGGAGTCCACGCCGCCGGACAGGCCGCAGATCGCCCGCTTGGTGCCGACCTGCGCGCGGATCAGCGCGACCTGCTCCTCGACGACGTTGCCCGTCGTCCAGGTCGGGGCGAGGCCGGCGCCGCGGTAGAGGAAGTGCTCCAGGATCTGCTGGCCGTGGTCGGAGTGCAGCACCTCGGGGTGGTACTGGACGCCGTAGAGCCGGGCCTCGTCGTTCTCGAAGGCCGCGACCGGCACCACGTCGGTGGAGGCGGTGACGGTGAAGCCCTCGGGCGCCGCGGAGCAGGCGTCGCCGTGCGACATCCACACCGAGTGCTTCGCCGGGACGCCCTCGAACAGGGTGGAGCCGGAGCGGCTGACGGTCAGCGGGGTGCGGCCGTACTCGCGGGCGCCGCTGTTGTCGACGGTGCCACCGAGCGTCTTGGCCATCAGCTGGAAGCCGTAGCACATGCCGAACACCGGGACGCCGGCCTCGAAGATCGCACGGTCGAGCTGCGGCGCGCCCTCCTCGTAGACCGAGGACGGGCCGCCGGACAGGATGATCGCCTTCGGGTTCTTGGCGAGCATCTCGGCGACCGGCATGGAGCTCGGCACGATCTCGCTGTAGACCCGGGCCTCACGCACCCGGCGGGCGATGAGCTGGGCGTACTGGGCACCGAAGTCGACGACCAGCACGGTGTCGGTCTCAGGTACGGACTGGACGGGAATTGCAGCGGACACAGACGGCCTTCCGGCAGCGGTATCGAGGGTGTCGCTCGGCACGCGTCCCGGGCAGGGGCCACGACGGCGACGGGTGGGGGTGTCTGAGCCCGATTCTACCGGGCTGCCCGGTTTCACTCGTCTGCACGTCCAAGCGGCCGTGACCGGACGGGCTCGCGCTTCGTTGCTTCACACGACGTGCGACCGCGCCGCGCCCGCCAGACGCGCCGCCTCCGCCCCGGGCGCGGGGCGCCGCCGCGCGTCACGCAGGACCACGCGTGGAGCTCCATTCCAGTCCACCGGCGCACGTGGCGCCGCCGTCGTTCCGGCCAGACCGGGCGCGGCGCGCCGTGGGACCGTGCGCGGGTGCCGCGGCCGGCCAGCAGGGGACAGCGACCCCGGCCGCGACTGGACCGCGAGGTGGGGCGGCCGGCCCCGGGGACGCCCGGGGCCGGCCGCTGCACCCCGGCACGACCCCCGGGCGCGCGCCCGGGGGCGCACACCACTCATCGTTGCGCGCCGCTACGCGCGTCCCCGTGCGCCGCAATCGACCGAACCACTACGCACCGTGATCATCACCGCGGCGAAGCGGAGCTCGTCGTCACAAAATGGACCGGGCCGAAGTGTGCCGAACCGGTTGCAGACCGAGCCCTCCGTCCAGCACGATGCTCCGTGGAAGCGGTTCTCCCGGCGGCCTACGGCCCACTGTGGAGTCCGGGACCGCTGCCGCCGCGACCTGGGGCGGCAACGGTCGCCACCTCACGCTCCGTGATCGAGTGTCCGGCGCAGGACTGCGCGCCGACCCGACGCACCGCGAGCGTGCGCGCCCCCCGCGCCGCCGGCCACCCACGCCGGAGCCGCACCGGGCGCGGCCCCGAAGCCAACCGAATGACGGCGCTCCTCCCCCGGCGCCGTCACCTCCAGCACCGGCGCAGCCCTGACGCCGCGTGCTGAGCGACAAAGGGCCCCGTTCCCCCGCGGGGCCCTTTGCCCTTTCCGGCGCCGGCCTTTCCGGCCCCGACCGGTCCCGCTCGACCTGCCGGGGCCCCGACCTGCCGGGATCCGCGCTACGGGTGGTCGCGCCAGACGCTCGGGTCGACCCTGCCTTCGCCGTCCCGGGGCCCCGCGAGCCGGTCGTCCGCCCCGCCCGTCGGCCCCGACGGCCCCTCGGACGAACCGATCACGTCGCTCACCCCCGCCTCCGGCCGGTACGGCTCGGGCTCCCCGGCGGCGTGCCCGTACCCGGGCCCGACGTGGTCGTACCCGTCCGGCGGACCCTGCGGCGGCACGGCGCCCGCGTACGGGACGGCGGCCGCGCCCCGCCCGCCCGTCGCGGCGGCCAGCAGCGGCGGCAGCGCCAGCGCGCCGATCGCCGCCCAGATCACGTTGGCCGCGAGCAGCGAACCGAAGACCAGGCTCACCGAGTAGCCGGCGGTGGCCGGGTCGGAGCGCGTCCCGCCGCTGCCGAAGCCCGTGGTCGCGGCGCCGGAGAACACCATGAGCAGGGTCAGCCCGACCGCGTACACCACCGCCAGCCGGATCCGGTCGGCCGCGTCGAGCCGACGGCGGTGGGCCGTCCAGGCCAGCAGGATCACCGAGGCGACGGCCAGCAGGCCGGCGAAGCGCCAGGCGCCGCTCTCGCCGTGCAGGTCGAAGAACGAGAACTCCTGGAAGCCCGGGTAGCCGCCCCGCCCGCCGCCCCAGTCCGGCCCCCGGGAGGCGGGCCCGCCCTCGGCGCGGAACGTCGCCCCCGAGCCGATGCCGATCAGCATCAGCCCGAGGTTGGGCAGGAAGGCCGACGACACCGCGGTCTGCCAGCCCTCGCTGTTGGCCGCGACCAGGACGAACGCCACCAGCGAGGCCGTGCCGACCAGCAGCGCGAGCACCTGGCCGGCTGCCAGCCCCGCCACCGCCCAGCCGCGGATCGTCCGATTGCGCCAGGCCGCCCAGCGCAGCGCGTCGGTGCCGTACACGGCGAACGCGACCAGCCCGGCGAGCAGGGCGCTCCAGCCGACCGCCTGCGGCCAGCCGGCGTCCGCGGTGTAGGTGATCGCCGACGAGCGGCCGAACCCGGTGGGGTTGCCGGGCAGGTAGGGGCTCCAGTCCGCCCCGGCGAGCAGGCCGACGAGCAGCGTCACGCCGGCCGCGACAAGCGCGGTGCGCAGCGCCTCGCCGGCCGCCTGGCCGCGGGTCATCTGCTCGGCCGTGCGGGCCTGCCGACGGCGGGAGAGCGTCCGCAGGCCGAGCCAGAGGGCGAGCAGCCACAGCACGGTGACGGTCAGCGGGAGCACCCGCGCCGTGAAGCCGAAGTCGGTGTCGGTGCCCCGCCAGTGGATCGCGTAGGAGAGCTTGAACGGGGCGCCGAGCGCGCCGAGCGCCATCGCGAGGGCGGCGCCGTAGCGGTCGCCGAACCCGGGCATCTGGACCAGGGTGGCGGATTCGTTGTAGTCGCTCGGGATCGCCGCGACCAGCGCGGCGACCAGCAGGACGACGGTCGGTGCGAGGAGCGCGAGGAGCGCCGGGCGCCAGTCCATGGCGGTCAGCCCGCGCAGCACGGGCGACTGCCCGGCAGCCGGGTCGTACGGCCGCCCGGCGCCCCAGGTGCCCGGCGCGGGAGCGTACCCGGGCGGCGCGGGCGCGTACCCGGGAGGCGGGGGCGGCGGCACCACGGGCGGGGCGGCCGGCGGGCTGCTCGGCGGACCGGCCGGCGGTGGGGGCGGTGGCGGTGGCGCGGACGGCCGTCCGCACGCGGCACAGGCCCGCGCCCCCTCCACCGAAGCCGCACCGCACGATGCGCAGATGGCCATGAACCGCGTTCCCCCCGCTCGACGAGTCCCTGGTCCCCCAGGACGCCCGTTTATCCCATCGGATCCGAACGGATGTCAACCGGCTTCCAGCCCCGGCGCGTTGGCCGCGCCGTCGAGCGTCAGCCGCGCTTCTTCGGCACCTCCGGGACGGCCAGCAGCGGCAGCCGCAGCGCCCCGAACGCGTCCTTCGGCACGGCCGGGCGCACCGGCGCGACGGCCGCGGTGCGGCGGTACTCCGCGCCCTGCTCCGGCCGCGGGTCGGCCTCGCCCTTGTTGGGCCACATCGACATCGCGCGCTCGGCCTGCGCGGTGATCGTCAGCGACGGGTTGACGCCGAGGTTGGCGGAGACCGCCGCGCCGTCCACGACGCTGATCCCCGGGTGGCCGTAGAGCCGGTGGTACGGGTCGACCACGCCGGTCTCGGCGGTGTCGCCGATCGGGCAGCCGCCGAGGAAGTGGGCGGTCATCGGGATGTCGAAGATCTCGCCCACGGTGCTGCCGGCGAAGCCGTTGATCTCCGCGGCGAGCGCCTGGGCGCCCTTCTCGGCGGCCGGGATCCAGGTCGGGTTGGGCGCGCCGTGGCCCTGGGCGGAGGTCAGCCGGGCCTTGCCGAGCAGGTCCTTCTTCAGCGAGACGGTGATCGAGTTGTCCAGCGACTGCATCACCAGGCCGATGATCGTCTTCTCCGACCAGCGGCGCTGGTTCATCGAGCGCGCGAAGGTCACCGGGTGGCTCACCGAGTTGCCCAGGTAGCGCAGCCAGCGCGGGGCCCGACCACCGCCCGCGACCTGGGCGATCGACAGCGCGCCCATCGCGTTCGAGCCCTTGCCGTAGCGCACCGGCTCGATGTGGGTGTTCGCGTCCGGGTGGATCGAGGAGGTGATCGCGACGCCCTTGGTGAAGTCCGCGCGGCTGCCGTAGCGCCGGTCGGTGGTCTGCGCGCCCACCAGCGCCTCGGAGTTTGTCCGGGTCAGCTCGCCGAGCCGGGCCGAGAGCCGGGGCAGGTGGCCGTCCGCGCGCATCCGGTGCAGCAGCGACTGGGTGCCGTAGGTGCCGGCCGCGACCACGACCCGGGCGGCGGTGATGGTCCGCGCGCCCGCCTTGACCCGGTCCGTCTTCGAGCGCGAGTCGGTGCGGCGCACGTCCACCGCGTAGCCCTCGCCCTGCTCCCGGATCCGGGCCACCGTGGTCAGCGGGTGGATCTCCGCGCCGCCCTGCTCGGCCAGGTACAGGTAGTTCTCGGTGAGCATGTTCTTGGCGCCGTGCCGGCACCCGGTCATGCACTCGCCGCACTCCACGCAGGCCTTGCGGGCCGGGCCGGCGCCGCCGAAGTACGGGTCGGCGACCTCCTCGCCGGGCGCGGCCTTGGCCGTGCCGTCGGTGTCCTTGCCGTCCCCGAAGAAGACCCCGACCGGCGCCATGTGGAAGGTGTCCCCGACGCCCATCTTCTCGGCCGCCGCCTTGAGGTGGACGTCGGACGGCGTGACGGTCGGGTTGAGCCGGACCCCGAGCATCCGCTGCGCCTGGTCGTAGAACGGCGCCAACTCCGCCTGCCAGTCGGTGATGTGGCGCCACTGGCGGTCCTCGAAGAACGCCTTCGGCGGCACGTACAGGGTGTTGGCGTAGTTCAGCGAGCCGCCGCCGACCCCGGCGCCGGCCAGGATCAGCACGTTGGTCAGCAGGTGGATCCGCTGGATGCCGTACAGCCCCAGCTGCGGCGCCCACAGGTAGTTCGGCAGGTCCCAGGAGTTCCGGGGCAGTTCGTCGCGGTCGAAGCGCCGCCCGGCCTCCAGGACGGCCACCCGGTAGCCCTTCTCGGTCAGCCGCAGCGCGGCGACCGAACCGCCGAAGCCGGAGCCGACCACGACCACGTCGTAGTCGAACTCGCCCTGTTCCGGGGACCCCGCCATCTGCCACTGCTCCCTTAGCCGTCCGAATCCGCCCGCACCGCCCACCGGCCGGGCTCCGCCACTGCCCCGCCTACTTGAGGCGCAGCGCCTTCAGCACCCGCAGCCCGCCGGTGAACACCGCCGCGAACTGCCGGTCGTCGAGCCCGAGCGAGGGCGCGAGCGGGAGCAGCCGCTGGGTCGCGATGGTCTGGGCCTCGGTGAACCGCAGGATGCCCTCCGCGCCGTGCCGCCGGCCGAGCCCGGAGTCGCCCATCCCGCCCATCGGCGAGCCGACCGAGCCGTATGCGGCGGCGTACGCCTCGTTGACGTTGACGGTGCCGGTGCGCAGCCGGGCCGCGACCGCCCGGCCGCGGCGCGGGTTCCGGGTCCAGACGCTGGAGTTGAGGCCGTACGGGGTGGCGTTGGCGGCGGCCACCGCCTCGTCGTCGGTGTCGAAGCGGTAGACGGAGACGACCGGGCCGAAGGTCTCCTCACCGCAGACCGCCATCTCCGGCGTGACACCGTCGAGGATGGTCGGCTCGTAGAAGAAGGGGCCGAGGTCGGGCCGGGCGCGGCCGCCGGCCAGCACGGTGGCGCCGGCCTTGACGGCCTCCTCGACGTGCCGGGTGGTGGTGTCCAGCTGGCGGGCCGAGACCAGCGAGCCCATGTCGGCGCCGTACGCGAGGCCGCCGCCCAGGCGCAGGGCCCGGGTGCGCTCGGCGAACTTCTCCAGGAAGGCGTCGGCGACCGAACGGTGGACCATGAGGCGCTCGATGGAGATGCAGAGCTGACCGGCGGAGGAGAAGCAGGCCCGCACGGCGCCGGCCGCGGCCCGGTCGAGGTCCGCGTCGGCGAGCACCAGCATGGCGTTCTTGCCGCCGAGTTCGAGCGAGGCGCCGATCAGCCGGGCGGCGGCGCGCTGGGCGACGTCGCGGCCGGTGCGGGTGGAGCCGGTGAAGGAGACGTAGTCCGCGTGCTCGACCACGGCCGGGCCGATCACCGGTCCGTCGCCGATCACGACCTGCCACAGGTCGGCCGGCAGCCCGGCCTCGACGAGCAGTTCGCGGGCCCACAGCGCGGTGAGCGCGGTCTGCGTGTCGGGCTTGTTGACGACGGCGTTGCCGGCCACGAAGGCGGGCAGGGCGTCGCCGACGGACAGCTCCAGCGGGTAGTTCCACGGCGAGACGTGGCCGATCACGCCCTTGGGGCGGCGGGCCTCGATCGCCTGGGTGAGCACCGGCAGCGCGCCGCCGTGCCGCTTGTCGCACAGGTACCCGTGCGCGGCGCGCCCGTAGTGCCGGGCGGCCATGGCGACGGCGAGCACCTCCTCGAAGGCGTGCAGCCGGGCCTTGCCGGTCTCGGCCTGGATCAGGTCCAGGACCTCGTCCTGCCGCTTGAGCAGCAGGTCGTGGAAGCGCAGCAGGACGGCGGCGCGGCGGCGCACGGGCAGCGCGGCCCAGGCCGACTGGGCGCGGCGGGCCAGCTGGAAGGCGACCTCGACGTCGGCCGGGGTGGACTGCGGCAGGCTCGCCAGCCGCTCACCGGTCAGCGGGGCGACGGTCTCCACCACGCTGGGCTCGCCGGTCGCGGTGACGCCGCCGGCCAGCCGGGCGACCAGGGACGGCGGGACGGCCCCGGCGACGGTCCGGCCGCCGCCCGGAGCGGCCGGGTTGCCGCCCGCGGGGGCGGCGTCGGGACGTCCGGTGGCCACTGCATCTGCTGTGAGGTCCGACATACGGCGCAGCCTAGGCGCTCGGCGCCCGGCGCGGTACCCGTCGGTAACAACAATCTGCCGCACTCGGGCGAAAGCGGGCGCTCCGCCCGGACGGCGCCGTGGTCAGCGGGTGGGCGTGAAGCTGTTGAGCACCGTCGTGAAGCGCTGGAGGGCCTCGTTCCAGTCGTTGCCCTTCTCCGGGCTGGACGAGTAGATCGCGTAGGCGGTGCCGTCCTCGTCGATGAACTCGGTCTCGACCGCGCGGCGGCGGCCGCCCTCCTTGGCCGCGTAGCTGAACTCCCAGACGGCCGCCTCGTGGCCGTTCACCGCGGTGCTCGCCATCCGGTGCTGCTTGTAGTCCTTCTGCGCCTTGGAGACGCTGGCCTCCATCTCCCGCATGTGCTCCAGCGGCTTGACCGACTGCCCGACGGTGACGGCGAACTGCAGGTAGTGCACCTTGCCGTCGGGGCTGTAGAAGATCTGGTTGTTGTCGCTCCCGAGGATGCGCTGCCAGGCCGGGGACGCGGACGGCAGCACGAAGCGGAACCCGGCCGGGTCCTCCACCCACTGGTAGCCGGCGGGCACCGGCCCGCCGCTCGCCGATCCGGTCGGCACCGGCACGGCCGAGGTGGTCACGGCGGGCGTCGACGGGTCGTCGGCGGGGCCGGCGTCGGAGCCGACGACGTGCCGTGTGGCGAAGAAGGTGCCCGCGGCGGCGACCAGGCCGACGGCCACCGCGATGCCGACGACCTTGGCCAGGCTGCGGCGCCTGGCCGGTCCGCGCGCGGGCGCGATGGTGTGCGGCACCGGCGCGACAGGCCCGGTGGGCGCCCCCGCGGTGATCGGCGCGCCCGCCTGGGCGCCCACGGCGGGAACGTGCGCCGCGGCCACGGCGCCACCGGCCGGAGCGTGCGCCGCGGTGACGGCCGTCTCCGACGAGCGGGCCGCGGCCGGCTCCCCGGCGGTGTCCGGCTCGATGCCGGTGTCCGTACCGGCGTCACCGGCGTCGGCCGCGGCCCCGCCGGTCGTGTCGCTCCGGTCCACGACGGGCACCGACATCGTCGGCGTCCGGACCGGCGCGACCGCCTTCAGGCCGACCGTGTGCCCGGCCTGCACCTCGGCGAGCATCCGGGCCGCCTCGTCCGCGGTCGGCCGCTCGGCCGGGTCCTTGGCCATCAGCGCGGCCAGCACCGGCCCGAGCGGCCCGGCCCGGCGCGGCTCCGGCAGCGGATCGCCCACGACCGCGGCCAGCGTGGTGATCGGCGAGGTCCGGCGGAACGGCGACTGCCCCTCGACGGCCGCGTACAGCGTCGCGCCGAGGCCCCACAGGTCGGAGGCCGGCCCGGGCCGCTCGCCCTGGGCGCGCTCGGGCGCGAGGTAGTCCGGCGAGCCGACGAGGTCGCCCGGCCGGGTCAGCTCGGCGGAGCCCTCGAACTTCGCGATCCCGAAGTCCAGCAGGACGACCCGGCCGGTGCCGCGCTCCAGCAGCACGTTGGCCGGCTTGACGTCCCGGTGCAGCACGCCCAGCTGGTGCCCGCGGTGCAGCGCGGCCAGCACCTGGCTGCCGACCTCGGCGGCGGCGCGCGGCTGGAGGGTGCCGTCCTGGCTGATCACGTCGGCCAGCGAGCGGCCGTCGACCAGCTCCATGACGATCCACGGCCGGCCGTCCTGCTCCAGCACGTCGTGCACGGTGATGACGCCGGGGTGCTTGATCCGGGCCGCCGCGCTCGCCTCGCGCTTCATCCGGGCGTGCAGGATCTCCAGCTCGTCCTCGGGGAGGTGGTTGACGGTCAGTTCCTTGACCGCGACCTCACGGTCCAGCATCCGGTCCCAGGCCCGCCAGACCGTGCCCATGCCGCCGCGGCCGAGCCGATCGCCCAGCTCGTACCGCCCGGCCAGCAGCCGCTCCGTCTCGGCCGTCTCCGGCCGGTCCTGCACGCCCATCGGCGACCGCTCCCCCTCGCTTCGGCTGCCGTCAGTGCGACGGAGGGCCTGGTGCAGACCACTGTTCGAACAAATCCCACGCACACATTAGGCCCACCTCGCCGACCCGGGTAATCTCCCCGGTCCGCCGCGTCCGCGAACCGCGGCCGGGCCGGGCCGTCAGCCCGCGAACATCACCACGGCGACCACCCCCAGCACGAGCAGCATGAAGACGCCTCCGACCAGCACCGGCCCCAGCAGGGCCGGGGGTATCCGGGGCGGCTTGCCCCCGTCCGTCCCCGCCCCACGGCCGGCGGACGGCACGGCGGCGCTCCGGCCGCGCCCGCGCGCGGACTTCACCAGCGGACCGGCCGGCCGCAGCACGACCTCCCGGGCCGCCCGCTCGCCGTCGGCCGGCTCCGGCGCGCCCGCCAGCAGCACCGCCAGCTCCCGGCGGACCTCGTCGGCGGTCGGCCGCAGCGCCGGATCGGGCTGGAGCAGCCGCTCGACGAGCGGCGCCAGCGGCCCGCAGGAGGCGGACGGCTCGCGCCGCCCGTCCCGGACCGCCGTCACCAGTTCCGGCACCCCGCCCTCGGGGTAGGGCGAACGCCCGGTCAGCAGCCGCTGCAGCAGCACCCCGAGCGCCCAGCAGTCCCCGGCCGGGCCGCCGTCCAGCGGCCAGCGCTCCGCCACCGGGCCGACCAGGGTGGCCCGCACCTCGTAGCGGCGGCGCCCGCCGGGCCCGCCGAGGTCCTCGGCCAGCGCCTCCTCGGCCACCCCGGGCAACAGTCCGCCGAGCATCGCCGCGCCGTCCTCGCAGACCAGCACCGACTCGGCGGTCAGGTTGCCGTGGCTGAGCCCGGCCTCGTGCAGCGAGCGCAGCGCGCCCGCCAGGTCCGCCGCCAGCTCGGCCGCCCGGTAGGGCGGCAACGGCCCGGCGGCGGCGAGTTCGGCCAGCGGGACGCCGGCCGGCCGCTCCTCGACCGTCCACAGCAGCTCCCCGTCGACGAACGCCCCGACCCCGCGCAGCAGCCGCGGGTGCCAGGCCGGCGCCGTCGAGCCGACCGCTCCGACCCGCCGGACCAGCCGGTCGGCCTGCGGCGGCGTGCCGTCCTCCGGATCGTGGCCGCCGGTCAGCAGCGCGGGCAGCTCCAGGGCGCGCAGCAGCACCGACTCGCCGGTGCCCTCGTCCACCGCGGCCGCCCGCAGCGCCTCCGGACGGTCCGTCAGCCGGTAACGCCCCGCCAGCACGTGCCCAGGGCCCGCTCGCATGCCAGTTCCTCTCGCTCACCGAGCAGCCTACTGAGCGGCTCCCCCGGGCTCGGCCCCGTGGACCGGACCGATCTGATCGACACCGCGTTCCGGGTCGCCGGCAACGGCGGCCGGGCGACGCGGGCCGAGGCCGTGCGCACGGTCGAGGCGGCCGTGATCGACGGTGAGCGGCCCGTCGCCTCCACCGTCGGCCGCCACCCCGACCACGTCCGCGAGGGCGCGCTGGTCCCGACCACCTACCGGCTGCTCTTCCTGAAGGACGGGAAACCGCCGGTACCGGTTCCGCTTGCCGCTGTCACCGACGCGACCATGCCGCGGACCGGGCTCGACGGCGACGCCCTGACGATCATCGCCCCGACCGGCCCCCACGGCTTCGAGGACGCGGCCGGGGCCGGGGAGTTCACCGAGCGGATCAGGACCGCCGCACGGGCCGCGCGGGCCACCCCGCAGGCGGCCGCCTCCCTGACCAAGACACCGTCCGACGCCGCCGAGGAGCCCGGCGCGGGCGGGCGACCGCTGGACCGGCTGGAGCGGTCGGCCGCCCCGCACCGCTCCGGGGCGCTCACCGACCAGGAGTTCGCCAGGGCCGAGGAGCGCCTGCCCGGCCGACCGGCCCGGCCGACCGCCGGGTTACGGCGCGGGCTGGAAGCTGGCGAACGCCTCGTCCCTGGCCTGGGAGTTGGCCGGGGCCGCCCAGTCGGCGTCCGGCGTGGTCCAGTAGATCGCGTAGCCGTACTTGGCCGGGCTGCCGGTCACGAAGCCGCGGTTGAGCGAGTGCATCCTCGGCGTGCCGTTGGTCCACTCCCAGTCGGCCGCGTTGCTCCACTGCCGGTAGCCGACGGCCGCGAGGTTGACCCGCTGGTAGTTGGTCACCTGCGCACGCAGGCCGGGCTCGGCCTCCTGCCAGTCCGCCAGCGCGCTCGGGTCGGGGCTGGTGGTCCACTCGATCCGCAGCGTGCTGCCGTTGCCCTGGAAGGTCCGGCGGGTGGCCTCCGAGCCGCTCTGCTGGAGCCAGTCCGGCAGCACGACCGAGAAGCCGGTCGGGTCCTTGTACAGGTGGTACCCGGCCGGCACCGCGCCGGCCGGGGCCGGCTGGGCCGCGCCCGGCGCGGCGGCCGGGGGCGGAGTCGGAGTCGGGGTCGGCGTCGCCGCCGGGGCGGGCGCCTGGCCGCCCGCGGGGGTCGTCGCCGCGGTGGCCGGGGCCTGCGGCGGGGCCGCCTCGGTGCCGGCCGGCGCGGGCTCGGCCGCCGCCGTGGTCGGCGCGGCGGCGGTGGGCGCCGCGGCCCCGCTCGGCGTCGCCTCCGTGGTGGCCGCCACCGGCGAGGTCGCGCCCGCGCCGTGCGCCGTGCCGGCCTCCGAACCGCCGACGGCCTTCACGACCGCGACGATCCCGGCGATCAGCAGCAGCACCAGGACGATCGTCACCACGGCCAGCCGCCGCCGGCCCTTGCGCGGATCGGCGCCCGCCGCCTGCGTCGCGCCCAGCGTCCACTCGCTGGTCACCGGCCGGATCGGCTCGGTCTCCGGCGCCGCGGGCGGGGCCGGCTCCGCCGCCGGGACCACCGCCGGGACGGCCGCCGGCTCCTGGTCCTTCGCCTTGCTGCCGACCCGCACGGTCCCGAGCAGCCCGCCGATCGTCCGCTTCGCGGTGCCGTCGGGGGACGGCGGCTGCTCCTCCGCCTTCTCGCCGGTCTTCTCGGCGGCCTTCCGGTCGGCCTTCGCCACCGGGGCGGGAGCCGCAGCCGCCGATCCGGCGGCCGACTTGACCGGCATCGCGTGCTCGGTCGTCGACTCGGCCTTGGCGGTGGCCTCGGCTACGACCCGCTTGAGCATCGACCGGGTCTGCGAGGCGTCCAGCCGGTCGGCCGGGTCCTTCTCCAGCAGCCCCTCGATCACCGGCAGCAGCGCCCCGGCGTTCTTCGGCGTGGCGAGCTCCTCGGTCATCACCGCCGTCAGGGTGGCCAGCGCCGACCCGCGGTCGTACGGCGGCCGGCCCTCCACCATCGCGTACAGCGTGCCGCCCAGCGACCACAGGTCGGCCGGCGGCCCGGGCTTCTGCCCACGCGCGCGCTCCGGGGATATGTACGAGGGCGCGCCGACCAGCATGCCGGTCGAGGTGACCGAGGCGTCACCCTCCACGCTGGCGATGCCGAAGTCGGTGAGCACCACCCGGCCGTCCTCGCCGATCAGCACGTTCGACGGCTTCACGTCCCGGTGCAGGATGCCCAGGGCGTGCGCGGCGCTCAGCACGCCCAGCACGTCGAGCGCGATCTCGGCGGCCCGGGCGGGCGCCAGCGGCCCGTCCTCCTTGATGACGTCGGCCAGCGAGCGGGACTCGACCAGCTCCATGACGATCCACGGCCGGTCGTCCTCCTCGACCACGTCGAAGACGGTGACCGCCGAGCCGTGCCGGATCCGCGCGGTGGCCTTGGCCTCGCGCAGCGTCCGGACGATCAGCCGGTGCTTCTCCTCCTCCTCGACGCTGGCGTTCATGCGCAGTTCCTTCACCGCGACAATCCGGCCCAGCATCTCGTCCTCGGCGCGCCAGACGGTGCCCATACCGCCGCGCCCGAGCACCCCGTCCAGCCGGTAGCGTCCGGCCAGGAGTCGGCCGGTGGAACCCTGCGCCTGGGTCATTCGAAACGTTCCCCCATGTGCTGCTGGCGGTCGAGGTGACAGCGCGTCGGCCCGGCGTCTGGGCCCGAACGCCAAGCCTCCATCATCCCCTGTCCACCGGGCCCGCGACCACCCGGCCCCCGGCACGGGGTGCGACGGACCGCAACAACCCCGGCTCTCCGTGCCCGATCTGTGATCGAAAACTCGCCGAGATTCGTCCCGAACACTGTTACGGTGCGGCAGCTCACCGTCTTTTCCGGGGGGATCCGACACCCATGACCGCACCCGCCTGGGGCACTGACGAACAGTCGGGCCGACCGCGAACGGCCCAGCACTACACGGTGGCGCCCGCCGTCGGCGCCCCGGAGGGCTACGTCGCGCCCGGCATGCCCGGTGTCCCGGTGGCCGGATACGAACCCGTCGTCCCCGTCACCCGCCGCCGGCGCCCCCGCCGGCGGGTCGGACTCGCCGTCAGCGTCGCGGTCGCCGCGATGCTCCTCGGCGCCCTCGCCTACGGCTGCGCGCCGCTGCGGGCCGCGGACAGCGTCGGCTGGCTGGCCATCGCCCCCACCGCCGCCGTCTCCTGGCCGCTCGGCCGGCTCGGCGGCCGCAGCCGGGTGCTGCCCCTGCTGGGCGCGCTGCTCGCGGCCGGCGCGCTCTTCCTCGGCCAGTTGCTCCTCCAGGGCCGCGTGCTCCACTCGCACGGCCTGCCCGGCACCCCGCCGCGCGCCCTCGTCCACGACGTCCTGGCCGCGTGGCGCGCCGACCTGCGCCCGCTGGACCTCGCCTTCTACGGCATAGCCCTGGTCGGCGGCTTCATCCTTACCCGCCGCACCGCCGTCCGCGGCTGACGGAACGACGAGGGCCCCCGCCGTTCGCACGGCGGGGGCCCTCGTCAGCGTTCGCCTCAGCGGTGGTCGAGCGCCGGGTTGACGGTGACCTCGACCCGCTGGAACTCCTTGAGCTCCGTGTAGCCGGTGGTGGCCATCGCCCGGCGCAGCGCGCCGAACAGGTTCATGGTGCCGTCCGGGGTGTGCGACGGGCCGGTGAGGATCTCCTCGGTGGTGCCGACCGTGCCGAGGTCCACCCGCTTGCCGCGCGGCAGCTCCTCGTGGACGGCCTCCATGCCCCAGTGGAAGCCCTTGCCGGGCGCGTCGGTGGCGCGGGCCAGCGCGGCGCCGATCATGACCGCGTCGGCGCCGCAGGCGACGGCCTTCGGGATGTCGCCGCTGTAGCCGACGCCGCCGTCCGCGATCACGTGCACGTAGCGGCCGCCGGACTCGTCCATGTAGTCGCGGCGGGCGGCGGCCACGTCCGCGACGGCGGTGGCCATCGGCACCTGGATGCCGAGCACGTTGCGGGTGGTGTGGGCGGCGCCGCCGCCGAAGCCGACCAGCACGCCGGCCGCGCCGGTGCGCATGAGGTGCAGGGCGGCGGTGTACGTGGCGCAGCCGCCGACGATGACCGGGACGTCCAGCTCGTAGATGAACTGCTTGAGGTTCAGCGGCTCGGCGGCGCTGGAGACGTGCTCGGCCGAGACGGTGGTGCCGCGGATGACGAAGACGTCGACGCCGGCGTCCACGACGGCCTTGGAGAACTCGGCGGTGCGCTGCGGCGAGAGCGCGGCGGCGGTGACCACGCCGGACTCGCGGACCTCCTGGATCCGCTGCTTGATCAGCTCGGCGCGGATCGGCGCGGCGTAGATCTCCTGGAGGCGGCGGGTGGCGACGGCCTCGTCGGTGATCGAGGCGATCTCGTCGAGCAGCGGCTGCGGGTCCTCGTAGCGGGTCCACAGGCCTTCCAGGTTCAGCACGCCCAGGCCGCCGAGGCGGCCGATGGCGATGGCCTGCTGCGGCGAGACCACGCTGTCCATCGGGGCGGCCAGGAACGGCAGCTCGAAGCGGTAGGCGTCGATCTGCCAGGCGATCGAGACCTCCTTCGGGTCCCGGGTACGGCGGCTGGGGACGACGGCGATGTCGTCGAAGGCGTACGCCCGGCGGCCGCGCTTGCCTCGCCCGATCTCGATCTCGGTCACTTCGAGCCCTTCTGCTGTGTTGCTCATGCCCGCCGGGTCACCCCGGCCGCCCCCAGTATCCCGCACGGACCGTGCGCACGCCCCGACGGCCCGGCCCGCGGACACGCGCGAGGGGCCCGCCGCTGCGGACGGCGACGGGCCCCTCGGGGAGTGCGGACGATCAGCGCGACGAGTAGTTCGGCGCCTCGACGGTCATCTGGATGTCGTGCGGGTGGCTCTCCTTGAGACCCGCCGAGGTGATCCGCACGAAGCGGCCCTTGCTCTCCATCTCGGCGATGGTGGCGGCCCCGACGTACCCCATGGTCTGGCGCAGACCGCCGACCAGCTGGAACAGCACCGCGGACAGCGGGCCGCGGTAGGGCACCTGGCCCTCGATGCCCTCGGCGATGAGCTTCTCGTCGGAGCTGACGTCGGCCTGGAAGTAGCGGTCCTTGGAGAAGGACTTCGCCTGGCCGCGGGACTGCATGGCGCCCAGCGAGCCCATGCCGCGGTAGGACTTGTACTGCTTGCCGTTGATGAACAGCAGCTCGCCCGGGGACTCCTCGCAGCCGGCCAGCAGCGAGCCGAGCATGACGGTGTCGGCACCGGCGGCCAGCGCCTTGCCGATGTCGCCGGAGTACTGCAGGCCGCCGTCGCCGATGACCGGCACGCCGGCCGCCTGGCAGGCCTGGGCGGCCTCGTAGATCGCGGTGATCTGCGGGACGCCGATGCCGGCGACCACCCGGGTGGTGCAGATCGAGCCCGGGCCGACGCCGACCTTGACGCCGTCCACGCCGGCGTCGATCAGCGCCTGGGCGCCGTCGCGGGTGGCGACGTTGCCGCCGACCACGTCGACCTTGACGGCCGACTTGATCTTCTCGATCCAGGCCAGCGCGTTGTGGCTGTGGCCGTGCGAGGTGTCCACGACCAGGAAGTCCACACCGGCCGCGACCAGGGCCTGGGCCCGGTCGAACGCCTCGGCGCTGGCGCCCACGGCGGCACCGACCAGCAGACGGCCCTCGGCGTCCTTGGCAGCGTTCGGGTACTTCTCGGCCTTGACGAAGTCCTTGACGGTGATCAGGCCCTTGATCCGGCCCTCGTCGTCGACCAGCGGCAGCTTCTCGATCTTGTGCCGGCGCAGCAGCGCCATCGCGTCCTCGCCCGAGATGCCGACCTTGCCGGTGATCAGCGGCATCGGGGTCATGATCTCGCGGACCTGACGGCTGCGGTCCGACTCGAAGGCCATGTCGCGGTTGGTGACGATGCCGAGCAGCTTGCCCGCCTCGTCCGCGACCGGCACGCCGGAGATGCGGAACTTGGCGCACAGCGCGTCGGCCTCGGCCAGGGTGGTCAGCGGGCCGACCGTGATCGGGTCGGTGACCATGCCGGACTCCGAGCGCTTCACCAGGTCGACCTGGTTGGCCTGGTCCTCGACCGACAGGTTCCGGTGCAGGACACCGACACCGCCCTGGCGGGCCATCGCGATCGCCATCCGGGCCTCGGTGACCTTGTCCATCGCGGCGGAGAGCATCGGGAGGTTCACGCGCACGTTCCGGGAGACCCGCGAGGAGGTGTCGACCTGGTTCGGCAGCACCTCGGAGGCCCCGGGCAGCAGCAGGACGTCATCGAACGTGAGCCCGAGCATGGCGAACTTCTCGGGTACGCCTGCGGCGTTGTAAGACATTTCGGGGGTACCTTCCGTGGCCGGCCGTTTGATCCGCACACGCCCTGAGGGTGGGGACGCGTTCATCGCTCACTCGCGCAGACCGCCGAAAGCCGGGTGGACTTTGGAGGATCCTCCAGGGGAACCCCGTTCGCACCCGTGAAACTTTGGCAACCTGCCCAGGCGCCGATACCCCATGGTACTGGCACCGGGATTGTGGTCCTCGTGTGCCCTTGACAACACCCTCCGCCCATGAGCCATTCCGGCCGCTCCCGGCGGCAGCGTCAGGAGGACTCCTCCGCGAGCGCCCGCAGCCGGCTCAGGGCACGGTGCTGCGCCACCCGGACGGCCCCCGCCGACATCCCCAGCACCTCGCCGGTCTCCTCCGCGGACAGCCCGGCAGCCACCCGCAGCAGCACCAGCTCGCGCTGACGGGCCGGCAGGTTGGAGAGCAGTTCCTTCGCCCAGGCCGCGTCACTGCTCAGCAGCGCCTGCTCCTCCGGACCGAGCGCCTCGTCCGGCACCTCCGGCAGGTCGTCCTGCGGCACCACGGTCGAGGCGGGCCCGCGCATCGCGGCCCGCTGCAGATCGGCGATCTTGTGCGCGGCGATGCCGTAGACGAAGGCCTCGAACGGCCGCCCCTGGTCCTTGTACCGGGGCAGGGCGCACAGCACGGCGACGCACACCTCCTGCGCGATGTCGTCCACGTGGTGCCTGGCCCCGCCGGGCAGCCGGACCAGCCGGCCGCGGCAGTACCGCAGCGCCAGCGGGTGGACGTACGCGAGCAGCGCGTCGATGGCCGGGCCCTCGCCGCGGACGGCGGCCGCGACCAGCTCGCCCACCAGCGGCGACCCGCCGCCGCCGAGCACGGGCGGACGACCGGGGCCGGCGCCACCGCCGGGCACCCCACCCGGCGGGCCGGAATCGGCGTACGACGGATCGCCACCCGGGCCGGAGGGCTCGGCCTCCACCGGGTCCGCCTGGCCGGCCGCACCGGCGACGTCGTCACGCATCGGTCCATGGTGCCTGGTCGAACGGGAAAACGCGGCACCGCGTCCGGAGTTGTGCACCGGAACGTTATGCGGTGCGGCACCGCGCGGCGTGCCGCCGGGCACCACCGGCCCCTCCTGCACCGTGCCGCCTCCCGCCCCGCCGCCGTCGGTGGTCCCGTCCGCCGCGCCGTCCGCCGAGTGTCCTGCGGCTGCGTGGTTCGCCGCAGTGCCTGTCCGCTGGTCCCCGAGGTGCTCCACCACTCCATGGTGCAACCTCGGGACCGTAACGTCACACGTCCGTGCGGCACCCGTCCCCGGAAACACCGGCGGCGCGCCGCAGCCGGCGGCGCCGCCTGCGGTCAGCGGACCAGGCCCCAGCGGAAACCCAGCGCCACCGCGTGGGCCCGGTCCGAGGCCCCGAGCTTCTTGAACAGGCGCCGGGCGTGGGTCTTGACGGTGTCCTCGGAGAGGAACAGCTCGCGGCCGATCTCGGCGTTGCTGCGGCCGTGGCTCATGCCCTCCAGCACCTGGATCTCACGCGCCGTCAGCGTCGGCGCCGCGCCCATGTCGGGGCTGCGCAGCCGGCGCGGGGCGAGCCGCCAGGTCGGGTCGGCGAGGGCCTGGGTGACGGTGGCCCGCAGCTCGGCGCGCGAGGCGTCCTTGTGCAGGTACCCGCGGGCGCCGGCGGCGACCGCGAGGGCGACGCCGTCGAGGTCCTCGGCGACGGTGAGCATGATGATGCGCGCGCCCGGGTCGGCGGACAGCAGCCGCCGGACCGTCTCGACCCCGCCGAGGCCGGGCATCCGGACGTCCATCAGCACGAGATCGGAGCGGTCGGCCACCCAGCGGCGGAGGACCTCCTCCCCGTTCGTCGCGGTGGTGACCCGGTCCACACCGGGTACGGTCGCGACGGCGCGGCGAAGCGCCTCGCGGGCGAGCGGGGAATCGTCGCAAACGAGAACGGAAGTCATGACCGTCGTCCTCCGCAGCTGATCCGCGTCACGTTGAGCCTCCTGGCTGGTACGAACCTCTCCGACACGGCCGATCGGCGACAGAGTCCGTGCTGATCGCCTCAACTTCCCCGCGATCGTTCCCGACGTCCGGCGCCCGCTAACCGCCTCCGCACTTCCAACGACCGTCACTCGAATGAGTTACGGCCTTCGGGGCCATCTCCACCACTGTACGTGGCCAACCCATTACCGATCAGCCGCATCGCGGTGCACACGCCGCACTTTTGTGCAGCTCGCGCGCGGTCGGCGTGCGACCCGCACACCGGTGCGGGGCTCCGTGCGCCCCTCGGACCACCCGATTGCCACGTCCGCGCCTGCGGAAGTCCATGCCCACTTCGCCCGTTTTTATAGCTTTCGTATGGTCATTGACTGTTGTGCCACTCTGTGGGTGACTTGTCCATGGAGTTGCCTTAAGTCATATTTCCAGGTGTCCACACCAGTGCATCGACGCCCCGCCACGCCCGCAGCGAGCTCCGCTGGGGCCGGCCCGCGGCCGACGAGCCTCTGAAGGGAATGAGCCATGGCAGATTTCTCCCGCCTCCCCGGTCCCAACGCGGACCTCTGGGACTGGCAGCTCTCCGCAGCCTGCCGTGGCGTGGACAGCTCGCTCTTCTTCCACCCCGAAGGCGAACGCGGGGCCGCGCGGAGCTCGCGCGAGGCCAGCGCCAAGGAGGTCTGCACGCGCTGCCCCGTGATCGCCGAGTGCGCGGCGCACGCGCTGGCGGTCCGCGAGCCGTACGGCGTCTGGGGCGGGATGACCGAGGACGAGCGCGAGGAGCTGCTCGGGCGCTCGCGGCACCGGCTGGTGGAGGTCCCACTGGTCGCGCCGACGGTCGCCCAGCGCTAGCGCCACGCCGAGGCCGCGCCGTGAAGAAACGTTTCTTCGCGGCGCTCCAAGCCCCCCGGCCGGTGACCCTGCGTCAGCGAGCCCCGGCGGCCCCCGCGAGCCGCTCCAGCATCAGCGCCACGGCCGGCACCTCGGCTAGGTCCGGCAGGGTCAGCGCGACCACCTGCCGCACCGCCGGCGCCCCCGAGGCGGTCCGCACCGGCGCCGTCGACACCCCGTCAGGCCGCACCGACTCCAGCGCCAGCCGCGGCAGCACCGCCACCCCCAGCCCGGCCGCCACCAGACCGACCACCGCCGGGTAGTCGTCCGTCGCGAAGTCGATCCGGGGCTCGAACCCCGCACCGGCGCACAGCTCCACCAGGTGCCCGCGGCACTGCGGGCAGCCGGCGATCCACTGCTCCCCCGCCAGCTCGGCCAGCTCCACCGCGCCGCCGCGCCCCGCCAGCGGGTGCGCGGCCGGCAGCAGGCCCACCAGCGGGTCGTCCAGCAGCGGCGTGACCACCAGGTCGGACCAGTCGGTGCCGGCGCTCAGCTGCTGCGCCTCCAGGTTCGCCTCGGCCCGCGCCTCGCGCGGCGTGCCGTGCGCGGGCACCGGGAGAGCGGTGGCGCCCTCGGACTGCGGGTAGCGGAAGGCCAGCGCGATCTCGCACTCGCCGCCGCGCAGCATCGCCAGCGACTCCGGCGGCTCCGCCTCGACCAGCGACACGCGCACCCCCGGATGGCTGTCCCGCAGGCGGGCGACGGCGGGCGGCACCAGGGTGGAACTCGCGGTCGGGAAGGACACCAGCCGCACCCGCCCGGCCCGCAGCCCGGCGATGGCCGCGACCTCCTCCTCGGCCGCCGACAGCCCGGCCAGGATCCCGGTGGCGTGCTTGAGGAGCACCCGTCCGGCCTCGCTCAGCTGCATGCCCCGGCCCGAACGGACCACCAGCGGGGTGTCCACGGACTTCTCCAGGGCCTTCATCTGCTGGCTGATGGCGGGCTGGGTACAGCCCAGCTCGCGCGCGGCGGCGGAGAAGGAGCCGGTGCGGGCGACGGCACGCAGGACGCGCAGGTGGCGGGCCTCGATCATGCCTCAGTTATAAGGCAATCTTTGCCGAACGCAAAATTTCACTGATAGTTGAGTCTTCAAGCGGACTCGCGGACCCCCGGGCCCGAACGCCGGAGGCCCGGCCCGCCTCCCAGGATGGGGGCGGACCGGGCCTCCGGTCCACTTCAGGGGCCTCAGTGCGAGTGGCCGTGACCGCCGTGCGAGTGGCCGTGACCGGCGTCGGCGGCCTCCTCCTTCTTCTCCACCACGAGGGTCTCGGTGGTGAGCAGCAGGGAGGCGATCGAGGCGGCGTTCTCCAGGGCGGAGCGGGTGACCTTGACCGGGTCGATGACGCCGGCCTTCACCAGGTCGCCGTACTCGCCGGTGGCGGCGTTGTAGCCCTGGCCGGCCTCCAGCTCGGCGACCTTGGAGGTGATGACGTAGCCCTCCAGGCCGGCGTTCTGGGCGATCCAGCGCAGCGGCTCGTGCAGCGCCTTGCGGACCACGGCGACACCGGTGGCCTCGTCGCCCGACAGGCCCAGGCCGCCGTCCAGCACCTTGGCGGCGTGGACCAGGGAGGCGCCACCGCCGGCGACGATGCCCTCCTCGACCGCGGCGCGGGTCGCCGAGATGGCGTCCTCCAGGCGGTGCTTGCGCTCCTTCAGCTCCACCTCGGTGGCGGCGCCGACCTTGATGACGCAGACGCCGCCGGCCAGCTTGGCCAGGCGCTCCTGCAGCTTCTCGCGGTCCCAGTCGGAGTCGGTGCCGGCGATCTCGCCCTTGATCTGGGCGACGCGGCCGGCCACGGCCTCGGCGTCGCCGGCGCCCTCGACGATGGTGGTCTCGTCCTTGGTGATGGTCACGCGGCGGGCGCTGCCCAGCACGTCCAGACCGGCCTGGTCGAGCTTGAGGCCGACCTCCTCGGAGATCACGGTGCCGCCGGTCAGGGTGGCCAGGTCGCCGAGGATCGCCTTGCGGCGGTCGCCGAAGCCCGGGGCCTTGACGGCGACGGCGTTGAAGATGCCGCGGATCTTGTTCAGCACCAGGGTCGACAGCGCCTCGCCGTCGACGTCCTCGGCGATGATCAGCAGCGGCTTCGAGGCACCGCCCTGCAGGATCTTCTCCAGCAGCGGCAGGAGCTCCTGGATCGAGGAGATCTTGCCCTGGTGGATCAGGATGTACGGGTCCTCCAGGACCGCCTCCTGCCGCTCCGCGTCGGTGACGAAGTACGGCGACAGGTAGCCCTTGTCGAACTGCATGCCCTCGGTGAACTCGAGCTCGACGCCGAAGGTGTTCGACTCCTCGACGGTGATGACACCGTCCTTGCCGACCTTGTCGATCGCCTCGGCGATCAGCTCGCCGACCTGGGTGTCCTGGGCGGAGAGGGACGCGACGGCGGCGACGTCGTCCTTGCCCTCGATCTCGCGGGCCACCGAGAGCAGGTGCTCGGAGACGGCGGCGACGGCCTTGTCGATGCCCTTCTTCAGGGCGGCCGGGCCGGCACCGGCGGCGACGTTGCGCAGACCCTCGTTGACCAGGGCCTGGGCCAGCACGGTGGCGGTGGTGGTGCCGTCGCCCGCGACGTCGTTGGTCTTGGTGGCGACCTCCTTGACGAGCTGAGCGCCAAGGTTCTCGTACGGGTCGTCCAGCTCGACCTCACGGGCGATGGTGACACCGTCGTTGGTGATGGTCGGGGCGCCGAACTTCTTGTCGATGACGACGTTGCGGCCCTTGGGGCCGATGGTCACCTTGACGGTGTCGGCCAGCTTGTTGACACCGCGCTCCAGCGAGCGGCGGGCGTCCTCGTCGAACTGCAGGATCTTCGCCATGTTCCCTATTCCCTCGGGGCTGCGGCCGGCCCACCGGCCGCCGAACTACGTGAACCAACAACCACGCCCCGGGCCCCTGTCACTTGGGACACGGATCCGGGGCGGGTCGGAACGACTTACTTCTCGATGATGGCGAGAACGTCGCGGGCGGAGAGGACGAGGTACTCCTCGCCCTGGTACTTCACCTCGGTGCCGCCGTACTTCGAGTACAGGACGATGTCACCGACGGCGACGTCGAGCGGCAGACGCTGGCCGTCCTCGAAGCGGCCCGGGCCGACGGCCAGGACGACACCCTCCTGGGGCTTCTCCTTGGCGGTGTCCGGGATAACCAGGCCGGAGGCCGTGGTGGTCTCGGCGTCGAGCGGCTGGACCACGATGCGGTCCTCGAGCGGCTTGATGGCAACCTTGCTGCTGGTGGTCACGTCCGAGCTCCCCTTCGGAGATTACGGGGTTTTCTAACGGGTAAGGGGCGAACCTGCGCACCTGCCGTCGCGGGGGTCAGGCACGCGTCTTCGCGTTAGCACTCCCCAGGTGGAGAGTGCCAAGGACGACCATAGGCCCGTGTTAGCACTCAGTCAACCAGAGTGCCAACGACGCGCCCCGCCGTCCCGGCCCGCGGACGCGCGGCCGCCGTCCCGCGCGGCCCTGCACGACCGCCCGGGACCGGCCACCACACCGCCCGACCGGCGAGAATGGCCCCGTGGACACCGAGAACCTCCAGCCGCTGCTGACCCCCGAGGGACAGGACCTGCTCGCCGCGCTGCGCGAGTTCACGCCCGAGGAGGAGCTCGCGCTGGCCACCCGGCTGCGGCGCGAGCACCCGGCCGACCTGGTGTCGGCGGCGTTCGGGCAGGCGCGGCTGCGCCAGCGCGCCCGCGCGAAGTTCGGGGCGGACGCCGACCTGATGTACTTCACGCCCAACGGCGTCGAGCAGTCCACCCGGCGCAGCGTCGCCGAGTGGCGCGCACAGCGCTTCGCCGGGCTCGGGGTGCGGCGGCTGGCCGACCTGTGCTGCGGGATCGGCGGGGACGTCCTGGCGCTGGCCCGGGCCGGGATCGAGGTGCTGGCCGTCGACCGGGACCCGGCCGCCTGCGCGGCCACCGCCGCCAACGCCGCCGCGCTGGGCCTCGCCGACCTGGTCGAGGTGCGCTGCGCGGACGTCGCCGACGTGGACGTCACCGGCTACGACGCGGTGTTCACCGACCCGGCGCGACGGACGGCGCGCGGCCGGGTGTTCGACCCGGAGGCGTACGCCCCGCCGCTCTCGTGGGCCGTCGAGGCCGGCCGCCGGACCCCGATCGGCGCGCTGAAGGTCGCGCCGGGCATCCCGCACGAGGCCGTCCCCGAGGACGCCGAGGCCGAGTGGGTCTCCGACCACGGGGACGTGAAGGAGGCGGTGCTCTGGTTCGGCACCAAGGCCGCCCACCCGCACCGCGCGACGCTCCTGCCGCACGCCGCGAGCCTCACCGGCGGCGATCTGCCCGACCCGGCGGCCGGGCCGGTCGGCCGGTACCTGTACGAGCCGGACGGCGCCGTGATCCGCGCCCACCTGGTGGCCGAGGTGGCCGAGCAGGTGGGCGGACGGCTGATCGACCCGAAGATCGCCTACCTGACCTCGGACGAGCTGGTCCCGACGCCGTACGCGCACGCCTTCGAGCTGACCGACGTGCTGCCCTTCCACATCAAGAAGCTGAAGGCCCTGCTGCGCGAACGCGGGGTCGGCACCGTGGTGATCAAGAAGCGCGGGATGGCGATCACCCCGGAGGAGCTGCGCCGCCAGCTCAAGCCCTCCGGGCCGAACTCCGTCACGGTGATCCTCAGCCGCACCGACAACGGCCCGCTGATGATGCTCGGTCAGCCGGTCTGATCGGCCGCGCCTGACGGACGGAGCGGCTGACCGGACGGACGGACCGGACGGCTACGCCGGCGGCTGGATGTAGTCGTCCAGCCGGGCCACCGAGAAGCCCTGCTCCTGGATCCGGGCCAGCAGCTCGCCGAACATCTGGGTCATCGTGGCGCCCTTGAGCTCCTTCGGCCCGCGGAAGTGGGCCAGGATGATGTCGCCGGGCTTCAGCTTCTTGTCCGCCGCCTGGTACTGCATGTCGTGGATCTGCATGGACTCGCGCCACAGCACGACCGCCCGCGGACCGCACTCCTGCACCGAGGTGTTGAGCGTCGGCGTGTTGGCACCGTCCCCGAACGGCGGGCGGAACAGCAGCGGCGCGGTGCCGTACTGCTGGGTGAGCGCGCTCTGGTCGTCGCAGATCTCGGACTTCTGCTTGTCCGGCGTGAGCTTGCTCATCACCGGGTGGGTGACGGTGTGGTTCTGGATGTGGTTGCCGAGCGCCTGGAGTGGCTTGAAGTAGCCGTAGTCGTTCTTGACGATGTCCTTGGTCAGGAACATCGTGATCGGCACCTTGAGGTCGGTCAGCATCTCGACGAACTTCGGGTCCTTCTCGGCACCGTCGTCGATGGTGATGAAGACGACCTTGTCGCTCGTCTTCACGTCGCTGAACACCGGTACGGTGCCGGTCCGTTCGAGCTTGACGGGCTTGTCGGCGGGCGGCGCGGGGGCCGGGGCCAGCGGCTTGAGGTTCCACTTCGCCCACGCGGCGTCGCCCGCGGCCTGCGCCGCCGCGGGCGTGGTCGCCGCGGCGGTCGGCGCGGCGCCGCCGGCGGGCTGGCCCCCGGCCGGGGCCGCGCTCGTGGGTGCCGGGGCGGCGGCGCCGTCCCCGTTGCCGCCGCACCCGGTGGCGAGGGCCAGCAGGGCCAGCGCCCCCGCCGCGTACGCCTTGGTCCTGTTCCGGCCGTCCTGCTTCACCGCACGCGCTCCTGGTCCGTCCGCCGTTTCTCAGCTAGCACGGTAGTGGCCCGGCGCGCGGTTCCCGTACCGGCCTACTCGACGTGCTCGCTGGTGAAGGACCAGCGGTGCACCGGACGGCCGAGCAGCTCGGCCGGCGGCTCGGCGACGGGCACCGGCTCGCCGCTCCACCAGGCGATCAGCAGCACCCGCTCACCGGGGGCGCCGAACAGTTCGAGGCGCTCCAGGCCCGCCGAGCCGCGCAGCGCCGGGATCGCCGTCTCCCGTGCCCAGGAGGCGAGTTCGGCCCCGCGGCCGTCGGCGGCGCGGGCCTCCCACATCATGGCGACGGTCACGCCGCACCGCCGCCGAGGGCCTCGTACGCCTGGCCGTGGACGTCGCCGTGGTGGTGGTCCACGCCCGGGACGTGGACGTCGGTGACGGGCAGCGAGGAGTCCGCCGACAGGTCGAAGGCGGACGGCGCGCGGTCGCGCCACACCATCTCGGAGCCCAGCGCGGCCACCATCGCGCCGTTGTCGGTGCACAGGCCCGGGCGCGGCACCCGCAGCTTGATCCCGGCCCGGTCACAGCGCTGCTGGGCCATCTCGCGCAGCCGCGAGTTGGCCGCGACCCCGCCGCCGATCATCAGGTGGTCGACGCCGTTGTCCTTGCACGCCCTGACGGCCTTGCGGGTGAGCACGTCGGTGACCGCCTCCTGGAAGGACGCCGCCACGTCGGCGATCGGCACCTCCTCGCCGGCCCGGCGCTTGGCCTCCACCCAGCGGGCGACGGCGGTCTTCAGGCCGGAGAACGAGAAGTCGTACGCGGGGTCGTTCTTGCCGCTCAGCCCGCGCGGGAAGCCGATGGCCTTGGGGTCGCCCTCGCGGGCCGTGCGGTCGACGATCGGGCCGCCGGGGAAGCCCAGGCCGAGCACCCGGGCCACCTTGTCGAAGGCCTCGCCGGCCGCGTCGTCGATGGTCGCGCCGAGCGGGCGGACGTCGGTCGTGATGTCCTCGCTGAGCAGCAGCGAGGAGTGCCCGCCGGAGACCAGCAGCGCCATGGTCGGCGAGGGCAGCCGGCCGTGCTCCAGCTGGTCGACGCAGATGTGCGAGGCGAGGTGGTTGACCCCGTACAGCGGCTTGTCGAGCGCCCAGGCGTACGCCTTCGCGGCGCTGACGCCGACCAGCAGCGCGCCGGCCAGGCCGGGGCCCGCCGTCACGGCGATGCCGTCCAGGTCGCTCGCCTTGACCCCGGCGGTGTCCAGGGCGCGCTGGATGGTCGGGACCATCGCCTCCAGGTGGGCCCGGCTGGCGATCTCCGGGACGACGCCGCCGAAGCGGGCGTGGTCGTTGACGCTGGAGGCGACCGCGTCGGCCAGCAGCGTGGTGCCGCGCACGATGCCGACGCCGGTCTCGTCGCAGGAGGTCTCGATGCCGAGGACGAGCGGTTCGTCAGCCATGGCGGGTGTCCTCAATGTCCTTCGGGTCGGTGCTGTCGGTGCTGTCGGTGCTGGGGTGGTCGAGGCGCATCACCAGCGCGTCGACGTTGGCGGGCTGGTAGTAGCCGCGCCGGATGCCCACCGGCTGGAAGCCGTGGCGCTCGTACAGCCGCTGGGCGCGCGGGTTGTCCACCCGCACCTCCAGCAGCAGTTCGGCGCAGCCCCGCCGGGCGGACTCCCGGATCAGGTCGGTGAGCAGCGCCGCGCCGAGGCCGGCGCCCTGGTGGCGTTCGTCGACGGCGATGGTCTGGACGTCGCCCTCGCCGGCGATCGCCATCAGTCCGGCGTAGCCGACGATCGTGCCGTCCGCGGCGGTGGCGACGGTGTAGTGGCGGGTGCCGCCGGGGTGGGTCTCGGCCAGCTCGGACCAGTACATCCCGTGGGACCAGGCGTCCTCGGGGAAGAGCCGCAGCTCCAGTTCCATCACCGGCTCGATGTCCCACCAGCGCATCGGGCGCAGGGTGGTGCCGTGGTTCACGCCGGGAGCACCGCCTTGTAGCCGGCCGGCACCTGGGCGTCCGGGCGGCGCAGGTACAGCGGCACGTTCGGCAGCAGCTCGCGCCCGGCGGCCAGCTCGGCGGCGGCGAAGCCGGCCAGGGCGCCGGCCGAGACGTGCTCGGGGCCGTGCGCGCCCGGGAAGGCGTCGGGGTAGAGCAGCGCGCCGGCGCCGACCGAACGCGGCTGCGGCGACAGCTCGGCCGGGCGGTCCACGCCGGGGCCCTCGGTGCGGCGGCCGTCGGCGTCGTAGGAGGCCCAGTAGACCTCCTTGCGGCGCGCGTCGGTGGCCACCGTGAACGGCTGCCCGGCCAGGCCCTCGGCGCGCGCCTGGAACGCGATCGCGTCCAGGGTGCAGACGCCGTGCACCGGCAGGCCCAGCGCGTGGCCGAGCGCGGCGGCGGTCACGAGGCCGACCCGCAGGCCGGTGTACGGGCCGGGGCCGACGCCGACGGCGATGCCGGTGAGCTGCTGCTTGTCGACGCCGGCCGTCCGCAGCACCCGGTCGATGGCGGGCAGGAGCAGTTCGCCGTGGCGCCGGGCGTCGACCTGGTCGGTCTCGGCGAGGACGGCCGTGCCGTCGTGGACGGCGGCGGTGACGGCGGGGGTAGCGGTGTCGAACGCGAGCAGCAGCACGGGTCAAGGTTAGACCGACGTTGGGCCGACCGGCCGATCGATACGGCGTACCACTGCGGAACACACGTCCGAGCCGCTGCGGAGCGGCCCGCAGGACCTGGCACGATTAGGGCGGTACGTACAGCGGACGGCGGCGGGAGCGGCAGTGGCGAAGATGGGTCCTGGAGTGGTGGTCACGGGGCTGACCCTGGGAGCCCTGGCGGTCGTGAGCCTGCTGGCCTTCCAGGCGAACGGCGCCCAGGACCGCGCGGGCGCCGCGCGGCCGACCGCCACCGCGACGGCCGGCGGCCCGGCCACCTCGGCGGCGCCGAGCACGACCCCGACCCCGACGGCACCGACGCTGCCGGCCTCCTCGGGCACCGGCACGCGGGTCGTCTACTCGGTCTCCGGCCACTACGTGTGGCTGATCGAGCCGAAGAAGAACCCGCAGGTGGTCGCGGCGTTCCCGGTCACCCCGGGCACGGTCGAGCCGACCCCCGGCGCGTACCCGGTGTACAGCCGCACGGCCACCACCACCGGGACGGACGGCAAGCAGATCGAGCACGTGGTGCGCTTCGCGCAGCAGAACGGCGTGGTCTTCGGCTTCAGCGCGGCCGTGGACGGCGCGACGCCGACCGCCGACCCCAAGACCAAGACCGGCGGCATCCGCAGCTCCCGCCAGGACGGTCAGCTGCTGTGGGACTTCGCCCCGAAGGACACCAAGGTGGTCGTGGTCGCCTGAGGCGTGCCCGTCCGACTCGTGGTCACCCGGCGCGCGCGTCCGACCAGGGCCGTCAGGCCGCGCGGGGCGTGTCCGTCCCGGCGTCGTCGGCCCGGCGCGGCGCCGGTTCGGGCGGGGTGGACACCGCCTCGGCCGCGGCGCACGCGGCCAGCAGCGCCCGCATCGGCTCCCCCGGAGCGCGACGGGCGGACTCTCCGGCCCCGGTGGTGCGCACGGCGCGCTCCGGGGCGGGGGTGGTGCTCGACATGGCGCCTCCCTAGTTAGGCAGACCTAACCGCAGCACCCATCCCATCACGCCCGGCGCCCCCCTCGCAACACTTTCCCGACAGCCTGTCGGCAAACGGACGGCGAAGCCTCCGCACGGTCCGACGGGCCGTCACGCCAGCTTCGCCAGCTCGACGTCCTCCCAGCGCGCCCCGATGCCGGTCAGCAGCACGCGGCGCGGGTCGTGGTCCTCGCCCGCGGTGTCGCCGATCGCCCGCTCGATCCGCACCTCCAGGCGGTCCTCGGACAGCCGCTCGACCTTGCCCTCGCCCCACTCGACCACCACCACCGACTCCGGCAGCGACACGTCGAGGTCGAGGTCCTCCATCTCGTCCAGGTCGCCGCCCAGCCGGTACGCGTCCACGTGCACCAGGGCCGGACCGCCCACGAGCGACGGGTGCACCCGGGCGATCACGAAGGTCGGCGAGGTCACCGCGCCGCGCACCTGCAGGCCCTCCCCCAGGCCCCTGGTCAGCGTGGTCTTCCCCGCGCCCAGCTCACCCGAAAGGAGCACCAGGTCCCCCGGCCTCAGCAGCGCGGCCAGCTCCCGGCCGAGCCGGCCCATCCGCTCCGGGGTGGGGACGGTGAGAGTGGCGTGCGAGCCCATGCGCGTGTCTTGCCCTTCGGTCCGTACCGGGCGCGCCGACCACCGGCCGCCCCCGCTACCGTGCCACATCCGCGGCCGGGCGCGCGCCGCGGTCCCCGGCCGTCCCTCAGACCGGATCGAGGACGGACGGCGGCGGCTCGGCGGCCCCGCCGAACGCCGCGGCCCGCCTGAGCAGCGCGGCCAGGTGGTGGTCCACCAGCTCCGGGCGCTCCAGCATCACCAGGTGGCCGGCGCCCTCGACGATCACCAGCTCGGCGCCGGGCAGTTGCTCGGCCATCGCCTCGCTGTGCGCGGGCGGCGTCAGGAGGTCCTTGGTGCCGGCCAGCACCAGCGCCGGCAGGCCGCGCAGGGCCGCCAGCGCGGCGGTCTTCTCGTGCGCGCCGAACACCGGGTAGAACTCGGCGACGACGTCGATCGGCGTGGCGTCCAGCAGCTGCTCGGCGAAGCGCACCACGCCCGGGTCGACGTCCTTCGAACCGAAGGAGAACTTCCGGTAGAACACGGCCGCGACGTCCGAGCCGAACCGGCGGGTCGCCTCCACCAGCTCCACCTGACGGCCCAGCAGCTTGACCACCCCGGGCGCGACCCGCTTGAACAGCTTCGCGCCCGCCGACGGCAGGCCCAGGCTGACCTGGTCCCAGTTCCCCGCCAGCGTGCCCACCAGCGCCACGCCGGCCACGCGCTCGCGGAACAGCTCCGGGTGCTGGTCGGCCAGCGCCATCACCGTCATGCCGCCCATCGAGTGGCCGACCAGCACCAGCGGCCCGGTCGGCGCGACGGCGTCGATCACCGCCTTGAGGTCCCCGCCCAGCTGGTCGATGCTCGCGGGCTCCCCGGCCAGGTAGGAGCGGGAGCGCTCCGAACGGCCGTGGCTGCGCTGGTCCCAGAAGACCAGCCGCAGGCCGTCGAGCAGCGCGGCCCGCTGGAAGTGCCAGCTGTCCTGGTTCAGGCAGTAGCCGTGGCTGAAGACCACGGTCAGCGGCCCGGCGGCACCGCCCGCGTCGTCCCAGCCGGTGCCGTCCAGCTCGACGTACAGCTCGGTGCCGTCCGGTGCGGCCACCGTCCGCGGGCGCCCGCGCAGCGAACCGTACGGCGCACCGGCGTCCAGCTCGGCCCGGGCCCGGCGGCGGGTCGCCCGGCCGACCGTCAGCCGTTCGATCGCCACGCCGGCCGCGGCCCCCGCCGCCAGCACGCCGACCGAGATCCCGATCACGCCCGCCCGGCTCACCCCGGACGCCGCCTTCGCGACCGCCCCGGCCGGGCCGTCGGACTCCGTCATGCGCGGACCGTGCCGTCCAGGTGGCGCCGCGGCACCCGGGCGCCGATCCGGGTCACGATCTCGTACGCGATGGTGCCGCAGGCCCGGGCCCAGTCCTCCGCGGTCGGCTCGCCGCGCTCACCGCTGCCGAACAGCAGCACCTCGTCGCCGACCCGAGGGGTGTCCCCGCCGAGGTCCACGACGAACTGGTCCATCGCCACCCGGCCCGCCACCGTGCGCCACTTGCCGCCGATCTGCACCGGCCCGGTGCCGCTCGCGTGCCGCGGGACGCCGTCGCCGTAGCCCACCGGGACGAGCCCCAGCGTGGTCGGCCCCGGGGTGGTGTAGTGGTGGCCGTAACTGACCCCGTGCCCGCCCGGCACGTGCTTCACCAGCGCCAGCCGCGCCGTCAGCGACATCACCGGGCGCAGCCCGAAGTCGGCCGGCGAACCCACCTCGGGCACCGGCGACAGCCCGTACGCGGCCAGGCCCGTACGGACCAGGTCGAAGTGCGACTCCGGCAGCAGCAGCGCGGCCGGCGAGTTCGCCAGGTGCCGCACCTCGGGGCGCAGCCCGGCGGCCTCCGCGTACGCCAGCGCGGTGTGGAAGGCGTCCAGCTGGGCCTGGATCGACGGGTGCCCGGGCTCGTCCGCGGCGGCGAAGTGCGACCAGACGCCGACGACCGTGAGCAGCCCCTCGGCCTCGGCGCGGCGGGCGGCGTCGACCAGGGCCGGCCAGTCGTGCGGCTGGCAGCCGTTGCGGCCGAGGCCGGTGTCCGCCTTCAGGTGCACGCGGGCCGGGATGCCGGTCTCGCGGACCGCGGGGAGCAGCTCGTCGAGCGCCCACTGCCCGCTGACCGAGATGTCCAGGTCGGACAGGAGCGCCTGCCGCCACGGGCCGCCCGGCGTCCACAGCCAGCACAGGACGCGGGCCTGCTCCGGGCCGATGCCCGCGGCCCGCAGCGCCAGCGCCTCCTCGGGCGTCGCGCAGCCCAGCCACCCGACCCCGTTCGCGACCGCCTCGCGGGCACACGCGACCGCGCCGTGGCCGTAGGCGTCCGCCTTGACCGCGAGCATCACCGCCGCGCTTGCGACGCGTTCGCGCAGCGCGGCGAGGTTGCCGCGCAGGGCGCCCAGATCGATGGTCGCCTCGGCCCGTACGCCGTCGGTGAGGGTGGCCGAGCCGGCCGTCTTCGCAGTTGTCATCAGGGTCAGTCTCCCAGACGTCCCGGAGTCCTCGCCGAACGCCCCGTCGGCGCGGCGCCCCACGGCCGCCGTCCACCCGCTGCTCCGACCTGCACCGGACCGGCTCTCCGCTACCACGGACGCCCCGGCCCCACCCCCGGTTCCGCTCCCCTCCACACACGAGACGTCGGCCGAACCGACTTCCCACCGGAGCGAACGGTCCAACCCCGACACGAGAGCACCACACCAAAAGTCGGCCCACCCGACTTCCCGTGCCTCATCCTCAGCCCCGCATACCCGCCCGCACATCTCGCCGCACCCAGGACGTCGCCGCCGCCCACGGAGGGCACCGCTCGCCACCCCACCCGGGCGTCCCTCCACGCCATCCGGGACGCCGACTGCGCCGCTTCATGGTGGCCGCCCGACCTGAGAGCATGCGCGCGCCACCTCACCTGCACGCCCTGCCTCGCCACCGCCGGCGCCGCGTGTGCCGCCCCGGAGGCAGGCCGCGCCACACCCCCGGCGACGCCTCGGCCACCGCCCGGCGGCCGGCCAGGCCAGACCAAGCAAGCAAGCCTCCGGCCCGGAGGCAGGCCGCGCCACACCACCGGCAGCGCACCCATCACCCGGCAGCCGGCCAAGCCAAGCGAGCAAGCCACCGCCCCTCGCCGCGCCCTACCCCGCCCGCACGGCCCGCCACACCACCACCAGCGCCTCGGCCACCACCCGGCAGCCGGCCAAGCCAGACCAAGCGAGCAAGCCTCCGGCCCGGAGGCAGGCCGCGCCACACCCCCGGCAACGCCTCGGCCACCACCCGGCAGCCGGCCAGGCCAAGCGAGCACGCCACCGCCCCTCGCCCCGCCCTACCCCGCCCGCACGGCCCGCCACACCACCGGCAACGCCTCGGCCACCGCCATGGCCGTCGTCGGGGCGCCCGGTGTGCCCGCTGCCCGGCGGCCGGCCAGGCCGTGGAGGTAGGCGGCGACCGAGGCGGCGTCCAGTGGGGTCAGACCGGCGGCGAGGAGGGAGCCGGCCAGGCCTGCCAGGACGTCGCCGCTGCCGGCGGTCGCCAGCCAGGAGGTGCCGGTCGGGTTGACGCGGACCGCGCCGCCGGGGTCGGCGATCACCGTCGTGGAGCCCTTGAGCAGGACGGTCGCCCGGTAGGCGGCGGCGAGGCGGCGGGCGGTGGTCAGCCGGGTGGCGGCCAGGTCGTCGGCGGCCGGGGGTGGTGTGCCGTCGGCGCCGGCGAGCAGCCGGGCGGCCTCGCCGGTGTGCGGGGTGAGCAGGGTGGGCGCGGTGCGGCCGGCCAGGGCGGCCGGGCCGAGGCGGCCGAGTTCGGTCAGCCCGTCCGCGTCGACCAGCACCGGGACGTCGCTCGCGAGCGCCTCGGCGAGGGTCTGGCGCGCCGTTTCGCCGCCGCCCGGGCCGACCACCCACGCCTGCACCCGTCCGGCGCCGTGCGGCCCGCCCTCGGTGACGAGCGTCTCGGGGAAGCGCCGCACGACCTCCTCGGCCGCCGCGCCGACGTACCGGACCGCGCCGGCGCCGCCGCGCAGCGCCGCGGCGACGGCCAGCACCGCCGCACCGGGGTACGTCGCCGAGCCGGCCGCCACGCCGACGACGCCGCGCCGGTACTTGTCGCTCTCGACGCCCGGCTCGGGCAGCAGCGCCGCCACGTCCGCGTGCTGGAGGGCGGTCACGTCCGCCTCCGGCAGTTCCAGCCCGATCCCGACGAGTTGGAGCGTCCCCGCGTACGAGGCGCCCGGGTCGACGAGCAGGCCGGGCTTGTACGTGCCGAAGCACACGGTGACGTCGGCGCGCAGCGCTTCGCCCGGCACCTCGCCGGTGTCGGCGTCGACCCCGCTCGGCAGGTCCACGGCCACCACCAGGCCGCGCCGGGCGGCCTGCGCGTACGGCAGCGCCCCGGACCGCAGCCCGCCGCGGCCGCCGATGCCGACGATCCCGTCCAACACCAGGTCCGCGCGCGAGAAGTCGGCCAGGCCGACTTCCTGGTCCACGACCACCCGTCCGCCCGCCGCCCGCACCGCGGCGAGCCCGCCCGCGTGCGCTCGCTCGGGCGCGAGCAGCACCGCCGTCGCCCGCGCACCGCGCCGGGCCAGCGCGGCGGCGGCGTACAGGGCGTCACCCCCGTTGTCCCCGCTGCCCGCGAGCACCACCACCCGGCTGCCGTACACCCGGCCCCGACGGCCCGTCAGCAGCCGCGCGCACGTCGCCGCGAGCCCCGCGGCCGCCCGCTGCATCAGAGTTCCGTCGGGCAGCCGGGCCATCAGCTCCCCCTCGGCGGCCCGGACGACTTCCACACGGTGTGCATGACGCATTCGGAAGCTCCTTCAGCAGACGCCGACGCCGGCCCGCGGCACACTTTCGAGTGACCCTACTTCGATCCCCCGCCGGCACCGGTCCGTACGCCTACGGTGTCGCACGTGGACCTGCTCCAGACGTTCCTGAGGCTGCATGTGCCTCAGTTCTTCAAATCCGAGCTCTTCCAGCCCGAAGAGGAGATCGTCCTCGCGCCATCAGCGGGCGGCACTCACGAGCACGCGGTCGCGTGGTTCGCCCGGACCGTGGCCCGGGAAGCGGTCGAGGAGCTGTACGTCAGCACGGCCAGGGGGCTGATCACCCCGGCGGGCCGGTTCGTCCCGGCCGCCACCGTGGCCCCGTTGGGCCACTTCCGGGATCAGGCTCCGTGGGCACCGTCCGCCGGCGTCGCGCTCGTCCTCGAACTCCCGTCGACCTGTCCGCACAGGGCGCGCGAGCCGAAGCGCCTCGGCTACGCAGCCGCAGCCATCCCCTGCTATCTGCTGGTCGACCGCACTGCGGGCAGGGTCACGCTGTTCACGGACCCGGAGAACGGCGACTACACAGCCCACACCCAGACCGACTTCGGCAAGCCGATCGACCTGCCCGCCCCGTTCTCCTTCACGCTCGACACGGCGCCCCTGCGGTAGCCGCAGGGGCGCCGTGTAGAGGGGCCGGGACTACTCGACCGTGACGGACTTCGCCAGGTTCCGCGGCTGGTCGACCTCGTGGCCCTTGGCCGTGGCCAGCTCGCAGGCGAAGACCTGCAGCGGGACGGTGGACACCAGCGGCTGGAGCAGCGTCGGGGTCGCCGGGATGCGGATCAGGTGGTCGGCGTACGGCACGACCGCCTCGTCGCCCTCCTCGGCGATCACGATCGTCCGGGCGCCACGGGCGCGGATCTCCTGGATGTTGGAGACGATCTTGTCGTGCAGGATCGAACGCCCGCGCGGCGAGGGCACGACCACGACGACCGGCAGCCCCTCCTCGATGAGCGCGATCGGGCCGTGCTTCAGCTCGCCGGCCGCGAAGCCCTCGGCGTGCATGTAGGCGAGCTCCTTGAGCTTGAGCGCGCCCTCCAGGGCCACCGGGAAGCCGACGTGGCGGCCGAGGAACAGCACCGAGCGGGCGTCGGCCAGCGAGCGGGCCAGCTCGCGCACCGGCTCCATCGTCTCCAGCACCTGCTCGACCTGCTTCGGCGCGTCGCCGAGCTCGCGGATGATCGTGAAGATCTCGTCGCCCCACTTGGTGCCGCGGACCTGGCCCAGGTACAGGGCGACCAGGTAGCAGGCGACCAGCTGGGTGAGGAACGCCTTGGTCGACGCGACGGCGACCTCGGGACCGGCGTGCGTGTACAGCACCGCGTCCGACTCGCGCGGGATCGTCGAGCCGTTGGTGTTGCAGATCGCCAGCACCTTGGCGCCCTGCTCGCGGGCGTGCCGCAGGGCCATCAGGGTGTCCATGGTCTCGCCGGACTGCGAGATCGCGATGACCAGCGTGCCCGGGCCCATGATCGGGTCGCGGTAGCGGAACTCCGAGGCGACCTCGACCTCGCAGGGGATGCGGGTCCAGTGCTCGATCGCGTACTTGGCGATCATGCCGGCGTGGAACGCGGTGCCGCAGGCGACGATGACGACCTTGTCGACGGAGCGCAGGTCGGCGTCGGAGATCCGCAGCTCGTCGAGGGTCAGGCGGCCGTCGGTGCCGATCCGGCCGAGGAGGGTGTCGGCGACGGCCTTCGGCTGCTCGGCGATCTCCTTGAGCATGAAGTAGTCGTAGCCGCCCTTCTCGGCGGCGGAGGCGTCCCAGTCGACGTGGTACTCGCGCACGTCGGCCGGGGTGCCGTCGAAGTTGGTGACGGTCACGCCGTCGTGGCGCAGCTCGACGACCTGGTCCTGGCCCAGCTCGATCGCCTCGCGGGTGTGCGCGATGAACGCGGCGACGTCCGAGGCGAGGAAGTTCTCGCCCTCGCCGCGCCCGACGACCAGCGGCGAGTTGCGGCGGGCGCCGACGACGACGTCCGGCATGTCGGCGTGCACGGCGACGAGGGTGAAGGCGCCGTCCAGCCGGCGGCAGACCACCCGCATGGCCTCCGCGAGGTCGCCCTGATAGGCCTCGCCGAGCAGGTGCGCCACGACCTCGGTGTCGGTCTCGGAGCGCAGGGTGTGGCCGCGCTCGGCGATCTCGGCGCGCAGCTGGGCGAAGTTCTCGATGATGCCGTTGTGCACGACGGCCACGCGGCGGTCGTCGTCCAGGTGGGGGTGGGCGTTGGCGTCCGTCGGGCCGCCGTGGGTGGCCCAGCGGGTGTGGCCGATGCCGGTGGTGCCGCCGGGCAGAGGGGACTCGGCGAGCGACTTCTCCAGGTTGGCGAGCTTGCCGGCCCGCTTGTCGGTGACGAGGCTCCACTGCCCGTCGGAGCCCTGGACCTGCACGGCGACACCGGCGGAGTCGTAGCCCCGGTACTCCAGTCGCTGCAGGCCTGCGATTACTACGTCGAGGGCGGACTGCGCGCCCACGTATCCAACAATTCCGCACATGCGTGCCAGCATAAGGGCGGGTCTGGGCCCGTTTTCCCACCTTTCGCGAACAGTGCGTGACCGACACCACAACCACCGTGAACGCCGCCACCGCTCACAATGGAGGACGTGCTGACCGAACTCTGTACCCGGGGCGCGACCGCCCCCGGCCCCTCGCCGTCCCCCTACGTGGACCTCAGCCGGGCCGAGTGGAGCGCCCTTCGCGAGCGTACGCCGCTGCCACTGACCGCCGAGGAGGTCGAGCGGCTGCGCGGTCTCGGCACGGCGCTCGACCTGGACGAGGTCCGGGACGTCTACCTGCCGCTGTCCCGGCTGCTGAACCTGTACATCCACGCCACGCACGACCTGCGGGGCGCGCTGGGCACGTTCCTGGACACTCCGGACACCGAGCGCACCCGCACGCCGTTCATCATCGGCGTGGCCGGCTCCGTCGCGGTCGGCAAGTCGACCACCGCCCGGCTGCTGCAGGCTCTGTTGGCCCGCTGGCCCGAGCACCCGCGGGTCGAACTGGTCACCACCGACGGCTTCCTGCTGCCCAACGCCGAGCTGCGCCGCCGCGGCCTGATGGCCCGCAAGGGCTTCCCCGAGTCCTACGACCGCCGCGCGCTGATGCGCTTCGTCGCGGACGTGAAGGCGGGCAAGGACCGCGTCAGCGCCCCGGTCTACTCGCACCTGGTGTACGACATCGTGCCGGACGAGCGGCTCACCGTGGAGCGCCCGGACATCCTGATCGTCGAGGGCCTGAACGTCCTCCAGCCCGCCCTGCCCGGCACCGACGGCCGGACCCGCCTCGCGGTGGCCGACTACTTCGACTTCTCGATCTACGTCGACGCCCGCACCGACGACATCGAGCACTGGTACCTGGACCGCTTCCGCAAGCTGCGCGAGACCGCCTTCCAGGACCCGAACTCCTACTTCCGCCGCTTCACCGAGGTGCCGGAGGAGGAGGCGATGGACTACGGCCGCCAGGTCTGGCGCACCATCAACAAGCCCAACCTGCTGGAGAACGTGCTGCCGACCCGGGGCCGGGCCACCCTGGTCCTGCAGAAGGGCCCGGACCACAAGGTCCGCCGGGCCCTGCTGCGCAAGCTCTGACGCCCCCTCGGAGCAGACCGCGAAGGCCCCCGCCGCGCCCCCTGATGTCCAGGGGCCGCGGCGGGGGCCTTCGTCACGTCCGGGCTCAGCCCAGGTGCGTCCGCACGGCCTCGGCCAGCTTGGCGGCGACGCCCTCGGCCTGGACGGCGTCCGCGGCCTCGACCATGACGCGCACCAGCGGCTCGGTGCCCGACGGGCGCAGCAGCACCCGGCCGGTGGAGCCCAGCTCGGCCTCGGCCTCGGCGACCGCGGCGGCCAGCTCGGTGCTGGTCTTCACGCGGCCCTTGTCGACGCCCTTGACGTTGATCAGGACCTGCGGCAGCCGGGTCATCACGGCGGCCAGGTCGGCGAGCGGCTGCTTGGTGGCGGCCAGGCGGGCGCCCAGCATCAGGCCGGTCAGGGTGCCGTCGCCGGTGGTGGCGTGGTCCAGCAGGATGACGTGGCCGGACTGCTCGCCGCCGAGCGCGAAGCCGTGCTCCTTCATCGCCTCCAGCACGTAGCGGTCGCCGACGGCGGTCTCCACCAGGTCGACGCCCTCGCGCTCCATCGCCAGCTTGAAGCCGAGGTTGGACATCACGGTGGCGACCGCGGTGTTGCGGCGCAGGGTGCCGGCCTCCTTCATGGCGACGGCGAGGATGGCGATGATCTGGTCGCCGTCCACCTCGTTGCCGTCGGCGTCGGCGGCCAGGCAGCGGTCGGCGTCGCCGTCGAGGGCGATGCCGAGGTCGGCCTGGTACTCCTTCATCGCCGTGCGCAGCCGGTCCAGGTGGGTGGAGCCGACGCCGTCGTTGATGTTGAGGCCGGTGGGCTCCGCGCCCAGGGTGTGGACGACCTCGGCGCCGGCCCGGGCGAAGGCCTCGGGGGCGACGTAGGCGGCGGCGCCGTGGGCGCCGTCGATGACGACCTTGATGCCGTCCAGACGGTTGGGCAGGACGCCGATCAGGTGGGCGACGTACTTGTCGAAGCCCTCGGTGTACTCGCGCACCCGGCCGACGGCCGCGCCGGTCGGACGGTCCCACTCCTCGCCGCCGAGGGCGTGGGCGCGGTAGTGGGCCTCGATCGCGTCCTCGATCGTGTCGTCCAGCTTGTGGCCGCCGCGGGCGAGGAACTTGATGCCGTTGTCCGGCATCGCGTTGTGGCTGGCGGAGAGCATCACGCCGAAGTCGGCGCCGAGCGCGCCGGTGAGGTACGCCACGGCCGGGGTGGGCAGCACGCCGACGCGCAGCACGTCGACGCCGGAACTGGCCAGGCCCGCGATGACCGCGGCCTCCAGGAACTCGCCCGACGCCCGCGGATCGCGACCGACCACCGCGACCGGCCGGTGGCCGTCGAAGGCGCCGGCCTCGCCGAGCACGTGGGCCGCCGCGACCGACAGGCCGAGCGCGAGCTCCGCCGTCAGGCCCACGTTGGCCACTCCGCGCACGCCGTCCGTACCGAAGAGTCGTCCCACTGTCCCGTCCTCCATCAACCAGTCCCGGAAGTCCACTCGGTCCCCGGCCGCCGCACAGTAGCCGGGGAACGCGTCGCCCCGGAGTACACGTGGTACTCCGGGGCGACGGTTGCGCAAACCAGGGGGCGGCGCCGCCAGGGCGGTACGCACCCCCTGGGACGCGATTAGCGCTTGCTGTACTGCGGCGCCTTGCGGGCCTTCTTCAGACCGGCCTTCTTGCGCTCGACGGCGCGGGCGTCACGGGTCAGGAAGCCGGCCTTCTTCAGCGCGCCGCGGTTGTTGTCCACGTCGGCCTCGTTCAGGGCACGGGCCACGCCGAGGCGCAGCGCGTAGGCCTGGCCGGAGACGCCGCCACCGCTGATGCGGGCGACGACGTCGTAACGGCCGTCCAGCTCGAGGAGCTTGAAGGGCTCGTTCACGGTCTGCTGGTGCACCTTGTTGGGGAAGTAACCCTCGAGGGTGCGACCGTTGATCTTCCACTGGCCGGTGCCGGGGACGATGCGCACGCGGGCGATCGCCTCCTTGCGACGGCCCAGGCCGGCGCCGGGGACGGCCTCGCCGAAGCGGCCGGCCAGCGACTCGGAGGTGTAGCTCTCCTCGGAGGTGTACTCGCCCTCGACGGCCTCAACGGCCTCGTCGAAGTCGACCTCAAGGGTTTCAGTGGTCTCGGCCACGGTGTTCCTCAGCTCTTTTCAGTGTTGGGGGGCTTGGTGGCCGAATTACTGCGCGACCTGGGTGATCTCGAACGGCACCGGCTGCTGGGCAGCGTGGGGGTGCTGGTCGCCCGAGTAGACCTTCAGCTTCGAGAGCATCTGACGGCCCAGGCTGTTCTTGGGGATCATGCCCTTGATGGCCTTCTCGACGGCCTTCTCCGGGTTGTTCGCCAGCAGGTCGTCGTAGCGCACCGAGCGCAGACCGCCCGGGAAGCCCGAGTGGCGGTAGGCCAGCTTCTGGGTCTTCTTGTTACCGGACAGGTGCACCTTGTCGGCGTTGATGATGATGACGAAGTCACCAGTGTCAACGTGCGGCGCGTAGATCGCCTTGTGCTTGCCCCGGAGGAGGTTGGCGGCCTGGGAAGCCAGGCGGCCGAGCACGACGTCGGTCGCGTCGATGACGTGCCACTGACGCTGGACGTCGCCGGGCTTGGGGCTGTACGTACGCACGGTCGTAGCCTTCGCTTTTCAGTGAGTGAGTCCTGACAGGAGCACCCGGACGGAAGAGCAGCCTGATCACCCTTGGACGCAATTCAAGGGTGACCGCTGGTCGTCGACCTGATGTCTCCGGCGTACCGACCTCTCACGTGAGATAGAGCGAGCCAATACGCACATCAAGCGTCCAGGTTACCGGGCGGGCGGGGAGGGGTCAAAATCCCGCTCCCACCGGCCGCGGGACCGGCCGCCCGTCACTCAGCGTTCGCGCTCGACCCGGGTGACGTCCCAGACCGGCTCGGACGACTCAAACACCCGGCCGTCGGCCCCGAACACCAGGTAGCGGTCGAAGGTCCGGGCGAACCACCGGTCGTGGGTGACGCACAGCACCGTGCCCTCGAAGGCCTCCAGCCCGGCCTGCAGCGCCTCGGCGCTCTCCAGGTCCAGGTTGTCGGTCGGCTCGTCGAGCAACAGGGCCGTCACGCCGGAGAGTTCGAGCTTGAGGATCATCAGCCGGGCCTGCTGGCCGCCGGACAGCGACTCGAACTTCTGCTCCTCCTGCCGGTCCAGCTCGTAGCGGCGCAGCGCGCCCATCGCGGCGCCGCGGCTGAGCGCGTGCTCCTCCTCCACGATCGAGCGGACGGTGCGCCCGAACAGCTCCGGGTGGGCGTGCGTCTGCCGGAAGTGGCCCGGGACGACCCGGGCGCCGAGCTTCCACGCCCCCGTGTGCGCGACCGTCTCGTCGCCGGCCAGCAGCCGCAGGAGGTGCGACTTGCCGGCGCCGTTGGCGCCGAGCACCCCGACCCGCTCGCCGTAGAAGACCTCCAGGTCGAAGGGCTGCATCAGGCCGGTGAGCTCCAGCTGCTCCATGGTGAAGGCCCGGACGCCGGTGCGCCCGCCCTTGAGCCGCATGGTGATGCTCTGCTCGCGCGGCGGCTCCTCCGGGCGGCCGGCCTCCTCGAACTTCTTCAGCCGGGTCTGGGCGGCGGCGTAGCGGGTGGCGAGCGCGTGGCTGACGGAGGCGGCCTGGCGCAGGGTGACGACCAGCTTCTTGAGCTTGGCGTGCTCCTCGTCCCAGCGCCGGCCGAGCTCCTCGAAGCGCGCGAAGCGGTCCTTGCGGGCCTCGTGGAAGCTGTCGAAGCCGCCGCCGTGCACCCAGACGCTGCTGCCGGCCGCGCCGGACTCGACGGCGATGATCTTGTCCGCGGTCTTCGAGAGCAGCTCGCGGTCGTGTGAGATGTACAGCACGGTCTTCGAGGTGGCCTTGATGGCCTCCTCCAGCCAGCGCTTGCCCGGGACGTCCAGGTAGTTGTCCGGCTCGTCGAGGAGGAGCACCTCCTCCGGGCCGCGCAGCAGCGTCTCCAGGACGAGCCGCTTCTGCTCGCCGCCGGAGAGGGTGTTCAGGCCGCGCCACTGGGCCTTGTCGAAGGGCACGCCGAGGGCCGCCATGGTGCAGACGTCCCAGTCGGTCTCGTAGTCGTAGCCGCCGACGTCGGCCCAGTCGGAGAGCGCCTGGGCGTAGGCCATCTGGGTCTTCTCGTCGTCTTGCGCGATCATCGCGAGCTCGGCGGCGTCCACCGCGCGGGCGGCGGTGGCGATCCGCTCGGGGGCGACGGAGACCAGCAGGTCGCGCACGGAGGCGTCGGCCGGCAGCGCGCCGGGAGTGGCCGACCGGTCCTCGCGGCCGGTGGTACCGACGAACTGGCGCATCACGCCGAGCCCGCCGCTGATCGTCACCGAGCCGCCGTGCGGCTGGATGTCGCCCGCGATCATGCGCAGCAGCGTCGTCTTGCCGGCGCCGTTGGCCCCGACCAGGGCGACCGCGGCGCCCTCGCCGACCCGGAAGGACGCGTCGTCGAACAGCACCCGTCCGTCCGGCAGGTAGTACTCAAGGTGCGAAATCTCGACGTGTCCCATGGGAGCGATTGTCCCAAGCCGACGCCTCCGGCCAAAACGGATTTGGGGCCGGCCTCCGGAGACGCGCCCTAACCGGCGGCCGGCTGCCCGGGCAGGGTCCGCATGCGCCGGGCCTGGCGGTTGCGTTCGGCCAGCTGGTCGTCGGCCGGGTAGCCGACCTCCTCCAGCGTGAGCCCGTACGGCCGGATCACGTTGACGGCCGAGTTGCGGACGCCGCCGGCCAGCACCTCGCCGGGGAACTCCACCGGCCGGTGCCCGTCGCCGACCAGCAGCATCGCGCCGACCAGCGCCCGGACCATGTTGTGGCAGAACGCGTCGGCGCGGACGGTGGCGACCGCGAGCGAGCCCTCCTGGGCGGCGTAGGGGTCCACCGGGACGCGGTCCCAGTGGAGCTCCAGCAGGGTGCGGATGGTCGTCGCGCCCTCGCGCTTCTTGCAGTACGCGGCGAAGTCGTGCTCGCCGAGCAGCAGCTTGGCGGCCTCGTTCATCCGGTCGAGGTCGAGCGGCCGGTCGTGCCAGAGCACGTGCCCGCGCAGCAGCGGGTCCACCCCGCCCTGGTGGTCGGCCACGCGGTACGCGTAGCGCCGCCAGATCGCCGAGAAGCGCGCGTCGAACCCGGGCGGCGCCTCGCCGACCCGGTAGATCCGGACGTCCCCGGGCAGCCGCCCGGCCAGCCGGCGCAGCAGCTTCTCGCGGTGCGCCTCCCACAGCTCGGCCGGCAGGTCGACGTGCGCGACCTGGCCGCGCGCGTGGACGCCGGCGTCGGTGCGGCCGGCCACGGTCAGCGGGAACAGCTCGCCGCTGCGGGTGACGACCTGCAGCGCGCTCTCGATCTCCTCCTGGACCGTCCGGCGGCCGCCCTTCTGGCGGGCCCAGCCGGAGAACTCGGCGCCGTGGTAGGCGAGGTCGAGCCGGACCCGGACGTAGCCGTCGGCCGGGCCGTCCTTCACCGGCGGCTGCTCGGCGCAATCGTTGACCACTGCTTCTCTTCTCCCGGGGACCTCGAAGACAAGGAACGGGCCCGCTCCCCCATCGCTGGGAGAACGGGCCCGCGGTACACCTAGAGGTGTCAGGCCTGCTCGGCGGCCTCGGCCTCGTCGGCCTTGGTCTCGACGGCGGCGGCCTCGTCGGCCTCCTTGACGGCGCGCTTGGTGGCGGCCTCGGCCTCGCCGACGGCGGTCTGCGCGACGGTCAGCGCCTCGACCAGCTCGATCACGGCCATCGGGGCGTTGTCGCCACGACGGGGACCGACCTTGGTGATGCGGGTGTAGCCACCCGGGCGGTTCTCGTAGCGCGGCGCGATCTCGGTGAAGAGGGTGTGCAGCACGGCGATGTCGGTGATCGTCTTGCGCACCAGGCGACGGTTGTGGATGTCGCCCTTCTTCGCCTTGGTGATCAGCTTCTCCGCCAGCGGGCGCAGGCGGCGGGCCTTGGCCTCGGTGGTGGTGATGCGGCCGTACTGGAACAGCTCACGGGCCAGACCGGCGAGCAGCAGCGGCTCGTGGTGCGGGCCACCGCCGAGGCGGGCACCCTTGGTGGGACGCGGCATGGAATTACTCCTTGGATCTCCGACTGCGGCCGTACCAGGTACCGCAGCGGGCGTGCGGGCACTGTGCCCGCACGACTTTCACGACGACGGGGACGGTCCTCGCGAGAACCGCCCCCGCGGCCAAATCTCTTAGTACTGCTCGGTCTCGGCGTAACCCGCGTCGTCCAGGTCGTCGGCGCCGAAGGCGTCGGCGGCCGCGGTCGGGTCGAACCCGGGCGGGCTGTCCTTGAGGGCCAGGCCCATGCCGGCCAGCTTCGCCTTGACCTCGTCGATCGACTTCGCACCGAAGTTGCGGATGTCGAGCAGGTCGGCCTCGGAGCGGGCCACGAGCTCACCCACGGTGTGGATGCCCTCGCGCTTGAGGCAGTTGTAGGAGCGGACCGTGAGCTCCAGCTCCTCGATCGGCAGCGCCAGGTCGGCGGCCAGGGCGGCGTCCGTCGGGGACGGGCCCATGTCGATGCCCTCGGCGTCGATGTTCAGCTCGCGGGCGAGGCCGAACAGCTCCACCAGGGTCTTGCCGGCCGAGGCCATGGCGTCGCGCGGACGCATGGCGGGCTTGGTCTCGACGTCGACGATCAGCTTGTCGAAGTCGGTCCGCTGCTCGACACGGGTGGCCTCGACCTTGTAGGTGACCTTCAGCACGGGGCTGTAGATCGAGTCGACCGGGATGCGGCCGATCTCCTGGCCGGAGGCCTTGTTCTGGACGGCGGAGACGTAGCCGCGACCGCGCTCGACGGTCAGCTCCATCTCCAGCTTGCCCTTGCCGTTCAGCGTGGCGAGGACCAGCTCCGGGTTGTGCACCTCGACACCGGCCGGCGGCGCGATGTCGGCGGCGGTGACGACACCCGGGCCCTGCTTGCGCAGGTACATCACGACCGGCTCGTCGTGCTCCGAGGAGACGACCAGCTGCTTGATGTTGAGGATGAGGTCGGTCACGTCCTCCTTGACGCCCGGCACGGTGGTGAACTCGTGCAGGACGCCGTCGATGCGGATGCTGGTGACAGCGGCACCCGGGATCGACGACAGGAGCGTGCGGCGCAGGGAGTTGCCGAGGGTGTAGCCGAAGCCCGGCTCCAGCGGCTCGATCACGAACCGCGAGCGGAACTCGTCGACGACCTCTTCGGTCAGCGAGGGGCGCTGAGCGATAAGCATGGGGGGTAATCCTCCGGTTGTCTTCGGCACCCACTATTTGATGCCGACAGGACCAAGCGTACGGGGTCTCGCACAAAACGAGACCCCGTACGTGGTTTTAAAGCAGGACCGGCGTGCCCGAAGGCGCTGCGTCAGACGCGGCGGCGCTTCGGCGGACGGCAGCCGTTGTGCGGGGTGGGGGTGACGTCCTGGATCGAGCCGACCTCCAGGCCGGTGGCCTGGAGCGAACGGATCGCGGTCTCGCGGCCGGAGCCCGGACCCTTCACGAAGACGTCAACCTTGCGCATGCCGTGCTCCTGCGCGCGACGGGCAGCGGCCTCGGCGGCCATCTGCGCGGCGAACGGGGTGGACTTGCGCGAGCCCTTGAAGCCGACGTGGCCGGCGGAGGCCCAGGAGATCACGTTGCCCGCGGGGTCGGTGATCGAAACGATGGTGTTGTTGAACGTGCTCTTGATGTGCGCGTGGCCGTGAGCGACGTTCTTCTTTTCCTTGCGGCGGATCTTCTTCGCGCCGGCAGCCTGACGACCCTTGGGGGGCATAAGTCTGTTCTCCTACTGAGGTGGTCGGTCCGCTGACCCGCGGGCCGGAGGGATGTCCGGTTACGGGACGGACTACTTCTTGCCCGGCTTCTTCTTGCCGGCGATCGCGCGACGCGGGCCCTTGCGGGTACGCGCGTTGGTGTGGGTGCGCTGGCCGCGGACCGGCAGGCCACGGCGGTGACGCAGACCCTCGTAGCAGCCGATCTCGACCTTGCGGCGGATGTCGGCGGCCACCTCACGGCGGAGGTCACCCTCGACCGTGTAGTTGGCGTCGATGTACTGGCTCAGCTTGACGAGGTCTTCCTCGGAGATGTCGCGAACGCGGACATCCGGGTTGACACCGGTCTCGGCCAGGGTCTGCTGGGCGCGGGTACGGCCGATGCCGTACACGTAGGTAAGGGCGATCTCGATCCGCTTCTCACGGGGGAGATCAACGCCGGCGAGGCGTGCCATTCAAGGCTCCTGTGTTTCTTCAGAGGTCTTGCGTGCTACCTACTCCGACATCTCACGATGAGGGAGCCCCGGCCTCTGACCGGGGGCGGCAGTCCGTCCGGTGTCCCGTAGACGGATCGGGTAGCCCGCTTATGACGTTTTTCGCGTCGCGCGAAGTACTACGAGAAATGCTGGGGAGAGATCAGCCCTGGCGCTGCTTGTGGCGCAGGTTGTCGCAGATCACCATGACCCGGCCGTGGCGGCGGATCACCTTGCACTTGTCGCAGATCTTCTTGACGCTCGGCTTGACCTTCATGTTCAGGTTCTCCGGGTCTAGATCTGACGTTCTTACTTGTAGCGGTAGACGATCCGGCCGCGCGTGAGGTCGTAGGGGCTGAGCTCCACGACGACCCGGTCGTCCGGCAGGATGCGGATGTAGTGCATGCGCATCTTGCCACTGATGTGCGCGAGGACCTTGTGACCGTTCTGCAGCTCGACCTTGAACATCGCGTTCGGCAGAGACTCGATCACGGTGCCCTCGATCTCAATGGCGCCTTGCTTCTTAGCCATGAACTGCGAGATCCACCTTCCGGGACCGGCTACCGTATGCGGAACGCTCGTGCGAACCTGGGTTCACCCCGTCCCCGAGGGGAAGAGGGCGCGCTGAAGCACGCTACGAGTGAGCCGACGGTCCATCCTACGCCAGCGCGTCCGATGGGCCAAAACGAGGCTCCCACGGGACGGCCGCGTCACACCCCGGCGGACACCGCCAGCGGCTCGACGTGCGCGGTGCAGGCCGAGCAGCGGCGGGCCGCCTCGGGGATGTCGGTCAGGCACTCGGGGCACGGACGCTTCGGGGTGGCCGGCTTCTTCGGCATGTACCGGGCGGTGGCCTTGCTCACCGGCAGGACGACGCAGAAGTAGAGCACCGCGGCGGTCATCACGAACGCGATCACCACGTTGAGGAACTGCCCGTACGGGAAGGTCACGTTGGCGACCGTCGCCTTGTACGAGCTGAAGTCGCCGGCCGCGCCGACGACCACGCCGACCAGCGGGGTGAGGAACGCGGACACGAAGCCGGTCACCACCCCGGTGAACGCGGCCCCGATGACGACACCGACCGCCATGTCGACGACGTTGCCGCGCATCATGAAGTCGCGGAATCCCTTGAGCACGTGCTCTCTCCTCGCTCTGAGCCCACAAGTAGCCACTGCCAGCCGATAAAAATAGGACAAAAGCCCTGGAGGTCCAAACCTCCAGGGCTCCGGTGCCTTGTCGGCGGCGGCAGTCGGCCGCCGGGCGACTACGCGAGCGGGTCCGGCGCGGCCGTGACGCCGAGCTTCGCGAGCTCCGCCTTGCCGCCGTCGAAGGCGGTCAGGACCAGCGGGCCCTGCTCGGTGACAGCGACGGAGTGCTCCCAGTGCGAGGCCCAGGTGCCGTCGTTGGTGACGACCGTCCAGTCGTCCTCCAGCACGGTGGTGTGCGGGGTGCCCAGCGAGACCATCGGCTCGATCGCCAGCACGGTGCCGGGGATCAGCTTCGGGCCCTTGCCGCGGCCGCGCTCGACGTAGTTCAGGACGTGCGGCTCCATGTGCATCGCGGTGCCGATGCCGTGACCGCCGTAGCCCTCGGTGATGCCCCACTTGCCCTTCGGCGGCAGCGGCTGGCGGCGGATGAAGCCCTCGATCGCCTTGGAGACGTCGACCAGGCGGTTGCTCTTCTTCATCTGGGCGATGCCGGCCCACATCGAGCCCTCGGTCACCCGGCTCAGCATCTCGACCTCGGGGCGGACCTCGCCGACGGCGACGGTGATCGCCGCATCGCCGTGCCAGCCGTCCAGGATGGCGCCGCAGTCGATCGAGATGATGTCGCCCTCCTGCAGCACCCGGTCGCCGGGGATGCCGTGCACGACCTCGTTGTTCACCGAGGCGCAGATCACGCCCGGGAACCACAGGCCGCCGTGGTGCGCGCGGAAGTTGGAGGTGGCGCCGTGGTCGGTGATCACCTTGTCCGCGACGTCGTTCAGCTCCTGGGTCGTCACCCCCGGGGCGACCGCCTCACGGCAGGCCTTCAGCGCTTCGGCGACGACCAGCCCGGCCGCTCGCATCTTCGCGATCTGCTCGGGGGTCTTGATCTCCACCATCAGGGTCACGCCTTCCACGTTCCGTTTGCCACTGCGTACCACCGTACGACGCCGTACGGCCGCGCTGCCCGGGATAGGGAGCGCGGCCGTACGTACGTCGCTGAAAAACTCAGCTGTCCTGCTTCAGCGCCTCGATCGCGCGCTGCGTCACCTCGTCCACCTTGCCGAGCGCCGAGATCGTCGCCACCAGGCCCTGCTGGACGTAGTAGTCGATGATCGGCTCGGTCTCCGTGTGGTAGACCTCCAGGCGCGTGCGCACCTTCTCCTCGGTGTCGTCCGAGCGCTGGTACAGCTCGCCGCCGCACTCGTCGCAGACGCCCGCGACCTTCGGCGGGTTGTAGTCCACGTGGAACACGTGGCCGCCGTCGTTGCGGCACAGGCGCCGGCCGGCGATCCGGCGGACGACCTCGTCCTCGGGGACCTCCAGGTCCAGCACGCCGTCGAGCGTGATGCCCTGCTCGACGAGGAACTCGTCCAGCGCCTTCGCCTGGCCCAGGTTGCGGGGGAAGCCGTCGAGCAGGAAGCCGTTCGCGGCGTCCGCCTGCAGCATCCGGTCCTTGGCCATCCCGATGGTCACCTCGTCCGGCACCAGGCGACCCGCGTCCATGTAGCTCTTGGCCTCGAGCCCCAGCGGGGTGCCCTGGCCGATGTTGGCGCGGAACAGGTCTCCGGTGGAGATGTGGGGGATGGACAGGGTCTTGGCGAGCAGGTGCGCCTGAGTACCCTTCCCGGCCCCGGGAGGACCAACGAGGACGATACGCATCAGCGGAGGAACCCTTCGTAATTGCGCTGCTGGAGCTGGCTCTCGATCTGCTTCACAGTTTCGAGTCCGACGCCGACGACGATGAGAACGCTGGTGCCGCCGAACGGGAAGTTGGTCTGCTGTCCGAAGGCGACCAGGGCGATCATCGGGATCAACGCGATCAGGCCCAGGTAGAGCGAACCCGGCCACGTGATCCGGGTCAGCACGTAGTTCAGGTACTCGGCCGTCGGCCGGCCGGCCCGGATGCCCGGGATGAAGCCACCATACTTCTTCATATTGTCGGCAACTTCTTCGGGGTTGAAGGAGATCGCGACGTAGAAGAAGGCGAAGAAGACGATCAGCAGGAAGTAGGTGGCCATGTAGATCGGGTGGTCACCCTTGACGAAGTTCGTCCGGATCCAGGTCGCCCAGCCGGCCTGGCTGTTGGTCAGCTGGACCACCAGGGCGGGGATGTACAGCAGCGACGAGGCGAAGATGACCGGGATGACACCGGCCTGGTTCACCTTGAGCGGGATGTAGGTCGAGGTGCCGCCGAACGCGCGGCGGCCGATCATGCGCTTCGCGTACTGCACCGGGATCCGGCGCTGGGCCTGCTCGACGAAGATGACCAGCATCACAACGATGACGCCGACGGCCACGACGGAGAGGAACTCGACCCAGCCGCCACCGATGGTGCCGGACTGCTTGATCGCCCACATGTTGGAGGGGAACTGCGCCGCGATCGAGGTGAAGATCAGCAGCGACATGCCGTTGCCGATGCCGCGGTCGGTGATCAGCTCGCCCAGCCACATGATGACGGTGGTGCCGGCGGTCATGGTGAGCACCATGACGGCGACCCGGAACACGCCGGTGTCCGGCACGATCTGGTTCGCCAGCGGGCAGCCGGAGAACAGCGCACCGCTGGAGGCCGTCGCGACGATGCCGGTGCCCTGGAGCACGGCGAGCGCGATGGTCAGGTAGCGGGTGTACTGGGTGATCTTCGCCGTACCGGCCTGGCCCTCCTTCTTCAGCGCCTCGAGTCGCGGGATCACGACGGTGAGGAGCTGGAGGATGATGCTGGCCGTGATGTACGGCATGATGCCGAGCGCGAAGATCGTGAGCTGAAGAAGCGCGCCACCACTGAACAGGTTGACGAGCCCGAAGAGGCCGCTGTTCTTGGTCTCCTTCACGCACTCGTTCACGGCCGTGAAACTCACGCCGGGAATCGGGATGTGCGAGCCCAGCCGGAACAGCACCATGATGCCCAGCGTGAACAGCAGCTTCTTGCGCAGGTCGGGCGTCTGGAACGCCCGCGCGAACGCACTGAGCACGGTGCCTCCTGCGCCTCCCGCACGTCGTCGGCGGGAGGGTCGGTCCTGAATGGGGAGTTTGCGGTTCGGGCCCCCGTACAGACGGCACAGGCGAGCCTACGCGCAGCCTACAAGGGAACTCCACGGACTCTAACAGTGCGCAGCCACTCGGAAGAAGCGCGTACGGCCCCTCCCCCACTCACGGGGTACGGGATGCCCGGATTTGCCACACAAAAGAACGAGGACCACTCCGGCCGGTTTTCGGTCCGTGGCCGAACCGGAAAAGCGCGAACCCCGCACTTCCCGGAGGAAGTGCGGGGTTCGGAGCTGTGATCAGCGGGCTCAGACGAGCTCGGTGACCGTACCGCCGGCGGCGGTGATCTTCGCGGCGGCGGAGCCGGAGACGGCGTCGACCGTCACCTGCAGCGCGACCGAGATCTCGCCGGTGCCGAGCACCTTGACGAGCGAGTTCTTGCGAACCGCGCCCTTGGCGACCAGGTCCTCGACCGTGACCTCTCCACCCTGCGGGTAGAGCTCGGCCAGCTTGTCGAGGTTGACGACCTGGAAGGTGATCTTGAACGGGTTCTTGAAGCCCTTCAGCTTCGGCAGGCGCATGTGGAGCGGCATCTGGCCACCCTCGAAGCGCTGCGGAACCTGGTAGCGGGCCTTGGTGCCCTTGGTGCCACGACCAGCGGTCTTACCCTTGGAGCCCTCACCACGACCCACGCGGATCTTGTCGGTCTTGGCACCCGGGGCGGGACGCAGGTTGTGGATCTTGATCGGGTTGTCGCCCATGATCAGTCCACCTCCTCAACCGTCACCAGGTGACGGACCGTGTGGGCCATCCCGCGGATCTCGGGACGGTCCTCCTTCACCACGACGTCGTGCATGCGCTTGAGACCAAGCGAACGCAGGGTGTCACGGTGATTCTGCTTGCTGCCGATGTACGACTTGGTCTGCGTGATCTTCAGGCGAGCCATCAGGCGCTCACCCCAGCAGCACGCGCCCGCAGCAGAGCGGCGGGGGCCACGTCCTCCAGCGGCAGGCCACGACGGGCGGCGATCTCCTCGGGGCGCACGAGGCCCTTCAGAGCAGCCACGGTGGCGTGCACGATGTTGATCGCGTTGTCCGAGCCGAGCGACTTCGACAGGATGTCGTGGATGCCGGCGCACTCCAGGACGGCGCGCACCGGACCACCGGCGATAACACCGGTACCGGGGGCGGCGGGCTTCAGGAGCACGACGCCGGCGGCCTTCTCACCCTGGATGGGGTGCGGGATGGTGCCCTGGATACGGGGGACCTTGAAGAAGTTCTTCTTGGCCTCCTCAACACCCTTGGCGATGGCGGCCGGAACCTCCTTCGCCTTCCCGTAACCAACACCCACGGTGCCGTCACCATCGCCCACCACGACCAGCGCGGTGAAGGAGAAGCGACGACCACCCTTGACAACCTTGGCGACACGGTTGATCGCGACAACGCGCTCGACGTAAGCGGTCTTCTCGACGGCGGGGGCGTTGCCCCGGTCGTCACGCTTACGGTCGCGCCGCTCGCCACCGCCGGTGCCACCGCCGGCGCCGCTACCGCGGCGCTGGGGTCCAGCCATTGGAATTACCTCTCTCGATTACGTCCGTCGACTGAGTCGACGAGCGGCTTAGAAGTCGAGCCCGGCCTCGCGGGCCGCGTCCGCCAGGGCGGCGATGCGGCCGGCGTACCGGTTGCCCGCGCGGTCGAAGACGACCGACTCGATGCCGGCGGCCTTGGCGCGCTCGGCGACCAGGCTCCCGACCTTCTTGGCCAGCTCGGTCTTGTCGCCCTCGGCGCCCTTGATGGACACGTCGAGGGTGGACGCCGACGCCAGGGTGTGACCCTTGGCGTCGTCGATGACCTGGGCGACCATGTGACGGTTCGAACGCGTCACGACGAGGCGCGGACGCACCTCGGTGCCGACGACGCGCTTGCGAACGCGGATCGCGCGGCGCTTGCGAGCGGCGCTCTTGTAGGCGTTGCCCTTGCCGATCTTGACAGAGACACTCATCGCTTACTTACCACTCTTTCCGACCTTGCGGCGGATGACCTCGCCCGCGTACTTGACACCCTTGGCCTTGTACGGGTCCGGCTTGCGCAGCTTGCGGATCTTCGCGGCGACCTCGCCGACCTTCTGCTTGTCGATGCCGTCCACGTGGAACTTGGTGGCCGACTCGACGACGAAGGAGATGCCCTCGGGGGCCTCGACCAGGATCGGGTGGCTGTAGCCCAGCTGGAACTCCATGTCGGAGCCCTTCGCCAGAACTCGGTAGCCGACACCGCTGATCTCCAGCGACTTGCGGTAGCCCGCGGTCACGCCGGTGATCATGTTCGCCACCAGCGTGCGGGAAAGACCGTGCAGGGCCTTCGACAGACGCTCGTCGTTGGGGCGGGTGACGAGCAGCGTGCCGTCCTCGCCCTTACCGATCTCGATCGGCGCGGCGACGACGTGAGTGAGGGAACCCTTGGGGCCCTTCACCGAGATCGCCTGGCCATCGATGGTGACGTCCACGCCAGCGGGGACCTGGATGGGCAGCCGTCCAATGCGCGACATTGCTGTACCTCCGTTTCCCGAATTACCAGACGTAGGCGAGAACTTCTCCGCCTACGCCCTTCTTGGCGGCCTGCTTGTCGGTGAGGAGACCCGAGGACGTGGAGATGATCGCCACGCCCAGGCCGCCGAGCACCTTCGGCAGGTTGGTGGACTTTGCGTAAACGCGCAGACCCGGCTTGCTGATGCGCTTGATGCCGGCAATGGAGCGCTCACGGTTGGGACCGAACTTGAGCTCGATGGTCAGCTTCTTGCCGACCTCGCCCTCGGCCGGCTCCTCAACCTTGTAGGAGGAGATGTACCCCTCCTGCTGCAGGATCTGGGCGACGTGCGCCTTGATCTTGCTCGCCGGCATCGCCACGGAGTCGTGGTACGCCGAGTTCGCGTTACGCAGACGAGTGAGCATGTCTGCGATGGGGTCGGTCATGGTCATGATGGCCTCAGGCCTCTCTCGCCGTGGTTTCTCCGCGCCAGGTCCCCCCGCCGCACTCCGAGGAGTGCGGCGGGGGCACAGACGCAGGGGACCTGCGGCGTCGTAAGACTGGGTGCGAGCCCTCCCAGAGAAGGGCCACGGGCATCCATGGGGAAGCCGTGGCAGGGGGCCCGACCCCACAACCTTACGGGAATCCGTACGGGAGCCCAAAACGGGCTGATGTGGGGCCGGGCACCTCTGCGTCGCTAGCGGTGCCTAAAGCTCTGGACTACCAGGAGCTCTTGGTCACGCCCGGCAGCTCGCCGCGGTGCGCCATCTCACGAAGGCAGACACGGCAGAGGCCGAACTTGCGGTACACCGAGTGCGGACGGCCGCAGCGCTGGCACCGGGTGTAGGCCCGGACGCCGAACTTCGGCTTGCGCTCGGACTTCGCGATGAGGGACTTCTTCGCCATTGGCTCACGCCTCCTTGAACGGGAAGCCCAGAGCGCGCAGGAGCGCCCGGCCCTCGTCGTCGGTCTGAGCGGTGGTCACGACGGTGATGTCCATACCGCGCTGACGGTCGACCTTGTCCTGGTCGATCTCGTGGAACATGACCTGCTCGGTCAGACCGAACGTGTAGTTGCCACGGCCGTCGAACTGCTTCGGGGAGAGGCCACGGAAGTCACGGATACGCGGCAGGGCCAGCGACACCAGACGGTCCAGGAACTCCCACATGCGGTCACCGCGGAGGGTGACGTGGGTGCCGATCGGCTGGCCCTCGCGCAGCTTGAACTGCGCGATGGACTTACGGGCCTTGGTCACGGCCGGCTTCTGACCGGTGATCGCGGTCAGGTCGCGGATCGCGCCCTCGATCAGCTTGCTGTCACGGGCGGCCTCGCCGACACCCATGTTGACGACGACCTTGACCAGGCCGGGCGTCAGCATGACGTTCTCGTACGAGAACTGCTCCTGCAGCTGACCCTTGATCTCGGAGTTGTAACGCTCCTTGAGACGGGGGGTCACCTTCTCAACAGTCGTCTCAGACATCAGATGTCCTCACCGGTTCGCTTGGCAACGCGGATCTTGTTGCCCTCGTCATCGAAGCGGTAGCCAACGCGGGTGACGACCTTCTTGCCGTCCTTCTCCACGACCAGCTGGACGTTGGAGACGTGCACCGGGGCCTCGACGGTGACGATGCCACCCTGAGTGCCCGGGCCCGGCTTGGTGTGCTTCTTGACCCGGTTCACACCCTCGACCAGGACCTTGTTCTCGGCGGGCATGGCCTGGATGACCTTGCCCTGCTTGCCGCGGTCCTTGCCGGTGATGACCTGAACCAGGTCACCCTTCTTGATCTTCATGCTGTTCGCCATGGGTTAGAGCACCTCCGGCGCAAGCGAGATGATCTTCATGAACTTCTTGTCGCGCAGCTCGCGGCCCACCGGGCCGAAGATGCGGGTGCCACGGGGGTCACCCTCGGTGTTCTTGAGGACGACGGCGGCGTTCTCGTCGAACCGGATGTACGAACCGTCGGGACGACGGCGCGACTTCACGGTACGGACGACGACGCACTTGACGACGTCACCCTTCTTCACCGAACCGCCGGGGATCGCGTCCTTGACGGTCGCGACGATGACGTCCCCGATGCCGGCGTAGCGGCGACCGGAACCACCGAGAACGCGGATGCAAAGGATTTCCTTCGCGCCCGTGTTGTCGGCGACTCGCAGTCGCGACTCCTGCTGGATCACAGCTTTCTCCTGATCGTCAACGAGAGCTGACGGGCCGGCCGCTGCTCACACCAGCGCCCGCACGGGACCTGGTGCACATACGGCCGTACCGCATCAACTTCGTTACTTGGCCTTCTCGAGGATCTCGACGACGCGCCAGCGCTTCGTCGCGGACAGCGGGCGGGTCTCCGCGAGGAGGACCCGGTCGCCGATGCCGCAGGCGTTCGCCTCGTCGTGCGCCTTCAGCTTGTTCGTACGGCGGATGACCTTGCCGTACAGAGCGTGCTTGACGCGGTCCTCGACGGCGACGACGACGGTCTTGTCCATCTTGTCGCTGACGACGAGACCCTCACGGGTCTTGCGGAAACCGCGCGTCTCGTTGGTGTTCTCAGTCATCAGGCGTTCTCCACCGTCTCGATGCCCAGCTCGCGCTCGCGCATCAGGGTGTAGATCCGCGCGATGTCCTTACGGACGAGCTTGAGCCGTCCGTGGTTGTCGAGCTGCCCGGTCGCCGCCTGGAAGCGGAGGTTGAACAGCTCCTCCTTGGCCTCACGGAGCTTGGCAACGAGACCCTCGTTGTCCAGCTCGCGGAGGTCAGCAGCCTTGGTGCCGGCCGACATCAGCTCTCACCTGCCTCGCGCCGGATGATCCGGCACTTCATCGGGAGCTTGTGAGCAGCGCGGGTCAGCGCCTCACGAGCCACCTTCTCGTTGGGGTACGACAGCTCGAACATGACCCGACCCGGGTGCACGTTCGCGATCCACCACTCGGGCGAACCCTTACCGGAACCCATGCGGGTCTCGGCCGGCTTCTTGGTGAGCGGACGGTCCGGGTAGATGTTGATCCAGACCTTGCCGCCACGCTTGATGTGACGGGTGACGGCGATACGAGCGGACTCGATCTGCCGGTTCGTCACGTAGGCCGGGGTGACGGCCTGGATGCCGTACTCGCCGAACGCGAGCTCGGTGCCACCCTTGGCAGCGCCGCGGCGCTTGGGGTGGTGCTGCTTGCGGTGCTTGACCCGACGGGGGATCAGCATGACGGTCAGGCCTCCGTTCCGGTGTTCTCGGCAGCCGGAGCCTCGGCGGCCGCGGCCGCGGGGGCCTCGGCAGCGGCGGGGCGACGGCCACGGCCACCGCGCTCGCCACCACGGCGCTCGCCACCGCGGGCGGGACGACCACCCTCGGGACGGGCCGGGCGGTTGCCCGAGCGGGCAGCGGCGTTCTCAGCGCGGACCTCGGCGATGTTCTTGACGTCGCCCTTGTAGATCCAGACCTTCACACCGATGCGGCCGAAGGTCGTCTTGGCCTCGAAGAAGCCGTAGTCGACGTTCGCGCGCAGGGTGTGCAGCGGCACACGGCCCTCGCGGTAGAACTCCGAACGGCTCATCTCGGCGCCGCCGAGACGACCGGAGCACTGGACCTTGATGCCCTTGGCGCCGGACTTCATGGTGCCCTGCATCGACTTGCGCATGGCACGGCGGAAGGAGACGCGGGAGGACAGCTGCTCCGCGACGCCCTGAGCCACGAGCTGGGCGTCCAGCTCGGGGTTCTTGACCTCGAGGATGTTCAGCTGGACCTGCTTGCCGGTCAGCTTCTCGAGGTCGCCGCGGATGCGGTCGGCCTCGGTGCCACGGCGGCCGATGACGATGCCGGGGCGAGCGGTGTGGATGTCAACGCGGACGCGGTCGCGGGTGCGCTCGATCTCGACCTTGGAGATGCCGGCGCGCTCCATGCCCTTCGTCATCATGCGACGAATGGCGACGTCTTCCTTGACGTAGTCCTTGTACAGCTTGTCGGCGTACCAGCGGGACTTGAAGTCCGTGCTGATGCCGAGGCGGAACCCGTGCGGGTTAACCTTCTGGCCCATTACCGGGTCCCTTCCTTGCTGCTGACGACCACGGTGATGTGGCTGGTCCGCTTGCGGATCCGGTAGGCACGACCCTGCGCACGCGGACGGAACCGCTTCAGGGTCGGGCCCTCGTCAACGTACGCCTCGCTGATGACGAGGTCGTCCACGTTGGAGTGGTTGTAGTTGTGCGCGGCGTTGGCAATGGCGCTGTCGAGCACCTTGCCGACGGGCACGGTGGCGGCCTGCGGAGCGAAACGCAGGACGGCCTGGGCCTCCGTGGCCGGCAGGCCACGGATGAGGTCCACCACGCGGCGGGCCTTCATGGGCGTGACGCGGATGTACCGCGCCTGGGCCCTGGCTTCCATGGTTGTCCCCTTGCTGGTGTAAGTCATTGAGTCGGTAATCTCGCTGGCGACTAGCGACGCTTCGACTTGCGGTCGTCCTTGACGTGACCGCGGAAGGTACGCGTCGGCGCGAACTCGCCGAGCTTGTGGCCGACCATCGACTCGGTGACGAACACCGGGACGTGCTTACGGCCATCGTGCACCGCGATCGTGTGGCCGAGCATGGCCGGGAAGATCACGGAGCGACGGGACCAGGTCTTGATGACGTTCTGGGTACCCGCCTCGTTCTGCGCGTCCACCTTCTTGAGAAGGTGGCCGTCGATGAAGGGGCCCTTCTTGAGACTGCGCGGCATCTGACCTGCTCCTAGCGCTTCTTGTTGGTCTTGCGGCGGCGCACGATGAGGGCGTTCGAAGCCTTCTTCGGGCTACGAGTGCGACCCTCCTTCTGGCCCCACGGCGAGACCGGGTGGCGGCCACCAGAGGTCTTACCCTCACCACCACCGTGCGGGTGGTCGATCGGGTTCATGGCGACACCACGCACGGTCGGGCGGACGCCCTTCCAGCGCATACGGCCGGCCTTGCCCCAGTTGATGTTCGACTGCTCGGCGTTGCCGACCTCGCCGACGGTGGCGCGGCAGCGCGCGTCGACCAGGCGGATCTCGCCGGAGGGCATGCGCAGGTGCGCCATCTTGCCCTCACGCGCGAGCAGCTGGATGCCGGCACCGGCGGAGCGGGCCATCTTGGCACCGCCACCGGGACGCAGCTCCACCGCGTGGATGGTGGTACCGACCGGGATGTTGCGAAGCGGCAGGTTGTTGCCCGGCTTGATGTCGGCGCCAGCGCCGTTCTCGATCCGGTCACCCTGCGCGATGCCGCGCGGCGCGATGATGTAGCGCTTCTCGCCGTCCGCGTAGTGCAGGAGCGCGATGCGCGCGGTGCGGTTCGGGTCGTACTCGATGTGCGCGACCTTGGCCGGCACGCCGTCCTTGTCGTGACGACGGAAGTCGATCACGCGGTAGGCGCGCTTGTGACCGCCACCCTGGTGGCGAACGGTGATCCGACCGGCGTTGTTACGGCCGCCCTTGCTGTGCAGGGGGCGAACCAGCGACTTCTCCGGCGTGGACCGCGTGATCTCTACGAAGTCGGCCACGCTGGAGCCACGACGGCCCGGCGTAGTCGGCTTGTACTTGCGGATGCCCATTTGGCTCTCTCGTCCTCGTCCTTATCGACGATCACGATCTCCGTTAGGAGACCGGACCACCGAAGATGTCGATGCGGTTGCCCTCAGCCAGCGTCACGATGGCGCGCTTGGTGTCCTTGCGCTTGCCAAAGCCCGTCTTGGAGCGCTTGCGCTTGCCCTGACGGTTGAGCGTGTTGACGGACTCGACCTTGACCGAGAAGACCGCCTCGACGGCCTGCTTGATCTGGGTCTTGTTGGCACCGGGCGACACGACGAACGTGTACTTGTTCTCGTCGAGGAGCGAGTAGCTCTTCTCCGAGATGACCGGCTTCACCAGGACGTCACGGGGGTCCGTGAACGTCTTGCTCGTGATCTCTGCAGCCATCAGGCGGCGCTCCCTTCGAGCTCGCCCTCAGCAGCCACGGCCTTGGCGGACGCGGCGGGACCCGCCACGAAACGCTCGAAGGCGGCCTGGGTGAAGACCACGTCGTCGGAGACGAGCACGTCGTAGGTGTTCAGCTGACCGGCGTCCAGGATGTGCACGTGCGGCAGGTTCCGGGCGCTCTTCAGACCCAGCTCGTCGGCACGCTCGACGACGAGGAGGATGTTCTTGCGCTCGGTGATCTTGCCGAACAGACCCTTGGCGGCCTTGGTCGACGGCGCCTCGGTCGCGACCACGTCGGTGACGACGTGGATGCGGTTGTGGCGGGCCCGGTCGGTGAGCGCACCGCGCAGGGCGGCGGCGATCATCTTCTTCGGGGTCCGCTGCGAGTAGTCGCGCGGCACGGGACCGTGCACGACGCCACCGCCGGCGAACTGCGGGGCGCGGGTCGAGCCCTGACGGGCGCGGCCGGTGCCCTTCTGGCGGTACGGCTTCTTGCCGCCACCGCGGACCTCGGCACGAGTCTTGGTCTTGTGGGTGCCCTGACGGGCCGCAGCGAGCTGCGCCACGACGACCTGGTGCATCAGCGGAACGCTGACCTTCGCGTCGAAGATCTCGGCCGGCAGCTCGAGGCTGCCGGTCTTGTCGCCCGAGGGCGACAGGATGTCAATGGTGCTCATATCCTCACAGCCCCTTCGCCGCGGTGCGGACGAGGACGAGGCCGCCGTTCGGGCCCGGGATTGCGCCCTTGATCAGGAGCAGCCCCTTCTCCGCGTCAACGGCATGGATGGTCAGGTTCTGGGTGGTCACACGCTCGTGGCCCATCCGGCCGGCCATCCTCACGCCCTTGAACACGCGACCCGGGGTGGCGCAGCCACCGATCGAGCCGGGCGAGCGGTGCTTGCGCTGCACACCGTGACCGGCGCCGAGGCCCCGGAAGTTGTGGCGCTTCATGACACCGGCGAAGCCCTTGCCCTTGGAGGTGCCGGTCACGTCGACCTTGACACCCGCCTCGAACAGCTCCGCGGTGATCTCCTGGCCGAGGGTGTACTCGGAGGCGTCCGCGGTACGGAGCTCGACCAGGTGGCGGCGGGGGGTGACACCGGCCTTGGCGAAGTGACCCGCGAGGGGCTTGTTCACCTTGCGCGGGTCGATCTCGCCGAAGCCGATCTGGACGGCGTCGTAGCCGGCCGGGCTGTCGGCGGTGTGGACCTGGGTCACGACATTGGGCCCAGCCTTGACGACGGTCACCGGAACGATCCGGTTGTTCTCGTCCCAGACCTGGGTCATGCCGAGCTTCTCGCCCAGGATGCCCTTAATCTGCTTAGCCATCTTCGGTGCGCCTCTCAGAGCTTGATCTCGATGTCGACGCCCGCCGGCAGGTCGAGACGCATGAGCGAGTCAACCGTCTTCGGCGTGGGGTCGAGGATGTCGATCAGACGCTTGTGAGTGCGCATCTCGAAGTGCTCGCGCGAGTCCTTGTACTTGTGCGGCGAGCGGATGACGCAGTACACGTTCTTCTCAGTGGGCAGCGGCACCGGGCCCGCGACCTGCGCACCAGTACGAATCACCGTCTCGACGATCTTCTTCGCCGAGGAGTCGATGACCTCGTGGTCGTAGGCCTTGAGCCGGATGCGGATCTTCTGTCCCGCCATGGCTACTCAGTAGTCCTTTGTCCTTAGTTGCCGCACGACTCCCTCTCCGACCCCCGCGCTCGGGCGTGTCGCACTCGCGCTTGCAAAAAACCGGCGAAGAACTCGTCGGTTTCAAGATTTCGGGGTGGGGGAGCCGGGCCGAGACCCCGCTCACGCTTCCCGGAAGATTCCCGTACTTTCGCCCCGCAGCTGCCGTGGCGTAGAACTCACGCTTGACGGCCATCACGGGAACGACGAGTACCTGGGACTCGCTTCCGGTCCTCCCGGCGGGAGGCGCGCAGCATCGGCACTCAACCGAGCAACTTGGACATACTGCCACATGGAGCAGCCCGGATGCCAATCGGGGCCGGTGAGGTGTACCTCACCGGCCCCGATCGTCACCCGTTGGGGGTCAGTCCTTCGGCGGGCGGCCGCACACGACGTCGTACTCCTTCGAGGTCGCGTTGGCGCAGTAGAGCTTCTTCTGGTCCGGCCCGAAGGTGTACTCGGACAGGTTCATGTTGATCGGGTTGCAGGCCTGCTTCCCGTTGTACGGCGAGTACTTGGGGCACTTCCCGTTGTCCAGCTGCTGGAGGTGGGCACGCAGCGCGTCCAGGCCCATGTCCTCGACGCCCGGGTTGGTGGACGGCATGAAGCGGTTGGCCGACCACGAGCCGCCCATGGTGGCGAACAGGGCGATCGCGCAGATCAGGCCGGCGGCCAGCTGGGACAGCACGCGCGGCGAGATCCGGGCGGCCCGGGCCGGGGCGACCTCCTCCAGCGTGCCGCGGATCCAGCCGAAGACGCGCTCGTACGTGAGCATCACGCCGAGGACGGCCAGGATGATCAGGCAGTAGAAGATGATCCAGGTGGTGCGCGGGTACAGCTGGACGGCCTGGGTGTGCTCCATGTGGGAGGCGAACCAGAAGCGCAGCAGCCAGGCGCCGGCGAGCACGAAGCCCGCGGTGCGGACCACGACGTTGCGCAGGCCGAGGCCCACGCCGATGCCCACGCCCAGGAGCAGCAGGACGCCGAACCCGGTCTGGCCGGCCAGCTCGCCCGATGCCGGGTAGTCGTGGTAGGTCAGGTCTCCGGCGCGGTCGGAGGCCCAGCCCATGACGTACGCCGGGTCGATGTAGGTGTTGATGTACGCGTAGCGGTCCATCGTCGTGGCGCCCAGGCGGACCAGCTGGTACAGCAGCGGCGCGCCGATCACGGCGGCGGTGACCAGCAGGGTGCCGAGGAACACGAGCGCGCGCTTGATCGCGACCCGGCCCCGCCGCCACGGGAACAGCATCAGGCCGAGGATGAACGAGCCGGGCGCGGCCCACAGGTACCAGCCCGAGTACCAGAGGAACATCACGCCGAACGCGGCGCCGAAGCCGAGGCCGCGCAGCACCGCGGAACGGACCGAGAGCTCGTCGGCGCGGCGGATCTCACGGAAGCAGGCCGCCAGCAGCGGCAGCAGCACCAGCATCGAGCCGTGGCTGTACGGGCGGATCGGGTCGAGGAAGACGATCGAGGTCGGCACGGCGACGGCCATCGCCCAGAACGGGCGCAGCAGCATCCGCCACGAGAGGTAGGCCATCGGCCCCACCAGCGCGCTGAGGATCAGCTGCAGGTCCTTGAGCGCGTGGCCCACGCCGGCGACGCCGTGGTGGAAGAGCTTGGCCCAGACCGCGAGCAGGGCGGGGAACAGCGGGGGGTAGACCCCCGGCAGGCCCTTGCCGCGCATCATGTCGTTGGCCATGCCCATGAGGTTGCCGGGGTCGCCCTCCTGGCCGCCCAGGCCCCACGGGGTGCCGTGCAGCGCGACCACGATGCCGCCGGCGACGACACCGGTGCCGAGGCCCGCGACGGCCGCGCACGCCAGGCGCTGCGCGACCTGGTAGTAGCGCAGCGTGCCGCGGTAGGCGAGGAACAGCAGCACCGCGAGGACGGGGATGCCGAGCAGCGCCGCGTACTGCTGGATCTTGGCGAGGCCGCTGACCTGGCCGATCCGGGTGACGGGATTGACGCTGATGTGCGTGCACAGCAGCATGAACCCGAGGGCGACGACGACGCTGACCACGCCCTCCCCCAGCGGGAGGAACCAGCGCTTCTCGGTCCAGCGCTCGAAGCGGCCGCCCGCCCGGGCCGTCGTCGTCTCTCCGGACGACGCGCCTCTGGCGCCGCCGGGCGTGCTGGAGGGGGCGCCGACGACGTCCGGTGCCAAATCCGTCATGTCAATTCGCTTCCGTGAAGCGGCACTCTGCCGCAGGTCGGGCCGGCTCGCCGGGCGAGCGGGGTCGGCGGGCGCCGGCCGGGGGGGGCACCCGGTCGCCACGGAACGTCCCCGGAAAGCCGACGGGACGTCCACGCCCGACACGCTAGCAAGCCGATGCCGGGCCCCACCCGTTCGGTCACGGGGTACGGGCCCGGCGGTCACGCGCCGTGATCAGCTACGGCCGGCCAGTTCGCGGCGCGGTGCCGCGGCCTTCTTGGTGGCTGGCTGGATCAGCTTGAGGTGCTTGGGCATCCGGCGGATCATCGCCAGCAGCAGGACCAGGCCGGCCCGGGCGAGGTAGATCGTCGCCTTGATCGGGGAGGCGCTGGGCGTGCCGGTGGTCCGCTCGCGCATCGCGACCGGCACCTGCCGGATCACGAAGCCGCAGCGGGCGGCGCCGACCATGCTCTCGATCGTGTCGCCCAGGTACTCGACCGGGTACCACTGGGAGAAGAACTCGATCATCGGCTTGTTGCAGGCCTTGAAGCCCGAGGTGGTGTCGGTGAGCCGCGTGCGGGCGACCCGGGACAGCACCACGGAGAGCAGCTTCATCGCCCAGGAGCGCGGGCCGCGCACCTTGTACGAGCCCTCGCCGGCGAAGCGGGCCCCGATGACCAGGTCCGCCTCGTCCAGCTTGGCGATCAGCGTCGGCACGTACGACGGGTCGTGCTGGCCGTCGGCGTCGCACTGCAGCGCGATGTCGTAGTCGTGCAGGTGCGCGTAGCGGTAGCCGAAGCGCATCGCGCCGCCGACGCCCAGGTTGTAGGGCAGCTGGGCGACCTTGGAGCCGTGCGCGGCGGCGACGGCCGCGGTGTCGTCCACCGAGCCGTCGTCGACGACCAGGGTGTCGACGCCGGGCAGCTTCTGCTGGATCTCCCGCAGGATCTTGGGCAGCCCCTCGGCCTCGTTCCAGGCCGGGAGGATGATCAGTACCCGCTTGCCGTCGATCATGCCGTCACCCCGGGGTCGTTCGCCTTGGCGGCGTCGTTGTTGCTGCGCGCGATCGGGTAGTCGTGGTGCTCGGCCAGGTACGCGCGCATCATCGCGACGTCCTCGGCCAGCGTGCGGGTCTCGGCCTCCAGCCGGGAGGCCTCCCAGCTCAGGTGCAGCGAGACCATCAGCACCAGGATGAAGCCTGCGAACAGGACCAGGCTGACGCCGGAGGCGATGCCGAGCCGGCGGGCGGTGGAGTCCAGGATCGTCGGGAAGAACCCGAGCGGCGCGACGACGACGCCGATCGCGAGCCAGATCGCCGCGTACTTCTCCCGGAGCTGCTGTCGGCGCAGCAGCTCCAGGATGTAGACGAGCACCAGCACGCCGGTGATCGAAGTGATGACGGTGAGATGCACGACGGGGAGCGCCTTTCAGCGGCTGTGTGGCGTGGCCAGAGTAATGACAGTTTAAAAGGCGCGGCGGAACGGACTGCCGCCGCCGGTTGTACGGGGCCCGCGCAGATGGTGTCAGACTTCTGACGACTGACGCGCCGCCATGGTTGCACCCGGTTCCACGGCGGTCGCGGCCGGAGCCGTCAGGGACCGCGCGAGCGCCCACAGCATGGCAGCAGCGCTCACCGCGGCACCAGCCAGGTAGGCCAGTTCGACGCGGGTCGCGATCGCCCCCGGCACCGCGGTGACGGCGACGAGCACCACCGTGCCGGCCAGCCAGGACAGCAGCTGCCGCTGGTGGCGGCCGAGCGAGAGCAGCGCCTGGCCGAAGACGGTCGCGAGCATGTAGCAGAGCGTGCCGAGCGACAGCCACAGGAAGTCGGCCGAGCCGAGCACGTCCTGCGCCTTGAAGAACAGCCGGATCGCCCACGGGCCGAGGATCACCGTCGGCACGCCGGCCGCGGTGCACATCAGGGCGACGATGCCGCCGGTGCGCAGCAGGACCTTGCGGAACTCCCCGTGGTTGCCGGCCGCCGCGGCGCCGGACAGCGAGGAGACCAGCGAGGCCTGGATGGCCGCGTACGCGAAGAGCGGCACCCGGGCCAGCACCACCGCGTTGAGCAGCGCGGCGATCAGCGCCTTGGAGGAGGGCGAGAGCACGCCCACGCTCACCACCGCGGCGTTGACCATGAGCTGCGCGAGCAGCGTCGAGCCGGTCAGCAGGCCGAGCCCGGTGACGACGTCGCGCCAGGCCGGGGCCGGGCCGCCGCGCCGGTCGGCGAGCACCGAGCGCATCCCGATCACCGAGGCGGCGAGCGGCGCCACGACGAGGATCAGGCTGAACGCGAACGCCGAGTGCACGCCGAACAGCGGGATCAGCGCGGCCAGGCCGATCCGCAGACCGCCGTCGACGCCCAGCTGGAGGCCGTAGGAGCCGAACCGGCCGAGGCCGGCCAGCGCGCCGCGGGCCACCGAGCTGACGGCCAGGCCGACCAGGGCGCCGCCCATGCCGGCCACCAGGCCGATGTCGCCGGAGAAGAAGCGGTCCGCGATCGGGCGGGCCGCCACCGCGACGCCGGCCAGCACGACGGCCAGCACGGCGGCGGTGGCCAGCAGCACCCGGCGGATGGCCGGGCCGGGGCCGTGGCCGGCCACGTCGCGGGCGGCCACCAGCCGGTTCAGCTCCAGCTCGACCGGCGAGAACAGGCCGTACCCGACCGACATGACCAGCGTCCACAGCATGGAGACGCCGGCCACCTGCGTGGTGTCCAGGCCGTGCCCGGCGAGCGCCAGGAAGATGTACGAGGAGGCACCGAGCACGACGGTGCCCCCCGCGACGAGCCGCACGCCGGGGGGCAGCGCCCCCAGCAGCCTGGCCACCGGGTTCGTCATCGCAGCGCGGCCTTGGCCTTCAGCGGCTCCCACCAGGCGCGGTTCTCGCGGTACCAGGCGATGGTGGCCGCGAGGCCGTCCTCGAAGCGGACCTGCGGGGCGTAGCCGAGCTCCTCGCTGATCTTGGTGATGTCCAGCGAGTAGCGCAGGTCGTGGCCCTTGCGGTCGGCGACCGGCTCCACGGACGACCAGTCGGCGCCCGCGGCCTGGAGCAGCAGCTCGGTGAGCTCCTTGTTGGTCAGCTCGGTGCCGCCGCCGATGTTGTAGACCTCGCCGGCGCGGCCCTTGCGCATGGCGAGCTCGATGCCGCGGCAGTGGTCGGAGACGTGCAGCCAGTCGCGGATGTTGCCGCCGGTGCCGTACAGCGGCACCTTCTTGCCGTCCAGCAGGTTCGTGGTGAACAGCGGGATGACCTTCTCCGGGAACTGGTAGTGCCCGTAGTTGTTGGAGCAGCGGGTGACCACCACGTCCATGCCGTGGGTGCGGTGGTAGGCGAGCGCCAGCAGGTCGGAACCGGCCTTGGAGGCGGAGTACGGGGAGTTCGGGGCGAGCGGCCACTCCTCGGTCCACGAGCCCTCGGAGATCGAGCCGTACACCTCGTCGGTGGAGACGTGGACGAAGCGGGCGACGCCGTGCTTGCGGGCCGCGTCCAGCAGCACCTGGGTGCCGAGGACGTTGGTCACCACGAACGGGCCGGCGCCCTCGATCGAGCGGTCGACGTGCGACTCGGCCGCGAAGTGCACGACCACGTCGTGTCCGGGCATCACCTGGTCGACGGCGTCGGCGTCGCAGATGTCGCCGCGCACGAAGGCGTAGCCGCTGTGGTCGGCGACCGGGGCCAGGTTGGCCTCGACGCCCGAGTAGGTGAGCTTGTCGAAGACGGTGATCTGATCCGTTGCGTCGGCGCCGAGCAGCTGGCGGACGAACTCTGAACCGATGAAGCCGGCGCCGCCGGTGACGAGGATGCGCATAGTGCGGGCAGTCTACCGGGGTGAATCGAACCCCGGACCCCGGGCCGACGGGGGCTTCCGGAGCGCCCCCGGACCTCACATAAGCTGCTCGGCATGCGTGGAATCCTCTTGGCCGGCGGCACCGGCTCCCGACTCTGGCCGCTGACCCGGGCTGTCTCGAAGCAGCTCCTCCCGGTCTTCGACAAGCCGATGATCTACTACCCGCTGTCGACCCTGGTCATGGCGGGGATCAGCGAGATCCTGATCATTACCACCCCCCAGGACCAGGAGCAGTTCCAGCGCCTGCTCGGCGACGGCTCCCAGTTCGGCCTGAAGCTGGAGTACGCCGTCCAGGAGAAGCCCGAGGGCATCGCCCAGGCCTTCGTCCTCGGCGCCGACTTCATCGGCGACGAGCCGGTCGCGCTGATCCTGGGCGACAACATCTTCCACGGCAGCGGCCTCGGCACCCGGCTCGCCCAGCGCACCGACCCCAAGGGCGGCATGGTCTTCGCCTACCCGGTCGCCGACCCGACCGCCTACGGCGTCGTCGAGTTCGACGACAACGGCCAGGTCATCTCCATCGAGGAGAAGCCGGACGCCCCGAAGTCCCGCTACGCCGTACCCGGCCTCTACTTCTACGACAACCGCGTCGTGGAGATCTCCCGCGGCCTGACCCCGAGCGCCCGCGGCGAGCTGGAGATCACCGCCGTCAACGAGGAGTACCTCAAGCTCGGCGAGCTGCACGTCACCGTCCTCGACCGCGGCACCGCCTGGCTGGACACCGGCACGTTCGTCTCGATGGTCCAGGCCTCGGAGTTCGTCCGGGTCATCGAGGAGCGCCAGGGCTTCAAGATCGGCTGCATCGAGGAGGCCGCCTGGCGGGCCGGCCTGATCGACGCCGAGCAGCTGCGCGAGCTGGCCGAGCCGCTGCGCAAGAGCGGCTACGGCGACTACCTGGTCGCTCTGCTCGACGAGGAGGCGGCCAAGTGAAGTTCCGCGAACTGTCCATCCCCGGCGCCTTCGAGGTCACCCCGCAGCAGCACGGCGACCCGCGCGGCCTGTTCATGGAGTGGTACCGCTTCGACCGCCTGGAGGAGGTCGTCGGCCACCCGCTGCGGCTCGCCCAGGGCAACCTGTCGGTGTCGGCCAAGGACGTCGTGCGCGGCATCCACTTCGCCGACGTCCCGCCCGGCCAGGCCAAGTACGTCAGCTGCGTGCGCGGCGCCGTCCTGGACGTGGTCGTCGACCTGCGGGTGGGCTCCCCCGCCTTCGGGAAGTGGGAGTTCGTCCGCCTCGACGACGCCGAGCGCAAGTCCGTCTACATCCCCGAGGGCGTCGGCCACGGCTTCTGCGCGCTGACCGACGACGCCACCCTGTCGTACGTCTGCTCCGAGACGTACAACCCGACCGGCGAGCACTCGGTGCACCCGCTCGACCCGGACCTCGGCATCGAGTGGCCCGCCGACGCCCCCCAGCTGTCGGCCCGCGACGCGGCCGCGCCCACGCTCGCCGAGGCGATCGCGAGCGGCCTGCTGCCGGACTACCGGCAGTGCCTGGCGTACACCGAGGGCCTGCGCACCAACTGAACCGACCGGTGCCCGGACCGGCCGCCCGCAGCGGCCCCGGTCCGGGCATCGCCGTCGGCGGGGGGCCGCGCGGGGCTCAGTATGATGGGCCCGCCGCGGGGTCGTGCTCCCGCCCGCAGGCCCCGAACCCGACCACCGGATGTGCCTCCACCATGACCACTCTGGAAATCCTGCTTCCGTACTACGGCGACGTCGCACTGATGCAGGAGGCGGTCCGCAGCGTCCTGGCCCAGACCGACCCGGACTGGCGGCTGACCGTCGTGGACGACGGCAAGGAGCCCGGGGTCCCGGAGTGGTTCGCGGAGCTCGGCGACCCGCGGGTGCGGTACTTCCGCAACGAGCAGAACCTCGGCGTCACCGGCAACTACCGCAAGTGCCTGGGCATGGCCGAGCACGAGCACATGATGTTCATGGGCACCGACGACGTCATGCTGCCCAACTACGTGGCCACGATCCGCTCGATCCTCGCCCAGCACCCCGGCGTCGCGATGATCCAGCCCGGCGTCCAGGTCATCGGCGGCGACGGCCGGCCGAGCACCTCGCTCGCCGACGAGTCCAAGCGCCGCATCTACGCGCCCAAGGCGCAGGGCCGCGTCCTGATGGACGGCGAGGAGCTCGCCGTCAGCCTGCTCAAGGGCAACTGGCTCTACTTCCCGTCCATCTGCTGGCGCACCGAGGCCGTGCGGACCACCGGCTTCCGCGACAACCTGGAGATCATCCAGGACCTCGCCCTGGTCATCGACCTCCTCCAGGCCGGCGAGCAGATGGTCATCGACGACGTCCGCGCCTTCCAGTACCGCCGGCACGCCGTCAGCATCTCCTCCTCGTCCGCGTTCAGCGGCACCCGCTTCACCGAGGCCCGGCGCTACTTCCTCGACGCCGCCGACCGCCTCGACGCGCAGGGCTGGCCGCGGGCGGCGCGCGCCGCCCGGATCCACCTGTCCGCCCGCATCCACGCCCTCACCCTGGTCCCGGGCGCGATGCGCGCCGGCCAGTGGGACGGTGCGAAGGCCCTGCTGCGCAACGCCACCAGCACGGCCCGCCGTCCCCGCTGACCCACGAACCCCCTGGAGTCCCCGCAATGACCGCTCCGCACACGGCACCGGCCCGGGTGGCCGTCCTCGGTGGCACCGGATTCATCGGCCGGGTGCTCGGCGCCCGCCTCCTGGCGCAGGGCGCCGAGGTGCTCAGCCTCGCCCGCAAGGCCCCGGCCGAGCCGGCGCCCGGCCGGTTCGTCGCCTTCGACCTCTCCAACGGCGACCCCGCCGAGCTCACCGCGCTGCTCGACCGCGAGCGGATCGACACCGTCGTCAACGCGGCCGGCGGCATGTGGGGCCTGAACGACGAGCAGATGTACCAGGCCAACGTCGTCCTCACCGAGCGGCTGATCGAGGCCGTCGCCGCCATGGCCTCCCCCGCCCGCCTGGTCCACCTCGGCACCGTCCACGAGTACGGCATGGCCCCGGTCGGCACCAGCCAGCGCGAGAGCGACCCGGCCGCCCCGGTCATGGAGTACGGCAAGCTCAAGCTCGCCGCCACCGAGGCCGTCGTGCGCGCCGTCGAGGCCGGCCGGATCTCCGGCGTCGTGCTGCGGCTCGGCAACGTCGTCGGCGCCGGCCAGCCCGGCCACAGCCTGCTCGGCGTCATGGCCGCCAAGCTCGACGCCGCCCGCGCGGCCGGCGAGACCGCGCAGCTCTCGCTGCAGCCGCTCACCGCCCTGCGCGACTTCGTCGACCTCACCGACACCCTCGACGCCGTCCTGCTGGCCGCCGCCGACCGCTCGGCCCCGCCGGTCGTCAACGTCGGCACCGGCTCCGCCTCCACCGCCCGCCACCTGGTCGAGCTCCTGATCGAGGAGAGCGGCGTGCCCACCGAGATCACCGAGGTCCCGGCCCCCGACGGCACCGGCCCGGAGACCGAGTGGCAGCAGCTCGACGTCACCGTCGCCCGCGACAGCCTCGGCTGGACCCCCCGCCGCACCCTGCGCGAGGCCGTCCGCGAGCTGTGGACCGCCCAGAGCACCGCGCCGGTCGCGTAACGGCCGACCCGTCGTCCCGCGGCGCCCGGAGCACGGCTCCGGGCGCCGCACCCGCATCCGCGCACGAGGGGGAGCCATCGGAGAGCGTTTCCGGCGCGGGACCTTCGCCGACCTGACCGCCGGCCGGGCGAACGCCTTCGGGGCGCTGCGCCTGGTGCTCGCCGCCACCGTGGTGGTGTCGCACGTCTACCCGCTCGGCTGGGGCCGCCAGGACCCGCTGTGGTCCTGGAGCGGGCAGCAGACCGACCTGGGCAAGAGCGCGGTCCTCGGCTTCTTCGCGATCTCCGGTTTCGTCATCACCGGCAGCGCCCGGCGCCTCGGCACCCTGCGGTTCGTCTGGCACCGCGCCCTGCGGATCGTCCCCGGGCTCTGGGTCTCGCTGCTCCTGTCCGCCGCCGTCCTGATGCCCGTGCTCTACCGGTGGCAGCACGGCACCCTCACCGGCTTCTGGGACCGCTCGGACGGACCGCTCAGCTACGTCACCAGCCTCGGCAGCAGCAGCCCGACCGCGGGCTGGGACGTCTCCGGAGTCATCGCCACGGGCATCCGCGCCGGGACGAACTTCGACGGCAGCCTCAACGGCGCCCTGTGGTCGCTCAAGTACGAGCTCCTGTGCTACCTCCTGGCCGCCCTGCTCGCCCTGGCCGGGCTGCTGCGGCGACCGGCCGCCGTCCCCGCGCTGGCGCTCGCGCTCTGGGTGCTGATCCTCTCCGGCGCCACCGACCTGCCCCCGGACGTGCCCCCGGCCGGCGGACCGGGCGCCACCCTGCCGCTCCTCGGCCGGCTCACCTGGCACCTCGCCGCCGTCCTGGCCTTCACGTTCCTGCTCGGCACCGCCTGCCGGCTCCACGCCGAACGCATACCGGTGGACGACCGCCTCGCCCTGGCCTCCGCCGTGGCGCTGGCCGCCACGCTCCGCTGGGGCGCCTTCGGCGCCCTCGGCCAACCGGCCCTGGTCTACCTGCTGTTCTGGGCCGCAGCCCGGCTCCCCCGCTGGTGCCGGCGCCTCGACGGGATCGGCGACTACTCGTACGGGGTCTACATCTACGGCTTCCCCGTCGAGCAGGCCCTGGCCCTGGTCGGCTGCGCCGCGTACGGCCGGCCGGGCTTCCTGGCCTGCGCGCTCACCGTGACGGGCGTGCTGGCCGCCCTCTCCTGGCACCTCGTCGAGGAACCGGCCACGCGGCTGCGCGGCTGGACGCCCCGGCCGCTGCGCCGCAGCGCCGACCGGGACGGCTCGGCCGCCCGCATCACTTCTTGAAGACCCACACCTTCATCAGCAGGAAGCGGACCACGGTGGCCAGGCCGTTCGCCACGATCAGGCCGCCGACCTCGACGACCTTGGAGGCGTGCGGGGCCGCCACGTCGAGCAGGGCGAGCACGCCGGAGCTCAGCGCGAGCCCGATCACGAACGCGACGGCCCCCTGCAGCTGGTGGCGCAGCGCCCCCTCGCTGCCGGTGATCCCGAAGGTGAACCGCCGGTTGGCGGCGGTGTTGGCGACGGCGCTCACCGCGAGCGCGATCAGGTTGGCGGCCTGGGGGTTGACCACCATCCGGGCCACGACGTACAGCCCGAGGTAGAACAGCGTGCTCAGCACCCCGATGACCAGGAAGGACGGGATCTGGCGGTTGGCCTTGCCGCCGCCGGCGGAGCCCTGCTCCGCGGCGTCCGGCACCGTGGCCGCGTCGGTCGACTCGTTGGTGGAAACCATGTGGGAACCCATGCGATCTGCTTGTCGGGTCAGGAGAGCTCGTACACGGCCACCCGGCCGTTGTCGAAGACGGGGGTGGCGAGGGACTTCAGGAGCGGCGACTCCGGAGCCGGCTTGCGGTCCGCCACCAGGTACCGGACGTGGTACCGGTCCCGCAGCTCCCGGAGGATGTCGGCGGTCGGGTGGTGGATCGCGTCGTCGTTGAGCTTGAGCAGCGGCTGGTCCCAGAAACTGGCGGACTTCTCCGACATCAGCCGCGGCGAGTACGCCCAGCCCTCCACGAGCACCGAGCGCTCGGAGTAGGCGCTGAGCCAGAACGAGAGCGAGTTCCAGCAGTTCTGGCCCGGGACCGCCCAGTCGTTCTCGGAGCGGCAGTGGTCGTTGGTGACCAGGACGTCGGTCGGGCGGCTGTGCGCACGTACCCAGCGCGCGGCCTCGACCTGGCCGGCCGGCAGCGGCCAGGCGCCGTCCCAGGCGACGTGCTTCGACTGCTGGACGTCGAGCAGGAGCGACGGCGCACCGGCCACGAGCGCGCCCGTGAGGAGCACCAGCCCGCCGCGCCGGCGCAGCCCGGGCAGCGCCCGCCCGGCCGCCCGCCAGAGCAGTCCGACGACGACGGCGACGGCGGCGAGCGCGGCCGCGGCGGCCAGTGCGGGCACCAGCGGGGTGTACGACTTGGTGCCCTTGGCGTCGCCGACCGCCTTGAGCGCGAAGGTCGCCCAGTCCCCCGCGTAGTGGTAGATGCCGTACGTCAGCAGGCCCACGAAGGAGAGCGTGCCGACCGCGAGCGCGACCTTGCCCCGGGCGGGCAGCGCGGCCCGCTCGAAGACCTCGCAGTAGCCCCAGGCCGACAGCAGCACGCCGAACGGCAGCCCGGCCAGCGTGAAGTAGCTGGCGTTGAAGCCGTTGACCACCAGGTAGACCGCCGGGCCGGCCAGGGCGCCGCCGAGCAGGAACCACTGGGACTGCTCCAGCCGCAGCCGGCGCCGCCAGATCAACGGGACCATGCCCACCAGGCGGAGCTGGTGGTTGAGCAGGAAGGCGATCAGGGTCGCCGCGACGACCACCGCCTGCGTCACCGCGGTCCTGGTGTGCGCGGGGTCGGCCCAGTACTTCTGGACGTTGCCGAAGGGCACGACCTCCAGGCCGTAGCTCTCGAACTTGAACAGCACGGCGGTGGCGAACAGTTGGGCTCCGGCCACGATCGCGCCGAGCCGGACGATCGCCCACGGGATCCGCCGGGTGCCGATGAGCACCATCAGGCCCGCGAAGGCCAGGCCCGCCAGGGTGACGGGCAGTGAGCTCGCCTTGGCCGCGCTGGAGGCCAGCGCGAACAGCGCGACCAGGACGTAGGCGCCCCGGCCGAGCAGCGGCGCCCGGTCCCGCGCGGCACCGCCGGCGTCCCCGTTCGCGTCCTCGTTCGCGTCGCTCGCGTCCTCGTCGCCGCGGCCGCGCAGCACGTCCGCGATCACGCCGATCAGCGCCATCAGCAGCGGCTGGCTGTAGGTCAGCGACAGGCTCGCCCAGGACATCAGCGGCACCAGCGGCGCGCCGAAGGTCCAGTTGGGGGTGTTGTTCGGGTAGACCGCGTTGAACTCGCCGACCGCGAACACCAGCAGCGCCGCGACCGGTCCGGCCCAGGCCCGGCCGGACAGTCGGTGCCCCACCACCGCGGTGATCACCATCGCGAGGGCGACCAGCGCGGGCACCATCAGCCGCATCTGGACCACCGGCAGGTCGATGTGGCCGACCAGGTCGGTCATCGCCATGTGCGCGAAGGTGAACCAGTGGTAGTGCAGCGGCTCCCCCGCCGCCTGCGGGAAGGTCAGCGGGAAGTTGTTCTTCGCGTTGCCGGCCAGCGAGAGCAGGTACGGCAGGTCGATGTACTGCCGGGTGGTCTCGGTGTCCGGGATGATCGGGTTGCGGCTGAGGACGGCCGCGTAGAGGTAGGCGCTCGTGAGGCCGACGATGCCGGCGACGGACCAGTTCCAGCCCGTCGAGGTCCGCCGGTACCCGCGCGGGAACCAGTGCCGCCGCAGCCGCGGCACTGCGAGGAACGGGACCACCACGGCGAGTGGCCACGCCGTGGCGGCCGACTGGAGGCCGAGCCCGACCAGGACCGCCCAGGCCGCCAGCTCCAGCACGAGACCGACGACGGCGCCGAAGGCGAGGTCCTCGACCAGGGTGTGCGGCCGGCGGCGCAGGGCCCGGAACACCAGGGTGCCCGGCAGCAGGACGCCCCAGAGCACGTAGAAGGTGTAGCGCGCGACGTCCGAGACGGAGGTGTCCGAGGCCAGGAGCAGGGCCACCAGCAGGGCGTACGCGGCCAGCGCCGGCAGGAACCGCACCAGTCGCGCGCCGGTGCCGGGCCGGGCGGTGCCGGACACCGACGCGCCGACCCGCCCCTCGGCCGCGGACGGCGTCCCGAGAGCGGGTGCGGTGCTGTCAGTGGTGCCCATTGCGTGTTCTTTCTCCTGCGGGCTCGGCGTCGGGGTCACGGCGGTCGGTGGCGGAGTCCGGTCCGGGCGGGACCGGACTCGCGCTCACGCCACGAACTCGGAGACCTTCGCCGGCTTCGCGCTGCGGCCGTCGGCCGAGTCGTAGCCCACGAAGTAGGCCGGTCGCGCCTGGGCCGCCGAGTAGATCCGGCCGACGTACTCGCCGAGCAGACCCATGCAGATCAGCTGGACGGCGCCGAGGAAGAGCATCCCGATGAACAGCGAGGACCAGCCGGGCACGGTCTTGCCGAGCGCGTACGCGACGGTGGTGTAGACGCCGAGGCCGAAGCAGAGCACGAAGCTCAGCACGCCGAGCCAGGTGGCGAGCCGCAGCGGGGCGGCCGAGAAGTTGGTGATGCTGTCGATGGCCAGGCGGAGCATCTTCGACAGCGGGTAGTGGGTGCTGCCGGCGACCCGCTCCTCGCGCACGTAGACGACCTCGCCGCTCGGGAAGCCCAGCCACGGCACGAGCAGGCGGTAGACCGGCTGGTGCTCGGGCAGCGCCTTCAGGGCCTCGACGGCGGCCCGGCTGAGCAGGCGGAAGTCACCGGCCTGGTTGGGCATCTTCTTGCCGACGAGCTTGCGCATCAGCCAGTAGTAGGCGCCGGCCGTGCGCCGCTTGAACACGGTGTCGGTGCCGCGGTCGCCGCGCACGCCGTAGACGATGTCGAGGTTCTGCTCGCGCGCGAGCGAGAGCATCTCGGGGATCTTCTCCGGCGGGTCCTGCAGGTCGGCGTCGATCGACACGACGTAGTCGCCGAAGGCGCGGTGGATGCCCGCGGTCAGTGCCGCCTGGTGCCCGGAGTTGCGCGCGAAGCGGACGATGCGGAACTCCGGCCAGTCCTGGTGGATCTTCTGCATGAGCGCCGGGGTCGCGTCGGTACTGCCGTCGTCGATGCCGACGACCTCGTAGCTGATGCCGAGGTCGTCGAGGATCGGACGCAGCCGCTCAACGGTCAGGGGCAGCGCCTCCTGCTCGTTGTAGATCGGCATGACGACCGACAACAGCGGCGCCGGCCTGGTGGCCTCCGGCTCTGCCGATACAGCTGCGGTGAACATCAGTTGTCGCCTGTTTCCTTGTGAATGGGGATGTTCGATCAGTGCCGGGGCCCTGGTGACGGCCAGGCTAGCAGCAGGTTTTTACCTCTCGATGAATGCTTCTTGGGCGGAGCATTCATCGAGGAGCCCACCGTTCAGGGGCGGCGGGGGGCAGGTTCGTCCGAGACCTGGCGCAGGGTCGCCATGGACCGGTCCAGGGCCTTCTTGAGGACCTTCGACAGCGGCTTCTCGACCAGCCGGTGGATCAGCCAGGCGGTGACCAGGACCGTGGCCAGCGCCGCGAGCAGGGCCGCCTTGACGCCGAGGCCCCGGGTGAGGAGGAAGTGGATCAGCGTCCAGCCGACCTCCTGGTGGATCAGGTACAGCGGGTAGGTCAGCGCGCCCGCGACGGTCAGCCACTTCCACTGCACCCAGTCGAACCAGCCCAGTGCCGCGCCCAGGACCAGCAGGAACGCCAGCGTGACCGCGGCCGCCATGACGTTCCAGGAGAGCGGGTGGCCGAGGACGTTGACGTACATGTCCTTGATGGAGTTCAGCCTGGTCAGCGCGAGGATCCAGGAGAAGCCGACGATGCCCCAGAGCAGCAGGTTCGACCCGAACTTGTACATGAGGAACATGCCGACACCGGCGATGAAGAACGGCGACTCGTTCGGCATGGCCATCGTGGTCAGCAGCGGTATCCCGGCCTGCGGGGCGAGGACCGCGAAGATGGTCCAGATCCCGCAGAACGCCACCACCTTGCGGTAGGTGAGGCCGGTCGCCACGACGATGGCGAACAGCAGGTAGAACCGCATCTCGACCCAGAGGGTCCAGTACACGCCGTCGACGTGCCGCATCCCGAGCGGGGTCTGCAGCATCGTCAGGTTGCCGAGGATCGTGGTCAGGTTGAGCCCGTCCGCGGCACCGAGCCGGGCGAAGTGCTTGAAGTTGAGCACCACCAGGCTGGTCAGCGCGATGCCGGCCCAGTAGGCCGGGTAGAGCCGGACCACCCGGGAGACGAAGAACTCGCCCGGTCGCTTCCCCCAGCAGCTCATGCAGATCACGAAGCCGCTGATCACGAAGAACAGCTCGACGCCGAGCCAGCCGTACGCCGCCATGCGGTTCACCAGTGGCAGCGCCTGCTTGGGGGTCACCCCCTGCCAGACGCCCGCGATGCCCACGTAGGCCGTCCAGTGGAAGGACATCACGCTGAGGGCGGCGAACAGCCGCATGCCGTCCAGCGCGTAGAGGCGGGGGCGCTTCGGCTTGAGGGTGCCGGATTCGCCGGTCCGGGCCGAGGCACGGCGCCGGAGCAACGAGGGCTTCGTCAGAAGCGGAGCAGAGGTCATTCCGGAGCGCTTTCGGCGAGTGGGGCGAAGAGAGCCACGGTCAGCCTCGCTCTGGCGACGGCTGCGGGTGCCCCAGTCTATCCGGCGTGGAAAGCCCCCACCCACACCGGTGCCCCGGATGCCAGCCGACACGCCGAAGGGCCCCGCACACCCTGGAGTGTGCGGGGCCCTTCGGACTGGCCTGTACGAGGCAGGCAGGTCAGAACATCAATTACTTGATGATCTTGGTGACCTGGCCGGCGCCGACGGTGCGGCCACCCTCACGGATGGCGAACTTCAGGCCCTCCTCCATGGCGATCGGCTGGATCAGCGCGACCGTCATGCCGGTGTTGTCGCCCGGCATGACCATCTCGGTGCCCTCGGGGAGGGTCACGACGCCGGTCACGTCGGTGGTGCGGAAGTAGAACTGCGGGCGGTAGTTGTTGAAGAACGGGGTGTGGCGGCCACCCTCGTCCTTCGACAGGATGTAGGCCTGGGCCTCGAAGTCGGTGTGCGGGGTAACCGAACCCGGCTTGATGATGACCTGGCCGCGCTCGACGTCCTCGCGCTTGATGCCGCGGAGCAGCAGACCGACGTTCTCACCGGCCTGGCCCTCGTCGAGCAGCTTGCGGAACATCTCGATGCCGGTGACCGTGGTGGTGGTCTTGGTCTCCTTGATGCCGATGATGTCGACAGTCTCGTTGACCTTGAGGATGCCGCGCTCGATGCGGCCGGTGACGACGGTGCCACGACCGGTGATCGTGAAGACGTCCTCGATCGGCATCAGGAACGGCTGGTCCACGGCGCGGGCCGGGGTCGGGATGGCCTCGTCCACGGCGTGCATCAGGCCGAGGAGCTTCTCGCCCCACTCCTTGTCGCCCTCCAGCGCCTTCAGCGCGGAGACGCGGACGACCGGCAGGTCGTCGCCCGGGAACTCGTACTCGGAGAGGAGCTCACGGACCTCGAGCTCGACGAGCTCCAGGATCTCCTCGTCGTCCACCATGTCGGCCTTGTTCAGGGCGACGACGATGTAGGGGACGCCGACCTGGCGGGCCAGGAGGACGTGCTCCTTGGTCTGCGGCATCGGGCCGTCGGTGGCGGCGACCACCAGGATGGCGCCGTCCATCTGGGCGGCACCGGTGATCATGTTCTTGATGTAGTCAGCGTGACCCGGGCAGTCGACGTGGGCGTAGTGACGCGCCTCGGTCTGGTACTCGACGTGCGCGATCGAGATGGTGATACCGCGCTGACGCTCCTCCGGGGCCTTGTCGATCTGGTCGAACGGCGTGAAGGGGTTGATGTCCGGGTACGCGTCGTGCAGCACCTTGGTGATGGCCGCGGTCAGCGTGGTCTTACCGTGGTCGATGTGACCGATGGTGCCGATGTTGACGTGGGGCTTCGTCCGCTCGAACTTCGCCTTCGCCACTGAGTCCTCCTGAGGACAGTTCCTGTACGCCGTGCTGACGTCAGTTGGTCTTTTATCGGGTTGGGTGCGGGATGCCCGAGGACACCTCGTACCGTCCCGCGGGTGGGGGCCGGAGGGGCCCGGGAGAATCCGTCCGGATCCTCCCGGGTCGCCTCCTAATAGCCTAAGGGGTGGCAATCGTCCCGAATGTCGGGACGAACTGCCTCCTCGGGTAAGGGATCGGCTCGCGCCGGTCCTTACTCGCCCTTGGCCTTGGCGATGATGTCGTCCGCCACGTTCTTCGGAACCTCGGCGTACGAGTCGAACTGCATCGAGTAGCTCGCGCGACCAGAGGTCTTGCTGCGCAGATCACCGACGTAGCCGAACATCTCGGAGAGCGGCACCAGCGCCGTGACGACGCGGGCACCGTGACGCTCGTCCATGGACCGGATCTGGCCACGGCGAGAGTTGATGTCACCGATCACGTCGCCCATGTAGTCCTCGGGCGTGGTGACCTCGACGGCCATCATCGGCTCAAGAAGGACCGGCTTGGCCTTCCTGGCGCCTTCCTTGAAGGCCATCGAACCGGCGATCTTGAACGCGAGCTCGGAGGAGTCGACGTCGTGCGACGCACCGTCGAGCAGCGTGACGCGGACACCCTGGAGCGGGTAGCCGGCGAGCACACCGAACTCCATGGCCTCCTGGCAACCGGCGTCGACCGAAGGGATGTACTCCTTCGGCACGCGGCCACCGGTGACCTTGTTCACGAACTCGTAGCCCTCGGCCTGCTCGAGCGGCTCGATCGCGATCTGGATCTTCGCGAACTGGCCCGAACCACCGGTCTGCTTCTTGTGCGTGTAGTCGATGCGCTCGACGGCCGAACGGATCGTCTCGCGGTAGGCGACCTGCGGCTTGCCGACGTTGGCCTCGACCTTGAACTCACGCTTCATGCGGTCGACCAGCACCTCGAGGTGCAGCTCGCCCATGCCCGCGATGATGGTCTGGCCGGTCTCCTCGTCCGTGTTGACCTGGAAGGACGGGTCCTCCTCGGCGAGACGCTGGATGGCGACACCCAGCTTCTCCTGGTCACCCTTGGACTTGGGCTCGATCGCGACGCGGATGACCGGGGCCGGGAAGTCCATGGACTCCAGGATGACCGGGTGCTTCTCGTCGGACAGCGTCTCACCGGTGGTGGTCTGCTTCAGGCCCATGACGGCGACGATGTCGCCGGCGCCCACCGACTCGATCTCCTCACGCTTGTTCGCGTGCATGCGGTAGATCTTGCCGATGCGCTCCTTCTTGCCCTTGACGGCGTTCAGCACCGAGGTGCCGGACTCCAGGCGGCCGGAGTAGATCCGGACGAAGGTGAGCTTGCCCAGGTGCGGGTCGGACATGATCTTGAACGCCAGCGCGGCCAGCGGCTCGTCGTCCGACGCCTTGCGGGAGATCTTGGTGTCCGGGTCGTTGGGCTTGGTGCCCTCGACGGACTCGATGTCCAGCGGCGACGGCAGGTACTTGACGACCGCGTCGAGCAGGGGCTGAACGCCCTTGTTCTTGAAGGCGGTACCACAGAAGATCGGGGTGAAGTCCGAGTTCAGGGTGCCCTTGCGGATCGCGGCCTGCAGCAGCTCGACCGGGATCTCCTCGCCCTCGAGGGCGAGCTCCATGATCTCGTCGCTGACGTTGGAGACGGTATCGATCAGCGTCTCGCGGTACTCGTCCGCCTGCTCCTGCAGCTCGGCCGGGATGTCGACGATGTCGTACATCTCGCCCTTGGCGGCCTCGGCCGACCAGACCAGCGCCTTCATGCGGACAAGGTCGACAACGCCCTTGAAGTCCGCCTCGGCACCGATCGGGAGCTGCATGACCAGCGGGGTGGCGCTGAGGCGCTCCACGATGGTGTCGACGCAGAAGAAGAAGTTCGCGCCCGTGCGGTCCAGCTTGTTGATGAAGCAGATGCGCGGGACGCCGTAGCGGTCAGCCTGCCGCCACACGGTCTCGGACTGGGGCTCGACACCGGCGACACCGTCGAACACCGTCACGGCACCGTCGAGGACGCGCAGCGAACGCTCCACCTCGACGGTGAAGTCGACGTGACCCGGGGTGTCGATGATGTTGATGGTGTTGTCGACGTCGTCGACCGTCCAGTGACAGGTCGTCGCGGCCGACGTGATCGTGATGCCGCGCTCCTGCTCCTGCTCCATCCAGTCCATGGTGGCAGCGCCATCGTGGACCTCACCGATCTTGTACGAGACACCGGTGTAGAACAGGATCCGCTCGGTGGTGGTGGTCTTGCCCGCGTCGATGTGCGCCATGATCCCGATGTTGCGGACCCTGGCGAGGTCAAGGGAGGTTGCAGCCATGGTGGCTCGTTCTCTCTCTGTCTAGTGACGGGGTACGGACTACCAGCGGTAGTGCGCGAAGGCCTTGTTGGACTCGGCCATCTTGTGGGTGTCCTCGCGACGCTTCACGGAAGCGCCCAGGCCGTTGCTGGCGTCGAGGATCTCGTTCATCAGGCGCTCGGTCATGGTCTTCTCGCGACGGGCGCGGGAGTAACCGACCATCCAGCGCAGCGCCAGGGTGCTGGCGCGGCCCGGACGGACCTCGACCGGAACCTGGTAGGTCGCGCCACCGACACGGCGGGACTTGACCTCGAGGGCCGGCTTGACGTTCTCCAGCGCGCGCTTCAGCGCGACGACCGGGTCCGAGCCGGTCTTCTCACGGACGCCCTCGAGGGCGCCGTAGACGATCCGCTCGGCGGTGGAGCGCTTGCCGTGCAGCAGGATCTTGTTGACCAGCTGGGTGACGACCGGGGAGCCGTAAACCGGGTCGATGATGACCGGGCGCTTCGGGGCGGGGCCCTTACGAGGCATTCTTACTTCTCCTTCTTGGCGCCGTAGCGGCTGCGAGCCTGCTTGCGGTTCTTGACACCCTGGGTGTCGAGGGAACCGCGGATGATCTTGTAGCGGACACCAGGAAGGTCCTTCACACGACCACCGCGCACCAGCACGATGGAGTGCTCCTGCAGGTTGTGGCCCTCGCCCGGGATGTAAGCGGTGACCTCGATCCCGCTGGTGAGGCGCACACGGGCGACCTTACGAAGCGCCGAGTTCGGCTTCTTCGGGGTGGTCGTGTACACACGCGTGCAGACCCCACGGCGCTGCGGGGAACCCTTCAGCGCGGGAGTCTTGTTCTTCTCGACCTTGTCCTGCCGGCCCTTTCGGACCAGCTGCTGGATCGTAGGCACCGTTTCTCCGTTTTCTGTGTGCCAAGGCTTGGTGGAACTAACCTGCGGTGTCTCCCTCGCACACGACCCCGTGGTCGACCCACGCGGTCGGGTGTGTTGGGCTTGTTACGACACGGAATCCCATGGCTGATGTACAGCGACGGCGCTCTACGCGCGGAGCGCTGGAGGGCGCTCCGGCTCGGCGCGGCGGCCGGTGTGCATGCACGCACAAGGACCCGGGGACACCCCAGGCACAAGGTCAGAGCGTACCTAGCGCATGGGGCGCGGTCAAAACAAATGCAACGCCGCAGGTCGCGGCTGTCGGCCGGGTGTCGCGGGGGTGTCCCGCGAACGGCAGCCCGGTGACGAGCCGCCCTCCTGCCGCTCTACCACACCGGAGTGGCGTACGCCACTCGGCGCCCGGCACGGCGGCGCCCTCCGGCGCTCAGCCCCGGCCCCCCGCCGCCAGGACGACCCCCAGGAACATCAGGGCCCAGAACGCGGAGCCCAGGTAGCCGACCACCAGCCCGATGACCGCCGCCCAGTCCCCGTCCTGGTTGCGCTGCCTGATCTGCGAGCGGGCGATGTGGCCGGTGATCACCGCGGGCAGCGACAGCCCGGACAGGCCGAGCACCATCGACGTGACGGCCAGGCCGTTGGTGGAGCGCACCTGGTACGGCGGGTACGGCATCGGCGGCGGGTACGGCTGGAACGTCTGCGGCACCGGGCGCCCGTCGAACGCCGCCGGCGGCACCACCGGCCCGGACGGCAGGTCGGCGACCAGCACCGACAGCTGGCCGTAGGTCTGCGCGTGGGCCGCCGCCTCGTGGCGCTGCTCGTACTCCTCCAGCGACAGCCGGCCCTCGGCGTACGCCGCCTTCAGCACGTCGATCGTGCGGTCGCGGTCCGCGTGCGCCGCCCTCATCCCGGACTGCGGCGAAGGCTCACCCCAGGGCTGCACAGCCATCCGTCGCCTCCCGACACCCCGGCGCGCGCCGCGCGCCCAACTGGTCCTCATAGTGCCGGACGAACGGGGCGGCCGAGTAGTTGCCGGTTCACGGCAGGGGATTGCCGGAGCCGGTGTGCCTCACCCGTTCGGGGGACAAACTCAGGTCATCCTCAACTCGGACGACAGCCCGTTCGGCGAGTGACAGGCTGGATCCGCACGACCCGTCGACCAGAGAAGGCAACCATGCAGGCGTCAGCGCCTCCGCCGTCCGGAGCACCCGGACCCGCCACCCCGTCCGCCGCCTCCGCCGTCACCCCGTCCGCCGCTCCCGCCGCCTCCGCGGTGAGCATCCAGGGGCTCTGGAAGCACTTCGGCACCCAGGCCGCCGTCGCCGGGCTCAGCCTGGAGCTGCCGGCCGGCGCGTTCGTCGGACTGGTCGGCCCGAACGGCGCGGGCAAGACCACGACGCTCTCCATGGTCACCGGCCTGCTCCGGCCCGACCAGGGCGCCGTCCTCGTGCACGGCGGCGACGTCTGGGCCGACCCGGTCGCCGTCAAGGCGCGGATCGGCATCCTGCCCGAGGGCCTGCGGATGTTCGAGCGGCTCAGCGGGCGCGAGCTGCTGCAGTACAACGGGCGGCTGCGCGGCCTGCCCGGCGCCGAGGTGGACCGCCGGGCCGAGGAGCTGCTGGCCGTCCTGGACCTCGCCGCCGACGCCGACAAGCTCGTCGCCGACTACTCCACCGGCATGCGCAAGAAGATCGGCCTCGCCGCCGCGCTGCTGCACAACCCCGACGTGCTGTTCCTCGACGAACCCTTCGAGGGCGTCGACCCGGTCTCCGCGCAGACCATCCGCGGCGTGCTCAAGCGGTACGCGGCCGCCGGCTCGACGGTGGTCTTCTCCAGCCACGTCATGGAGCTCGTCGAGCAGCTCTGCGACTGGGTCGCCGTCGTCAACGCCGGCCGGGTCATCGCCCACGGGCCGCTGGACGCCGTCCGCGGCGGGCGCAGCCTGCACGAGGCCTTCCTCGACCTGATCGGCGTCCGCGAGGACGACGGGCAGGCGCTCGGCTGGCTCGGCGGCGGGAACGCCGGGGGCGAACAGTGACAACGGCCGTCCCCGACGGGGGGACGGTCGTCCGCGCGCTCGTGGCGCTCAAGCTGCGGCTGCTGCGCAACGGGCTGAAGCGCAGCCGGGGCCGGGCCGGGGTGTACATCGTCGGAGCGGTGTTCGGCCTGCTCTTCGCCACCGGGATCGCCCTCGCCCTGGCGGTGCTCAACGGCCGGGTGGCCGGCTCCGGGGACGCCGGCGTGATGCTGCTCGGCGTGCTCACCCTCGGCTGGGCCGCCATCCCGCTGTTCCTGTTCTCCAGCGACGAGAGCGCCGACCCGACCCGGCTCACCATGCTGCCGCTGCGGCCCGGACCGCTGCTGCGCGGCTCGCTGCTGGCCAGCCTGATCGGGCCGGGACCACTGGTCAGCCTGGTGCTCGTCACCGGTGCGGCGCTGTCCGGCGCGAACGGCGGCGCCTCGGCGGCGGCCGACCTGATCGGCGTGCCGCTCGCCGTGCTCTGCCTGGTCACGCTCTCCCGGGCGGTCGCGGCCGGCAACGCCCGGATGCTGTCCAGCCGGCGCGGCAAGGACTTCGCGATCTTCGGCGGACTGCTGTTCGCCCTGCTCGTCCAGGGCGCCAACGTCGGCTGGCAGAGCACCTTCGGCCGCCCCGACGCCAACGGACACCTCGACCTCGGCCCGCTGCGGCCGATCGCCGCCGTGCTGCGCTGGATCCCGCCGATCGGTGCGATGGACGCGGGCCGGACGGCCGGCGAGGGCCGGTACGCGCTCGCGCTGCTCCAGCTGGCGCTGGCCGGTGCGCTGCTCGCCCTGCTGCTGCGCTGGTGGCGGCGGAGCCTCCAGGAGCTGATGGTCACCGCGGACTCCTCGACCCTGGAGGTGGCCCGCGGGGTGCAGAGCTCGCGCGGCTGGGGCTTCCTGCCGGCCGGCCGGACCGGCGCGGTGATGCAGCGCCACCTGCGGTACGCCTGGCGCGAGCCGCGGGCCAAGGCGGCGGTGTTCACCAGCATCGGCATGACGCTGGTGATCTGCGTGCTGTCGGTGGTCCAGGGCTGGTCGAGCGTCTACCTGCTGGCGGCGACCGGGATGTTCCTCGGGCTGCAGATGCTCAACCTGTTCGGCATGGACGGCTCGGCGTTCTGGATGATCGCCGCGACCCTGCGCACCCCGGCCGACGCCCGCGACGAGCTGCGCGGACGGGCGTACGCGGTGCTGTCGTACGCGGTGCCGGTGACGCTGGTGCTCGCCGTGGTGCTGACGGTCGTCACCGGGGACTGGGCGCACCTGCCGTCCGCGCTCGGCCTCGCCCTCGCGCTGCTGGGCTGCGGCATCGCGGTCGGCTCGATGCTGAGCGTGCTCGCGCCGTACACGATGCCCGCGGACAGCAACCCGATGCGCAACGCCGCACCCGGGCAGAGCGGGCTGGTGCTGCTCAACCAGTTCGGGTCGATGCTCGGCGTCGCGCTGCTGGCGCTGCCCGTGGCCGGCTACCTGGGCTGGGCCCTCGCCGCCGACCGGCCCACCTGGCCGCTGCTGGCGGTCGGGCCGGTCTACGGCGGACTGATCGCGTACCTCGGCGTCCGCATGGCGGGCGCCCGCCTGCTGGAGCGCACCCCGGAGATCCTGGCCAAGGCCATAGAGCGCTGAGCGGTGCCGTGAGCGCCCGGTCCCCCGACGACGGGGGCCGGGCGCTCACTCGTCCGGCGGGCCGTCCGGCTCGTCGGCACGGCCCGGCGCTCCGGCCGTGCCCGTCCCCCACCCCCCGCGCCCCCACGTACCGCCCCCCCGGCAGCACTCGACCGCCCGTTCCCCCACCGCCCCTCGGCCGCCCCCGGCGACGCCCGGCGCTCCGGCCCTGCCCGTCCCCCACCCCCGCGCCCCCACGTACCGCCCCCCGGCAGCGCTCGACCGCCCGTTCCCCCACCGCCCCCTCGGCCGCCCCCCCGGCGACGCCCGGCGCTCCGGCATCATGGCTGGAGGAAACCGGCCGTCGACGAGAGCAGGGACACACCGTGGGCAAGCGGGCGCAGCAGGGCGGCGGGGACGCCGGACCGCTGCTGGAGCAGGCGGTGCGGTCGGTGCTGACGGCCCCGGACGAGTTGCTGGACCTCGCGCTGGACACGGGCGCGTCGCTGCTGGCCGCGTCGGCCGGGCAGTGGCCGGCGGTGAGCCGGGCGGTGCTCGGGTACGCGGACACCGCCGTCGGGCGGTGCTGGTCGGCGGGGTGGCGCCCGGCCGACCTGGTGCGGGTGGTCCGGCGCGAGCTGAAGCCCGTCCACCTCGCGCTCGCCGTGGACCTGATCGCCGCCGAGGGCCGCCGCCACCCGGCGGCCGCGCTGGACCGGCGCTGGCAGGAGCAGCTGCGCGAGCTGGAGACCGAGGTGTGGTGGCCCGGCGACGACGGCTACCTGACCGCCTTCGCCCAGCGCCACCGGCTGGACCGCTTCGCGCTCGCCACCGCCGCCCTGGAGCTGATCCGCACCTGGGGCCGGCTGCCCCCGATCGCCCCGGTCGGGCCCGCCCCCGGTTCCGCACCCGCGCGCGGCGCGGCCGGGCCGGTGCCGGGCGAGCCGAGGATGCTGGCGCGCATCCGGGCGCTGCTCGCGAAGGCCGAGTCCACCGAGTACCCGGAGGAGGCCGAGGCGCTGACCGCCAAGGCCCAGCAGCTGATGGCCCAGCACAGCATCGACGAGGCGCTGCTGGCCGCCGCCGGCGCGGACCGCGACGCCCCGGCGGCGCTGCGGATCGGCGTGGACAACCCGTACGAGGGCCCGAAGACGATGCTGCTGGACGCGGTCGCGGCGGCGAACCGGTGCCGGGTGGTGTGGGCCAAGGAGTTCGGCTTCTGCACGGTGGTCGGCTTCGACGGCGACCTGGACGGCGTCGAGCTGCTGTACACCTCGCTGCTGGTGCAGGCCACGCACGCGCTCAACAAGGCCGGCGCGGGCCGGGACTCGCGCACCAAGGCGTTCCGGCAGTCGTTCCTGGTCGCGTACGCGGCGCGGATCCGCGAGCGGCTGACCGCCGCCACCGAGCGGACGACCAGCGCCGCGGCCGCCGGACGGCACCTGCGCGAGGACGGCACCGAGGAGCAACTGCTGCCGGACGAGCGACTGTTGCCCGCCCTCGCCGCCCGCTCCGAGGCGGTGGACGACGAGGTCGGCCGGCTGTTCCCGAAGCTGGTGTCGCAGCGCGTGCGGGTGAGCGACGGCGAGGGCTGGGCGGCCGGCCGGGCCGCCGCGGACCGGGCCGCCCTGCACGGGCGCGCCGGGGAGATCCGCCGGTAGCGGGCCGTTCGCGCCGGGTGACCCGACGGCCGGGGTGACCTGATAGAACGTAGTCCGCCACGAACACAAGGGGGATCGACGTGACGGATTCGGCGGCCGACGCGGGCTACCGCGACCGCGTGCGCGGAACGCTGCTCGGCGGCGCGATCGGCGACGCGCTGGGCTGGCCGGTGGAGTTCCAGCAGCTGCACCAGATCCGGGACCAGCACGGGCCGGACGGCGTGACCGGGCCGCCGCCCGCGGCGCGCCCCGGGACGGTCGAGGTCACCGACGACACCCAGATGACGCTGTTCACCGCCGAGGGCCTGATCCGCGGCTTCGTCCGCGGCTGGTCGGGCGGCGGCGGATCGGTGCCGGAGGCCGTCCACGGCGCCTACCGGCGCTGGCTGCTGACCCAGTACCAGCCCGCGCCGGACGCCGCGCCGCTCCCCCGCCCGTACGACGGCTGGCTGCTGCGGCAGCCGTTCCTGTACGCCCGGCGGGCGCCGGGCAACGCCTGCCTGAGCGGGGTGTCCGAGCACCCGGTGTTCGAGCCGCCGGCCCGGATCGGGCAGCCGGGACCGGTCAACCCGGGCTCCAAGGGCTGCGGCACGGTGATGCGCTCAGCGCCGTTCGGGCTGGCCAGGCTGGGCGCGGACCAGGCGTTCGGGCTGGCCGTGCAGTGCGCCCAGCTGACCCACGGGCACCCCACCGGCTACCTCGCGGCGGGCGCGTTCGCGGCGCTCGTCGAGCGGCTCGTAAACGGCACCGAGCCGTGGGCGGCGGTCGGCGAGACCGTCGACCAGATCCGCGAGCTGCCGGGTTCGAAGGAGACGGTGCAGGCGCTGGCCCGGGCCGTGCGGGTGGCGCAGGAGTCGGAGCCGTCGGCGGAGGCGGTGGAGCGGGTCGGGCTCGGCTGGATCGCCGAGGAGTGCCTGGCCATCGCGGTGTACTCGTTGCTGGCCGCGACCCTGGACCCCGACCCGGTGCGCACCGCGCTGCTGCTGTCGGTGAACCACTCCGGGGACAGCGACTCCACCGGCGCCGTCTGCGGCAACCTCACGGGTGCCGCGTACGGCGCCGCGGCCCTGCCGCCCGAGTGGGCGGGGGCCGTCGAGGGCCGGGCGGAGCTGCTGCGGGTCGCGGACGACCTGCTGGTGCTGTTCGGCAGCCGCGATCCGTCCCACCCGGCGCTCGGCGGGCGCTACCCGGCCTGGTGAGCCGCTTCCGGCGGCCTACCCGGCCGCCGGGTCGGTGACCTGCCCGAGGAAGAGCGGCCGCCCGCCGGCGGTGTCCCGGATCAGGAACAGGAACGGCCGGTCGACGTGCAGCTCGGCGGGGTGCATGGCCGGCGCCGCCGCTCCGGCCATCCCGGCACCGCTGCCGGCCGCCGCGACCGTGCCCTCCTCGTCGACCTCGATGGTGGCCTTCTGCACCACCGGGCCGACGGCGAGCGGCTCCTTGGAGATGCCGCCGAAGTCGGCCTTGTCGCCGAAGGCCGTGCTGACGCCGAGCGCGCGCAGGGCGGGGGTGAGCTCGTTGGACGTGTCGAAGTGGAAGCGCGGGAGCTCCAGGTCGACGGGCCTGGCGGCGAGGCCGCCGAGGATGCGGTCGAGCTGGGCCTGGTCGAGCCCCTTGGTGAAGGCGGCGAAGCCGCCCTGCGCGGGGACGATCACGTCCATCGCCAACCCGCCTCCGGCGTACGGGAGTTCGACGGCCTGCCAGGGCTCGCCGACGATCCCGCCGGAGCCCTCGGCGTACTTGAGGCTGCCGCTCTGGGCCATCGTGCTCACGTTCGGGGCGGAGCCGTCGAGCTTGTGGAACGGGCGGTCGGCGGTGTGCGCCGGCTTGAACGGGGAGGCCCACTTCGCCTTCAGGTAGAGCGCGTCGGTGAGGACCAGCCGGGTCTGGGCGGTGACCTGGCCCTGCGCGAAGAGGTCCTTGATCCGTCCGTCGGTGGCCTTCTCCACGGCCGCGTTGACGGCCTTGCGGGCGCCCTCCGGATCCTTGCGGAAGTCGGCGGGGTGCACCCCGGTGTCGAAGGCGTCGGCCAGGGTCTGCAGGTAGTCGGGCTGCACGGGGTAGCCCTGCTGGGTCCAGAGGTCGTCGGACCGGCGCAGCGTGACGTCGTCGCCGCCCTGGACCGGGCGGTCGAGCGCGCCGGTGGCGAGGGCGTACTGCTGCGGGGTGAGGCTCGTGTGCAGGGCCTTGGTGAGCTCGTCGGCGGTGGTGCCGCGGGCGCCGGGCACCAGCATCGCGAGCAGGGTGGCCAGGCCGGACGGCGAGAGCACGACGTTGCGGCCGGCGCCGTCCGGAGTGGCGGTGAGGGCGTGGAGGAGGTCCAGGCCGAAGGCGCCGGTGCCGGCGGCGGTGGCGGTCACCTGTGCCGGATCGACCGCGGGACCGGTGCCGGACGCCGACACCCGGAGCACCGGCGGCGCGGCGGGCGTGGCGGCACCGGTGCTGCCGCAGCCCGCGACCAGCGGGGCGGCGAGCGCGGCGGCGAGGAGCACCGCCGCCGGGCGACGGGGGCTACGGCGGGTTCCGTGAGGGCTGCGGTACGTCATGGCCCTTCGACGCGCCCGCCCGCCCACCGGTTCCCGCCGTCCGGCTCAGTCCCAGAGCGCGCCGAACTCCAGGAGCTCGTCGCGGTGCTCGATCCGCTCGACCCAGTCGGCCGGCCAGGCCGTCTCACCGTGGTGGGCGCCGGCGAAGGCGCCGGTCAGGCAGGCGAGGGAGTCGGAGTCGCCGCTGGAGTAGGCGGCGCGGCGGACGGCGGCCACCGGGTCGTCCGGCAGCAGCAGGAAGCAGAGCAGGCCGGTGGCGAAGGCCTCCTCGGCGATCCAGCCCTCGCCGGTGGCCAGGCACGGGTCGGCCTCGACGTCGGGCACGGCGAGGGCGGCGTCGACCTGGTCGAGCGACTTCAGGCAGTCGTCCCAGCCGCGGGCGATGACGGACTGCGGGGAGCCGCCGAGCCAGCGGTCGGCGAGGTCGCCGAGCCAGAAGTCGTCGTACCGGTCGCGCCGGGCGAGCGCGTAGGCCCGCAGCACCGCAGTCAGGCCGGCCGGCGGCACGCCCTCGGCGAGCTTGCGGACGGCGTACGCGGTGAGGTCGCTCGCGGCGAGCGCGGTCGGGTGGCCGTGGGTGAGCGCGGACTGCAGCTGCGCGGCGCCGGAGTGCTGCCGGGCGTCGAGCTCGCGGATCAGGCCGATCGGGGCGACCCGCATGTTGGCGCCGCAGCCCTTGGAACCGACGTCGCTCGCCTGCTGCCAGCGGAACTTCTCGTGGCTGAGCCGCTCGCAGGCGCGCAGGCAGGTCATGCCGGGGGCGCGGTTGTTGTCCGGTGAGCGCCACCAGTCGACGAACTCCTCGCGGACGGGCCGCTCCAGCCGCAGGGGCGTCAACGGCCCGCGGGCGAGGGCGGTGCGCAGGCCGCGGGCGAGGGCGAGCGTCATCTGGGTGTCGTCGGTGATCAACGCCTTCGTCGGCAGCGGCAGTTGCCGCCAGTCGGGCCAGTCGTTCGCGATCGCCTCGACCGTCTTGAACTCCGTCACCCGGCCGATCGCGTCCCCGATCGCCAGACCCAGCAGCGTGCCCGTCGCCTTGCCCACGGCCGCTCCCCCTCTTCCGTCACACCTCGACCAACAGCTCTTCCAGCCCCCGGATCACGTAGCCCGGGCGCCACTCGGGCTCGCGGACGAGCCGCAGGCCCGGCGCCCGGCGCAGCAGCGCGCCGTACGACTCGGTGAGCTCCAGTCTGGCGAGCGGGGCGCCGAGACAAAAGTGGATTCCGGCGCCGAAGGTGACGTGCGGGTTGTCGGTGCGGCCGAGGTCGAGCCGGTCGGGGTCGGCGAAGCGCTCCGGGTCGCGGTTGGCGGAGCCGAAGAGCAGGGCGATCTCGGAGCCGCGCGGGACGGTGACGCCGCGGACCTCGATGTCCTCCAGCACCCAGCGCTCGAACATCTGCAGCGGGGTGTCCCAGCGCATCAGTTCCTCGACGGCGGTGGGCAGCAGACCGTCCACGTCGCCGCGCAGCCGGGCGAGTTCGCCGGGGTTGCGGAACAGCGCCCACCAGCCGTTGCCGGTGGTGTTGACGGTGGCCTCGTGGCCGGCGTTGAGCAGCAGCACGCAGGTGGAGATCATCTCCTGCTCGCTGAGCGCGTCGGTGCCCTCCTGGGCCTGGACGAGCGCGCTGATCAGGTCGGTGCCGGGGACGGCGCGGCGCTCGCGGATCAGGGCGCGCAGGTAGTCGGAGAACTCGATGCTCGCGGTGACGGCCCGCCGGGCCGCCTCCTCGGTGGGGTTGAGCTCGAACATCCCGGTGATGTCGGCGGACCAGGGCCGCAGCAGGTGCCGGTCGGCCTCCGGGACGCCCAGCATCTCGGCGATGACGGCGACCGGCAGCGGCTCGGCGACGGCGGCGACGAGATCGCCGCCGCCGTCCGCCAGCAGTCCGTCCACGAGCTCCCCGGCGAGGCGCCGGACGGTCGGGCGCAGGCCCTCGACCATGCGCGGGGTGAAGGCCTTGGAGACCAGCCGGCGGATCCGGGTGTGGTCGGGCGCCTCCAGGTCGAGCAGCCCGTGGTCGTTGAGGGTGTGGAACGGCTCGTGCGCCGGGTCGGGCGCGGGCCGGCCGAACTCCTCGTGGCTGAAGCGGTGGGTGTACGTGCGCCCGAGGCGCCGGTCGCGCAGGAGCGCGCTGACGTCCTCGTGGCGCGAGACGAGCCACTGCTTCGTCGGCTCGTAGTACGTCACCGGCGCGTGCTCGCGCAGTTCGGCGTACGCGTCGTACGGGTGGGCCACGAACGCCGCCGACCAGGGGTCGAACTTCGCCGTCGTCGTCATCGGTCGATCACTCCAGGCCTAGAGGGGGGCCAGCCGGAAGGATCATCGTATGCAGGCGGTTCGTCCGACCTTAAGAGTGCTCGGCGAGCAACTTCCGCACCAGCGCCGGGAGGGCCGTGGAGATCGGCTCCCTGATCACCTCGTCCGCGGCCTCGTCGAACGGCGTCGGCTCGCCGTTCACGACGACCAGGCGGGCGCCGCCCTCCAGCGCGATCTGCGGCAGCGAGGCCACCGGGTAGACCTGGAGGCTGGTGCCGACCGCGACGAAGAGGTCGCAGGCCTTGGCGATCGCGTCGGCCTGCTGGAGCACCACCGGGTCCAGCGCCTCCCCGAACATCACCGTCCGCGGGCGCAGGATCCCGCCGCACTCCCGGCAGTCCGGGTCCGGCTCGCCCGCCTCGACCCGGGCCAGCGCCTCGGCCATGTCGCCGACCACCCGGCAGCGCGCGCACTGCACCTCCCGTGCGGTGCCGTGCAGTTCGAGCACCTTGCGGGCCGGCAGGCCGGCTCGCTGCTGCAGGCCGTCGACGTTCTGGGTCAGCACCCGCACGGGCAGCCCGGAACGCTCCAGGTCGACCAGCGCGCGGTGCCCGGCGTTCGGCTCGGCGGCCAGCGCGCCGGCGTCCCGGCGCATCAGCCAGGCCCGGCGGCGCACCTCGGGGTCGGCCAGGTACGGGCCGAGGGTGACCAGCTTCTGGGCCGACGGGTCGCGCTGCCAGAGCCCGTTCGGGCCGCGGTAGTCGGGGATGCCGGAGTCGGTCGAAATGCCCGCGCCGGTGAGCACGGCGATCAGTGGACGCTTGGTCATACCCGGACCGTACGGCGACGGGGCCGCCGGCGGCCACCGAAAATCCTCGCGCCCCCGCCGCCGGGAGTCCGGACGAGCTATGGCGTGTCTTTCGGATCAGCCCGGGTGCCGCGACGCCAGGGCACGCCCTAGGCCAGGGCTGCCGTGCGCGGTGCGGCGCCGAGGCGCGCCAGCGGGGCCAGCGCGATCAGGTAGCAGGCGGCGGCCAACGGGATGAACGCCAGGTCGACCATCGACGCGAGCGTCCCGGCCACCATGAGGACCGGGCTCCACCAGCGCAGCGTCCGGGCCGCGCCCACCGAGGCGGCGACCAGCAGGGCCAGCAGGCCGACGTAGAACAGCAGCGGGCCGACCTTGTACACGGCCTCGAGCACGCCGGGGACGGCCTGGATCCGCTCGAACATCCGCGACTGCTCGTCCTTGGTCGCCGATGCCAGGCCGACGTACAGGTCGATCCCGATCTGGACCACCGAGGCCACCAGCCCCGTGAGCGCCACCCCCAGCACGGTGCCCGCCGCGAGCCGCCCGGCCGGCGTGCCGCGCGGGGCTATCAGCCGGCGCAGCCCCAGGAAGACCGGCGCGAACAGCAGCAGCCCGGCGAACATGAGAGCGTGTCCGGTCGTCCAGCCGAGGCCCGGCTCGCGGGAGCCGGGGACGAGGCGGATGCCGCCGTACAGCGCCATCAGGGCCGGGGCCCCGACGACGGCGTAGGCGGTGAGGCGGGTGCTGCGGGTACTGGTGGTCCGAGCGGCGTTCATCTGCGTTCTCCCGTGGTGTCCGTGATCCGTTCTCCGACACCACAGATCCTGTCGGCCGGGGCCCTCGTCGCGGATCGCCCGCACCGGCGAACTGCCCGCCTCCCCCGCGCGGGGGAGGGCCCGGGACAGGCCTAGTCCTCCCCGGCCACCACCGCGCCGGACTCGTACGCGAACACCACCGCGTGCACCCGGTCGCGCAGCCCCAGCTTGCTCAGCACGTTGCTGACGTGCGTCTTCACGGTGTGCTCGCTGACCACCAGCTCCGCCGCGATCTCCGCGTTGGACAGCCCGCGCGCCAGCAGCCGCAGCGTCTCCTGCTCGCGCAGGGTCAGCTGCTCCAGCAGCTTGGACGGCGGACGAACGGCCCGCTCCGCCGTCCCCGGGCGGCGTGCCGCGAACTCGCCGATCAGCCGCTTCGTCACCGAGGGCGCGAGCAGCGCCTCCCCCGAGGCGACCATCCGCACGCCGTGCGCCAGGTCGTCCCGGCGGACGTCCTTCAGCAGGAAGCCGCTCGCGCCCGCGTACAGCGCGTCGAAGACGTAGTCGTCGATGTCGAAGGTGGTCAGCATGATCACCTTGGTGGCCGGGAACTCCGCGCACACCCGCCGGGCCGCCTCCAGCCCGTCCATCACCGGCATGCGGACGTCCAGCAGCAGCACGTCGGGGCCGTGCTCGCGCACGGCCTCGACGGCCTCGGCGCCGTCGCACGCCTCGGCCACCACCTCGATGTCCGGCTGGGCGTCCAGGATCATCCCGAACCCGGCCCGCACCAGCTCCTGGTCGTCCGCGACGACCACCCGTATCGGCGTCATCCGCCCACCCTCTCCACCACCCCGGCCGGCCCCAACGGCAGCCGGGCAGTCACCAGGAAGCCCTCGCCGGCCGGGCCCGGACCGGCCTCGGCCCTCCCACCGCAGGCGGCGGCCCGCTCCCGGATGCCGACCAGCCCGCGCCCGCCGGACCAGCCGCCCACCGCGCGGTCGGCGGCGAGCGGCACGCCGCGGCCGTTGTCGGACACCACGACCTCCAGCGCCTCGCCGGCCCGGCGCACCCGGATCGCGGCCAGGTCGGCACCGGAGTGCTTGACGGTGTTGGTCAGTGCCTCCTGCACGATCCGGTACGCCGCCGCCTCGACGTCGGCGGGCACCGCGCCCAGCCCGTCCGCGAGGTCGAGCTCCACCCGCAGGCCGGCCCGGCGCACCCGCTCGGCGACGTCGGCCAGTTCGGCCAGCCGCGGCTGCGGGGCCAGCTCGGGGCTCGCCCCGTCCTCCTTCAACACCCCCAGCACGCGCCGCAGTTGGACCATCGCGTCGCGGCCGGAATCGGCGATCGTGTCGAACGCGCGGATCGCCCGCTCCGGCTTGCTGTGCACCACCAGCGGCCCGGCCTCGGCCTGGATCACCATCAGCGACACGGCGTGCGCCAGGATGTCGTGCATCTCCCGCGCGATCCGGGCCCGCTCCTCGGCGACCGCCCTGGCCGCCTCGCTGGCCGTCCGCTCGCCCGCCTCGCGGGCCCGCGCCGCCTCCACCCGGGCCAGCTGCCGCTGGGCGCGCACCAGCGAGCCGAAGACGAACGAGCCGACCGAGGTGAGCAGGCTGAACAACATGCCGTTCGGCGAGTGGGTGCCCAGCACGTTGGCGAGCACCACGACCGCGAAGACCGTCCAGCGCTGCCGCTCCGAGGAGCGCTCCGCCACCGTGTAGATGCCGATCACCGCGTACAGCGGCAGCTGCGGGTTCGCCGAGTGCGCGACCAGCGACAGCACCACCGACGCCGCGCTGACCGCCGCCAGCGAGGTCAGCGTGAACCGGCGCCGCCACGGCAGCGGCAGCGCGGTCGAGACCGCGACCAGGTAGACCCACCAGGGCCACGCCACGTCGTCGTTGTAGACCGACCACACCGAGACCGCCGCCGAGGCCAGCGCCAGCAAGGTGTCCAGCACATACGGACTCCGCCCGGCCGTCCAGCCCCGCCAGCGCGCAGCGCGCTCCACCGTCGTACCTCCCCCGTACCCGGGGACGCCGCCCCCGCGGAGAAGATCATGCCCTACCGGCAGGACTTCCGGGACGGCCCGGGCGGCCGGACGCACGGGGCCGGCCGCGACCGCCCGGTCAGACACCGGAAACCGTCACACCACCGGTCCCGGCCCGCGCGGTGATGCTGCGCGCCGCCCCCGCCTTCGACGGGATGCCGAGGTCCACCCCGCCGGCCCCCGCCTGCGCGTCCACCGCGTACTCCGCGCCGGCCGGCACCTTCAGCCGCACCCCGCCGGTCGACACCTTGGCCTCGACCTTCGTCGGGGCCGCCGCGAAGTCCGCCCGCACCCCGCCGTTGGTGGCGCTCAGCCGCACCTGCGGCGAGGTCAGCCCGGTCGCCTCGACGCCCCCGTTGTCCACCGACGCGTCGACCTCGGCGGCCAGCCCGACCAGGCGCACCCCGCCGGTCGTCTCCCTGACGGTGACCTTCGTCCCGGCCGGCACCTGCACGTCGTACCCGACGCCGCACGCGTCGCAGTCGTACGTCAGCCGCAGCACGCCGTCCTTCACCTCGTGCGTGGTGCGCGGCGCGTCCCCCTTGTAGTTCTGCTTCTCGGTCACCTGGACCGCGGTGCCGCCGCCCGTGACGACGACCCCGCCGGTGTGCCCCTCGACCACCAGCTCCCGGACGCCGTCCGTGACGCCGTAGCTCACCGTGCGGTGCTCGTCGTCGCCGCCCCCGAACGGCAGGCACGCCGACATCCCGAACAGCACGGCCCCCGTGATCGCCACCGCACCCAGTACCCGCTTCATTCCCGGCCCCCTTCGCAAGCCCGTCATCCCGACACCGAGAAGACTCGCGCAGCGGCCCCCTCCCCCGCCTCCCTCCCCGGAGCGGTCCTCGCCACTCCCCCGCACGGGGGATCCGGGCCCGGAAACGCCGCAGGGCGGCCACCCCGTGAGGGGTGACCGCCCTGCGATCAGTGCTGCTCGACTCAGCCGGTGTACGGGCCGTAGTCGTAGTCGTCCAGCGGAACCGCCTGGCCGGAGCCGGCGCCGAAGGGCGACAGGTCGTAGTCGTCGTAGCCGACGGCCGAGTACATGGCGGCCTTGGCCTCCTCGGTCGGCTCGACCCGGATGTTGCGGTAGCGGGGCAGACCCGTACCGGCCGGGATGAGCTTACCGAGGATGACGTTCTCCTTGAGGCCCAGCAGCGGGTCCGACTTGGCGTGGATCGCCGCGTCGGTGAGGACCCGGGTCGTCTCCTGGAAGGAGGCGGCCGACAGCCAGGACTCGGTGGCCAGCGAGGCCTTGGTGATACCCATCAGCTGCGGACGGCCGGAGGCGGGGTGACCGCCCTCGGAGACCACACGACGGTTCTCGGTCTCGAAGCGGCCGCGCTCGACGAGCTCGCCCGGGAGCAGCTCGGCGTCGCCCGACTCGATGATCGTCACGCGGCGGAGCATCTGCCGGATGATGATCTCGATGTGCTTGTCGTGGATCGACACGCCCTGCGAGTTGTAGACCTTCTGGACCTCGGCGACCAGGTGGATCTGGACGGCACGCTGGCCCATGATGCGCAGGACGTCGTGCGGGTTGGTGGCACCCATGGTCAGCTTCTGGCCGACCTCGACCGCCTCGCCCTCGCTGACGAGCAGCTTCACGCGCTTGGACACCGGGTACGCGATCTCGTCGGTGCCGTCGTCCGGCGTGATGACGATCTTGCGGGTCTTCTCGGTGTCCTCGATCCGCGCCCGGCCGGTGGCCTCCGAGATCGGGGCCACACCCTTGGGGGTACGGGCCTCGAAGAGCTCGACGACACGCGGCAGACCCTGGGTGATGTCGTCACCGGCCACACCACCGGTGTGGAAGGTACGCATGGTCAGCTGGGTACCGGGCTCACCGATGGACTGGGCGGCGATGATGCCGACCGCCTCACCGATGTCGACCAGCTTGCCGGTGGCCAGCGAACGGCCGTAGCAGAAGGCACAGGTGCCGACGGCGGACTCACAGGTCAGGATCGAGCGGACCTTGACCTCGGCGATGCCGTGGCGGATCAGCTCGGCCATCAGCACGTCACCGAGGTCGGTGTTGGCGGTGGCGAGGAGCTTGCCGTCGACCGTGATGTCCTCGGCGAGCATGCGGGCGTAGACGCTGGTCTCGACGTCGTCGGCCTTGCGCAGCACGCCGTCGGCGCCCACGGAGCCGATCGACAGCTTCAGGCCGCGCTCGGTGCCGCAGTCCTCCTCGCGAATGATGACGTCCTGGGAGACGTCGACCAGACGACGGGTGAGGTAGCCGGAGTCGGCGGTACGGAGGGCGGTGTCGGCCAGACCCTTACGGGCACCGTGGGTGGAGATGAAGTACTCCAGCACGGTGAGACCCTCACGGAACGACGCCTTGATGGGTCGCGGGATGGTCTCGTTCTTGGCGTTCGACACCAGACCACGCATACCGGCGATCTGGCGCATCTGCATCATGTTTCCACGAGCACCCGAGTCGACCATCATGAAGATGGGGTTCGTCTTCGGGAAGTTCTCGTTCATGGCCTCGGCGACCTCGTTGGTCGCCTGGGTCCAGATGCCGATGAGCTCCTGCTTGCGCTCGTCGTTGGTGATCAGGCCGCGCTCGTACTGACGCTGGACCTTCTCCGCCTTCGCCTCGTAGCCCTCCAGGATCTGGGGCTTGTTCGGCGGGACGACGACGTCGGAGATCGAGACGGTGACACCCGAGCGGGTCGACCAGTGGAAGCCGGCCGACTTCAGGTTGTCCAGGGTCGCCGCGACGACGACCTTGGGGTAGCGCTCCGCCAGGTCGTTGACGATCGCGGAGAGCTGCTTCTTGCCCACCTCGTAGTCGACGAACGGGTAGTCCTCGGGCAGCAGCTCGTTGAAGAGCGCGCGGCCCAGGGTGGTGCCCAGGCGGAAGGGCTCGCCCTCGAACCAGGTCGACTGGCCGTCCTCGTCCACCGGGGCGGTCCAGCCGCGCGGCGGGACGGTGCCGGCGCCGAGGCGCAGCTCGATCGGGGCCTGGACGTCCAGCTCGCGGGCGTCGAAGGCCATGATCGCCTCGGCGGTCGACGAGAAGGTGCGGCCGGCGCCCTTCACGTTGTCGCGGTCCGAGGTCAGGAAGAACAGACCGAGCACCATGTCCTGGGTCGGCATGGTGACGGGGCGACCGTCGGCCGGCTTCAGGATGTTGTTCGAGGACAGCATCAGGATGCGGGCCTCGGCCTGCGCCTCCGCGGAGAGCGGCAGGTGGACGGCCATCTGGTCACCGTCGAAGTCCGCGTTGAACGCGGTGCAGACGAGCGGGTGGATCTGGATGGCCTTGCCCTCGACCAGCTGCGGCTCGAAGGCCTGGATGCCGAGGCGGTGCAGGGTGGGCGCACGGTTCAGCAGGACCGGGTGCTCGGCGATGACCTCTTCGAGCACGTCCCACACGACCGGGCGGGCGCGCTCGACCATGCGCTTGGCCGACTTGATGTTCTGCGCGTGGTTCAGGTCCACCAGGCGCTTCATCACGAACGGCTTGAAGAGCTCCAGCGCCATGGCCTTCGGCAGACCGCACTGGTGCAGCTTGAGCTGCGGGCCGACGACGATGACCGAACGGGCCGAGTAGTCGACTCGCTTGCCGAGGAGGTTCTGGCGGAAACGACCCTGCTTGCCCTTCAGCATGTCGCTGAGGGACTTCAGCGGGCGGTTGCCCGGACCGGTGACCGGACGGCCGCGGCGGCCGTTGTCGAACAGCGCGTCGACGGCCTCCTGGAGCATGCGCTTCTCGTTGTTCACGATGATCTCGGGGGCACCGAGGTCGAGCAGGCGCTTCAGGCGGTTGTTGCGGTTGATGACGCGGCGGTACAGGTCGTTCAGGTCGGAGGTCGCGAAGCGGCCACCGTCCAGCTGCACCATCGGACGCAGGTCCGGCGGGATGACCGGGACGCAGTCCAGCACCATGCCGTTGGGCTTGTTGGTGGTCTGCAGGAACGCGGAGACGACCTTGAGGCGCTTGAGCGCACGGGTCTTCTTCTGGCCCTTGCCGGTGCGGATGATCTCGCGCAGGCGCTCGGACTCCTCCGCCAGGTCGAAGGTCTCCAGGCGGTCCTTGAGGGCCGCCGCGCCCATCGAGCCGGAGAAGTAGGTGCCGAAGCGGTCGCGCAGCTCGCGGTAGAGCAGCTCGTCGCCCTCGAGGTCCTGGACCTTGAGGTTCTTGAAGCGGGCCCACACCTCGTCGAGGCGGTCGAGCTCGCGCTGCGCGCGGTCGCGCAGCTGCTTCATCTCGCGCTCGGCGCTCTCGCGCACCTTGCGGCGCACGTCGGCCTTGGCGCCCTCGGCCTCCAGCTCGGCCAGGTCGGTCTCGGCCTTCTTGGCGCGGCCTTCGAGGTCGGCGTCGCGGCGGTTCTCGATCTGCTGGCGCTCGACGGAGACGTGCGCCTCCAGCGACGGCAGGTCGCGCTGACGGCGCTCGTCGTCGACCCAGGTGATCATGTAGGCGGCGAAGTAGATGACCTTCTCGAGGTCCTTCGGCGCCAGGTCGAGCAGGTAGCCGAGGCGGGACGGCACACCCTTGAAGTACCAGATGTGGGTGACCGGGGCGGCCAGCTCGATGTGGCCCATCCGCTCGCGGCGCACCTTGGCGCGGGTCACCTCGACGCCGCAGCGCTCGCAGATGATGCCCTTGAAGCGGACGCGCTTGTACTTACCGCAGTAGCACTCCCAGTCCCGGGTGGGGCCGAAGATCTTCTCGCAGAAGAGTCCGTCCTTTTCGGGCTTCAGGGTGCGGTAGTTGATGGTCTCCGGCTTCTTGACCTCGCCGTGCGACCACTGGCGGATGTCGTCGGCGGTGGCCAGGCCGATGCGGAGCTCGTCGAAGAAGTTGACGTCAAGCACTGGTCGTCAAGCCCTCTTTCGTAAGTCGAGAGTCGTTCATGTGGTCTGAGGGGGGCCTGGGGGCGGGCCGGCCCGGTCAGCGGGCCGGCCCAACCTCCGTCAGACCTCTTCGACGCTGCTCGGCTCGCGCCGGGACAGGTCGATGCCGAGCTCCTCGGCGGCGCGGAAGACGTCCTCGTCGGAGTCCCGCATCTCGATGGACTGGCCGTCCGAGGACAGCACCTCCACGTTGAGGCAGAGCGACTGCATTTCCTTGATGAGGACCTTGAAGGACTCGGGAATGCCGGGCTCGGGGATGTTCTCGCCCTTGACGATGGCCTCGTAGACCTTCACGCGGCCGAGCACGTCGTCGGACTTGATGGTGAGCAGCTCCTGCAGCGCGTAGGCCGCGCCGTACGCCTCGAGGGCCCACACCTCCATCTCACCGAAGCGCTGACCACCGAACTGCGCCTTACCACCGAGCGGCTGCTGGGTGATCATCGAGTACGGACCGGTCGAACGGGCGTGCAGCTTGTCGTCGACCAGGTGGTGCAGCTTGAGGATGTACATGTAGCCGACCGAGACCGGCATCGGGAACGGCTCGCCGGAGCGGCCGTCGAACAGGCGGGCCTTACCGGTGGAGTTCACCAGGCGCTCGCCGTCACGGGTGAGCGTGGTGTTGTCCAGCAGGCCGGTGATCTCGTCCTCGCGGGCGCCGTCGAAGACCGGGGTGGCGAGGTTGGTGCCGCCCTGGACGGTGTCGGCGCCGATCGCCTGCAGGCGCTGGGCCCACTCGTCGGCGAGGCCGGAGACGTCCCAGCCCTGCTTGGCGAGCCACCCGAGGTGAATCTCCAGGACCTGCCCGGGGTTCATTCGGGACGGGACGCCCAGCGGGTTGAGGATGATGTCGACCGGGGTGCCGTCCTCCAGGAACGGCATGTCCTCGACCGGCAGGATCTTGGAGATGACGCCCTTGTTGCCGTGACGGCCGGCGAGCTTGTCACCGTTGGTGATCTTGCGCTTCTGGGCCACGTAGACGCGGACCAGCTGGTTGACGCCCGGGGGCAGCTCGTCGCCCTCTTCGCGGTCGAAGACGCGGACGCCGATGACCTTGCCGGACTCACCGTGCGGGACCTTCAGCGAGGTGTCGCGGACCTCACGGGCCTTCTCACCGAAGATCGCGCGGAGCAGGCGCTCCTCGGGGGTCAGCTCGGTCTCGCCCTTCGGGGTGACCTTGCCGACCAGGATGTCGCCGGTGACGACGTCGGCGCCGATGCGGATGATGCCGCGCTCGTCGAGGTCGGCGAGGACCTCCTCGGAGACGTTCGGGATGTCCCGGGTGATCTCCTCGGGGCCGAGCTTGGTGTCACGGGCGTCGACCTCGTGCTCCTCGATGTGGATCGAGGAGAGGACGTCGTCCTGCACGAGGCGCTGCGACAGGATGATCGCGTCCTCGTAGTTGTGACCCTCCCACGACATGAACGCCACGAGCAGGTTCTTGCCGAGGGCCATCTCGCCCTCGTCGGTGCACGGGCCGTCGGCCAGGACCTGGCCGGTCTCGACCCGGGCGCCCTCGTCCACGAGCACCTTCTGGTTGAAGGCGGTGCCCTGGTTCGAGCGGGTGAACTTGGCGGCGCGGTACGTGGTGTAGGTGCCGTCGTCGTTCGCCACGGTGACGTAGTCGGCCGAGACCTCCTGGACGACACCGGCCTTCTCGGCGGTGATGACGTCGGCGGCGTCGACGGCGCAGCGGTACTCCATGCCGGTGCCGACCAGCGGGGCCTCGCTCTTCAGCAGCGGCACCGCCTGGCGCATCATGTTCGAGCCCATGAGCGCGCGGTTGGCGTCGTCGTGCTCGAGGAACGGGATCATGGCGGTCGCGACCGACACCATCTGGCGCGGCGAGACGTCCATGTAGTCGATCTCGGAGCCCGGGATGTAGTCGATCTCGCCGCCACGGCGGCGGACCAGGACGCGAGGCTCGGCGAAGTGCAGGTCCGCGGTCAGCGGGGCGTTCGCCTGGGCGATGACGTAGCGGTCCTCCTCGTCGGCGGTGAGGTAGTCCACCTGCTCGGTGACGACACCGTCGACGACCTTGCGGTACGGGGTCTCGATGAAGCCGAACGCGTTGACCCGGCCGTACGAGGCGAGCGACCCGATCAGACCGATGTTCGGGCCTTCGGGGGTCTCGATCGGACACATGCGCCCGTAGTGCGAGGGGTGCACGTCACGGACCTCGAAGCCGGCGCGCTCACGGGAGAGACCACCGGGACCGAGGGCGGACAGACGGCGCTTGTGGGTCAGGCCCGACAGCGGGTTCGTCTGGTCCATGAACTGCGACAGCTGGCTGGTGCCGAAGAACTCCTTGATGGAGGCGACGACCGGCCGGATGTTGATCAGGGTCTGCGGCGTGATCGCCTCGACGTCCTGGGTGGTCATGCGCTCGCGCACGACGCGCTCCATACGGGCGAGACCCGTACGGACCTGGTTCTGGATGAGCTCGCCGACGTTGCGCAGGCGGCGGTTGCCGAAGTGGTCGATGTCGTCGACCTCGACCACGATGTCGCGGCCGGTCTCGTCGTTCCACTCGGTCTCACCGGCGTGCAGCTTCACCAGGTACTTGATCGCACCGATGATGTCGGGCTCGGTGAGCACGCCGGAGTCCAGCGACTCGGCGTTGCCCAGCTTCCGGTTCACCTTGTAGCGGCCGACCTTCGCGAGGTCGTAGCGCTTCGGGTTGAAGTACAGGTTCTCCAGAAGCGTCTGCGCGGCCTCGCGCGTCGGCGGCTCGCCCGGACGCAGCTTGCGGTAGATGTCCAGCAGCGCGTCGTCCTGGCCCTGGGTGTGGTCCTTCTCCAGGGTGTTGCGCATGGACTCGTACTCGCCGAACTCCTCGAGAATCATCTCGTTGGTCCAGCCGAGCGCCTTCAGCAGCACGGTGACGGACTGCTTGCGCTTGCGGTCGATGCGGACGCCGACCATGTCGCGCTTGTCGATCTCCATCTCCAGCCAGGCACCACGCGAGGGGATGACCTTGCAGGAGTAGATGTCCTTGTCGGAGACCTTGTCCAGGGTGGAGTCGAAGTACACACCCGGGGAACGGACCAGCTGCGACACGACGACACGCTCGGTGCCGTTGATCACGAACGTGCCCTTGTGGGTCATGAGCGGGAAGTCGCCCATGAAGACCGTCTGAGACTTGATCTCACCGGTCTCGTTGTTGGTGAACTCGGCCGTGACGAAGAGCGGGGCCGCGTACGTGAAGTCACGGTCCTTGCACTCGTCAATCGAGTTCTTCGGCGGCTCGAAACGGTGGTCGCGGAAGGTCAGGGACATCGACCCGCTGAAGTCCTCGATCGGGGAGATCTCCTCGAAGATCTCCTCCAGACCGGACTTGGTGGGGACGTCCTGACCGTTCTCCAGCGCCGCCTCGACCCGGGACTTCCAGGCCGCGTTGCCGAGCAGCCAGTCAAAGCTCTCGGTCTGCAGGGCCAGGAGGTTGGGGACCTCGAGGGGCTCCTTGATCTTCGCGAAGGAGACGCGGAGCGGGGCGGTGGATGCGGCGGAATTGTTCGAGGCGTTGCGCGGCGCGGCCAAGAGGGGGGTCCTTCCGAGGGCTCGGAGCTCACTACGCGCGTACCAGCCGGGCCTGCATGGGCTTGGTCCCGCCTCCCTCGCCACTGGCCTCCGCCGGGACCGAAGTCCCAGGTCAGAGCCGCTTTGCGGAGGTGGTGCCAGACCCCTTCAGGGCAACGCAAACTCCGGGCGACGAGTCACGGAGCAGCTAACAGGCAGCGCAAAGGGACAGTGTAGCCAAAGGGCACACTGCTGTCCAGCTCTGATTCGGAAACCGAATCGGAGACTCCTCCCGGTAGCCGGCGGGCGCGGGCGCTCGCCGGTACTGCTCTGGGCACTGCACCGGCCCGGACCGAGCCGGGCCGCTCAACTCACGTGGAGTCACTTCCCGCCGGAGCCGCTGGTTATGCATCCAGCCGCAAACCAACCGGGGGGACTCGCGCCTTGAGAATCGCGCGCCGCGCCAGGTTCGTCAAGGGCCCCGCCTCCGGCGCGGACCTCGCCCTGTCCATCGATCGGAACCCCTCCGGCGTTACAGAAGCCGTGGTGGGGGCTACTCCCGATGACGGTGATCACCATACCCCCCGGCACCGACAGTGCCGAGTGAGCGATGGGCCACACCGGTGGTCCCGACCTGCGGCCGGGAACGCGAAAAGGCCGGGCCGACCACCCGCAAGGGTGATCGGCCCGGCCCGGAGCCCCCTCGGAGGGGGCCCGAGATCACTTGACGGTGACCTTGGCGCCGGCACCCTCGAGGGCGGCCTTGGCCTTCTCGGCAACGTCCTTGGCAACCTTCTCCAGGACCTTGGCACCAGCGGTGTCAACGAGGTCCTTGGCCTCCTTCAGGCCGAGGGAGGTCAGGGTGCGCACCTCCTTGATGACCTGGATCTTCTTGTCGCCGGCACCATCGAGGATGACGTCGAACTCGTCCTGCTCCTCGACGGCCTCAACGGCGGCCGGGCCACCGGCGGCGGCAACGGCGACCGGGGCGGCGGCGGTGACGTCGAACTTCTCCTCGAAGGCCTTCACGAAGGCAGCGAGCTCGATGAGGGTGAGCTCCTCGAACTGCGCGAGCAGCTCGTCCTGGGACAGCTTCGCCATGATGGCGTCCTTCCACTAAATCGGCAGGTGGTGCCGTATGTACGGGTTGGGCGGGCACGGGCCCGCAGCGAGGCGTGAGCCTGCCGAATTACTCGGCGGCGGCGTCCTCGGCGGCGGGAGCCGGCGTACCGGCACCGCCCTGCTCGACCTTGTCGCGCAGCGCGTCCACAGTGCGGACGAGCTTCGACGGCAGGGCCTGGAAGAGCGCGGCAGCCTGGGACTGCTTGGCCTTCAGGGCACCCGCCAGCTTGGCGAGCAGCACCTCGCGGGACTCGAGGTCCGCGAGCTTCTTGATCTCATCGGCGGACAGCGCCTTACCGTCAAGGACACCGCCCTTGATGATGAGAGCGGGGTTCTCCTTGGCGAAGTCACGCAGAGCCTTCGCCGACTCCACCGGGTCACCGGTGACGAAGGCGACAGCCGTCGGACCGTTGAACAGGTCGTCCAGCTCGGAGATCCCGGCCTCATTGGCCGCGATCTTGGTCAGCGTGTTCTTCACCACGGCGTACTCGGCGTTGTCGCCGAGCGAGCGACGCAGGGTCTTGACCTGCTTCACCGAGAGACCGCGGTACTCGGTCAGCAGCGCCGCGGAGGAGCCACGGAACTTGTCCGTGATCTCGGCGACGGCGGCAGCCTTGTCGGGCCTGGCCATAGGCTTACGCCTCCTTCCGTGATGTCGAAGTCCGGCCGACCGCGAAAGTCGACCATTCACACCTCGAACCGACCGGACGGAAGGAAAGCTCTTGCGGAAAATGCAATGAGCCCCGGTGCGCAGGCGCACGGGGCTCGTAGCGACCTCGACGGGCATTCGCGCGAACGCGGACCCGGAAGTCGAAGCTCCAGACACACCTGCGCGGGCTGCCTGCGCACGGGGCGCAGATCCTTCGGTCACCGGCTCCCTGACGAGAGCGTGGCGACAACCAGCGGTCTTTGGCTTCGGCAACAGTAACCGGACTCCGCTGTCCGGGGCAAATCGCCCCGGAACGCCGGGAGCTCAGCGGGCCAGCGGGGACACCGTGCGCGTCCCGGTGTCCACGGTGTCGGTCTCGGCAGGGGCCTGGACGGAGAGCAGGGCGCCGGCGAGGTCGGTGTAGAGCACCGAGTCGTCCGCCCGGCCGGAGTCCCCGGTACCGGTGCGCTGGAGCTTGACCAGCTGGTCCTTGTCGTTCAGCCACAGGTCCAGGGTCAGCGAGAGCGAGCCGCCGGGGGCGAGCGCCGCCCGCAGCCCGTCCCGGCGGGACTGGCTCAGCTGGGTCTGGGCGGCCGCGTACTTCTCCGCGGTCGTCGTCACCTGGTAGTGCTCGACGGTCGAGTCCTCGAACTTCTCCTCGGCGACGAACCGCGGCTCCACGCCGTCCGCGGTCGCGGCGGTCAGCGCCTCGACCGGGTTCAGCAGGTCGATCAGCCCCGCGTACGGGACCTCCTTGTGGCCGTCCGGGCCCGGCGGCGTGGAGAAGCGCTCCCAGTGCTTGCCGCCCTGACGGGCCGCGGTGGCCGCGTCGCCGCCCTGGTAGGCGACGGTGTCCACGACGATCAGCTGCTCGGCGTCGGCCGGGGTGGACCGCTTGATCTGCAGCGCCGTCTTGGGCTGCCAGAACAGCGGCCCGGCGCCGGCGTCGGCCCCCAGCCGGTAGCTGACCTTGGCCCGGCGGGCGGTCTGCATGGCCAGCTCGGCGGAGAGCAGGACGCCGTGCGGCGAGCGGTCGGTCGGCTTGGCCGGCCCCGTCGGGGAGGCGCTGGTCGGGGTCGGGCTGCCGGTGGGCGTCGGCCCGGCGTCGCCGCCACCGCCGCACGCGCTCAGCCCGCTCGCCAGCAGCACGACGACCGCCACGGCCGTCAGCCGCCGCCGTCCCGCCATCGCTGTCCCCTTTCGCCCCGGTCGCCCTTCCGCCGCGGTCGCCGCCGCGGCGGCCTCGCTGTTCCGGCCACCATGCCACCCGGGCCCGGGCCAGCCCGCGGCGCCCCCCGTGTCCAGCGCCGCCGGCTCGGACGGCTCCACCGTGTCGGCGGGGTCCGGAGCGGGGGCGGTCACCGGGGTGCCGTAGTCCGAGTATGTGACGGTGACCCTGAACGCGCCGTTCTTGGTGGCGCCCTGCTCGACGCGCTTGACCACGAGCCGGTCGGCCGTCCCCCCCGGAGACCTTCGCCATGACCGCCTTGTCGTAGTGCAACCGGTGCCGCCCTCCCATGGCACCGACGGCCTGACCGCCGAGGCGCAGGTACATCGCGTCCCGGGTGGAGCGGTACGGGGCCGACCGGCCGCCGGTGAGGGGCGTCAGGAGCTTGCCGAGCGGGGAGCCCGATGGGCTCCCCGTGCGGTGGTCGGGCGGCTCAGCCGAGCAGCTTGAGGATGTCGGCCGGGTTGCCGAGGTCCGCCGCGGCGGGCGCCGCGATCTTCGCCGCGCCGCCGAGACCCGTGTACTTGACGGTGACGGCGTCGTGCTCGCCGTTCTTGTCGCCGAACTCCTGGAGCTGCACCAGCTGCTGCTTGGCGTCGAGCCAGAGGTCGACGGTGATGGTCTTGCCGTCCTGCTCCAGCGACTTCTGGACGGCCTGGCGCTGCTCCGGGCTGAGCCCGGTCATGCCGGCCACCATGGTGGAGGTGTCCTCCACCGAGCGGATGTGGGTGGCCTGGGTGCCCTCGACGGCCTCCTGGCCGACCTTGGTCGGCTTGTTCGCCGCGGCCAGGGTCAGCTGGACGACCGGGTTGAGCATCTGGGTCATCAGCAGGAGGCCGTCGCCCATCTCGTTGCCGGCGGGCATCTTCACCCAGTGCTTGCCGCCGAGCGCCGCGGCCTCGGCGTCCCCGCCGCCGAGGTAGACGTCGGTCCCGACCACCCGGATGCGCAGCTTCTTGGTGTCCATCTCACCGGTGAGGTCCACGGACGTCTTGCCCGGGTCCTTCCAGTCGGCGTCGCCGCTGCCGCCGGTGTGGGTGGAGCCGTCCGGGGCGACCATGGTGACCTTGCCGTTGCCGGCCTTCTGCATCACCAGCGCGGAGGCGGCCAGCGCGGCCTTCGGGTCCCCGCCCAGGGCCCCGGCGACGGCGTCGCCCGCGGCCTTGGTGTCACCGCCCTTGGTGTCGGCCGCGCTCTTGGCACTGCTGCCGCAGGCGGTCACGCCCCCCACCAGCACGGCGGCCGTGACAACGGCCGAAGCGAGACGCACAGCACGCATGGGAGTCCCCCCGTAAGATCCGAAACGATCCGCTGAAGAGCCGATTTTCGGCCCTCGCTCAGGCGGACTCTAACGGATCGCCAGAACCGGCACGCGGGGATGTCCGCGCGCCCGTCAGCCCGTCGGGGCGGGCGTTCCCTCTCCCTCCCCGGGGGCGGAGACGTCCGTCGTGGTCACCACGGTTCCACCGCTCCCCCTGGCCGTCTCGCGCAACCGCAGCAGCCGGTTGCCCGGCCCCACCCACACGTCGAACCCGATCGTGGTGACCCCGAGCCCGCGGTAGTAGGCGAGCACCCCGGCGAGCCGCTCGGCCGAGAAGTCCTTGTCCGCGCCGAAGTAGTCGGCCACCGGCGCCGCGCCCTGGTAGTGCGCGACCGTCGTCCCGGCCAGCTGCTCGGCGCCGAGCGAACCGAGCGCCCCGGCCTGGACCATCGTGTACGCCGTGCTGCCCGGAGTGCTGATCAGCCAGGTCGTCCAGCCGCCCGCGTACCCGCCGGGCGAGGCGCCCGCGCGCGGGTCCAGCGACTCGGCGCCCGTACGGTCCGCGTGCTTGGCCGCGCCGCCCTGGTAGACGAGGTCGAACTCGCCGTCGCGGCCGGTCAGCCGCCCGGTGCCCAGCTCGTCGGTGACGCTCAGGTCGGTCTCGTCCCGGTCGCCCCAGACCAGCGTGCCGCTCGCGGTGCGGCGCCCGGCCGGGCCCTCGGTCACGACGTCGATCCGGGCCCCGCCGGCGTCGTCGAGCGCCTGGGCCGCCGCGAGCACCACCTGCCTGGGCGGGACCGCCGCCGCGACGTTGCCCGGGGTCCGGGCGTCCGGGACGGCCAGCAGGCTGCACCCGGTGGTGCCACCGAGCAGGAGCAGGACGGCCCCGAGGGCGGCGAGGCGGTGGGCGGACGGCAGCACGGCACACTCCGGCGGTCGACACGAGTCGGTCACATGATCCGACCGGCCGAGCGTACGACGCGCCCGACAACGCAACGACGGCGGGCCCGTACTCCCCGCGAGGGGAGTACGGGCCCGCCGTGACGGACTGCTCTGGAGCGCTGTGGCTCAGACCGCGGCCGGGTCTTCCTCGACGAGGAGGTTGCGGGTGCGGTTCGGGTCCACCTGGATGCCGGGGCCCATGGTGGTCGAGAACGCGGTCTTCTTGATGTAGCGGCCCTTGGCGGCGGACGGCTTGGCGCGGAGCACCTCGTCCAGCGCGGCGGCGTAGTTCTCGACCAGCTGCTCGTCGGTGAAGGAGGCCTTACCGATGATGAAGTGCAGGTTCGAGTGCTTGTCGACGCGGAACTCGATCTTGCCGCCCTTGATCTCGTTGACGGCCTTGGCGACGTCCGGGGTCACGGTGCCGGTCTTCGGGTTCGGCATCAGGCCACGGGGACCGAGCACGCGGCCCAGGCGGCCGACCTTGCCCATGAGGTCCGGGGTGGCGACGACGGCGTCGAAGTCGAGGCGGCCCTTGGCGACCTCGTCGATGAGCTCGTCGGAGCCGACGATGTCGGCGCCCGCAGCACGCGCGGCCTCGGCACGCTCGCCGGTCGCGAAGACCAGGACCCGAGCGGTCTTACCGGTGCCGTGCGGGAGGATCACGGTGCTGCGGACCATCTGGTCGGCCTTGCGCGGGTCGACGCCCAGACGCATGGCGACCTCGACGGTGCCGTCGAACTTGGTGGTGCTGGTCGCCTTGGCGAGGCGGACGGCCTCGAGGGGGGCGTAAAGGCGCTCGCGGTCGACCTGAGCGTCCGCGGCCTTCAGAGCCTTGCTGCGCTTCACTGCTGCTCCTGAATGGTGATTGGAGTTGTGGTATTCGACGGACCTGCGCAGGCCCTACCACAGGGACGGCTGAGCCGGTTTGTCCCTGACGGGACGGGGCTGGTCAGCCCTCGACGGTGATGCCCATCGACCGGGCGGTGCCGGCGATGATCTTCTCCGCCGCGTCCAGGTCGTTGGCGTTGAGGTCGGGCATCTTGGTCGTGGCGATCTCGCGGACCTGGGCGCTGGTGAGCTTGGCGACCTTGGTCTTGTGCGGCTCGCTGGAGCCCTTGTCGATACCGGCGGCCTTCAGGATGAGGCGCGCGGCCGGCGGCGTCTTCGTGATGAAGGTGAAGGAACGGTCGTCGTAGACCGTGATCTCCACCGGCACGATCATGCCGCGCTGCGACTCGGTCGCAGCGTTGTAGGCCTTGCAGAACTCCATGATGTTGACGCCGTGCTGGCCCAGCGCGGGGCCGACCGGCGGAGCCGGGTTGGCCGCGCCGGCGTTGATCTGGAGCTTGATAAGCCCCGTGACCTTCTTCTTCTTGGGAGGCATGTCTCTCCGGGTCCTTCCGAGAGGTGATTGCTGGTGCGTGCGGAACCGGGGCGACACCCGGTCGCCAGCACACACATCGAACCAGGCTAACGCGTCCGCGCCGCTGGACCAAAACGGATTCGGGGCGGGGCCGTCGGCCCCGCCCCGAATCCGAAGACCGTACGACTAGTTCTTCTGGATCTGGTCGAAGGACAGCTCGACCGGGGTCTCCCGGCCGAAGATCTCGACCAGGCCCTTGACCTTCTTCGAGTCGGGGTTGATCTCGTTGATGGTCGCCTGGAGGGTCGCGAACGGGCCGTCGGTGACGGTGACCGAGTCGCCGACCTCGAAGTCCAGGACCTGGATCTCGCTGGGCTTGACCGGCGAGGGCTTGCCGGCCTCCTTGGCCGCCTGGCGCTCGACGTCCGGGGCGAGCATCTTGACGACCTCGTCCAGGGTCAGCGGGTACGGGTCGTAGGCGTTGCCCACGAAGCCGGTGACACCGGGGGTGTTGCGCACGACGCCCCAGGACTCGGGGGTGAGGTCCATGCGCACCAGGACGTAGCCGGGGAGCTTGTTCTGGCGGATGGTCTTGCGGTCGCCGTTCTTGATCTGGACGACCTCCTCCTGCGGCACCTCGGCCTGGAAGATGTACTCCTCGACGTTCAGCGAGACGGCGCGCTGCTCCAGGTTCTGCTTCACCCGGTTCTCGTAGCCGGCGTAGGTGTGGATCACGTACCACTCGCCGGGCATGAAGCGCAGGTCCTCGCGGAACTTGGCGACCGGGTCGACCTCGACGGCCTCCTCGACCTCGGCGGCCTCCTCCTCGGCCTCCTCGACCTCGGCGGCGGGCTCCTCGACGGTCTCCACGTGCAGCGCGGCCTCCTCGGCGGGCTCGCCGGCCTCGGCCTCGTCGAACGCCTCGACCTCGTCCTCGTCGCCGTCCACGGCGTCCACGATCTGCTCGGCGGACGCTGCGTCGTCAGCCAGCTCGGCCGCGTCCAGCTCGGCGGCGACATCCGCCTCGCGGACGGTCTCGTCGGCGTCGTACAGGGGGGACTCAGACACGGTGGCTGCTTCTTTCCTGGAGATGGTGAAGGTGGCGCGCTCCGCTACGGCCGCCCGCGCGCCCCGCTCGCGCGGGCGCCAGGTGGATGTCCGGAGACTTCAACAGTACCGAGTCAACGGTAGCGGCCGTGTACGTGCGGCGCAGACAGCTCGACCCGGGCCGAAGTATCGGCCCGGGTCGGGAAGCTTTTCGAAGGCGGTCGGCTCGGTCAGCCGAAGACCAGCAGGCTGAGCTTGGAGAAGCCGTAGTCCAGACCGGCCACCAGGGCCATCATGACCACGACGAAGGTGACCACGACGGTGGTGTAGCTGGTGAGCTCGCCGCGGGTGGGCCAGACGACCTTGCGCAGCTCGGCGATGATCTGGCGGTAGAACAGGCCGATCCGGGCGAACAGGCCCTTCTTGGCCCGCTTGCCGGACTTGTCGCCCGAACGCTTGGCGCGCTTGCGGTCGCGGCGCGAGAGCGCCTTCTCCTCGCCCTCGGCGGGCGCGTTCTCGGCAGCGCCGTCGGCACCCTCGGGGTTGCCGCTCTCAGGCGTTGCGGTGGAGCCCGTGGTCTCCGTCACTCGTCCTCACCTGAATCCGGGTCCTGCCGAGCATCACCTGCGCACCCGGTCGGGCACGTGCTAGCCGGCTAAAGCGGTGCTGATCGGTGCCCTCTCCGCATCAAGCCCGCTCGCTCTGTGGAGCGAACGGGCTGAATACGGGTCAAGCAGCAGGGCAAGAGGGACTTGAACCCCCAACCGCCGGTTTTGGAGACCGGTGCTCTACCAATTGAGCTATTGCCCTACGGTGCCTCGCGGCTCCGGTAGCGACCAACCTACCGCATCTCCCGCCGCTGTCTGCACATGCGGTGAAAGCTCCGGTTGTTTTCGGTGGCCGTCGAGCAGTGAGTGTACGTGGTCCGGGGCTGTTTGGTCGAACCTCTTCTCGCCGGAGCACCGGTCGCCCGGCTTATGTCCGGCATGCCCGCATGATCACCGTCCGATCATCCGCGGCCGCGATTCGGACGGGCCCGTACGGATGGTGAAACCGCGCTGCCCGGTCCGTCCCGGTTCTGCGACGATGCAGGCATGAGCGCTTCCACCCCGCAGCCCGACCCCTCCATCCGCCCCGCCGACCGCCGGGTCTCCGCCCGGATCGGCGCGATCGCCGAGTCCGCGACCCTCGCCGTGGACGCCAAGGCCAAGGCCCTCAAGGCGGCCGGCCGGCCGGTGATCGGCTTCGGCGCCGGCGAGCCCGACTTCCCCACCCCGGACTACATCGTCGAGGCGGCCGTCGAGGCCTGCCGCGACCCGAAGAACCACCGCTACACCCCGGCCGGCGGCCTGCCCGAGCTGAAGGAAGCGATCGTCGCCAAGACCCTGCGCGACTCGGGCTACGCGGTGGACGCCTCGCAGGTGCTCGTGACCAACGGCGGCAAGCAGGCGATCTACGAGGCGTTCGCGGCGATCCTGGACCCGGGCGACGAGGTCATCGTCCCGGCCCCGTACTGGACCACCTACCCGGAGTCGATCCAGCTGGCCGGCGGTGTCCCGGTCGAGGTGATCGCCGACGAGACCACGGGCTACAAGGTCTCGGTCGAGCAGCTGGAGGCCGCCCGCACCGAGAACACCAAGGTGGTGCTCTTCGTCTCGCCGTCCAACCCGACCGGCGCGGTGTACACCCGGGCCGAGGCCGAGGAGATCGGCCGCTGGGCGCTGGAGCACGGCCTGTGGGTGCTCACCGACGAGATCTACGAGCACCTCGTCTACGGCGACGCGGCCTTCACCTCGCTGCCGGCCCTGCTGCCCGGCCTGGCCGACAAGTGCATCGTCGTCAACGGCGTCGCCAAGACCTACGCGATGACCGGCTGGCGGGTGGGCTGGGTGATCGGCCCGAAGGACGTCATCAAGGCCGCGACCAACCTGCAGTCGCACGCCACCTCGAACGTCTCCAACGTCGCCCAGCGCGCCGCGATCGCCGCCGTCAGCGGCGATCTCTCGGCCGTGCACGAGATGCGCACCGCGTTCGACCGCCGGCGCAAGACCATCGTGAAGATGCTCAACGAGATCGAGGGCGTCGTCTGCCCCGAGCCCGAGGGCGCGTTCTACGCCTACCCGTCCGTCAAGGGCCTGCTCGGCAAGGAGATCCGCGGCAAGCGCCCGCAGACCTCCGGCGAGCTGGCGAGCCTGATCCTGGACGAGGTCGAGGTCGCCGCCGTCCCGGGCGAGGCCTTCGGCACCCCCGGCTACCTGCGCTTCTCCTACGCGCTCGGCGACGCCGACCTGGTCGAGGGCATCGGCCGGATCCAGCAGCTGCTCGGCGAGGCCCGCGACTGACGACCGGCCGACGCCCGGCCGACGGCCGTCGTCGACCCGACGCGCCGGGTTCACCGGCGGACCGCCCTCCTTTCACCCCATCGGGGGATGAAGGGAGGGCGGTTCCCGTTCGGGGGCCCGATAGGGCAGGATCGGCAAATGGAACGCCTGTTGAATCCGCGAGACGTCAGGGGCCTCCCGAAGGCCCACCTGCACCTGCACTTCACCGGCTCGATGCGTCCGGCCACCCTGCTGGAACTGGCCGACAAACACGGCGTCCGGCTGCCGGAGGCGCTCAGCTCCGGCGAGCCGCCCAGGCTGCGGGCGACCGACGAACGCGGCTGGTTCCGCTTCCAGCGCCTCTACGACACCGCGCGCTCGGTGCTCCGGGACGAGGCCGACATCCGCCGGCTGGTCCTGGAGACCGCGCAGGACGAGCGGCGGGACGGCTCCCGCTGGCTGGAGATCCAGGTCGACCCGACCTCGTACGCCCCCCGGCTGGGTGGGCTGATCCCCGCGCTGGAACTCATCCTCGACGCCGTCGAGCAGGCCGCCGCGGCCACCGGCGTGGGCATCCGGGTGCTGGTAGCGGCGAACCGGATGAAGTCCCCCATGGACGCCCGGACCCTGGCCCGGCTCGCCGTCCGCTACGCCGACCACGGTGTGGTCGGCTTCGGCCTCTCCAACGACGAGCGCCGCGGCCTGGCCCGGGACTTCGACCGGGCCTTCGCGATCGCCCGCCGGGGCGGGCTGCTGGCCGCCCCGCACGGCGGCGAGCTGGCCGGCCCGGAGTCCGTCCGGGACTGCCTGGACGACCTGGGCGCGGGCCGGATCGGCCACGGCGTCCGGGCCGCCGAGGACCCGCGGCTGATGGAGCGGCTGGCCGCCCGGCAGGTCACCTGCGAGGTCTGCCCGTCGTCCAACGTCTCGCTGGGCGTCTACGAGCACCCGGACGAGGTCCCGCTGCGCAAGCTGTTCGACGCCGGGGTGCCGCTCGCGCTCGGCGCGGACGACCCGCTGCTGTTCGGCAGCCGGCTGGCCGCCCAGTACGACCTGGCCCGCGACGTGCTGGGCTTCACCGACGCCGAACTCGCCGAGCTGGCCCGCCAGTCCGTCCGCGGCTCGTGCGCGCCGGAGGCCGTCCGCAAGGAGCTCCTGGCGGACATCGACGCCTGGCTGGCCGACGGGCACGGCCCCGTGGACGGGTCCTAGAGCCGCACGCCCACCATCACCGGTTCGTTGACGAGCTCGACCCCGAAGGCCGCCCGCACGCCGTCCCGGATCTCCCGGGCGAGTGCGAGCAGGTCCTCGGCGGTGGCGGAGCCGCGGTTGGTCAGGGCCAGGGTGTGCTTGGTGGAGAGCGTGGCCGGACCGCTGCCGTAGCCCTTGCCGAAGCCGGCCTTGTCGATCAGCCACGCGGCCGAGGTCTTGGTGCAGCCCTCCGGCGCCGGGTAGGCGGGGGCGTTCCCGGTGCCCGGGCGGGTGCGGAAGGACTCGTACTGCGCGGCCGTGAGCACCGGGTTGGTGAAGAAGGAGCCGGCCGACCAGGTGTCGTGGTCCGCCGGGTCCAGGACCATGCCCTTGCCGGCGCGCAGCCCGAGCACCGCGTCGTGGGCCTTCTCCAGCGGCACCCGCTCGCCCTGCTCGACGCCGAAGTGCTTCGCCACCTCGGCGTACTTCACCGGGCTGGAGAGGCCGTCGTGGTCCGCGAGGGCGAAGCGCACCCGCAGCACGACGTAGCGGTCCGGCTCCGCCTTGAAGCGGCTGTGCCGGTAGGAGAACCCGCACGCGTCGTTCGCCAGCGTGACGACCTCGTCGGCGGTGCGGTCGTACGCGACGACCTCGGTGATCGTCTGCGCGACCTCCTGGCCGTACGCGCCGACGTTCTGCACCGGCGTGGCACCGGCCGAGCCGGGGATGCCGGCCAGGAACTCGATGCCCGCCAGGCCGTGGTCGAGGACGGTCCGCTCGACCGCCGCCGACCAGACCTCGCCGGCCGCCAGCTCCAGGACCGTCCCGTCCAGCGCGAAGCCGGTGGTGGCGATCCGCAGCACCGTGCCGGGGAAGCCGGCGTCGCCGATCACCAGGTTCGAGCCGCCGCCGATCACCAGCAGCGGCTCGCCCGCCGCGTCGGCCTCGCGGACGGCGGCGACGACCTCGTCGTCGGTGTGCGCGGTGACCAGCCTGCGGGCCGGCCCGCCGAGCCGGAGCGTGGTCAGCGGGGCAAGGGGGGCGTCGTTTTCTACCAGCACGCCCCCCAGCGTACGGGTGGAAGGAGCACCGCCCGGCACCCCTTCCACCCGGTACGGGTCCTAGCCGAGGCGGACGACGGCCCGGGACATGCCGAGGACCTTCTGGCCGCCGAAGGTGGCGACGAGGTCGACCTGGACCCTGCGGTCGTCGAGGAGCTTGGCGACCTTGCCGGAGACCTCGATCACCGAGCCGACGCCGTCGTTCGGGACGGGCACCGGGCGGGTGAAGCGGACGCCGTACTCGACCACGGCCGCCGGGTCGCCGACCCAGTCGGTGACCACCCGGATCGCCTCGGCCATGGTGAACATGCCGTGGGCGATGACGTCGGGCAGGCCGACCTCCAGCGCGAACTTCTCGTTCCAGTGGATCGGGTTGAAGTCGCCGGAGGCGCCCGCGTAGCGCACCAGGGTGTCGCGCGTCACGGGGAAGGACTGCGCCGGCAGCTCGGTGCCGACCTCGACCTCGTCGTAGCTGATCGCCATCGGGCTCACTCCCCCGCCTCGTCGGCGGCCCGGGCCACCAGGGTCATGACCGACGTCACCACGTGCTCGCCGGTCGCGTCCGTCACCTCGCCGCGGACGGTGAGCACGTCGTTGCCCGCCAGCGACTTGATGTTGTCGATGGTCACGTCGACCGACAGCCGGTCGCCGGCCCGCACCGGGCGGGTGTAGGCGAACTTCTGGTCGCCGTGGACCACCCGGGTGAAGTCCAGGCCCAGCTCCGGGTCCTCGACCACCTGGGCCGCGGCCCGGTAGGTGATCAGGAAGGGGAACGTCGGCGGGGCGATCACGTCGGGGTGGCCGAGCGCCTTGGCCGCCTCGGGGTCGGTGTAGGCCGGGTTGTGGTCACCGACGGCGACGGCGAACTCACGGATCTTCTCGCGACCGACCTCGTAGGGCTCGGTCGGCGGATAGGTCCGCCCGATGAAGGAGGGATCGAGCGCCATGGCGGCAACTCCTCGAGGACGCGGTGGATACGAAGCGGTGGGTACGAAAAAAACTCCGGGCCGCAACCCAGTGAGGGATGCGGCCCGGAGTATGAGACCTGGATTCACACAGGCCCGATGCCCTACGGGAGGGTCAGCGGGTCTCGCGGTGCGCGGTGTGCGAGTTGCAGCGGGGGCAGTGCTTCTTCATCTCAAGACGGTCCGGGTCGTTACGCCGGTTCTTCTTGGTGATGTAGTTCCGCTCCTTGCACTCCACGCAGGCCAGCGTGATCTTCGGGCGGACATCGGTGGCAGCCACGGGAGTGCCTTCCTTGGACAACGAATAAGAACACAACAAGAGTAGCCGACCGGGAGTGCGATCTCCCGACCGACTACGCGGGGTAGCGGTGACCGGACTTGAACCGGTGACACAGCGATTATGAGCCGCTTGCTCTACCAACTGAGCTACACCGCCACAGTGATCCGCAGCACAGCCGAAGCTGACTGCTTTTCACCAGAGCCCCCATGCGGAATCGAACCGCAGACCTTCTCCTTACCATGGAGACGCTCTACCGACTGAGCTATAGGGGCGAACGAGGAAGAGATTACACGTTCCGCGCCCAGAGGTGAAATCCGTATCCGGCCGCGAAGACCGCAGGTGGGCGCGGTGCACGGACGAGCGATCCAAGGCACCGCGTTCGAGCGGCCTGCGAGCCACGCGGCCCGACCCGATACGACTAATGCCCGCCTCCCGGCGCCCCGCCCCCCGGCCCCATAGGCTCGACCCTCATTGATCGGGACGGCCTGCCACCCGACGGGCCCCAGCGCGAGAAGGAGCCGGCGATGGACAGCGCAGCCGCCGACGGGCCGCACCAGGGGCCCGGCCCGGCGGCCAACCCGCTCGGGCACGGCCCGGTCCTCCTGCTCACCGGCGCCCGGCTGGCCGACGGGCGGGTGGTGGACGTCCGGATCAGCGGCGACCGGATCCAGGCCGTCGGCACCGTGGGCAGCCTCGGCCCGCTGCCCGCCATGCCGGGCACACCCACCGTCACCACCGGAGCCAAGATCGACCTCAAGGGCTACCTGCTGCTGCCCGCCCCCGTCGAGGCGCACGCCCACTACGACGTCGCCTTCTCCGCCGCACTGCCCACCCCGCCGCCCGAGACGCCCGCCGACCTCACCCGGCGGATCACCGAGGCCGCGCTCACCTCGCTCGGCTACGGCGCCACCGCCCAGCGCACCCACGTCCGGATCGGCGACGTGCACGGGCTGGGCCGGCTGGAGGCGGTGCTCACCGCCCGGCAGGCGCTGCGCGGGCTGGCCGAGCTCCAGGCGGTGGCGATGCCCCGGCTGCTGACCGGCCGGGCCGGGGCGGACGGCCGGGCGCAGCTGCGCGACGCGCTCAAGCTGGGCGCCACCGCGGCCGGCGGCTGCCCGGAGCTGGACCCGGATCCGGCCGGGTACGTGCAGGTGCTGCTGGAGGCCGCCCGCGAGGCGGACTGCCCGGTGGACCTCCACACCACCGCCGCCGATCCGGCCCAACTCGCCCGCCTGGTCGGCGCGTTGGCTCCGCTGCAGCCGCGCGTGACGCTCGGCCCGTGCGGGTCGCTGGCCCGCGGCGCGGCGACGGTGCTGGCCACCGCGGGGGTGCGGGTGGTGTGCCTGCCGCAGAACGGCGGCTGCTCCGGTCTCGAAGGCCCGCCGACGGGCCTGCGTCCCGGCCTGCTCAGGGAGTTGACGGAGGCCCGGGTCGAGCTGTCGGCGGGCAGCGGCACGCTGCGGGACCAGTCGAACCCGGTCGGCCGGGCGGATCCGCTGGAGGCCGCGTACCTGCTGGCGGCGAGCGGGGCACTGGGCCCGGACGAGGCGTACGACGCGGTGGCGAACCGGGCCCGGGCGGCGCTCGGGCTGCCGCCGGTGCGGGTGGACGCCGGGTTCCCGGCGGAGCTCCTGGCGGTGCGCGGGGACAGCCTGGCCGGGGCGCTCGCGGGCGGGCACAGCCGGCTGGTGGTGCACAGCGGGCGGGTGGTCAGCCGGACCAGCGCCGTACGGGAGTTCGCGGACACCGTGGCGCTGGCGCTGCCGCGGCAGTCGGGGAGCAGCGGCGGGGGCTGAGTCCCGTCCCCCGATAGGCGCAGGGCCGGAAAAGGCGTAGGGGCGCGCAATGGACAGTTGCGCGCCCCTCCCCCACCTGCTGGCCGCCTTGCGGCGGCGGGAGCGGGCCCCTGCCTCCCCCACATTGGAGCCGGCGCCCGCTCGGACAGCACTGACGCTACGCCCGCGGACGACCGCTCCCGACCGGCCTTGACGCCCTCCTGTCGGTGAACCGGCGCCTCTTGACGGGCCTTTGACGGCTTGACGGGCCTTTGACGACGCGGCCGTCCCGTCAGGGCTCGTAGCGGTACCCGATGCCCGGTTCGGTGATCAGGTGCCGCGGCCGGGCCGGGTCCCGCTCCAGCTTGCGGCGCAGCCCGGCCAGGTAGACCCGCAGGTAGTTGCCGCGCTCCTCCTGGGCCGGCCCCCACACCTCGCGCAGGATCTGCCGTCCGGGCACGAGCCGGCCCGGGTTGGCGAGCAGCAGGGCGAGGATGCGCCACTCCGTCGGGGTGAGCCGCACCGGGCCGGACGGGCCGGTGACGGTGGTGGCGGCGAGGTCCACGGTGTGGTCGCCGATGACCGGCTGGAGCAGCGGGAGGCCGCCTAAGGGCCGGCGCAGCACCGCGCGCAGCCGGGCCAGCAGCTCCTCCATCTGGAAGGGCTTGGTGAGGTAGTCGTCGGCGCCGGCGTCGAGGGCGCCCACCTTGTCGGCGGCGCCGGAGCGGCCGGACAGCACGATGATCGGCATCGCGCTGTGGCTGCGCAGGCCGCGCAGGACGTCCATGCCGTCGACGTCCGGCAGGCCGAGGTCGAGCAGGACGGCGTCCGGGCTGGTGCGGGCGGCGCGGTCGAGCGCCTCACCGCCGCTGGCGGCCGTCCGGACGGCGTAGTGCCGGGCGCTGAGGTTGATCCGCAACGTCCGCAGTAGAGCGGGTTCGTCGTCGACGATCAGAATTTCACTCATGCGGCCACCTCGCTTCGCTCGGCGGTCGCTTCGCGAAACACGCACCTCTCGATGATTCGTTCGCTTCGCTCACTCATGTTCAGGCTCCTCCCGAGTGGCGGCCGCGGGCAGGGTGAGCAGCATGGTGGTGCCGCCCCCGGGGGTGTCCTCGACCTCCAGGCTGCCGCCCATGGCTTCGGCGAGGCCGCGCGAGAGGGCGAGGCCGAGGCCGACGCCGGTCGTGTTGTCGGTGTCGCCGAGGCGCTGGAACGGCAGGAAGACCCGGTCCCGGTCCTCGGGGGCGATGCCGGGGCCGCGGTCGATCACCCGGATCTCGACCTGGTCGGCGTGGTGGCTGGCGGTGACCAGGACGGGCGCGCCGGGCGCGTTGTGGCGCAGCGCGTTGGTGATCACGTTGGCGAGGACGCGCTCCAGCAGCGGCGGGTCGGCGAGCACCGGCGGGGCGGTGTCGAGGTCGAGCGGCTGGACCGGCGCGTACGGGTCGGGGAGGCTGTCCAGCGCCCGGGGCAGGATCTCGTCGAGGTGGGTCTCGGTGAGGTGCAGGGTGAGGGCGCCGGCCTGGAGGCGGCTCATGTCGAGCAGGTTGTCGACCAGACGGGTGAGCTTGACCAGCGACTCGTCGGCGGTGGCGAGGAGTTCGGCCTGGTCCTCGGGCGAGAACTCGACGTCGGGGCTGCGCAGCGAGCCGACCGAGGCGAGCGCGGCGGCCAGCGGGGTGCGCAGGTCGTGGCTGACGGCGGCGAGCAGGGCGGTGCGCATCCGGTCGGCGGCCTTGATCGGCTCGACCTCGGCGGCGACGACGGCCAGCCGGTCGCGCTCCAGGGCGGCGGCGACGTGGGCGGCGAAGGCGGTGAGGACGCGCTGGTCGGCGGCGGGCAGCCGGCGGCCGGTGAGGACCAGGACGGCGTCGGTGCCGACCGGCACCTCGGTGGTCTCCCCGCCCTGCTCGCCCGGGTGTTCGGCCTCGGAGTGGGCCAGCACCTCGCCGCCGGTGCGGGAGAGCAGGGCGACGGCGTCCATGCCGAAGGCCGTCCGGGACTTCTCCAGCAGCGCGGGCAGCGCGTCGGCGCCGCGCAGCACGCTGCCCGCCAGGGTGGAGAGGGTCTCGGCCTCGGCGGTGGCGCGGGCGGCCCGGCTGGTGAGCCGGCCGGCGTGGTCGACGACGGTGGAGACGGCCAGCGCGACGGCGGCGAAGACCACCAGGGCGACGATGTTGTTCGTCTCGGTGATGGTCAGGGTGTGGACGGGCGGGATGAAGAAGTAGTTGAGCAGCACCGAGGCGATGACGGCGGCCAGCAGCGCCGAGGTGGCGCCGCCGAGCAGGGCGACGATGACCACGCCGAGCTGGAAGATCAGCGCGTCGGTGGTGAGGTTCACGCTGTGGTGCGCCTGGGAGAGGATCCCGGTCAGGATCCAGGGCACCACGAAGCCGGCCGCGTAGCCGGCGATGGTGCGGCGCTTGGAGTGGCGCCGGCCGAGCGAGGGCAGCCGGCCGCGGCGGGTGAACTCGTGGGTGACCATGTGGACGTCGATGTCCTCGGACGCGTCCACGGTGGTCTCGCCGATGCCGGGGCCGGTGAGGAAGCGGCTGATCCGGCCGCGGCGGCTGGTGCCGAGGACCAGCTGGGTGGCGTCGTGGGCGCGGGCGAAGGCCAGCAGCGCGGTGGGGATGTCGTCGCCGACCACCACGTGGTAGCTGCCGCCGAGGGTCTCGACCAGCTGCCGCTGCTGGGCGAGCGCGCCGGAGGAGGCGCCGGCCAGGCCGTCGCTCCTGGTCACGTGGACGGCGAGGAGGTCGCCCCCGGCGGTGCGGTCGGCGATCCGGGCGGCGCGGCGGATGATCGTCTCGCCCTCGGGGCCGCCGGTGAGGGCGACCACGACGCGTTCGCGGGTCTCCCAGACGCGGTCGATGTTGTGGTTGGCCCGGTAGTCGCGCAGGCCCTCGTCGACCCGCCCGGCGACCCACAGCAGGGCGAGTTCGCGCAGGGCGGTGAGGTTGCCGACCCGGAAGTAGTTGGAGAGCGCGGCGTCCACCTTCTCCGCCTTGTAGACGTTGCCGTGGGCCATGCGGCGGCGCAGCGCCTGCGGGGCCATGTCGACGAGTTCGATCTGGTCGGCCCGGCGGACCACCTCGTCCGGGACGGTCTCCCGCTGCGGGATCCCGGTGATCTTCTGGACGACGTCGTTCAGCGATTCCAGGTGCTGGATGTTGACGGTGCTGATGACGTCGATGCCGGCGGCGAGCAGGTCCTCGACGTCCTGCCAGCGCTTGGCGTTGCGGCCGCCGGGGATGTTGGTGTGCGCGAGCTCGTCGACGAGGACGACGGACGGGCGGCGGGCGAGCACGCCGTCGAGGTCCATCTCCTCGAACTCGGCTTCCCGGTAGGAGCGGTGGACCCGCGGCAGGACCTCCAGGCCGGCCAGCATGCCCTCGGTGTGCCGGCGGCCGTGGCACTCGATGTACCCGACCACGACGTCGGCGCCGCGCTCCTGTCTGCGCCGCGCCTCGTCCAGCATCCGGTAGGTCTTGCCGACCCCGGGGGCGGAACCCAGGTACACCCGCAGCCGGCCGCTGCGGGTGCCGGTGCCGGGCGTGAGGTCGCGGGCCATGGGCGCTGCTCTTTCGTGTCCTGCGGGGCGGCCTGCCAGGGCGGCCCCGCACCGGGGTCGGGGTGTACGGCGGCCGACCCGGGCGGGGGTTGGTGCCCCGCCCGGGTCGGCCCGTTTCACAGCTCCAGCGGTAGGGCTGTCACTTCTGTTCCGCGATCGCCTTGTTGAGGAGGACGACGTTGACGCCCTCCTGGCCGAGGAAACCGAGGGAACGGCCTTCGGTGTACGTGTCGACCAGCTTGGCGACCGTCTCCACCGGGAGCTTGCGCTCCCTGGCGACCCGGTTGACCTGCTCCTTGGCGTAGGCCACCGAGATGTGCGGGTCGAGGCCGGAGCCGGAGGCCTCCAGCGCGTCCGCCGGGACGCTCGCCGGGTCGACGCCGTCGAACTCGGCGGCCGCGGCGCGGCGGTCGTTGACGGCCTTCAGCAGGTCGTCGCTGTTCGGGCCGAGGTTGGAGGCGCCCGAGTTGTCGCCGGCGTAGTTGTTCGCGGAGGGGCGGGGCTGGAACCACTTCGGGTCCGGCACCGGCTCCTCCTTCGGGTCGTCCGGGTTCTTCTTCGGCAGGTTGTAGTTCTGGCCGAGCAGGCTCGAACCGACCTGGTTGCCGTCGGACTTCACGATCGAGCCGTTGGCCTTGTCGCTGAAGGCGACCTGCGAGATGCCGGTGACCAGCAGCGGGTACGCGATCCCGAGGATCACCGTCAGGACCAGCAGCATCCGCAGCGCGGTGAAGTGGGTGCGGACGGTCGTCGGCAGGGGCTTGGACATGATGCTTCTTTCCTTTCCCTGCGTCAGCTGAGGCCGGGGATGAACTGGACGACGAGGTCGATCAGCTTGATTCCGACGAACGGCACGATCAGTCCGCCGATGCCGTAGATCCCGATGTTGCGGCTCAGCAGGGAGCTCGCGTCGGAAGGACGGTAACGGACGCCGCGCAGGGCGAGCGGGATGAGGCCGATGATGACCAGGGCGTTGAAGATGATCGCCGAGGTGATCGCGGACTGCGGGCTGTGCAGGCCCATGATGTTGAGGTGCCGCAGGCCCGGGTACACGCCGGCGAACATCGCGGGGATGATCGCGAAGTACTTGGCCACGTCGTTCGAGATCGAGAACGTGGTCAGCGCGCCGCGGGTGATGAGCAGCTGCTTGCCGATCTCGACGATCTCGATCAGCTTGGTCGGGTTGGAGTCGAGGTCGACCATGTTGCCGGCCTCCTTGGCCGCCATGGTCCCGGTGTTCATCGCGACGCCGACGTCGGCCTGGGCGAGCGCGGGGGCGTCGTTGGTGCCGTCGCCGGTCATCGCGACCAGCTTGCCGCCCTCCTGCTCCTTCTTGATCAGGGCCATCTTGTCCTCGGGCGTGGCCTCGGCGAGGAAGTCGTCCACGCCGGCCTCCTCCGCGATCGCCTTGGCGGTCAGCGGGTTGTCGCCCGTGATCATGATGGTCTTGATGCCCATCCGGCGCAGCTCGTCGAAGCGCTCGCGCATGCCCTCCTTGACCACGTCCTTGAGGTGGATGACCCCGAGGACCTTGGCCGGAGCGTCGGCGATCTTCGTGGCGACCACCAGCGGGGTGCCGCCGGCCGCGGAGATGCCGTCGACCAGGGTGGCGACCTCGCCGCCGACCGAACCGCCGTTCTCGTTAACCCAGTTGGTGACGGCGCCGGCCGCACCCTTGCGGACCTGGTGGACTCCCTCGGGCTCGTCCAGGTCCACGCCCGACATGCGGGTCTGGGCGGTGAACGGGACCCAGGTGGCGTGCGTCAGCTCGCCCTGGGCGCGGGCCCGCAGGCCGTACTCGGTCTTCGCCAGGACCACGATCGAGCGGCCCTCGGGGGTCTCGTCCGCGAGCGAGGACAGCTGCGCGGCACTGGCCAGCTCGCCGGTCTCCACGCCCGGGGCGGGCAGGAACTCGGCGGCCTGGCGGTTGCCCAGGGTGATGGTGCCGGTCTTGTCGAGCAGCAGGGTGTTGACGTCGCCGGCGGCCTCGACGGCGCGGCCGGACATCGCCAGCACGTTGCGCTGCACCAGGCGGTCCATGCCGGCGATGCCGATCGCGGACAGCAGCGCGCCGATGGTGGTCGGGATGAGCGCCACGATCAGGGCGACCAGGACGATCATCGACTGCGGGGCGCCCGCGAAGGTCGCCATCGGCTGGAGCGTGACGACCGCGACCAGGAAGACGATGGTCAGCGAGGCCAGCAGGATGTTGAGCGCGATCTCGTTCGGCGTCTTCTGCCGGGCGGCGCCCTCGACGAGGGCGATCATCCGGTCGATGAACGACTTGCCGGGCTCCGAGGCGATCTTCACCACGATCCGGTCCGACAGCACCTTCGTACCGCCGGTGACGGCACTGCGGTCGCCGCCGGACTCGCGGATCACCGGCGCGGACTCGCCGGTGATCGCCGACTCGTCGACCGAGGCGACACCCTCGACGACGTCACCGTCGCCCGGGATGATCTGCCCGGCCTCGACCACCACGTGGTCGCCCAGCTGGAGCGCGGTCCCGGGGACCTCCTCCTCGGCCTGGCTCTTCGGCCAGTCCAGCAGGCGGCGGGCGACCGACTCGGTCTTGGTCTTGCGCAGGGTGTCGGCCTGGGCCTTGCCGCGACCCTCGGCGACGGCCTCCGCCAGGTTGGCGAAGATCGTGGTGAGCCACAGCCAGACGGTGATCGACCAGGCGAAGACCGACGGGTGGGCGATCGCGGAAACGGTGGTGACGACCGAGCCGACCTCGACCACGAACATGACCGGGTTCTTGATCATCACCCGGGGGTCGAGCTTCTTCACCGCGTCCGGCAGCGAGGTGAGCAGCAGCTTCGGGTCGAGCAGCCCGCTGGACACTCTGTGCGAGCCGGCGGCGGCCTCGGCCTTGTCGGCCGGTGCGGGGGTGAGCGTAGGGGTGGACATCAGGAGAGACCTTCCGCGATCGGCCCGAGAGCCAGGGCCGGGAAGTAGGTGAGGCCGACGACGATCAGGATCACGCCGGACAGCAGACCCACGAACAGCGGCTTGTGAGTGGGCAGGGTGCCCGGAGTGGCCGGGACCGGCTGCTGCTGGGCGAGCGATCCGGCCAGCGCCATGACGAAGACGATCGGCAGGAAGCGGCCGAAGACCATCGCCAGACCGAGCGCGGTGTCGTACCAGTCGGTGTTGACGGTGATGCCACCGAAGGCCGAGCCGTTGTTGTTGGCGGCCGAGGTGAACGCGTACAGCACCTCGGAGAAGCCGTGGGCGCCCGAGTTGAGCATCCCGGCCCGCTCGCCCGGCAGGGCCATCGCCACACCGGTGCCGACCAGCACGATGGTCGGGGTGGTGAGGATGTACAGCGAGGCGAACTTCATCTCGCGGCCGCCGAGCTTCTTGCCCAGGTACTCGGGGGTGCGCCCGACCATCAGGCCGGCCACGAAGACCGCGACGATGGCCAGCACCAGCATGCCGTACAGGCCGGATCCGGTACCGCCGGGCGCGATCTCACCCAGCATCATGTTGAAGATCGTCAGACCGCCGCCGAACGGCGTGAACGAGTCGTGGAAGGAGTTGACCGCACCCGTCGACGTCAGCGTCGTCGAAGCGGCGAACAGCGAGCTGGCCGCGATGCCGAAGCGCTGCTCCTTGCCCTCCATCGCGGCGCCCGCGGCCTGCAGGGCGGTGCCCCCGTGCTGCGACTCGGCGAAGGTGAGCAGGGCGGCCGAGGCGACCCAGAACAGACCCATCACGGCGACGATCGCGTAGCCCTGGCGGTTGTCGCCGACCATCCGGCCGAAGGTGCGCGGCAGGGCGAAGGCGATCACCAGGAGCAGGAAGATCTCGACCAGGTTCGAGAAACCGGTCGGGTTCTCGAACGGGTGCGCCGAGTTGGCGTTGAAGAAGCCGCCGCCGTTGGTGCCCAGGAGCTTGATGACCTCCTGGGAGGCCACCGGGCCGCCCGGGATCTTCTGGACCTCGCCCGACAGGGTGTGCACGTCGGTGAAGCCGTGGAAGTTCTGGATCACGCCGCTGGCGGCCAGCACCAGGGCGAAGACGATCGACAGCGGCAGCAGCAGCCGCAGCGAGATCCGGGTGAGGTCCACCCAGAAGTTGCCGACGCGGTCGGTGCGGTTGCGCGTGAAGCCCCGGATCAGCGCGGCCACGACGGCGATGCCGACGGCCGCGGAGACGAAGTTCTGCACCGCGAGGCCCATCATCTGCACCAGGTGGCCCATCGCGGACTCGCCGCTGTAGGACTGCCAGTTGGTGTTGGTGACGAACGAGATCGCGGTGTTCCAGGCCTGGTGGCCCTCCATCTGCGGAACACCCAGGTTCAGCAGGAGGAAGGTCTGCAGCCGGATCAGGGCGTAGAGGAAGAGGACGGAGACCGCCGAGAAGGCCAGCACCGAGCGGAGGTAGACCGGCCAGCGCTGGTCGGCGTCGCCGTCCACGCCGATCACCTTGTAGATGCCGCGCTCGACTCTGAGGTGCTTGGCCGAGGTGAGGAGCCCGGCGATGTAGTCGCCGAGGGGGCGGTAGCACAGGGCCAGCGCGCCGACGAGGGCGATGGCCTGCAACCAGCCAGCGAGAGTGGATCCCATGTCAGAACTTCTCCGGGAAGATCAGCGCGACGACGAGGTAGCCGACGAGAGCGACGGCCACGATCAGACCTGCGAGGTTCTCAGCGCTCATGCGTCCACCTCGCTTCGCTCGGCAGCCGCTTCGCGCCACACGCGCCCCTGGATGGTTCGTTCGCTGCGCTCACTCACAGCTTCTCCACCCCCCGCGCGATCAGGGCGATGACGGCGAACACGGCGACCGTGACACCGACGTAGATGAGGTCGGACATGGGCTCCACCAGCGTGGTTCGGGAGACTGCCACGACCGGCCGGGGGGCTGATCGCGGCACCGGCGGAAGACCGGCTGAAGCAGCAAACCAGCCATCAGAGGGGCGTTATGGGTTCCTGACGCCCTCCATACGGGTGAACGGTGGACGTTGACGCGACCTTGACGCGGACGGGTGCCAGGACGCGGAACGGTCCCGGACGGGGCGTGCCGTCCGGGACCGTTCGTATCCGAATGTGCAGGTCAGGTGCGTACTGGGTGCGGTGGGGGCGCCGGTCACATCCTCATGCGCAGGCGGCACACGACCGCGTCGGTGCTCCGGCGCAGGGCGCGGTCGATCACGGCGCCCCGCCGGTTCTGCAGCGCCCGCTGGTACCAGTGGGCGGGCTCCACCTCGGGGATCAGCACCGTCAGGCGGTCGTACGCGTGCTCCTCCCCCAGCCTGTTGACGAACTCCGCGATCGGCTGACCCAGCCGGCGGTGGCCGTCCGGGATCTCCACCAGCGGCACGCCCGGGTCCCACAGCTCCCAGTCCCGCCGCAGCGCCTCGGCCTCGGCCCGCTCGTGCACGACGGTCACCGCCATGACCTCGTCGCCGAGCGACAGCGCCGCCGACAGGCCGTCCCTGGTGAGCCGGGTGATCGCCGTCACCGGGACGACGACCAGGCTGCGCCGGCGGACCACCGCGCCGGGCACCCGGCCCAGCTCCAGGCGTTCGCCGATCCGCTCGTAGCCGCGGTGGATCAGCTCGAAGAGCAGCACCAGCAGCGGCAGCGCCACCACGATGCCCCAGGCGCCCTCGGTGAACTTGGTGCCGGTCACGACGAGCGTCGCGACACCGGTGAGCACGGCGCCGAAGCCGTTCAGCGCGGCCTTCCACCGCCAGTTGGCCGGCCGGTGCAGGTACCAGTGCTTGACCATGCCGACCTGGCAGATCGTGAAGCCGACGAAGACGCCGATGGAGAACAGCGGCACCAGGCTGTTGACGTCACCGCCGGAGCCGACCAGCAGCGCCGCCGAGACGATCGCGAGGAAGAGGACGCCGTGCCGGTGCACCTGCCGGTCGGCCCGCAGCGCGAACACGTGCGGAAGGTGGTTGTCCCGGGCCAGCAGGTGGAGCAGGACAGGCAGGCCGCCGAAGGAGGTGTTGGCGGCCAGGCCGAGCAGGACCACGGTGGAGAACTGGACGACGTAGAACGCGGCGCCGTGCCCGAGCGAGGCGTCGGCCAGCTGGGCGAGCACGGTGACGCCCTCGACCGGCTGGAGGTGGAAGCGGCCGATCAGCACGGCCAGTCCGATCAGCATCACACCGAGCAGCGCGCCCAGCGCGACCTCGGTGTGCTGGGCGCGCTTGACGCGCGGCGTACGGAAGGAGGGGACGGCGTTGGCCACCGCCTCGACGCCGGTCAGCGCCGAGCAGCCGGCCGCGAAGGCCTTCAGCAGGAGCAGTGCTCCGACGGTGGTCGCGTTCTCGGCCAGCACGGACGCGTGGCCGGCGGCGGCCGCGGTGCTGGCGGGGGCGTCCCGGAACAGGCCGACCACGATGATCGCCATGATCGAGAGGACGAAGACGGCGGTCGGCGCCATGAACCAGCGGGCCGACTCGGCGATGCCGCGGAGGTTGACGGCCGTCACCAGGGCCAGCACGCCGAGGCAGAGCCAGACCCGGTCGTCGTACAGGCCCGGCACGGCCGAGGTGAGCGCGGCCACGCCGGCCGTCACCGAGACCGCGACGTTCAGGATGTAGTCGATGACCAGCGAGGCCGCGGCCGTGAGGGCGGTCCGGCGGCCCAGGTGCTCCTTGGCCACCGCGTACGACCCGCCGCCGTCGGGGAAGGCCGCGATCACCTGCCGGTAGGAGGCCACCAGCACGGCCAGCAGGACGGCTATCGCCACCGTGACGGGGAGCGTGAAGCCCAGCCCGTACGCCCCGGCCGCGGCGAGCACCAGGACGATCGACTCCGGCCCGTACGCCACCGAGGCCATGGCGTCCAGCGAGAGGGCGGCCAGGCCGCCGAGGGCCGAGAGGCGGTGCCGTTCGTCACCCGCGCCGGCGTCCGGGGGCTGGGGGTCGGCCTCGACGGCCGGGGTGGAGATGGCGCTGGACATCGACGGGACCTCCGCAGTCGGTAGTTGCTCCGATCCTGCGGGTCACGGCCCCGGCGGGACTCCGGCCCCTACGCGATCCTGACGCGGCCGGGAGCGCCTTTTACGCGTCGTTGACGCCGCGCCCGGAGGCACGATGGGAGCGCGGCGGGCGCACGGGGGAAGGTCTGGACGGGGGTGGGCGGGCCACGTCACGGCGGTCGCCGCTTGGGAAGACGGGAAGGACTCCCACCCCCGTGGCCCCACTCTGCTGCCTGCCTCCTGTAACTGCAAGCAATGTGCAATAAGTCGCCACCCGATCGACCCGCCGGGCGGAACGCGGAGAAAAACGAAAACAGCCCCTGATCCGCGTTTCCGCAGATCAGGGGCTGTTCTCCATCCGGTGGCTGGTGCAGGGTTCGAACCTGCGTAGCTTGCGCGACAGATTTACAGTCTGCTCCCTTTGGCCGCTCGGGCAACCAGCCAGGATTGGTGCCTCCCGGGGCCTTGCCCCGTTCGACTCCGTAAACGATACCCGATGCCGGGGGGTGGTTCGCCACTCGATTGGTCACGCGATGATCAAGGCCTTCGGCGTGGCTGTCGGGGGCGGCGACGGGGCACCGCTGGATAGGCTGGGGCGGCGGGGCGCCCGGTGCGGCGTGCCGTGCCAGTGAAGCCAGAGCATCAAGGAGACCAACACCCATGGCCGACTCCAGTTTCGACATCGTCTCGAAGGTCGAGTGGCAGGAGGTCGACAACGCGATCAACCAGACCTCCCGTGAGATCGCCACCCGCTTCGACTTCAAGAACGTCGGCGCCGAGATCAGCCGCTCCGGCGAGAAGATCGAGATGAAGGCCAACGGCGAGGAGCGCGTCCGGGCCATCCTCGACGTGCTGCAGACGAAGTTCGTCAAGCGCGGGCTGTCGCTGAAGGCCCTGGACGCCGCCGAGCCGCAGCTGTCCGGCAAGGAGTACAAGATCTTCGCGAACGTGAAGGAGGGCATCACCACCGACGATGCCAAGAAGGTCGCGAAGATCATCCGGGACGAGGGCCCCAAGGGCGTCAAGGCCCAGGTCCAGGGCGACGAACTGCGCGTCAGCTCCAAGAGCCGCGACGACCTCCAGACCGTCCAGGCCCTCCTCAAGGGCAAGGACCTGGACTTCGCGCTCCAGTTCGTGAACTACCGCTGACGCCCTCCCGGCCGATCCGAAGCGGCGACGGCAAGGCCCCGGTCCTGGGTGGCGGATTCTTGGGGTCCTCGCAACACCTGATGGCTTACGTGGTCGTCAGTAGATCACGCAGGCGCTCGGCTGGGGTTCTCCAGCCGAGCGTTTT
>NZ_JBHVOL010000013.1:0-52427 GCF_042887925.1 Kitasatospora sp. NPDC057904
CCGCGACACCTTCCTCTACCACGCCTACTGGTTCAACAACGGCAAGCCGTGGAGCGCCTGGGAGACCCTCGGGAACTGGAAGTTCTCCGGCCGGACCCCGGCGCCGCTGTTCAGCGCCTCCGCCGGCACCGTCGACCTCTTCGCCGCCGGCACCGACGGCGCCGTCAACCACACCGCCTACAAGCCCGGCATGCCCAAGTGGGCCCCCCTGGACACCCTCACCGGCACCACCCTGCCCACCGGCTGACCGGGCACAGCAGCGGGACCCGACCCGCGCGGCGCCGGCCACCACCACGGTGGCCGGCGCCGCGCCGCGTTCGGGGCCGGGCCCGTCAGGGTGCCGGGGCGGGGGCGGCGGTGAGGAGGGCGTCGAGCAGGCCGGGGAAGCGGGTGTCGAGGTCGGTGCGGCGCAGGCTGACGAAGCGGTTGCGGCCGGCGACGCGGGTGGTGGTGACGCCCGCCTCGCGCAGGACGCGCATGTGGTGGGAGACGGTCGACTTGTGGAGGTGGTCCAGGCCCAGGCCGCGCGGGTCGCAGGAGTGCTCGGCGCCGTCGGCGTAGCTGAGGAGCAGGCGCATGCGCACGGGGTCGCCGAGGGCGGCCAGGACCGTGACGAGGTCGAGGTCGGCGGTGGCGGGCTGGGGCAGCCGCTCGTCTTCGGTCATGGCGCTCGGGTCCTCGCAGGGGTCACGGACGGCGGTGGGCGGTCGCGGGCGGTCGGGGCATCGGCACCGGGCCGTTGGTTTGACAATCATCCACCAATTTCTAGTGTTTGACGAGTGTCAAACTATTGCGCGTTCGTCCAACAATCGAGGGGTTGCGAAATGCTGGGGGGTCGAGGTCGTTTTGGTGCGCATGGGTGTCCGTGAGTTTGTTTTCGATCATGGCTTGTTGGATCGGTGAGGCGACTGTCGGTGGCGTGTGTGAGGGTGGTGGCGCTGACGGAGAGGGGGATGGCGTGACCGGGCCGGGGAAGCCGCTGCGGCGGATCGACGCGCCGTTCGTTTCCCTTGGCCCGTCGGGTGTGACGGTCCGTGACCGTCTCAAGGGCCTCACGTCCGAGGACGAGAGGGTGCTGCGGCTGGTCGGCGGGCACCTCGGTGCGCTGGCGTCGCGTGATCTCAAGGCCCGGTGCGCCGACGGCCTGGATCACTTGGCGACCACGTGGGCGGCCCGTAAGCGGGATCTGACCGGTGTGTCGTCGTCCCGCTGGGCGGGCTCGATCACCAAGGCCACGCACGACCAGTGGGCGCTCTCGCGCCGCGGGCAGGCCTCGCACCTGGACTCCCTGGACACCGGGATCAGGACGGTCTCCCACCGCCTGTCCCTGCCGATCGGAGAGAAGGGCACCAAGCGCACGCCCGGCGGATACCGCTCCCGGCACGAGTGGTTCGTCAAGACCCGGCGTCTGCACGTTCTTGAGGAGCGACGCGCGGCTGTCGCCGCCGACCGCGAGAGCGGCATCGTGCGTGTGGTGCGCGGCGGCCGGAAGCTGCTGGGCACCCGGCACAACCTCGCTGCAGCGCAGCTCACCGAGCAGGAATGGCGGGAACGCTGGGAGACGGCGCGCTGGTTCCTGTCGGCTGACGGGGAGTCCGGCAAGCGGTTCGGGAACGAGACGATCCGCGTCACCCCCGACGGCGAAGTGTCGATCAAGCTGCCCGCCCCGCTCACCGGTCTGGCGAACGCCAGGAGCGGCCGGTACGTGCTGGCCGCGAAGGTGACATTCCCGCACCGGGGGCAGGAGTGGGCCGACCGCATCGAGGGCAACCGGGCGGTGGCGTACCGCATCCACCTGGACGTGTCCCGGGGCCGCTGGTACCTGGACGCCTCCTGGACCCGGCCCGTTGTGCGGACGATGCCGTTGTCCGCGGCCCGTGCGGCCGGGATGGTCGGGGTGGACACCAACGCCGACCACTTCGCCTGCTGGCAGCTGGATGTCCACGGCAACCCGGTCGGCGACCCCCACCGTTTCCCCTACGACCTGTCCGGCACCGCCACCCACCGCGACGCCCAGATCCGGCATGCCATCACGCAGCTCCTCCACTGGGCCAAGCGCTGCGGTGTGAGGGCGATCGGCCTGGAGAGCCTGGACTTCACCGCCGAGACCACCCGCGAGAAGCACGGCCGCCGCAAGCGGTTCCGGCAGCTCGTCTCCGGCATCCCCACCGGGAAACTCCGTGCCCGGCTCGTCTCCATGGCCGCCGAGCTCGACCTGGTCATCGTCGCGGTCGACCCCGCCTACACCTCCCAGTGGGGCGCCCAGCACTGGCAGAAGCCACTCGCCACGCCCACCCGCACAACCACCCGGCACGATGCCGCGAGCATCGCGATCGGGCGACGCGCCCTCGGACACCCGATCCGGCGACGGACGGCACCGCCCCACGACGACCGGAGTGATCGTCGCGGGCATCGGACCGCCCAGGCCGGACCAGGCGTTTGGGGGCGTAAGGAAACCCGCCACCCCGCCACGGACCGTGCACACGATGCGCGCAGCCGGACGGGGACAACGAGAACGCGGGCGACCAGCCGGGCATCCAACACCGTTCGGGATGCACGCAGTGATCAGACCTGGGTCCAAGACTCACTCCTGATCACTTGATTGGAACGGTTCCTTTCCATGCCCGTGCGCCTGCTCCTGCTCGCCCTCGGCACCTTCGCCGTGGGCACCGACTCGATGGTCGTGGCCGGCATCCTCGGCCCGGTCGCCGCCGACCTGGGGGTGTCCGTGCCGGCCGCCGGCCAGCTGGTCACCGTCTTCGCGCTCGGCTACGCGCTGCTGGCGGCGCTGTACAGGCCGGCCGCCAACGCGGTGGCCACCGCGCTGGTGGCGCCCGAGCGGCGCGGGCGGGCGCTGGCCACCGTACTGGGCGGGATGACGGTGGCCACCGCACTCGGCGTGCCGGTGGGCACCTGGGTGGGGCGCGGCGACTGGCGGCTGACGATGTGGCTGGTCACGGCGCTGGGCCTGGCGGCGCTGGCCGGGCTGGCGCTGCTGCTGCGCACCCTGCCCGCGCCCGGCGCACCCGCGGGCCTCGCGGCGCGCCTGGCACCGCTGGGGCGCCCGCGGGTGCTGGGGGCGGCGGCCACCACGCTGGTGTTCTTCCTCGCCTTCCAGAGCGTCTACATCTACCTGGCGACCGCGCTCTCCGGGGCGACCGGGGGCGACGCGGGCCGGCTGAGCACCGTGCTGGCGGTCACCGGCGCGGCGTCGGTGGCGGGCAGCTGGCTGGGCGGGCGCCTGGTGGACCGGGTGGGGGTGCGCCGGGTGCTGCTGACCGGTTCGCTGGTGGCGGCCGGATCGTTCGCCGCACTGCCGTGGCTGGGGCGCAGCATGGCGGGGGCGCTGGTGTACGCGGTGGTGACGCCGCTGGCGGGGTGGGCGGTGTCGGTGGCGCTGCCGCACCGGATGGCGTCGCTGGATCCGGGTGGTGCGCCGCTGCTGATCTCGCTGAACTCCAGTGCGCTGTACCTGGGGACGGCGGCGGGCGGGGTGGCGGGCAGCTGGGCGATCGGGGTGCTGGGCGGGCGGTTCTTCCCGCTGGCGGCGGCCGTGCTGGCGCTGGTGGCGGCGGGTGCGGCGGCGGCGACCACGCGGGCGGGGCATGCCGCGGTGGTCGCGGGGACGCCGGCGGGGGCGGGGGTCGATCAGGTCCCCGCCCCGGTGCGGCGGTGACGGGTCAAGCGCGGGCGGAGCCGAGGTCGCGGTCGGTCTCGGCGCCCTTGAGGAGCAGGGTGGTCTCCTCGATGCGGGCGAAGCGCCCGCAGGGGCCGAACTCGCCGAACACGTAGACCTCCATGCCGACCTCGCTGCCGTCGGTCTTGACGACGTGGACGGTGTGGCGGTCGGCGGTGCGGCCGTCGGCGTGGAACTCCTCGTGGACGTCGATGGAGCCGGAGGCGACGACGGCGCGCAGGTGGCCGATGTGCTCGGCGAAGCCGGCGCGGTCGGCCCAGGTGCCGTCGGTGCGCTGGCGGTAGTCGGGGGTGAAGTGCCGCTCGATGGCGTCCTCCAGGGGCAGGGAGGGGGTGAAGAGCAGGTCGTTGATGGCGGCGGTGATGGTGGTGTGGGCGGCGGCGGTCATGAGAACGGCTCCTTCGGGCATGGGGGTGGCGCGGTCCGGGACGGCCGGAAACCGAGATGCGTGCGTCGCGCACGCTTTCTGGAAGGGGACTCTACACGGAATGCGTGCGCCACGCACGCTACGATCGGGGGGTGAACCACAGCCCCGACGCCTCCCCGTCCCCCGCCCCGCCCTCCCCCGTCCCCCCGGACGCTTCCCCGGCCGTCCCCTCGGACGCTCCCTCGGACGCCCCCTCGCTCGGCGACACCGTCGCCGAGGCCCTGGCCGCCCTGCTGCGCCGCCCCGCCCGCACCGCCCTCTACCGGCGCCTGACCGCGGGTCTGGGCGAGGCCGTGGACGAGGTCACCTACCCCGTCCTCAGCGGCCTGGCCCGCTTCGGGCCGCGCAGCGCCGCCGACCTGGCCGCCGAGATCGGCCTCGACCGCTCCGGCGTCTCGCGCCGCGCCACCCGCCTGGAGGACGCCGCCCTGCTGCGCCGCGAGGCCGACCCCCGCGACCAGCGCGCCACCCTGCTCGCGCTCACCGCGGCCGGCGAGGAGGCGGTGGAGGTGATGCGCCGGCGCCTGGCCGGCGGCATCGAGGAGGCGCTCGCCTCCTGGCCGCCCGGCGAGGCGGAGGTCTTCGCCCGGGGCCTGGCCCGCTTCGCCGAGCAGGGGCCCTTCGGCACCCTCTAGGACACGCCCCGGCAGCCCGGCGCCGGCCCCGCGCGGATGGCGGACGGCGGACGGCCCGGCGCGGAGGTACGTACGGACGCGCGCGGAGGTGCGGGCATGCGCGTGCCCCGGACCGCGGCGGCGCGGTCCGGGGCACGGCGGGCGGGCGGGGCGTCAGGCGCCGAGGACCTCGCCGACCAGGGCGCGGGCCTCCTCCTGCACCCGGGCCAGGTGCTCGGGGCCGTGGAAGGACTCGGCGTAGATCTTGTACACGTCCTCCGTGCCCGAGGGGCGGGCGGCGAACCAGGCGTTGTCCGTGCAGACCTTGAGGCCGCCGATGGCGGCGCCGTTGCCCGGGGCCTTGGCCAGCACCGCGGTCACCTTCTCGCCGGCCAGCTCGCCCGCGGTGACCTGCTCCGGGGCCAGGCGGGCCAGGCGGGCCTTCTGCTCGCGGTCGGCCGGGGCGTCCACGCGGGCGTAGGCGGGGGCGCCGTGGCGCGCGGTCAGCTCGCGGTAGTAGGCGCTGGGGGTGGCGCCGGTGACGGCGGTGATCTCGGAGGCCAGCAGCGCCAGCAGGATGCCGTCCTTGTCGGTGGTCCACACCCCGCCGTCGCGGCGCAGGAACGAGGCACCGGCCGACTCCTCGCCGCCGAAGGCGATCGAGCCCTCCAGCAGGCCGTCGACGAACCACTTGAAGCCGACCGGGACCTCGACCAGCTCGCGTCCCAGGTCGGCGGCGACGCGGTCCAGCATCGAGGAGGAGACCAGCGTCTTGCCGACCGCGGCGTCCAGCGGCCAGTCGCCGCGGTGGCGGTAGAGGTAGTCCACCGCCACCGCCAGGTAGTGGTTGGGGTTCATCAGGCCGCCGTCGGGGGTGACGATGCCGTGCCGGTCGGCGTCCGCGTCGTTGCCGGTGGCGATCCGGTACTCGGAGCGGCGCCCGATCAGGGAGGCCATCGCCGACGGGGAGGAGCAGTCCATGCGGATCTTGCCGTCCCAGTCCAGCGTCATGAACCGCCAGGTCGGGTCGACCTCGGGGTTGACGACGGTCAGGTCCAGGCGGTGGGCCTCGGCGATGCGCCCCCAGTAGGCCACCGACGCCCCGCCCAGCGGGTCCGCGCCGATGCGCAGGCCCGCGGCGCGCACCGCGTCCAGGTCCAGCACGCGCGGCAGGTCCTCGACGTAGGCGCCCAGGTAGTCGTAACGGCCGGTGGTGGCCGCGGCCAGCGCCCGCGCGTAGGGCACCTTGCGCACCCCGCGCAGGCCCTCGCGGATCAGCTCGTTGGCGCGGTCCTGGATCCAGCCGGTCGCCTCCGAGCCGGCCGGGCCGCCGCTGGGCGGGTTGTACTTGAAGCCGCCGTCGCGCGGCGGGTTGTGCGAGGGCGTCACCACGATGCCGTCCGCCAGCGCGCGCGGGCTGCGCCGGTTGTGCGCCAGGATCGCGTGCGAGACCGCCGGCGTCGGGGTGTAGCCGTCGGCCGAGTCCAGCAGCACCTGCACGCCGTTGGCCGCCAGCACCTCCACGGCCGTCACCTTCGCCGGCTCCGACAGCGCGTGGGTGTCCGCGCCCAGGAACAGCGGCCCCGCCACCCCCTGCAGCGCCCGGTACTCGCAGATCGCCTGCGTGGTCGCCGCGATGTGGTCCTCGTTGAACGCCGCGTCCAGGGACGAGCCCCGGTGCCCCGACGTCCCGAACGCCACCCGCTGACCCGCCTCCTGCGGGTCGGGGTGCAGCGCGTAGTAGGCCGTCACCAGCCGCGCCACGTCCACCAGATCACCCGGCTCGGCCTGCCGGCCGGCCCGTGCGTGTGCCATCCGTCTCTCTCCCGCCACAGTCCTGCGCGTCCTTGCCCCGTGCGACCGATCGTAGCCAGAACGCGACGGTGCCCCGTACCGGCGACCGGGACGGGGCACACTACACGCCCCCGGGAACACCCCGGGGCCACGACGGCCGGAACCGGACGAATCCGGACGATCTTCCGCCGGGAACGGACCCGGCGGACGGACGGCGCGGCGGACGGACGGCGCGGCAGCGCTCAGGCGGGCAGCTGCTGGCGGTAGGCGTCCAGGGCGGGGGCGGTGACGGTGGCCAGGAACTCGGTGACGCGGTAGGCGCACACGCCCTCGCGCGCGAACGGGTCGGTGGCCGCCAGCGCCTCGACCGCGGCCCGGTCCTCGCCCACCGCGAGGATCACCCCGCCGTCACGCGGCACCTTGCGCCCGGAGGCCAGGAACGTGCCGTCGGCGTAGTGGCCGTTCAGCCACTCGACGTGCTGCGGCAGCAGGGCGTCGACGCGCTCCAGCGGGGCAATATACGAGAGCTCCAGAACGAACATGCGCCCAGGCTAGCCCCGCCCCGCCGGACACGACCGGCCGGGGCGGGGGCTGCGAGGTGGGCGAGGGCGGATTCGAACCGCCACAGCCGAAGCGGGGGCTTTACAGGCCCTTGGGCTCACCAGTGCCCAGCTCGCCCTCGGAGAAAGGAGACGGATCCTCAACTACCGTGCGCGGCACGCGCGGAGAGCCGAAGAACCACAGAAGAGAAGCGCGGAAAGAAGCGCGGAGACAGCCGCGGAAGCGGTGCGGGCCCCGGCGGGCCGGCGGCGGCTTCAGCGCGCGGCGGGACGGCTCGCGCGATAACGCGGGGAACCCGGATAGGTGCGGTGCATCGCCAAGTCCCCCTTCGTCATTCGCGGTACGCGGTTGATCGCGTCGTCGGGGATCACTGTGCCGGGTGCGCGGCGGGGCGGCAACCGGTTTTCCGCAGGGCCCGTCCCGGGTGTGTGGCGAGTCCTATCCTGCCAGGTCGGCGGGTGGTTGCGGTAGGACGCAGAGCACCCGGGTTTCGCCTTGTGCGCCCCTGGCGCCCACCCGCAGACTCGTCCGCATCCACCTCTCCGGTTCCGTGCCGGCTCCCGCCTTCGGGGGCCGGCGCGCGCCTCGTGCTGCGTGCGGGCCGGGGGCGGGGTGGGGCAGGGCGATACGAGGGGGCTCGATGGAGATGAACACGGACCGGGATCTGGTGCTCAGGGCGCGGATGCGGCTGCTGAGCCACGACGGGCGGGTGCTGCACGCGCCCGCCGGACTGGCCGTCTACCGGCTGCTGTTCGCGGTGAACCCGCAGGTGTACGCCACGCGGCTGGCGTACGTCCTGGAGGAGTCGAGCCGCTCGGCGCAGGTCGCGCACCTGCCCGGGCGGCGGCGGGCGCTGCTCCAGGAGGCGCTGGCGGCGCTGGCCGTCGTCCCGGCGCACCACCCGCACCGGGCGAAGGTCCTGGAGCGCGTGGCGGCCGGGCTGCGCGCACTGGAGGCCGCACCGCAGAGCGCATCGCAGACGGGGGCGGGGCGGTAGGCGCGGAGAGGGGCCGCCTGCGGTACGGCACGTGCTGTTTGACGGTCGATCGGAGGCGGACGGGATGAGCAGCGGTTGGGCACCGCCGCGCGGGCCCGGGCCGTGGAGGGCGGCGGCCGGGGCGCGGTCCGGTCCGGCGGGGATCCCGGCGCCGGGCCGGGGCATCCGCGCGTCCTGAGCCGCCGGTGCCCGCCCCGAGGGGCCGTCCGGCGCGCGGGCGGCCCTCGAGGGGGTGGGTCAGGAGATTTCCATCTGGGCCATCATGCCCATCGCGGAGTGGTCGAGCAGGTGGCAGTGGTAGGGGTAGCGGCCGCGGTAGGTGTCGAAGACGGCCTGCAGGCGCACGCTTTCGCCGGGCAGCAGGCGCACGGTGTCCTTGAGGCCGGACTCCTCGGGGCCGGGGGGCTGCCCGTTGCGCGCGAGGACGCGGAACTGGACGAGGTGGAGGTGGAAGTTGTGGGGGACGTCCTTGTTGGCGTTGGTGACCGTCCACACTTCGCTGGTGCCGTGGGTGATGGCGGCGTCCACGCGGTCGGGGTCGTAGGTCTTGCCGTCGATCATGCCGCGGGGCTCGGCGCGTCCGTCCTCGTCGACCCGCAGGACGACGGTGCGTTCGCGGTCGGGTTCGGGCAGGGCGGGCAGGGTGCGCAGGCGGGCGGGGACCGAGCTGGGGTCGTGGGCGGCGCGGGTGACGTCGAAGCGCAGGACCTGGCCGACGTGTTCGGGCGGGCCGGGGGGCATGGCGTTGGTGAGGGTGACGCCGGTGCCCACGCGGTATCGGGAGAAGTCGATGACGACGTCGGCGCGCTCGCCGGGTGAGAGGTCGACGGTGTCGGTGACGTGGGGGCGTTCCAGCAGGCCGCCGTCGGAGCCGATCTGGGTGATCGGGCCGCCGTCCTCCAGTTTGAGGGAGAAGAAGCGCAGGTTGGAGGAGTTGAGCAGGCGCAGGCGGTACTTGCGGGCGGCGACCTCCACGCGGGGCCAGGGGCGGCCGTTGGCGAGGATGGTGGTGCGGTTGAACGGGTCGTCCATGCGGTAGACGAGGTTGCCGTCCGCGTCGAAGCGGGCGTCGCGCAGGGCGATGGGCAGGTCGTAGCGGCCCGAGGGCAGGGGCAGGGCGGCTTCGGTGGCGTCGGTGAGCAGGTAGAAGCCGGCCAGGCCGCGGTAGACGTGTTCGGATTCGGCGTGGTGGGCGTGGTCGTGGAACCACAGGTTCGCGTGGCTCTGGTCGTTGGGGTAGGTGTAGGTGCGGGTGCGGCCGGCGGCGATGAGGGTCATGGGGTCGCCGTCGCTGTCGGCGGGCACGCTGGCGCCGTGCAGGTGGACGGAGGCCGGCTCGTCCAGGAGGTTGGTCTGGCGCACGACCACCGGGCGCCCGGAGCGGGCGCGGATGACGGGGCCGGGGAAGGCGCCGTTGTAGGCGAGGACCTGGGCGGGGCGTCCGGGCAGGATCGGGGTGTGGACCTTGAGCATGGTGACGGCGTAGGTGTCGGTGCCGCCGTCGGTGGAGACGGGGCTGAGCACCGGGGGCAGGGGCATGGCCAGGGAGAACTTCCCGGCCAGCCGGGGGCCGGCGTCGGGTCCGGGGTCCGGCTGCCCGGTGGGGGTGGCGCTCTCGTGGACGTGGCCGGGGCCGTGGCGGTCGGCCGCGTCCGGGCCCGCGGGGGTGAGGGAGGCGGCCGGGCGCAGGGTGGTGCGCATCAGCAGGACTCCTCCCCCGGTCGCCAGGGCGGCGCCGATCATCCTGCGTCTGCTCACCATCGTGGGTCCTCCGGGGCGGCGGGTCTGTGAGGCTTCTCTGGAGCTGCGGGCCGGACTCGTGGACGGGGTGCGAGGCTTCGGGTCCGGGATCTTCCGGGGGCGATTGCAGCAGCGCCCGCTAGCGCGGCGGCGGAGTCCCGCTGGGGCCGGGCGCCGTCCGTGCGGCGCAGGTCGCAGGTGTGCGGGGTGCGGGGTGCGGCGAGCTGGGCGTGTTGCGCGCCTGTTGCGCCGTGCGGGTCACCGTGGCTCGGGAAGCACTGGAGGATCCCTCGAAGCGGCTCCAGGCAGCTGGAAGCCGCGCGCCGGCGTGGACGGCTCGCGGGGATCCGGGGGGACTCGAAGGGGAGGGCGGGAGCGTGGACCTGCGGTACTGGCTGGGCAGGGCGGCCGAGGTCGTCGAGCGGTGGGGCGAGCGGTTCGGGCCCTTCGAGCCGCACCCCTCGCACCACGTGGACGACGCGGACTTCGCCGCCGCGTTCGAGCGCTTCGCCAAGCGCCTGGAGCACAACTACCCGTTCTTCCATCCCCGTTACGCCGGGCAGATGGTCAAGCCCCCGCACCCGGCGGCCGTCGTCGGCTACCTGGCGGCGATGCGCTTCAACCCCAACAACCACGCCTACGAGGGCGGCCCGGCCACCAGTGACATGGAACGCGAGTGCGTGGCGGCGCTGGCCGCCATGTTCGCGCTGCCCGCCCACGTCGGCCACCTCACCAGCAGCGGCACCATCGCCAACCTGGAGGCGCTGTACGTGGCGCGCCAGAGCCACCCCGGGCGGGCGGTGGCCTACAGCGAGCAGGCCCACTACACGCACAGCCGCATGTGCCACGTCCTGGGGGTGCGCGGGGTGGCGGTGGCCGCCGACGGCCTGGGCCGCATGGACGCGGGCGCGCTGGAGGCGCTGCTGCGCGGCGGCGACGTGGGCACGGTGGTGGTCACCGCCGGCACCACCGGGCTCGGCGCCGTCGACCCCGTCCACGAGATCCTGCCGCTGGCCCGCCGTTACGGGGCGCGGGTGCACGTGGACGCCGCCTACGGCGGGTTCTTCGCGCTGCTCGCCGCCGACCCCGCCCAGGCCGCCGCCCTGGGCCTGGACCCGCGGCCCTGGCGGGCGGTCGGCGGCTGCGACTCGGTGACCGTCGACCCCCACAAGCACGGCCTGCAGCCCTACGGCTGCGGCGCGGTGCTGTTCGCCGACCCCGCCATCGGCCGCCACTTCGCCCACGACTCGCCCTACACCTACTTCACCGACGCCGAACTGCACCTGGGCGAGATCAGCCTGGAGTGCTCACGCGCCGGCGCCTCGGCGGCCGCGCTGTGGCTGACCCTGCAGCTCCTGCCGCTGACCCCCGGCGGCTTCGGCGCCGTCCTGGCCGGCGGGCGCCGCGCCGCCCTCGCCTGGGCCGACCTCATCCGGGACAGCCCGGACCTGACGCTCTACCAGCAGCCCGACCTGGACATCGTCACCTACCTGCCCACCGGCACGGGCCCGCTGTCGCTGGCGGGCACCGACGCCGCCGGCGAACGCGTCCTGCGCGCCGGGATGAGCGCCGAGGACGACCCCGTCTACCTGAGCCTGCTGCGCGTGGACGCCGCCGACTTCACCCGCCGCCACCCCGGCGCGCTCGCGGACGCCGACGGGGCGCGGATCCTGCGCAGCGTCCTGATCAAGCCCGAGGCCGAGCACTACCTGCCGCGCCTGCACGCGCGCGTCAGCGAACTCGCCCGCGCCTGAACCGGCTTCCCCCCGCGCAGCCCTTTTGTCCACCGATCCCGCCGATCGTCTACCGATCCCGCCGAGGAGAGTGTGTCCGTTGACCACCGCCACCCTGCGACCCGGCGCCGCCGCGCTCGCCCCCCTGACCCCGCCGCCCCCGCCCCCGCCCGCGGTCCGCCCCGCGCGCGACGGCGAGGAGGAACCCCTGGCCCGTACCCTGGCCGCCGCCTTCCACGACGACGCCCTGATGCGCTGGGCCTTCCCCGACGGCGCCCACCGCGCCCGCGTCCTGCCCGCCTTCTTCCGCGTCCACCTCGCCCAGTGCCTGGCCCACGACGGCGTCATGACCACCGACGCCCTGGACGGCGCGCTGCTGTTCCTGCCCCCCGGCGTGTGGGAGAACCCCACCCGGCGCGACACCGGCGCCGCCCGCGCCCTGGACCGGGCCGTCGACACCGCCGCCCACCCCGAGGCCGCCCACCGCCTGGCCGCCATCACCCGCCTCCAGCAGCGCCGCCACCCCGTCCACCGCCCCCACTACTACCTGGCGTTCATCGGCGTGCGCCCCGTCACCCGCCACACCCGCACCGCCGCCGCCCTGCTCGCGGCCGTCACCGCGCGCATCGACGCCGACGGCCAGGCCGCCTACGCCGAGACCAGCTCCCCGGGCGGCGCCCACCTGTGCGCCACCCACGGCTTCACCCGCTTCGGCGAGGCCATCGCCCTGCCCGGCGGCGGGCCCCGGCTGCGCCCGATGTGGCGGGGGCCCAGGTGAGCGCCGTCCTGCGGGTCCACTCCGCCGCCGAGATCGACGCCGGCGCCGGCGCCGAGCGCCCCGAGGTCGCCCGCGTCCTGGCCTGGAGCCGCGCCTTCCTCACCGCCTCCCACCCCGACCTCGGGCGCACCGGCCCCGTCTGCCCCTACACCCAGCCCTCCCTGCGCCGCGGCCTGTTCCACATCGCCACCATCGAGGGCCAGGACGACGGCGACCTGCCCGCCCTCGTCGCCGGGCTGCGCACCTGGTACGACACCCTCCTGGACGGCCTGACCGAGGAGTCCGAACGCGAACTGCTCACCATCCTGCTCCTGCTGCCCCACCTCGATCCCGCCGACTCCACCACCCTGGACGAACTCCAGCGCAAAGCCAAGGACGACTTCGTCGAACAGGGCCTGATGATCGGCCAGTTCCACCCCGTCTGCGAGGAGGGCGGCCTGTGGAACCCCGCCTTCCGCCCGCTGCGCGCGCCCGTCCCGCTGCTCGCCGTGCGCAAACTCCTCGTCTTCGACCTGCCCTTCCTCACCGGCGACGAGACCCACCTCACCCACTACCTCGCCCGCTTCGCCCCCGCCATGCCCGCCCGCATCCGCGACCAGCTCGTCACCGGCATGACCGCCCGCGCCAAGTCCCCCTCCCCCGTGGCCGCCTGACCCGGGCCCCCGGAACGCCCGGCCGGCGCCCGGGCGTCCCGGGGGCCCAACTCCCGTTTGCTCCTTGCGCTTTGGATCACCCGTCTCCCCACCCCGCGCGGCCTCCGAGCTGCACCGCCCGCCCCGGGGCGCCGCGACGAACCCGTGCCCACACACCCGCCCCAGCCTCCCCGACACACCCAACCCCACCGCCGGGTGCCCGACTCCCCCACCCCGGGGCGCACGAGTCCGGGCCGGGAGCGGCCCCTGCCCCGCGGCCGGGATGGCCGGGGACGAAACCCGCTGGCCGGGCCGGGCGGCGGCAGGGCAGGGTGGGCGCATGACCCGCCAGGAACTCGCCGCGCTGCTCACCGACCAGACCCCGGCCTGCGGCCCCGCCCGCCGGGCGCTGCTGTCCGGCGGCGCGTTCGATGTCGGGACCAACCTGATCCCCGCCCGGCGGCTCGCCGGCGTCTACAGCCGGCGCGAGCGCAGGATCCTGGAACGCGGCCTCTATTCGCTCGGCCTCGCCGAGTCCCTCGCGATCCTGCGCCAGGCCGGGGACGGGGCCCTGCGCGTCGCCGTCGTTCAAACCCCGGACTGCAGCGGGCCGTTCATCGTCTTCCTCGACGCCACCGCCCCCCGCGTCCTGGCCTGCCTGGACAGCCCCCGCTTCCTGCCCCGGCCCCTCGACACCCACCGACCCTCCCGAAGCGCCGGCTCGTACTGGTCCGAGCAAGCCACAACGGCAGCTCCGCCGCCAGGCAAACGTCAGCAAGCCGCCCCGGAGGGGGAAACTCTTGAGACGAAACATGATCAGGAACAACACTGGGTGAGACACGACGAGCCGGTGACCAGGCTCTGCGGCCACTCTCCTGGCGATCTTCGACGTCAGTAGGCTCGCTCCGCCTCGCCCGGCCACCGGCCACCGGCCACCGGTCGCCGACCTCGGCCGACCTCCGCCGACCTCCGCCGACCCTGGGAACGACCGGCGGAACCGAACAAACTCACCCCGCCCGGTCCGGCGCGGGTTCGGGAGCCTCCACACGAAGGTCCCCGCACCGGCGTGTGCACCGAAACCAGCCCGCACCGGCCCGGGCCGGCCGCCCGGCTCGAAGAACCAGCGGCCCGCCGCCCGCTACGAGATGGGGCAAAGTCCTCGCCACCGGCGGGGCACACGCCCGGCCCGCCCACCACCGGAAGGGCACCGAACCCAGGCGCACAGCTTGACCAGCCTGAGCCAGGATGACCTGGACGGATCAGGTAGAACTGCTCGCGTCACAGCACCAGCTCCGAGAGGCGAGGTATGGATCACCGGGATGTGGATGGCGCCGTGGCCGAGATGGTGCGGGTACTCGGCCCGCACACAGCGGACAACTGGGCGGTCTCAGCGGATTCGCTTGACTGGACCTGCCGGGAGACGGCTGTCCACGTGGCGCACGACCTGCTGGCCTACGCCGGCCAGGTGGCAGCCTGCCCCGCCGATGCCTACCTGCCTTTTGATCTGACGGTCCCCCCGGATACCTCCCCCCGAGAGGTGCTCCAAGTGGTCACCGCCTGCGCGGGACTGCTCAGCAGTGCGCTGGTCACGGCTGACCCGCAGGTGCGGGCCTGGCACTGGGGCGCCTGTGACCCGGCCGGCTTCGCGTCGATGGGTGTTGCCGAGATTCTCCTTCACACCTACGACATCACCCAGGGCCTGGGCGTGCCGTGGCTGCCACCGCAACCGTTGTGCGAGGGCGTGCTCCGCCGCCTCTTTCCCGACGCCCCGCCCGGAGCCCCCATCGAAGTGCTCCTCTGGTGCACTGGCCGGGGCGAGTTGGACGGTCGCCCCCGCCGCACCTCATGGACGTGGCAGGCAGCGACCTCCTGACAGATCTCTGCGAAGGTTGAACGTCAAGCCGAGCGGCAACGCCCTGCGTTCCAAGGCCCGTTCGGCGCGGTCCGCCGGGCGGCCGGGCCCGACCCCCGGCGCCAGCCTCGGCACGACGCCTTTCCGGTCCTGCCGCCCCCGGCTCGGGGCCCCGGCGCCCCGGCTCGCCGAGCGGCCCCATGGCCTGTCCCGAGCCGGCCGGTTCGAGATCACGCAGCCCCCCGGGGGGGCCTTCCCTGCTTCAGGCCTTTCAGCCGGCCCCGGCGGCGGCCTCGGCGGGCAGGCGGGAGGTGACGAGGTCGGCGACCGCCCGGCTCATCGCCTCGCGCTCGGCCGCCGGGTCGGCGGCGGTGGCCAAGGCGACGGCCGCCTGGTGCAGCGCCCCGTACAGCAGGTGGGCCAGGGGTTCGGCCTGGCCGGGGGCGAGCAGGCCGCGGCGGGCGGCGCCGTCCAGGGAGGCGCGCAGCAGCTGCCGGGCGCAGTAGGGGTCGCCGAAGCGCACCGAGCGTTCCCAGCCGAGGACGAGGGGGCCCTCGATGAGCAGGATCCGCCGCACGGGGGCTTCCAGGCAGGCCGTCAGGTAGGCGTCCATGCCGGCCAGCATCCGTCCGATCACGCCGTGGCCCGCTTCCTTGGCCTCGGTCGCCGCGTGGGCGCAGCGGTCGTGGACGTCGTGCTGGACGGCCTCGTAGGCGGCTTCGAAGAGGCGGTGCTTGTCGGGGAAGTGGTGGTAGAGCGCGCCGCGGGTGACTCCGGCGCGCTCGACGATGCGCGTGGTGGAGGTCTCGGCGTAGCCGTCCGCGGTGAACAGGGCGATCGCCGCGTCGACGAGGTGTCTGCGGGTGGCGTCGCCCTGTTCGGCCTTCTTCGTCATGGCCTCATCGTACGGAGTAGACGTTGACGTCGTGGCCGAGGCCGATGAGGGCGGGGTCCAGGCGGCCGGAGGCGGCGAGGACGAAGGCCATCGGGTCGGCGGCGGGCGCGGCGGCGGTGGCGGCGTGGGGGCGGCCGAGGCGTTGGAGTTCGGCGCGCAGCCAGGTCTCGCTGGCGGCGAGGCCGGGGCCGTCGGTGGTGCGGGGGTGGCCGAGGGCGGTGCGGATGTCGTCGGCGTGGACGAACGCGTCGTACCACAGGGTCAGGACGCCGTTGGCGACGGTGCGCCCGAAGCGGGGGTTGACGCTCTGCCAGACGCGGTCGTCGAGGCGGGCGAGGGAGGCGGTGAGGCGGGCGGCGGCCTCGCGCAGGAGGGCGGCGAGTTCGCGGGGCGGGGTGTCGCGCAGGGCGCGGGCCTGGTCGTCGGGGGTGCGGGTGCCGATGGTGCCGTCGGCGGAGTCGAGGGCGTTGGCGGTGACGTGCGCGGCGACGTCGCGCACCTGCCATCCGGCGCAGCGCGTGGCCGCGTCCCGGTCGGTGTCCTTGAGAGCGTCGAGCAGGTCGGCGAAGAGCCCGAATTCGGTGTCGAGCCCTGCCACGACCTGTGCCCTGTCCATCCCCGTCATGCCGTCAACCCCCTGGTGTGCGGCGGCCGTTGGTGGCCGTGCCGTCGCCGACGACGATACATACATGCAGCCTGTATGTATAGGGCGGGGGTGGTGTGGAGCGGGAAGTCGGCCCCGTCGACTCCCCGCGCCGGCAAGGGCCTTGGGGGCGGCGCCCGGCGCCACGGCTCTACCCCTCGGCCCTGCCCTGCCCAGCCGGGGGCAGCGCGGAGCGGGAAGTCGGCCCCGTGGACTTCCCACTCCCCCGGCCGGATGGCCGGGGTGCTTACTGCTTCGGTGGCGTGGGCGGGTCGTTGGGCGGCGGGTTCTGCGGGCCGGCGAGAAGGGCCTCGGGGCTGCGGGCGTCGTCGTGCAGCTCGTCCGGTAGCGGTGGCAGGGCGGGTTGTCCGGGTGCCCGGGCGGGTCCGCGGGATGCGCGGCCGCGTTGCTCGCGCCAACGGCCCTGTCTCTCCGGGTGGATCGTGCCGCTCAACTCGGCTTCCTCTCTGCTGGTCCTGCCCGTTCCGGCCATCCTGGCGCGGACGGCCGGCGCGGCGCGGAGATTCGGCCCTTGTCGGATCATGGGCCCGGGATGGCTGCGCCCGGCCGGAGGTCGACGAGGCGAGTCGGGTTCAGCAGCTCTCCTCCACGTAGAGGAGGGTCCATGCCGTCCGCGGAGGCGAATTCGTAGGGGTTGTGAACTGCTGGGGATCGAGGTCGTTTTCGTGCGCATGGGTGTCCGTGAGTTTGTTTTCGATCACGGCTTGTTGGACCGGTGAAGCGACTGTCAGTGGCGTGTGCCAGGGTGGTGGCGCTGACGGAAAGGGGGATGGCGTGACCGGGCCCGGGAAGCCGCTGCGGCGGATCGACGTACCGTTCGTTTCGCTTGGCCCGTCGGGTGTGACGGTCCGTGACCGTCTCAAGGGCCTCACCCCCGAGGACGAGAGGGTGCTGCGGCTGGTCGGTGAGCACCTCGGTTCGCTGGCGTCGCGTGACCTCAAGGCCCGGTGCGCCGACGGCCTGGATCACTCGGCGACCACGTGGGCGGCCCGTAAGCGGGATTTGACCGGTGTGTCGTCGTCACGGTGGGCCGGGAGCATCACCAAGGCCACGCACGACCAGTGGGCGCTGTCGCGTCGCGGGCAGGCCGCGCACCTGGACTCCCTGGACACCGGCATCCGCACGATCTCCCACCGCCTGTCCCTGCCGATCGGGGAGAAGGGTGGCAGGCGGCAGCCCGGCGGATACCGCTCCAAGCACGAGTGGTTCGTCAAGACCCGTCGCCTGGCGATCCTTGAGGAGCGCCGCGAACAGGTCGCGGCCGACCGTGAGGCCGGCCGCGTGCGCGTGGTGCGCGGCGGCCGGAAGCTCCTCAACACCCGGCACAACCTCACCGCCGCGGACCTGACCGAAGCCCGGTGGCGGGAGAAGTGGGAAACCGCCCGGTGGTTCCTGTCGGCTGACGGGGAGTCCGGCAAGCGGTTCGGGAACGAGACGATCCGCGTCACCCCCGACGGCGAAGTGTCGATCAAGCTGCCGGCCCCGCTGGCCGATCTGGCGAACGCCAGGCACGGCCGGTACGTCCTCGCCGCGAAGGTGACATTCCCGTACCGGGGGCAGGAGTGGGCCGACCGCATCGAGGCCAACCGGGCGGTGGCGTACCGGATCCACCTGGACGTGGACCGTGGCCGCTGGTATCTGGACGCCTCCTGGACCCGGCCGGTCGTGCGGACGATGCCGCTGGCCACCGCCCGCGCGGCCGGGATGGTCGGCGTGGACACCAACGCCGACCACTTCGCCTGCTGGCACCTCGATACGCACGGCAACCCGGTCGGCGAGCCCCAACGGTTCCCCTACGACCTGTCCGGCACCGCCACCCACCGCGACGCCCAGGTCCGCCACGCCATCACCCGGCTTCTGCACTGGGCCAAGCGCTGCGGCGTCACGTCGATCGGCCTGGAGAACCTGGACTTCACCGCCGAGACCACCCGCGAGAAGCACGGCCGCCGCAAGCGCTTCCGGCAGCTCGTCTCCGGCATCCCCACCGGGAAACTCCGTGCCCGGCTCGTCTCCATGGCCGCCGAGCTCGACCTGGTCATCGTCGCGGTCGACCCCGCCTACACCTCCCGGTGGGGCGCGCAGCACTGGCAGAAACCGCTCGCGACACCCACCCGTAAGACCACCCGACACGACAGCGCCGCTGTCGCCATCGGGCGACGCGCCCTCGGACACCCGATCCGGCGACGGACGACACCGCCCCACGACGACCAGAGCGATCGTCGCGGGCATCGGACCGCCCAGGCCCCATCGGGCATCCGGGGACGCGAGGAAACCCGCCACCCCGCCACGGACCGTGCACACGATGCACGCAGCCGGACGGGGACAACGAGAACGCGGGCGACCAGCGCACCCAAAACCGTTCGGGATGCGCGCAGTGATCAACCGTGGGTCCAGGACTCACTCCTGCTCACTGAATAGGAACGGTTTTCGCCATCATGGTGTCGTCGTCCAGACTCCGCGGCTACGGGGTCCGCTGGGACCCCGGTGCCCGGTGCTACCGGGTGCGCAACGAGGTCACCGGGCAGTGGCTGCGCAGCGGCTCCAGCGGTGAACTCGCCGGCTTCCACTCGTTTTGCGCCGCGTTCTCGGCGTGGCGCCTGTTCGAGGTGCACCGCAGGACCGGTGGGTGATGGGGCCGATCCTGGACCGCGCGACAGCCGAACAGCGGCGTGAGGCCGCCCTGGTGGCCGACGACCTGGCGGCCGTCCTCGCGCTCGCCGGGGCGAAGTTGCCGTCCCTGGAGGTGGACTGGGACTTCGGGCGCCGCACCGGCTGCTACCTGATCTCCCTCGGCGCCGCCCGCACCGCCGAAGTGCTGCGCATCGTCGAGCTGTTGCGCAAGGGCCTGCACTACGAGCACCTCACCGCCGACGAAGCAGGACGGTGACTCCCTTGCCCGGCCCCCGACTTCACGCCGAAGTGCCCGTGTGCCGGCTCGGCTGCCTCGTCCTGGTGCGCAACGTGCGCGGGGACGTCCTGCTCGTCGACCCCGACCACCTGGACGGGCTGATCCTGCCCGGCGGCGCCGCCCGGCCCGACGAGGCGCCGCACGAGGCCGCCGCCCGCCACCTGTTCGCGCAGACCGGCCTGGTCCGGCGCCTCACGCACGTCCTGGCCCTCGACTTCGCCTGCGCCGACCGCTACCCGCAGCGCCTGGGCCTCGTCTTCGACGGCGGTGTCACCGGCGGCCGGCCCGCCGGCGCGCGTTTCGTGCCCGTGCGGCGGATCGGGCAGGTCATGGCCCCGGCGCAGGCCGCCCGCGTCACGGAGGCGCTGACGGGCCGTGCCGTGCCGCTGCTCCTGCACGGCCAGCGCGCCGCCTGAACCACCGGGGACGGGCGCCGCGTGGCCCGGTGCCCCCGTGCCCGGAACGCCCGCACGAGTGGCCGCCGGGCCTGACCGCCCGGAACCGGACGCCCCAGGACACGCCCGGAGCGCCGCGAGGACGGGGCACCGGGCCCCGCCGCGGGGCGGGGCGTGGGGTGTGGGGGTGTCAGGCGGCGGCGAGGGCCGGGCGTGGGGTGCGGGTGAGGCAGTCGTCGGTGAAGGCGAGGGCGCGCAGGTGGTAGGGGCGGGCGGCGTGGCCCAGGGACAGGTTGTGGCCGGCGCCGTGGGCGGTGGTGAGGCGGGCCAGGCCTTCGGGGAAGGCCCGGGTGAGGGCGGTGCGGGCGGGCGGGTCCAGGCGCCACCATGTCTCGTGGTCGGCGAGGGTCAGGCGTACGGGGACGCGGACGCGGGCGGCCAGGGTGGTGTAGCGGGTGGGCCAGGTGGCCAGTTCGCGGGATTCGAGGGCGGGGACGGGGGTGAGCAGGGTGCGGGCGGCGTGGAAGGTGCCGGGCGGGTACAGGTGCAGGGGGCCCCAGTTGAGGCGGCCGCCGCCGGCGAGGTCGTCGGGCCGGTCCCACGCGCCGGGGGCGTAGTGCTGGGCGAGGCCGGAGATGTCGACGCCGAGCAGGGGCAGGGCGGGGTCGTCGGGCCAGTGGGCGGCGAGCTGGAGGGCGATCTTGCCGCCGAAGGAGTGGGCGAGGAGCTGGACGCCGGCGCCGACGGGGTGGGCGCGGGCGTAGTCGGTGAGGGCGGCGTGCAGGGTGGCGGCCTGGTCGGCGATGAGCTGGCCGTGGGGCAGGCGGCGGGCGGAGGCGCCGTGGCCGGGGCGGTCGGGGGCGAGCACGGTGTAGCCGAGGCGGGCGGCCAGGGTGAGCAGGTCGGTGTCCGGGTGGGCGGGGCCGGCGAAGTAGGCGGCGCGCATGCCGCGTCCGTGGATGGCCAGCAGCAGGGCCTTGGGCTCACCGGCGGGCCCGGCCGGTCCGGCCAGCGCGGCGGGCCCGGCGGGGGGTTCGGCGACCAGGGCGGAGACGGGAATGCCGTCGGCGTCGAGGACCAGTGAGCGCACCAGGGGGCTCGGGGCGGGGGCGTGCCTCATGCGGTCACCGCCCGGCGGGCGGCGTCGAGCCCGGCGGCATCGAGTCCGGGGGCTTCGGGTCCGGCGGCATCGAGTCCGGGGGCTTCGGGTCGGGCGGCGTCGAGGCGGGCGGCGTCGAGCCGGGCGGTCCAGGTGCCCACATCGCCCTGGCGCATGAGGGAGGTGCCGATCAGCAGGCCCGCGTAGCCGGCGTCCAGGAGGCGGGCGCCGTCGGCCGGGTCGGTGATGGCGGAGGCCGAGACGGGGGCGCGGGTGCCGCACGCGCGCAGGGCGGGCAGCAGGCGCAGGGAGCGGGTGAGGTCGCCGGTGTCGCGTTCGCGGCGGCGGATGTCCTTGTTGTTGACGGCGATCACGCACGCCTCGGGGCGGGTGAGGCGCTCCAGTTCGGCTTCCTCGGTGATCTCGACGAAGGGGGTGAGGCCGAGGCCGAGGGCGGCGGTGATCAGGCGGCGCAGGGAGGCGGCGGGCAGCAGGGCGGCGGTGAGCAGGACGGCGGAGGCGCCGAGGGCGGCGGCGGCCTCCAGCTGGGCGGGGCGGGTGAGGAAGTCCTTCTGCAGGACGGGCAGGGAGGTGGTGGCGGTGACCTCGCGCAGCAGGCGGGGGGTGCCGCCGAACCAGCGGCCGGTGACCACCGACAGGCAGGGGGCGCCGGCCTGTTCGTAGCGGGTGACGAGGTCGGTGACGGTGCGCGGGCCGAGCAGGTCGGCGCCGTGGGGGTCGCGGAGCTTGATCTCCATGACCAGGGGGCGGTCGGCGGCGAGCAGCGCGTCCAGGAACCGGGTGGAGACGGACGCGACTTCGGGGGCGGGCGCGGCAGCGGGCAGGGAGGGGGCGGCGGTCATGGTCGGGGGTCCTCGGGAGACGGCGGCGGGAGGGACGGCTGGTGCGGGTGCCAGGCGCGGGTGAGGGCGGTGAGGGCCTCGCGGGTGAAGCGGCCGGCGCCGTCGCGGGCGGCGGTGTCGATGTCGGCGCCCGCGTACAGGGGGTGTTCGGTGACGGTGGTGTAGGCGGGGCGGTTGTCGGCGTTCAGGCCGCCGGCGAGGAGGAAGGGGATGCTCAGGCGCGGCAGCAGGGCGTGGACGTCGGCGGGCCGCAGCGGGTGGCCGGTGGAGCCGACGCGGCCGTCGTCGGTGACGGTGTCCAGGAGGAACAGGTCGCATCCGGCGCGTTCGAAGGCCCGGATGAAGGGGCGTTCCAGGCAGCGGCCGCGGGCCAGGTGCAGGACCTTGACGAGGACGGCGTGGGGCAGGCGCCGGCGCAGGTCGGCGACGACGGCGGGCGGCTGGTAGGCGTGGAGCTGGATCCAGCGCACGCCGGCGTCGGCGGCCAGACGGGCCAGGGCCGCGGCGTCGTCGAGGAAGGTGACCAGGACCGGTTCCAGGCCGCTGCCGTGGGCGGCGGCGGCCAGCCGGACCAGGCGCCCGGCGCTGAGGTCGGCCGGTCCCCCGGGCACGCCGTGCCACAGGCCCACCAGGGTGGGGCCGCCGGCGGCGAGCAGGGCGACGTCGGCGGCGGTGCGCGCCCCGCACACCTTCAGGTGACGCAGGCCCGGGCGCGGGGCGGGTGCCGGGCGCCGCGCGACGGCGGTGCCGAACGCCGCGGCCGGCGGGGCGGGCGGGGAGGGCAGGGCGTTCACTTGCCGAGTCCGAGCATCGCGGCGATGCGGTTGTACTGGATCTCGTTGCTGCCGGAGTAGATGGTGCCGGCGACCGCGTTGCGCACGTCCTTCTCCAGCCCGTACTCCGACATGTAGCCGTTGCCGCCGAAGACCTGGACGGCGGCCAGCGAGGTGGCGAGGTTGGACTCGCTGGTGAGGAGCTTGGCGATGGCCATGTCGACGGTGACGTTCTCGCCGGCCTCCAGGCGCTGGGCGGTGTCGTAGAGCCACTTGCGGGCGGTCTCCAGGCGGATCTTGGTGTCGACGATCTTGTTGGCGACCGACTGGTAGGAGCCGATGGGCTTGCCGAAGGACATCCGGGTCTTGGCGTAGTCCAGGCAGCGGGCCAGGCGGTGCTGCATCTCGCCGGTGTTGACGATGAAGGAGTAGAGGATCTCGCGCTTCATGACGTGGTCCAGGACGAGGAAGCCGCCTCCGACGCGGCCCAGGACGCGGTCGGCGGGCACCCGTACGTCGTCGAGGTAGACCTCGGACAGCGGGGAGGTGCGCAAGCCCATCTTCCTGATGGGCTTGCCGGTGCTCAGGCCCGGCATGCCGCGGTCCAGGAGGAAGGCGGTCACGCCGAGCGCGCCGCCCTGGGGGTGGGTGCGGGCGTAGACGACGATGACGTCGGCGACGGGGCCGTTGGAGACGAAGGTCTTGGCGCCGGTGAGGACGAAGTGGTCGCCGTCGCGCACCGCGCGGGTGCGCATCTGCATGGCGTCCGAGCCGCCCTCGGACTCGGTGATGGCGTGCGCGCCGATCGCCTCGCCGGAGGCGATGCGCGGCAGGTAGGCCTCCTTGAGGGCGGGCGAGCCGAAGGCCTGCAGGGGCACGCCGGTGGAGGCCATGGAGGTGGTGACGCAGAAGTTGAGGCCGCCGTCGCGGCAGTGCTGCCCCAGGCCCTCCAGGACGTACATGGTGGTCAGCAGGGACTGTCCGAGCCCGCCGTGGGCCTCGTCGAAGGGCAGGGACAGGATCCCGGTCTTCTGGATCAGGCGCCATTTGTCGTGGGAGAAGGCGGCCTGCTCGTCGCCTTCGATGTGGCCGGCGCTCAGGTCGTCGCCGAAGCGGGCCAGTGCCTCGCGCAGGGCGTCCTGGTCGGCGTTCCAGCGGATCACGGTGGTGCCGCCTTCCTCCCGGGCCTGCCGCTCACGGGGACCCGGGGTGTCCAACCGGCGCGGGGCGCACCGGCGTTCAGTGGCTTGACTCGCTTGACGGGCATGACGGGCATGACGGGCTTGCGGGCTTGACTCGCTTGACTCGTTTGACGGGCTTGACGGGCTTGCGGGCCCGGCTCGTAGGCCGGGCTTGCGGGTTTGACTCGCTTGACGGGCGTGGCCCGTCCGGCGGGCCCGGGCCGGCTTCGGCTCGCCTCGGCCGGCCCCGGCTGTGCGGCCGTCGGCCTAGTAGGCGGAGGAGTTGTGGGCGTCGAGCTGGTGGACCTCGTCGCCGCGCAGGGCCGGGGAGAAGACGCACACCAGGCGCATGTCCTCGTGGGGGGAGGCGACGAGGTAGTGGGCGTCGTGCTCGTCCAGGGCGTACAGGCGCCCGGGGGTGATGGGGTGGGCGTTGCCGTCCATGTCGACGACCTCGCCGGAGCCGGCGATGCAGTAGCAGGCTTCGAGGTGGTTGCGGTACTCCAGGCGGGACTTGGTGCCGGCGTTGACGATGGTGTCGGTGAGGCTGTAGCCGAGGCCGTCGCTCTCCACAAGGAAGCGGCGGGACAGGCCGTTGCCCCACTCGACGGTCTTCACGTCGTCAAGGTCGCGGATCAGCATGCGGGTTCTGCCTCTCTGGTGGCGGGGGTGAGGGTGACGGCGGTGCCGGTCGTGCCGGTGGAAGTGCCGGCGGTACTGGTGGTGCCGGTGGTGGTGCGGGTGGGTCCGCCCGCCCGCGGGGGGTGGGGCGGGCGGAGTTCACGGAGGAAGGCGCGCAGCGCCGCGAGGGGGTCGGTGCCGGCGTTCAGGGCGGCTTCGACGCGTTCGACGGCGGCGGAGCCGACGACGGCCGCGCGGGCGCCGGTGGCGGCGACGGCCTCCAGGTCGGTGGCGCTGCGCACGCCGAAGCCGATGGCGACGGGGGTGTGGGGGGCGGCCCGGTTGAGGGCGGCGACGGTGGCCTTCAGGGTGCGGTGGCCGGCGGCGGGTGCGGTGCCCGAGCGTCCGTAGTGGGCGACCAGGTAGACGTAGGCGCCGTGGGCGGTGCGGGCGGCCTCGGTGAGGACGCCGGGGCCGGAGGTGGCGTAGCAGGTGGCGACCTGGGGCAGGCCGGCGTCGCGGCAGGCCTGCTGCCAGGCGGGGCGCCGGCGCGGGGGCAGGGCGTGGACGAGCAGGGCGTGGGCGCCGGCGGCGGCGATGGCGCGTGCGGTGTGTCCGGGGTCCGGGCGGCGCAGGCTGTGGGACCAGTCGGCGAGCAGCGCGATCTTCAGGCGTTTGAGCTGCGGGACGAGGCCGGTGAGTTCGGCCAGGACGGTGTCCAGGGTGGTGCCGGCGGCCAGGGCGCGGGCGGCGGAGCGGCGGATGACGGGGCCGTCGGTGGGCGAGTTGGGGAAGGGGACGGCGAGTTCGAGGACTTCGACGCCTTCGTCGTCGAGCATGCGGGCGGTCTCGGCCAGGGGTGCGGGCGGGTCGCCGGCGTTGAGGAACACCGCGAGCGCGGGGCGCCCGTCGGGGCGCTCGGGCAGGAACGGGCGCTCGGGCGGGAACGGGTGCCCGGGCGGGAACGGGTGCCCGGGCGGGAGCGGGTGGTCAGACACCGGCCACCGCCTTCTCCTCCGCCGCCGTGAGTGCCGTGGCCGTCTTGCCGGGGGTGCGCAGGCGCTGGGCCAGGGCGCGGGGGGCGCCGTCGGCGAGGGCGGCGAGGGCGGTGGCGTGGGCGGTGGGCCAGTGGGTGTGGCGTCCGGAGGCGATCGCGAGGGCGGCGGCGTTGAGGGCGATGGTGTGGGTGGCGGCGCGGCCGGCGCGGCCGGCGAGGGCGTCGAGGAAGTGGCCGGTGAGGTCGCCGGGGTGGGGGGCGAGGTCGGCGAGGGTGCCGGTGTCGGGGGCGAGGGAGCCGGCGGGCAGGTGGATGGTGGTGTGGGGGGTGTGGAGGGTGTTGTCGGCGAAGGGCAGCAGTTCGTCGGCGCCTTCGGTGTTGTGGGCCAGCCACACCTGGCGTCCGCTGCCGTGCGTGCCGGCGTGGGCGGTGAGGTCGCGCAAGGCGGTGAGGTCGCGCAGGGCGCTGAGGGGGGCGGTGGCGGAGACGCCGGTGAGCTGGGCGGTGACGGGGGCGGTGGCCAGGAAGGGGCCGAGGGCGTTGAGGAAGCGGCCGAAGGGCTTGAGGGTGAGCGGGTAGAGCAGGCGGGCCAGGCGGGTGAGGGCCGGCGGGTAGACGTGCGGGCCGGCGAAGGCGATGTTGTGGCGGGCCAGGTGGTCGGCGGTCTCGGTGTGGGAGGAGGTGAGGGTGATGCCAAGGCGTTCCAGCAGGTCGATGGAGCCGGCCGCGCTGGTGTAGGCGCGCGAGCCGGTCTTGACGACGGGTACGCCCATGCTGGCGGCGGTCAGGGCGGCTGCGGTGGAGAGGTTGAAGGTGGCCGGTCCGCCGCCGGTGCCGACGATGTTGGCGCTGCCCGGGTGGGCGGGGCCGGGGTCGGGGCTGCGTTCGGTGAGGGAGGTGGTGAGGGCGGCGAGGGTGGCGGTGTCGGGCAGGCGGGTGGCGAGGCTGGCCAGCAGGGCCGCCGCCTGGGCCCGGTCGCTGTCGCGGGCCGGGCCCTGGGCGGCGCCCTCCAGCCGGTCCCACCACGAGCGCCAGGTGTCCAGGGGGACGGGCCGGGCGGCGATCAGGTCGGTGAGGGCCGGGTGCACGGGATCAGCCGCCGGCGACGGTGGCGGCGAGCGCGCGGCGCTGGGCGATGAAGGCGTCGATCGCCTGCACGGAGCGGAAGTTGTTCGGGTCGAGGTCGGTGTCGTCGACCGGCAGGGCGAAGTGGTCCTCGACCCAGGCGATCAGCTTCAGGACGCCGAGGCTGTCGATGACGCCGTCGGTGAGCAGGTCGTGGTCGTCGGCGAGCTGCTCGGGGGTGACGTCGGGCAGGAACTCCTCGATCAGGAACTTCTTGATCTGCGCGATGTTGTTCATGGTGGTCGCAACTCCCTTGAAAGGTTCGTGACTTCCGGAAAACAGGACTTCGGACGGCAGGACTCCGGACGGCGGGGCTCCGGACGGCGGGGCTCCGGGTGTGCCGGTCAGCCGGCGGGCTGGTCAGCCGGCGGGCCGGGCGGTGTGGGGGGCTGTGCCGGCGAGGACGGCCTTGCGGTCGACCTTGCCGGTGGGGGTCTTGGGCAGCGGGGTGTCGTGGATGGCCAGGCGTTCGGGCACGGCGGCGCGCGGCAGGTTGGCGGCCAGGTGTTCGCGCAGGGTGAGGGTGTTGAGGGCGGAGCCGGGGGTGCGGTGGACGGCGGCGTGCAGGCGCTTGCCGGTCAGCGGGTCGCTCTCGGCGGCGACGGCGGCCTCGCGGACCTCGGGGTGGGCGAGCAGGACGCGTTCGACCTCGGCGGTGTTGACGGCGACCCCGCGGACCTTGACCTGGAAGTCGGCGCGTCCGGTCAGGTGCAGGCGGCCCTGGGCGTCGCGTACGGCGAGGTCACCGGTACGGAACCAGCGCCGGCCCTCTCCGGCGCCGTCGGGCCGGGTGGTGAAGCGGCCCGCGTCGCGGGAGCGGTCGAGGTAGCCGGCGGCCTGGAAGGGCGTGGAGACGTACAGTTCGCCGCTGCCGGGGCCGGTCACGGGGGTGCCGTCGGGGGCGGCGAGCAGGGTGCGCACGCCGGGCAGCGGGGTGCCGATGGGCACCGGCAGGGCGGCGGTGGCGTCCAGGGCGTCGAGTTCGTGCAGGAAGCTGTCGTTGGTCTCGGTGCAGCCGTAGATGTTGTAGAGGCGCGCGGCGGGCAGCAGGGCGGGCAGCGCGGCCAGGGTGCGGGCGTCGATCGCGTCGCCGGTGAACGCGGCGTGCTCGACGCTGTCCAGCACCGTGGCGCCACCCGGGCCCTGGGAGGCGGCCTGGGTGAGAAGGGCGTAGCACAGGGGGACGGCCTGCAGGACGTGGGGGCGGTGGCGGGTGAGCTGGGTGAGGAGGTGGCGGGCGGACAGGGCGTGGGCGGGGTCCAGGAGCAGGACGGTGCCGCCGGCGGCGAGGGTGGCCCAGACGTCGAGCAGGCACAGGTCGAAGTTGAGGGGGGCGTAGTTGGCGACGACGCGGCCGGGGCCGAGGTCGAAGGTGTCGTGGGCCCAGGCGGTGAAGCGGTCGACGGCGCTCTGGGCGAGGGGGACGATCTTGGGCAGGTCGGTGGAGCCGGAGGTGGTGAGCATGAAGGAGGTGCCGGCGGCGAGGGTGGGCACGCCGGGGTGGGTGGTGGCGGGCAGGGCGGGGGGCTGCCGGCCGGCGGGGGTGAGCAGGTGGCGGGCGCCGGCCTGGGTGTGGAGGGCGGCGAGCAGGGCGGGGGCGAGCTGGGGGGAGGGCAGCAGGAAGGGGCGGCGTTCGGTGAGGCAGGCCAGGACGAGGGCGACGGCTTCGGGGGATTTGGTGGCGTGCAGGGCCACGGGTTCGCCGGGGGCCAGGTCCAGGGCGCGCAGGCGCCGGCGTTCGCGGCCGGTGAGGTGGGCGAGTTCGCGGTAGGTGACGGCGCGGTCGTGCCAGAGCAGGGCGGTGGCGTCGGGGCGGCGGCGGGCGTGGTGGGCGAACGCGTCGGGCAGGGACAGCGGCGGCACGGCGGCGGGGGCGTCTGGGGTGGTCATGGCGGGTCACTCCCCTGCCGGGGCGATGGTCGCCCAGCCGGCCTTGACGGCGGTGGTGGTGGCGGTGGCGGTGGTGGTGGCGAGGGTGAAGCGCACGACGGTGCCCCGGTCGTGGGGGTGCAGGGTCAGGTGCAGCGGGGTGCCGGGGGTGACGGGGGCGGCGAAGCGGGCGCCGAGGGCGGTGATGCGGGTGGGGTCGCCTGCGGCGTGGCGGTCGGTGATCTCTTCGGCGGCCAGGGCGAGCAGGTGCATGCCGTGGGCGATGGCCGAGGGGAAGCCGGCGGCGCGGGCGGCGTGGTCGTCGAGGTGGATGGGGTTGAGGTCGCCGGCGGCGTGGGCGTAGGCGCGCACGTCGGCGGGGGTGAGGGTGCGGGTGAGGGTGTGGGGTTCGGTGTCGGGGGTGGTGCCGGGGTGGGCGGTGGGGGGCAGGGCGCCGTGGGGGGCGATGCGGGTGGCGCCCAGGAGGAGGGCGGCGGTGGTGAGTTCGGCGAGCAGGGTGCCGTGGGGGGTGGTGAGGCGGGTGGTGAGGGCGATGCGGGTGCCGCGCGGCTCACGGCGGGCGGCGGTGACGGTGACCTCGACGTCGGTGTCGGCGGCGGCGTCGGTACCGGGCGGCAGCGGGTGGTGGGTGCGGATCTCCTGGGCGAGGTGGACGACGCCGGTGAAGGCGTCCTCGTCGGCGGTGAGGGCGGCGACCGTGTGCTGGGCGAGGGTGTGGGCCAGGACGAACGGGTGGGCGGGGGATGCGAGTTGGCCGGCGGGGCCGGTGGCGGGGGGCAGGCCGGTGCGGGCGGCGGTGCGGTAGGCGGCCAGGGCTTCGGCGGTGACGGGCACGCGGGTGCGGAACTCCGGGGCGGCGTGCGCCGGGTCCGTCGCGGGCTGTGCCGTCGGGGCCGGGGCCGGGGCGGCGGGGGCGGGGGTCGTGGTCATGCGGGGGTCACCACCAGGGTCGAGTTGTGGCCGCCGAATCCGAAGGAGTTGGACAGGGCCGCGCCGGAGCGGATCGGGCGGGGGCGGGTGTGGACGACGTCGAGGTCCAGGCCCGCTTCGGTGGTTTCGTGGTTGGCGGTGGGCGGCACCAGGCGGTTGGTCATGGCCTGGATCGCGGCGATGAGTTCGACGGCGCCGGCGGCGCCGATCAGGTGGCCGATGACGCCCTTGGTGGAGGTGACGGGCACCGCGTGGGGGCCGAAGACGGTGCGCAGGGCGGCGGCTTCGGCGCGGTCGTTGTGGATCGTGGCGGTGCCGTGGGCGTTGACGTGCGTGATGTCGGCGGGGGTCAGGCCGGCGTCGGTGAGGGCGGCGCGCATGGCGGCGGTGGCGCCGGCGCCGTCGGGGCGGGGGTTGGCCAGGTGGTAGGCGTCCGCGCTGGAGCCGTAGCCGGCCAGCAGGGCGTAGGGGGTGCGGTGGCGGGCGCGGGCGTCGTCCAGGCGTTCCAGGACCAGGAAGCCGGCGCCTTCGCCCATGACGAAGCCGTCGCGGTGGGTGTCGAAGGGGCGGGAGGCGCGGGCGGGGTCGGCGTTGCGCTGGGAGTGGGCGCCGAGGTTGCCGAACGCGGCGAGCGTGACGGGGGTCAGGGTGGCCTCGCAGCCGCCGGCGATCACGACGTCGGCGCGGCCGGTGGCCAGGAGCATCGCGCCGTGGCCGATGGCGTCGGCGCCGGAGGCGCAGGTGGTGGCGATCGTCAGGGCCGTCCCGCTCCAGGACAGGCGCATGGCGATCTGGGCGGCCGCGGCGTTGGGCATGGTGATCAGCGGCATCAGCGGCGAGACCCGCAGCGGGCCGTGCTGGGTGTAGGCGGCGGACTCGCGGTCGCTGGTGGTGCGTCCGCCGACCGCGTTGCCGACGACGATGGCCGAGCGCCCGGGGGCGGGGTGGGGGGAGCCGGCGTCGCGGTGGGCGGCGAGGGCGGCCAGGGTGGCGTAGTGGGCGAAGGGGTCCAGGCGGCGGGCGTCCTTGGCGGGCAGCGCCGGGTCGTGCGGCAGGGCGGTGACGGGGCAGCCCAGGCGTACCCGGTGGCGGGCCAGGGCCGGGTCGGTGAGGGCGCGTGCGGTGGAGCGTCCCTGGCTGACCGTCTGCCAGAACTCCTGCAGGCTGTGGCCGGCGGGGCTGATGACGCCCAGGCCGGTGACCGCGATCTCGGGCCGTACGGGCCGCGCGGGGGTTGCGGGCCGCGTGGGGGCTGCGGGCCGGTCGCGTTCCGGCGAGCGCGGGGACTGCGGGGACTGCGGGGACTGCGGGGACTGCGGGGACTGCGGGGGCTGCGGGGAGTGCGGGTGGGGTGGCGGGGTGGGGGCTGGCATGCGGGTCGTCCTCCCTTCGGCCGGGCGGCGCGGGTCAGATGAGGCCGGTCTGGGCGGCGGCGGTCAGGAACGCGTCGGCGGCGAAGTCGATGTCGGCGGCGCTGTGGCGGGCGGTGACCGCGATCCGCAGGCGGGCCAGGTCGTTGGGCACCGCGGGGGTGACCACCGGCAGGCCGATCACCCCGGCCTTGCGGCAGGCGGTGGCGTAGTCGTAGGCGGCGTCGTCGGAGCCGGCGATGACCGGGATGACGGCGGTCCGGCTGTCCATGGTGCGGATGCCCGCCGCGTTCAGGCGCGAGCGCAGGCGTTCGGCCTGGGTCTGGATGTGGGTGACGCGCTCGGGCTCGCGGCGCAGGATCCGCAGGCACTCCAGCGCGGCGCCGGTCTGCGCGGGGCCGAGCGCCGCGGAGAACAGGAACGGGCGGGCGGCGTAGCGCAGGTGGCCGATCAGGTCGGCGCTGCCGGCGACCCAGCCGCCCATGGAGGGGATGGCCTTGGAGAGGGTGCCGAGCTTGACGTCGACGCGGTAGCGGTGGCCGAAGTGCTCCTCGATGCCGCCGCCGCGCGGGCCGATCACGCCCAGGGCGTGGGCCTCGTCGACCATCAGCAGCGCGCCGTGGCGGTCGCAGACCTCGCGCAGCTGCGGCAGCGGGGCGATGTCGCCGTCCATGGAGTAGACGCTGTCGACGATCACCAGGCGCACCCCGGTGGCGGAGGCGGCCTTCAGGCGGCGTTCCAGGTGCTCGACGTCGTTGTGGCGAAAACGCGTGACCGTCGCGCCCGACAGGCGGCAGCCGTCGACGATGCTGGCGTGGTCGTACTTGTCGATCAGGACGGTGTCGCCCTGGCCGACCAGGGCGCCGACGGTGCCGACGTTCGCCGCGTAGCCGGAGCCGAACACCAGCGCCCGCTCGCGGCCGGCGAAGCGGGCGACCTCCGCCTCCAGCTCCTCGTGCAGCGGGATCGTGCCGGCCAGGGCGCGCACGCCGTGGTTGCCGGTGCCGTAGACGTCCAGGGCCGCCTTGGCCGCGGCCACCACCCGCTCGTCGCCGGCCAGTCCGAGGTAGCTGTACCCGGACATCATGAGCAGGCGCTCGCCGTCCAGGTCGCAGTAGGCGCTGTCGCGTTCCATCGTGTAGGCGACGAAGCTGTTGCGGCGCGAGGCGTCGAACTCCAGCGCGCCGACGCGCTCCAGCGTCTGGTCCAGCTTCGGCTGAAGGCGCTGCCATGCTGCGGTGGCCATACTGCTCACTCCTCACGGGCAAGGGGGATGCGGGGACGGGGCGGCGGGGAAACCGGCCGGGGCACCGGCGGGAGCGCCGGATGCCGGGGGTGCGGGTGCGGGGGTGCCGTGGTGCGGGTGCCGGGGGTGCGGGGGTGCCGTGGTGCGGGTGCCGGGGGTGCGGGGGTGCCGTGGTGCGGGTGCCGTGTTCCCGGGGGTGCCTCTGGTTCCCGGGTGCTTTTGCCGGGGGCGGTGCCCCCTTTTCCCCTGTACGGGCTTTCCCGGGTGCGGGGTTTCCCGGTGCCGGGTTTTCGGGTGCGGGTTTTCTCGAAGCGTCCACGCGGGGTGCTCAAGGATGGCTACATTTCTACGGCAGGAAGCGCAAGGCGGCCGCAACAGCCCGATTCCCGGCCTGCGGTAACGCTCTGACGTGCGGAAACCCTGCGCCTACGACGCATGGACCGGCCGGTGGGTATGTTTCGCCGACCGGTGTTGACACCGCGCAAGCAGCCGAATGTATGGTCGAAATCCGCCGGAACGAAAAACCGAACGGCTGGTCGGCGTTGCATTTCCGGTCCGGGTTTCTTTCCAGGGCCCGCGGCCCGGCACCGCCGCCCGCGGGCCGCGCCGCGGCTCAAGGGGGTTGGAGCTATGTTGAACGGTTTGCGGGACGACGGTGCGCCGGGCAGATCGGGGGCGCCGTCATGCTGATCCGCCTGACCGGCCTGGTGACCGTCGAACACGAGGGCGCCGCCCCGCAGCACCTGTCCGGCGCCCAGGCGCAGGTGGCCTTCGCCCGGCTGGTGCTGGAGCGCTTCGCCGGCACCGGGCGCGACGCGCTGGCCGACACCGTGTGGCCCGACGGCCTGCCCGACACGTGGGCCTCGGCGCTGCGCAGCGTGGTCTCCCGGGTGCGGGCGTTCGTCGCCGCCCCGGGCCAGGGGCCGGGGGCGACGCCGCTGGTCTCCCAGGGCGGGCGCTACGTGCTGCGCCTGCCGGCGGACGCGGCGGTGGACGTGGAGGTGGCGGCGAGCGCGGTCGGCGAGGCCGGCGAGGCGTTCGGCGCCGGTGCCTACCCGGTGGCGCAGCAGCTGGCGGCCGGCGCGATCGCGAACCTGCGCGGTTCCTTCCTGCCCGATCACGACGGCGAGTGGGCGTGCGGGGTGCGCGACCACGTCGACGAACTGCGCATCTGTGCCCTGGAGACGGCGAGCCTGTCGGCCTCCGCGCTGGGCGAGGAGCACCACGCGCTGCGCTGGGCGGAGGAGGCGGTGCGCCGGGCCCCGTTCCGCGAGAGCGCCTACCGCTGCCGGATGGCCGCGCTGGCCGCGGCCGGCAACCGGGCCGAGGCGCTGCGCTGCTACCAGCAGCTGCGTCAGGTCCTCGCGGAGGAGCTGGGCATCGACCCGGGCCCCGAGTCCCAGGACATGTACCTGTCGCTGCTGCGCTCCCCCGCCCCGGCCGCCGACGCGCCCCTCCCGGCCCCGGCTGCGGCTGCGGTGGCGGTGGCGGGTGCGGTGGCGGGTGCTGCGCCGGGCGCCGCGCCGGCCGCGGGGGCGGCGGTGCCCGCGGTGGACCCGGTGCTGATGGGGATCTTCGAGCCCCTGCCGCCGGGGCGCTGGAGCCGCTCCGGGCCCCCGGTGCGCGCCGCCTGACACCCCGCCGCCCCCGGGGGCACCCGGGGGCGGGCCCCTCCCCGTCCCCCTCCGTCCCCCTCCGTGCCTCTCCTCTGTCTGCCGCTTCGGTGTTTGTCCTCCGTTTCCCCCCGCTTCCCTCTCTTTCCCGCCCCGTCCCTCCCCGGTCCCTCTCCGGTTCTTCGCGGGTTCTTCGCCGGGGATGTCCCCGGCGTGTTGCGGAGCTGTTGCGGTGGGCGGGCGGGCCCCGTGCGGGAGGGTGGGCGTAGTAGCGTCATGACCCGAAGTCGCGCACCGCGCGCGGCGGTTCACGACGACGGACCGAACGGACGGGGGCCTGGATTTTGGGAAGGGGTGGTGGGTGTGGGACGGACACGCGCTACGGCGCGGGTGATCGAGCACCCGGGCGTGGAGGACCTGAGCGTCCAGCAGGTACTGGAGGCGCTGGCGGACCCCGCCCGCAGATCGGTGGTCTGCCGGCTGGCCCGCGAGGACGCTGACCTCAGCTGCGGCTCCTTCGAGCTGCCCGTCTCCCGTTCCACCTCCACCCACCACTTCAACGTCCTGCGCCAGGCCGGCCTGCTGCGCCAGTACTACGTGGGCACCACCAAGATGAACGCCCTGCGCAGCGAGGAACTCGAACACCGCTTCCCCGGCCTGCTCACCGCCGTCGTCGCCGCCGCGCACGCCGAAACCGCCCCGGGCCCGCCGGTGCGCGAGGCCGTGCGGCCCGGCTGACCCCGGGCCCGGCGCCCCGGCCGCTCCGGGGCGCCGGGCCTGCCGGTGTGCCCGGCCCTGCGGGTGTCCCGGCCCTGCCGGCGTGCCCGCCCCGCCGGCATGCCCGGCCCGCGGCGGCTCAGACCCGCGCGAGGAGGGCGAACCGCTCGTCGTCGACCGGGCGGCCCCACAGGTCGCGATCGCCGCTCAGCGACTCGACCCGAAGGTCGGCGACCAACGGCCGCACCACGCCCGCCAGGGCGTCGGCGCCGATCCCGCCGCTCCACGGCAGCCGCCCGGCACCGGCCGCGTACGGCGCGTCGTCCTGCCCCGGCTCGCGCCACCGGCCCTCGACCAGGACCAGCCTGCCGCCGGGGCGCAGCAGGGCGGTCCACTGCCGCAGCGCGGCCTCGGGGTCGGGCAGTGTCCACAGCAGGTGCCGGCACAGCAGGACGTCGAAGCGCTCCTCGCCGACGGGCGGTGCCGCCGCGTCGCCGGTCAGGAAGCGTGCCGGCAGGCCGGCTTCGGCCAGCTTCGCGCGTGCCCGCTCCAGCATGCGCGGTGCCAGGTCGACGCCCGTGACGCGGTGTCCGCGCCGGGCCAGCAGCATCGACAGCGACCCCGTTCCGCAGCCGACGTCGAGCACGTCGAACGGCCCGGACGGCGCGGAGGGGACCCAGCGTTCCAGGAGCCGGGTCCACGCCAGGCGGGTGGGCCCGGCGCTCAGCCCGTGGTCGGGCTCGTCGTCGAAGGACGAGGCGGCGGCGTTCCAGTACTCGGCGATGGCAGCGGAGTCCTCATGCATGGCCGGCATCCTCGCAGTCACGACCGACAGCCCCGCGGCCCGACGCCGGACGCATGCCCGCCCGGGGCGCGCGATCCGCCCGTACACGGCACGCCGCCCGCCGGCACCACGCCGGTCCTCCGCACCCCGGTACCGCCCACCGGTACCCCACCCCGGCCCGCCCACCGGCCCGGCAGCCCACGGATCCGCCCGCGGCCACCGCCCTCCGCACACCCCGCCACCCGCTCCCGGCTCCCGGCACCCGGCACCCGGCACCCGGCCCACAACACCCGCCCACGCCGCACGGGCCCCACCACCGCTCCCCCGCAGCCGCACCGCACCCCGCCTCGCCGGCCGGCCTTCTTTACGCCTCGCCACCCCCGCGCCCCACGCCCGGCACCCGGCCCACAGGCCCGCCCACGCCGCGCGGGCCCCACCACCGCTCCCCTGCAGCCGCACCGCACCTCGCCACGCCACGCCGACAAGTCTTCTTTCCTTGACAATTTTTTTTGTCGGCAAGATGCTGGAGGGGTGCTGGACGTCGCCGTGATCGAAGAACCCGCCGCGGCCGAGGCCTGTCTGGACCCGATCCGGGCCCGGATCCTCGCCGCCCTGGCCGAACCCGGTTCGGCCGCCATGCTGGCCGCCCGTCTGGGGCTGGCCCGGCAGAAGGTCAACTACCACCTGAAGGAACTGGAGCGCCATCACCTGGTCGAGCTCGCCGAGGAGCGGCGCAAGGGCAACGTCACCGAACGGGTCTACCGCGCGGCCGCCGCCTCCTACGTGATCTCCCCGCGGGTGCTGGCCGGGGTGAGCCCCGATCCCGAGCGCTCCCCCGACCGGCTCTCGGCGCGCTGGCTGCTGGCGCTGGGCGCGCGGCTGGTCCAGGAGGTCGGGACACTGGTCACCGGCGCCTCCCGGGCCGGGCGCAAGGTGGCCACCTTCGGTCTCGACGCGCAGGTGCGCTTCGCCTCGGCCGCCGACCGGGCCGCGTTCGCCGAGGACCTCGCCCAGGCCGTGGCGGCCCTGGTCGCCCGCTACCACGACGAGTCCGCGCCCGGCGGGCGCACCCACCGCGTCGTCGCCGCCCTCCACCAGATCCCCGACACCGCGCCCGCCGCCGCGCCGCCCACCGAAACCCCGTCCGCCGAAACCCCGTCCGCCGAAGCAGCGGCGGACCCCGCAGCCCCGGAGCCCCCGCGATGACCCACCCGTTCGAGATCGCCCTGGACACCGTCCTGCCCGCCGGTCCCGAGCAGGTCTGGGAGGCGATCGCCACCGGCCCCGGCGTCGATTCCTGGTTCATGGGCCGCAACACCGTCGACCCCCGCGAGGGCGGCACCGCCGCCATGACCACCGCAGGGCACCGCCAGGAGGCGGTCGTCACCGCGTGGGAGCCCGCCAAGCGCCTGGCCACCCGCACCCCCGAGACCGGCGACGGCCGCTTCATGGCCTTCGAGTACCTCATCGAGGGACGCGAGGGCGCGGCCACCGTGCTGCGCGTGGTCCACAGCGGCGTGCTGGGCGACGACTGGCAGGAGGAGTACGACGCGCTGCGCCGCGGCTGGCCCTTCCACCTGCACACCCTGCACGAGTACCTGGCCCACTTCGCGCACCGCACCGCCGTCCCGGTCTTCGCCGCCGCCCCCGCCCCGGGCCGCACCCCGCAGGAGATCCGGGCCCTGCTCGCCGGCGCCCTCGGCCTGCCCCTGCCCGTCACCGAAGGCGCCCGCGCCCGCGCCGACGTCCCCGGCCTGCCGCCGCTGCAGGGCCACGTCGTGTGGGCCGACGACGAACGCATCGCCGTACGCGGCACCGACGCCCTGCACACCTTCCACCACGGCCCCGGCCTGGTCCTGCTCTTCCACCACCTCTTCCACCCCACCGCCGACGGCCCCGCCACCGACGGCCCCGCCACCACCGGCGCGGACGCCGGAACGGAGATCGGCACGGAGGCCGACCGGGCGGACGCCGCCTGGCAGCAGTGGCTCACCCGCCTCCTCGCCTGACCCCGCCCACCCCCACGCCCCTTACGCCCCCACGCCCCTGACGCCACCGACCGACCGCAAGGACCCCTCATGCGCACCCTGATCAGCACCGCGTTCATCTCCCTCGACGGCGTCGTCGAGGCCCCCGGCGGCGAAGCCGGCTACCGCAACGCCGGCTGGACCTTCAAGGACGTCGAGTTCCTCCCCGAGGCCTACGAGATCAAGCAGCGCGAACAGCAGGAGGCCGGCGCCGTCCTCCTGGGCCGCGTCAGCTACCAGGCGTTCAGCCCCGTCTGGCCCGACATGCCCGAGTTCGCCCGCTACAAGACCCTGCCGAAGTACGTCGTGTCCACCACCCTCACCGACGCCGACCTCACCGACACCTGGGGCCCCACCACCATCCTGCGCACCCTGGAGGACGTGGCCCGCCTCAAGCAGGGCGACGGCGACCCGATCATCGTCCACGGCAGCGCCACCCTCAACCACGCCCTCGCCGACGCCGGCCTCGTCGACCGCTACCACCTGCTCGTCTACCCGCTGCTCCTGGGCGCCGGCAAGCGCCTGTTCCCCGCCACCGACAAGGACACCCAGAAGCTGCGCCTGACCGAACACACCGTCTACCCCAACGGCCTGCAGAAGCAGATCCTCGACGTCCTCCACTGACCCCCCGCCACACCACACCGCCCGCCGCGCCCGCCCCCGGCACCACCGTCCACGCCCCGCCCCCGCGCGGCGGGAGGACCAGGGGCGACCGCGCCCGACCGCGCCCGGGCGGCACCGGGGCCGTCGTCCCGGAGAAACGGGACCGGGCCGCCGGCCGGAAGCGGCAGGACCGCAAAGAAGGGTGACGCCCCGCCGGCCGCGCCACCGGGCCCCGCGGTGGGCGCACCACGTGGTGCGCCCGCCCGACAGGCCCGGGGCGTGGCCGGGGCATCGCGCCCCGCCACGCCCCGCCCCGCACTGCCCCCGGCTCCGCCCCCGGGGGGCCGCCCTGCCGGGCCTGCCCCGCTCGCTCCGGTGTCCCGGGCCGAGGACCCCGCCCGGACCGGAGCCGGGAGCCGCTCGCCGCTCGTCGCGCGGGCTCAGGGGCGGGCGGCGGCCAGCAGGGCGAAGGCGGCGATGATCACCGCGACGCGGCCGTAGTGGTAGCGCTCCCAGCGCTTCATCTGCTCCTTCCAGTCCGCGGGCCGGTTCTCGGGGGTCCACGTCTTGCCCCGGTTGTTGATCGGGACGAGCAGCAGGACCGACATGAGCACGCTGACGACCAGCAGGGCGCCCGCGGTGACGACGAGAGCGGCGCCGTGGCGGTGCCATCCGGCAACCGCCCACAGCACGACCAGGACGAGCGAGGCGATGTACCAGAAGGGCATCACCGCACCGAGCATCCGCCCCCCGTGCGCGCGGCCGAGCTGGCCGCCGTCACCGGGAAGCGCGTCGAAGATCCGGTTCACGAAGAAGGCGACGCAGAACTCCACCCCCACCATCACCCCGACGACCACGGTGGTGAAGACCTCCAGTGCGCTGAGCATGATGACCCCTCCAGGCATCTAGTGCTGCTAGCCGATGAGGCAACGCTAGTACTACTGCCGCTCGATTGTCTAGCGGTGCTAGGGTCAGGTCATGTCGGTCACGCCGGTCCAGGAACGCAAGCAGCGCGAACGGGCGCAGCGCGAGCGCCTCATCGTGGCGGCGGCCCGTGAACTCGCCGAGCGCCAGGGCTGGGAGGCGGTGACCACCCGGCGCCTGGCCGAGCGCATCGGCTACAGCCAGCCCGTCCTGTACGGGCACTTCCGCGGCAAGCGGGAGATCATCGGCGCGGTCGCCCTGGAGGGCGCCGCCGAGCTGGCCGCGACGGTGCGGGCCGCGGGCGCCGGCACCGCGGGCGCCGGCAGCGCGGGCGGGCCGCGGGAGCGGGCCGGTGCCGTGGCCCGGGCCTACCTCGGCTTCGCCGCGGGCAACCCGGCGCTCTACGACGCCCTGTTCCACCTCGACGCCGGCCTGGCCTTCGCGCGCGAGGACACCCCCGGACCACTGAAGGACGCCTTCACCGCACTGCTGGACAGCCTCGGCGAGGCCGCCGGCGACGGCACCCACCCGGCGCTGTTCACCGAGGTGTTCTGGGCCGCCCTGCACGGACTGGCCACCCTCGCCCGGGCCGGACGCCTGCCACCCGGGGACACCGCGCGCAGGACACAGCTGCTGGTGGAACGGCTCACCGCCATCTGACACCCCGCCCGGCCCGGCACCCCATCACAGCCACACCGCCCCGGGGCCCCGGCCCCCGCCACCTGCGCTCACCCACGCCCGCACCGCACAACAGGCACCACCACACCCCGTTGCCCGCACCACAGGTGCCACGCCGCCCGCCGGCCCGGGGCCACGGCGCAGCGGTACGGCCCTCACCCGCGCACCCGGCGCCCCGCGGTCCGGGGCCCGGACCCCACCACTGGCCGCCTGCGCTCACCCACGCCCGCACCGCACGCCGCGACACCCGTCGATCACGACCCCGACCCGGCCGCGTACCCGGCCGCCGTGCCCGTGCCCCGGCACGGACACCGGCACACCGCCGAAACCGCGCCCCCGCACCGCGGGTGACACCGCGCCCGCCGGCCCGCCCGGGGCCACGGCGCGGTCGTGCGGCCCCGCCCGCGCACCCGGCCCCGCCCGGCCACCCGGCCCCGCCCGGCCTGCTCCTCTGGCGGCACCCCGTGTCCCGGCCGGGGGGCGGGCGGCGCGCCTCGCCGTTCCCCCGCGCCGCGGCCCGCCAGGAGCAGCCGGGTGGCCGTGCGGTGTGTTCACTGCGCGGGCGGCCAGGGCGCCAGGGCCGGGCGGGCGGGGTCCGGGTTCGCGTCCGGGCTGCGCAGCGTCAGCTGGCGCCGGCGGCTTCGGGGTGTCCAGCCGTGGCCAACCAGCGCCTCCCGGATCAGGCCGGCCACCAGTCCCGGCGCGATCACCACGCCGTGCTCCACCCACACCACCAGGCGCTGCCCGTCACCCTGCGCGTGCGCCACCACGACGGCCAGCCCCGGCTCGTCGTCGGGTGCCACCGTCCAGCGGTAACGGTCCCCGCCGACGACGATCACCCGCGAGCCCTTCCCCGCCAGCGCCACCCGCACCACCCCTTTTTTTTCCGGATACCCGATCACGGCCTCGCGCCCGATCATCGCCTGCCGGACGAGGCCCGTGTGAACGGCCGTGACGGCCGGGCTTCCGGCAGGCACCGCCATCGCCCGCAGAAGACCCGGCCGTCCACGCCCGGCCGAAGCGCCCCGGCCCTGCCGGAACCCCGTCCGGAGGCGAAGCCGGCGCTCACCGCGACGAGGCCCCGGCGCAGGACACCGGCAAGCGAGCGGACCGGGAACATCCTGCCCACCCCGGCGCCTGACGGCACGTGACGGCACACCGGCCGCCATCCACACCGCCGGCCCCGGCCCCTGCCGGTGAGCCGGAACCCCGTTGACCCCCTGCCCGCGCGCAGGAACACTGGCCCCACCCGGTATCAACCCGGACCTTCCGGACGGACACGGCAGGACGCATGGAACGGAACACGGCTTCAGAGTCACACACGGTGACGGCTCGTGATCTCGTGACCGGCTACATCGACGCCCTCGGCGCGGTCGGCGCGGCCATGAGAGCGGCGTCCGTCCCGCTCGAACGGCCGGCAGACGTGCTCGGCCTGGTCCGTTCCCGGCGGATCATCGCCGGCCGCGGCAGGATCGGCACCTACTCCTACCAAGTCCACGGCACGGGCTGCCTGTTCACCCGTGAGGACGGCACCGAGATCGACACGGACTTCACGGGCGACGGCCGGGAGATCTTCGATCTCTGGCGGCTGCGCCGCTACGCGCAGACCCTGCCCGAACCTCGCGACCCCGCGGAACAGGACCTGCGCTCCGCGGTGGAATCACTGAAGCCGCTGCCGGCCGAGGTACGGCCGGGATGGTTCACCGTCACCGGGGCCCGCCCCGCGGCATGACAACGGCGCAGGGCGGGCCCGCACAGGGCCTGGCCACCCGAAACGACCCGACCCGCACCGCCCGCCATCACACCCACCGCCTGCCGCCTGCCGCCTGCCGCCTGCCGCCTGCCGCCTGCCGCGCCGGTGAACGACGGCGGCCCGCGGTCGCGGCGCGGTCTCGCCCGCCCTCAGGAATCCGCTTGCCGGGCGGGGCAGTTCCAGTCGGCCGCGTCGATCTCCCGGCCCTGCATGTCGTCGATGTGGAAGCAGCCGCCACAGGCCCACACCGTGATCGATTCCCGCCGATGGCCGACCTGGAAAGGCTCGTCCCCCCGCGACGTTCCCGACCAGGAACCGTCACCGGCCGGCGAGTGGGTGACCACGACACAGGTCTGCTCCGGCAGGATCCGGTGGGTATCGGCCCACGGCTCCACCGCCGGCTCCAGCGGCGCATCACCATCGTTGCCGACCACCAGCCGCGCGGTCGTCCAGCGAACACCCTCAGCCCCCCGTTTCCCCGCCACGGCCCGCGTCCTCGCCCGCACGGCCCCGGCGCCTGGCCCGGTGGGGCGAAACCCGGTTGAACCCCCCTCCCCGGCGTGGGGACACCGGCCCCGTGGACCGCCCGCGCCTCGTCTTCCTCGACCCCGACGCCACCGGCGGCCGAGCCTGGCTGTACGCGCTCGTGCACGCGCCCACCGGGATCGTCTACCAGAACCAGTACGGCGGCCTGGCCTGCCACCAGGGCCGCGCCGAGGGCTGCCTCGTCCCCCTCCACGCCCCCGCCGCCCTCCACGCACTGCGCCGCCTCTTCGAGCAGGCCTTCCGCGGCGCCGGCACACACGGCCGCCCCTGGAGCGCCGCGCAACGGACCGCCCTGCGCGAAGCGGTCACCGGCATCCGCTTCCGGGCCTGCGACGGCAGCACGGAAACCCCCCCGCCCGCTGCGCCCGGACGACACCCGCCTCCACGAAGCCGACGAGGCCCGGATCCCCGTGACCACCCCCGACGGCCCCGCCATCCTGCCGTGGTCCAACTCCGACCGACCGGCCCCGCCCCGGCACCGGCACCGGCCGCTCCCCGGCCCCGGTGCCGCCCCGCCTGTCGGCGGCAGACGGGGCGGCAGCGGCCACGATCCGTGCCCCGGCAGGAAAAGCACCCGCCCCACAGGCCACCGGCCGCCTATCATCGGCTCCGTGATGCCGCCGAGAGCCGATGCCGCGTAGGTCCCCGCGCCTGGTGCGCGCCGGCCTGGCCGATCGTCAGGGGCACGGCCCGGTCGCCACACTGCTGATCACGGCCTGCCCCGGGCCGCCCACGTGCAGCGCCGTCCACACGTATCTCTTCGTCGACGGCCTCGACCTGATCGCGCGCACCCACGACGGCGCCACCGGCGGCCATCCGGGCCGGCTGCTCAGACCCGCGGGCCCCCTCTACCCGGCCGATCAAGCCCGGCAGGTGCACGTCGCGACGCACGGTCAGGGCCCCGACGCCGCCCCGGCCGTCGGCATCCGCATCCGGCTCCGGGGCCGGACGGTGGTGTGGGACGGCCTGATGTACCCCGATGCCCGGGACCGCATCATCGAGGAAGTCCGCTTCGACCCGGCCCAGTACCTGGCCGAGATCGAACGGGCCTACACGCGATGGGGCCGCGGCACATAGAAGCCGACGAGGCCTGGAGCCCGTGACCGCCCCCGACGGCCCCACCGCCCTCCTGCTGCGGCCCGGCACCGGCCGACCCCGCTCCCGCCACCAGGCACCAGCCGGCCGCACCGACGCCCGCCCGCAACCGCGCCCCGGCCGGACACCGTCCCCTCCCGCCCGCGCCCGGACGGAAGGGATGACGGCCACCCAGGAGCCGACACCCAGGAGCCGCCCCGCATGCACACGCCCGCCCACTACCGCGACCTGGCGCGCGCCTGCGACGACGGCCGCGTCCTGCACCGGCTCGCCCGCTGCCCCTACCCCTTCGTCTGGCACGAGCTCGCCGCCAACCCCCACACCCCGCCCGCAGCCCTGCTGGAACTGGCCGCGGCCCGCCACAGCCCCTGGAACGACAACCGGCTCCTTCACCTGCTGGCCGGGCACCCCGCGGCGGACCGCACCGTCCTGCGCGCCGTCCTGGACGCCACCGCGGCCAAACTCACGCAAGGCCGGCGGCCCTACGCCGCCGCCGCGGCCCTGGCCGGGCGCAGCGAACTCGAAGCGGACGAAGTCCGCGGGCTCGGCGCCCTGCCCGGTGCGTCCGCCCGCCTGCGCACCCTGCTCCACCGGCGCCTCGCCGCCCGCGGCGAGACGCCGGCGCCCGCACCGGCCCAGGCGTCCCCGGGGCCCTGACGGGGCCGGCACCCCGCCGGACCGGGCGCGTCAGGCCCCGCGTGCTCGCACCCGCGCCCGGCCCCGCGCCCGGCCCGGGGCCTTCACCGGCCCGGCCCGGTCCCCGGGGCCCGGGGCCCGGGGCCCGGGAGACGAGGACCGGGGCCACCGGGCCGGTCTTCTCCCGCTGTCCGGCGTACGGCGGACAGCGGGCAACCGCCCACCGCCACCAGGGGGCCCGCTCCCGCCCCCGGCCCGGTGGCCTCACGGGCCGTCATGCCCGGGCGCCCGGGGCCGTCCTGGAGAGAGCCGCGTGCGGATCGGGCTTCGGATCGCAGTACCGGAGCGGATGACGCGGGAACCGCCCTGCGAGGCCACCGCCGCCCACCGCGCCGCATGCTCCGCCCCGCATCGGCACGATCCCGCGGATCCGGCCGCTCTTCGCACCGCGCATCGTGACGGTGGCCGGCGGCAGACCCGTGTCCCACCGCATCGCGCCCTGCGTGCCACCCGGACTCCCGTCCCACTCGGCCTGCCCACACACCCACCGCACCGGACCCGGCTCGTCCCCGCCCTCGACAGCCGCCACGAACCGCCCCACCGCCGTGCGCACAGCTACGGATCCACGCCGGAACAGGTCCGGCACGAACCCCACCCGAAACGGCAGGCCACCCCTCCCGCCCCGCCGGCAACCACCAGCCCGACCCCACGGACCCGGCACCGCACCCGGCCTCGTGCCCCCGCCCGCCCGCCCGACCATCCCGCAACCGACCAACGACGACGTCCCCCTTCGCCGGGTCTGACCCGTCAACCGCCAAGGGAGAGCCAGCACAGCGGGCTCCCCCTTGACCCTGCAGTCGTCGTCAGATGAAGTCGCGCAGTCCCAGCAGGCGTTCGAGCCCGGCGACGGCTTCGGCGGCCGCATGAGTCTCCAGCACCTCCTCGGCCGGATGGACACAGGGACTCCCGCGCCAGACGACATAGCCGCCCTCCGCGTCCACCGTCACGAACGCCGGCACCGGCTCCCCGTCCCCCATCCACCACCGCGGCCCCGTGCTGAAACACAGTCGGCCCATGCTGGTGAACGGATAGAAGCGCGCGAGCCCACTACCCCGAGCCGCCGAGACCAGGGGCACCAAGCCCACGTGCTCATCACGACCATAGGACTGGTCAACACCTGCCGAGCTGTCCAGCTCGAAGTCCCAGGCCACTTCCAGCGATTCCTCCATCAGGCCATGCTCCCGCCGATCCGATCAGCAGAGAAGGGCCAAACGCTCACCCCACTCCCCAGACCGTTCACGCCTCAAAGAACCGGGGAGCCGGAGCAACTCCGGCCAGATTCGGAGAGCCTCATCACCCACGGCAGCGGGCGAAGCCCCGCCCACGGAGGCGCCGGTGCGGCGCAGCCGCAGCGGCCCGGCCCGTTCGCCTCCGGCCGCTCCCGCCCCCGCCCCCCGTGGGCGAGGGCACCACGGTGACGGACGCGCAGCCACGGCCGCGACGGCCAGGCGGTACGAGCGTGCTCGCCACGACGCCCTTACGGCGAGAGCCGGTGCGCCGCGAACCGTTCGCCTCCAGCCGCTCCCGCCCCGCACCCCCGTGGGCGAGGGCACCACGGTGACGGACGCGCAGCCACGGCCGCGGTGGCCAGGCGGTACGAGCGTGCTGGCCACGACGCCCTCGCGGCGAGAGCCGGTGCGCCGCGAAAACGCGGGCCGGGCCGGGCCGCCCGCCCGGCCCGTCACCGCCCGCCCGGCAGCCCCGCACGCCACCGCGCGGGCGGCCGACGACGACGGCCTGCCCTCGCGCCCTCGCGCCACCGGGCACCGGGCACCCGCAGGCGCGTGCGAGGTGGCGCCGCACCCCGCACGGGAGACACCCCACCCACGTGGACCGCCCGGCCGGCGGGTCCGTGCCCGCGCACGGGTCCCTGTCGGAGCGGGCCGGTCATGCCCGGTCGAAACAGAGACAGAAAGGGTGTCCGGCGGGATCGAACATCACCCGGACGTCCTCCTGCGGCTGGTGCCCGGCCACCGTGGCCCCCAGCGCCACCGCCTCGGCGACGGCCTCCTCCAGATCCCCGACCTGGAAGTCGAGATGCATCATCGGACGCTGCTGTCCCTCGGCCGGGGGCCAGCGCGGCGCCCGGTAGCCGTCCGCCCGCTGGAACACCAGGAACGGCCCCTGCGGCGACGCGGCGACAACCGCCGTCCCCGGCTCCTCGTGCCCGATGCGCCATCCCAGGAGCCCGGCGTAGAACCTCGCCAGCACACCGGGATCCGGCGCCTCGATCGCCGTTCCCCACCACATGCCACCCGTCCGGGATCTCATACCGGCAGCCTGCCCCACGGCCACCGCCCTGTCGCGCCCACGACGACACCAGCCCGCCGACCCGCCAGCCCGCCAGCCCGCCGGCTCGCCGGCCCGCGCACCGGACGAAGGAACGGCCCTGCGGCTCGGAAGACACCCCGGCCGTCGGCAGGCCCGCGGGCCGGGTCTTCGCCCTCCCCGCCCGGCCCGGGAACCTCCCGCGCCCGAACGACGCGCCCGAGCACGCCGGGCAGACCTGCCCGGGCACCGGTCGGCGCCGGACCGTCGCGAACTGCCCTCGCACGGTCCCGCGCCCGGCCCAGGAGCACGTGCGCAGCGCCCGGGACGCCCCCGGGACCCGCCGGCCGTCGACGGCGGCTTCGCCCCCGTTCCCGGAACCCGGGCCGGCGGCCGGCCGCACTCGACGGGCGCACCACCCGCCCGCCCGGCGCCCTGCGCAGCCCTCAGGGCCCCGCCGCGACCGTGTGCCCGGCCCCGGAGGCCGGGCACACGGTCGCGAAGAGCCCCGGCGTCCCCCGGGTACGTCCCCGCACCCCGGTGACGACCGGTGATCCCGGACAGGAACCCGCCTCAAAGACCCCGGCCTCGGCCCGCGACCAGCCCACGGCCAGCCCGCGACCGGCCCGCGACCGGCCCGCGGCCGGCCCGCGGCCGGCGGCCCCGGCGTTCGGGGCGGGCACGGGAACCCGGACGTCATGCAGGCCCGAGACCCCCGCCCCGGAAGGCCCGCCCCAGGAGGCCCGCCCCGGGAAGGCCCCGCCGCCCCCCTGCCGGGCCGCCCGCCGTCCTCCACATCTCCCGGACACCCCCGGCTTGTAGGCTTGCCCGGAACATCTCGGTTCGTTGAGGGAGGGCCCGGTGCGCGTCCGCCGGTGGATATGCGTGCTCGCGGGAGCCGTCGCGCTGAGCAGTCCGACGGCCGCCTACGCCCGTGGCGGGGGCGGCGGCCACGGCTTCGGCGGCGGCCACGGCAGCAGCGGGGGCAGCGGCGGCGGGGGCGGCCACGGCAGCGGCTTCCACGGGTCGGGCGGCGGCGGTTTCGGGACCGGCTTCGGAACGGGTTTCGGGGCCGGCGGCGGTGGCGGCGGGATCGTCACCCTGCTGGTGATCGTGGCCGTGATCCTGCTGATCCTGTGGCTGTGGTCCCGGCGCCGCAAGGCCAGGCTCGCGGACGGCCTGAACACCGTCTCCGACCGCACCGCCCACCGCGCCGACGCGCAGGCGCGCGAGCGCGCCGCCCACGTCTCGGCCCGCGTGGACGCCATCGCCGACACCGATGCGACCTTCGACCGCGCCGCGCTCGAACAGCGCGCCGTGTGGCTGTACGAGAGCGCCCAGCGCGCCTGGACCGGGCACGACCTCGCCACGCTGCAGCGGATCCTGTCCCCGGTGCTGTACGGCAAGTGGGCCGAGGAACTCCAGGACTACGCCGCGCGTGGCGAGGTCAACGTCGTGGAGATCGTCTCCGGCCCGGTCGTCGAGCTGGTCGACGTCGCCAACCGCGCGGGCGAGGTGAACGACACCGTCACCTTCCGGATCACCGCGACCCTCCACGACTACGTGCGGCGCGCCGACGGCGGACAGGGCGTGCGCAAGGACGGCTCGACCCGCCCGGTCGAGTACTGGACCTTGCGCAAGAACGCGGCCGGCGAGTGGATCGTGTCGTCGCTGGAACAGGCCGCCGAAGGCGCCCACCACCTGAGCGCCGCCATCGAGACGGACGGCTGGGACCAGAAGGACGTCGCCCGCCAGGCCGTGCTCGAAGTCGCCGGCAAGACCTCGGTCACCGGGGCCGGCGACATCCTGTCGCTCACCAACATCTCGTGGACCACCGACGCCGACACCGCCGCCGGCGACCTGAGCGTCCTGGACGCCCGGTTCGACAGATCGGTCCTGGAAGTCGCCGTCGAACGGTTCCTCGAGGAATGGGTCATGAACGACGGCAGCCTCGACTTCACCCCCGTACGCACCGCCCGCCGCACCGTCCTGCGCCAGGCCGACATCACATCCGTCAAGATCACCTCGCTCCTGTCCCGCACCCCCATCGTCTTCCGCCTCACGGTCGACGCCCAGGGCGTCTACTACGAAGTCGACCGCCGCAGCGAACAGGTCCTGCACGGCGACCCGCACCAGCGCAGGCCCATCACCTTCACCTTCGACCTGCGCCTGGACGACACCCCGCCCGGGACATGGACCGTCACCGCCACCACCACGCAGTAACCCCGGACCCCGCACCCCGCACCCGCACCCGCGCCCGCGCCCACGCCCGCGTCCCGCCCTCCCCGCAGGCGCGGCCCGCACCCGCACCACAGGCACCCAACGCCCGCATCCCGCCCTCCCCGGCCAGGACCCCCGCCACGGCGGCGCACGGCCCGGCCGCCGTGGCGGCGGACCGGGAACCGCGCCGGCCCACCCCTTCCGCCAGGCCGGGCCCGGGCCTACCCGCGAGAGCGGGCCCGGCACAGCCGGGGCCCGGGCACCCCCCACAGCCGGCACGCCGCCCTCGCCGCGCACAGCAGCGGGTCACGGTCCCCTTTCCGTTCCGGGGGCGACACACTGCCCGCGGCCTGGCGGACCACCCCGGCGGCAGGCCGCGCAACGGCGAGCGGGCCGGCTCCCGCGCCGAGGAGCTCTCCGGCATCCGGCCACGACGGATCCCTACGAAGCGCGGCCAAGCGCCGCCCCCACGGACAACGGCCCCAGGCCCAGGGGCCTTGCGCGGACGACGCAAGGGCCCCGCCGCTGCGGCCGGGACCAGGACCGGGGCGGCCCGGGCCGTGTCCGACACCCCCGGGCGCAGGAAAGCCGGGACCGACACGGCCGTCCGCGTCCCGGCCACGGAAACGGCCGCGGGCCCGCCCCACCGCGCCCTCGGGGCGTCGTCGGCGGGATGGACGGGGCTGTGGCCCGACGCGTGTGACACGGCCGCGCCGAGTACCGGCCGGGCTTCTCGGGCAGCACGCGGAACCGCCCGAAAAACGAGCCGCGGCCCGGACGGCCGGGACGACGGTTCACAGCGGCGCAAGCGATCGCGCCCCGGTCGAAGGAGCCGTTGTCCGCCTCGACCGCAGGCATCGCGGTGCCGTGCCGGTGACCGGTCCGCAGTCCCCGCTCGCGGCCGGCCGACGGGAAGTCACCCGGCTGATTTTGTCGGGCTATATGAGCGCCACTGCTTCGGTGTGAACGGGAGCCGGGTCCAGGCCGTTCGTGGCGGTGGTGTACTCGCCCGGGACGGGTGCTCTTCGGTCAGTTCGGGAGCCACTTCGGCGGGCATGGGAGCCATTGGCCGGGTGACCGGGCGGGTCTGGGCGGAGTGTCCGAGAAGACCGGGTCAGCGTCGTCGATAACGTGTGGTCGCGGGCCCGGGTTGCCTCCCTGACAAGTCGAGGCCAAGGCCCGCCCCATGCGAAACGAGAGCACTGCGACAGCATGCCGTGATCGAGCTCGTTGGGTTCCTCGGAGTGCCTGACGCACTGGTCCAGCTGGCTGTCGCGTGGCGTACCCGGCCGTCCCCCGTCTCCGGCACCGCTGTAGCGTTGTCCGCAGACGATCAGGGGGGTTCAGTGACGAGGTCCTTGCATTTCAGCTGGGAACTGAGCGGCTCCGGCTGGGCGAGGTGCAGGATCTGGGACGGCTCGACGAAGCACCAGGACAGCGTCAGCTACTGTACGAACGCGCTCGCCGACTTGCTGAAAGGCGTGTCGGGCCTTTACGGCCCCCATGGCATCCAGCGGTTCTCGTTCGATCTCGAACCGGCAGAGGCGCGGTGGATTCTTCGTCGCCAAAACAGTGACGTGCACATCACGATCCGTCGCTTCCCGGACATGTCGGCCAGCTTCGACGTACCGGACGGGAAGGGCACCCTCGTGTGGACGTCCACACGTCCTCGCACCTCCCTGGCGCATGCGGTCGCGATGGCTGCCGAGAAGGTGCGGCGAACCCACGGCGAGGACGGCTACCTCCGGAAGTGGCAGCTGCACGCCTTCCCCACCGCCGAACTGCAAACCCTTCGGCACCTGCACCTGGCAGCGGATGACTGCGCTCTCCAGCACTGAACCAACGGCGCCTCACGGCGCAGACAAAGCTGAGCCAGAACCGCTTCTGGTTCTGGCCCAGGTTGTGCGCCAGTGACGGTCCGTGACGGATCACCGGCTCTTGCCGGCCTCGTAGATCGACTGAAAGTCGTTGGCTCGGGTCCCGGGTGGCTGACAGTCGGCGACCGTGACGCAATCGTGGTCCCTGTTCCAGGAGTTGCTGTTCCCGTCAGTGCCGGAGGTGGCACTTGTCCGGGTGGAGGCGATCGGCTCCGTGGTGCGGGTGGAGGAACGGTCGACCGCCGACGACGCCAACTGCCCCGACTGCGGCGTTTGGTCGAGTCGCGTGCACGGCTCCTGCCTGAGGTTCCCTGCCGACCTGCCGAGCGCGGGACGGCGGGTCGTGCCCGCGCTGCGGGTACGACGGTTCGCCTGTCCGGATCGGTCGTGTCCGCGGCGGACGTCCGTCGAGCAGATCCAGGGCCTGACGCGCCGGCACGGGCAGAGCACCGAGCGGCTGCGCTCGGCGGTCACCGCGATCGGGCCGGCGCTCGCCGGCCGGGCCGGTGAACGGTTGGTCCGGCTGCCGGGGCTGCGTGGGAGCCGCAGCACGCTGCCGCGGCGGGTGATGGAGATACCGGACCTGCCCGTCGGTGCCCCGGCCGCGATCGGGGCGGACGGCTTCGCCCTGCGTCGCGGCCACGTCCACGGCACCGTGATCACCGACGCCGTCACCCACCGGGTCCTTGACCTCCTCCCGGACCGCGACGCGGCCACCCCCGGCCCGTGGCCGGCCGACCATCCACAGGTCGAGGTGATCTGCCGCGACCGCGCCAGCGCCTACGCGGAGGCCGCCGACACGGCAGCACCCCAGGCGCGGCAGATCGCCGACCGCTACCACCTGTGGCACAACCTCACCCAGGCCGTCGAACGCACCGTGCTCGACCACCGCGCCTGCCTGCACAGCCTGCCCCTGATCGAGCCGGAGCCCGAACCGCAACGGGGAGACGCCACTCCCCACCGACAGCGGCACCGACATCGAGGAGGAGGCCGAGAAGCCGACCGACCCCGCCGCACGCATGGCGGACCGACGCACCGCCCACCACGCCCGGGTGCATCAGCCGCTGGAGTGCGGCATGAGCATGCGCGAGGTCGCCCGCCACCTCGGCCAAAGCCGCAACACCGTCCGCCGCTACGCGCACGCCGCACGCCGCACGCCGGCAGGACATGATGAAGGACCGGCGCCCCGGCCGGGCACGCTCGACCCGTTCAAGCCCTGCCTGGCCCAGCGGTGGGACGAGACGGGCGGGAGGATCACCATTCGCGTGCTGTTCAAGGAGATCACCGCACGGGGCTACCGGGGCGGGCGGACGCTCCTCGCCCAGTGAAAGCGCCAGGCCCTCATCGCCCCGGACAACCCACCGCCCCCGCCACCGCCCCCGCCATCCTCGATCCGGCAGGTCACCGGCTGGCTGACCCGCCACCGCGCCGGGCTCACCGCAGACGAAGAAGTCCAGCGCAAGGCGCTTCTCGCGCACTGCCACGAACTGGACACAGCCGCCGGCCGGGTCACCTCCTTCGCCGAAATGCTCACCCGCCTCGAAGGCGAACGCCTCACCGACTGGATCACCGAGGCCATGACCCCGGGCCCGCCCGGGATCAGCACCCTCGCCGCCGGCCTGAACAGCGACTACGACGCCGTCCACGCCGCACTGACCACCGCGTGGAACTCCGGTCCCCTCGAAGGCACCGTCAACCGGACCAAGATGCTGAAGCGACAAATGTCCGGGCGTGCCGGCTTCGCCCTCCTACCCAGGCGAGTGCTCCCCGCCTGACCGTCCGCAGCGAAGGACCAGGGCCCCGCCGGTCGTCCTCAGAAAGGTGGCTCGTCTGCGCAGCCGCCGGTCGACGGGCTGGGCTCGCAGGCGCACACATCCTCGGAGGTCTCCAGGCCGGTCGTGTCGTGGCCCCGTGCCTTCAGGGTGTGGAGTGCGTTGCTGCGGTCGTGGCGACTGGTGCTGGTCACGAGGAGATGGCGGGCGCGGCCGGCCAGCTCGCTACGGTGCCGGGTGAGTTCAGGGTGTTCGGCCAAGGAGACGGCCGCAACCAGGACGGCATCGCGCACGGCCGTGCTCTCGCGGTCCAAGAAACGGGCGACGGCGTCGTGGAACAGCGGTCGCAGATCGCGGAAGGCGCGCATGTACGGATCTTCGTCGAGCGACCAACCGTGGCGCTCGCCAATGGCGACGCACTCGTCGCCGGCGTCGTAGGCGAGGGACCCGAGCCAGTCCAGGAGCGCCGCACGTGCGGCGTACGGGGCGCGTTCCCCGACCCCGGGGTGAATCGTGTCGCCGGCAGGACGAGCAAGGATCGCGGCGACGTACACGGCCACGGGCACGGTGGCCTCCTAGAGGCTGTTCTGATGCCGCACCGGCTCCAGCTCGTCGAGCGCGACACCTCGAACTCTCGGATCCGGGACGACAAGTCCGGCCAGGACAGCGGACAGGAACTCCCCTCCCGTCAAGCGGGCGGTGCCGAGCAAGGCCCAGTCGGTGGTGCGCAGCATCGCCTGGGGATCCGGGAGTTCAGTGACACCGAGGTAATCGCTGATCGTCACCCGCCGAGGCTACGGGACCCCTCCGACACCGAGCCTTATGTAGCCCACTCGGCCCGATGCTCAGCGGGCCGAGACCGGAACTTCTTGCCGTCCTGCAGTACCTGTCGGTCCTGGCGCCTACGGATCGTGACCAGCTCACGGAACAAGCCGGGCCAGAAACCACTTCACCCCGGCGGACCACCCCGCCACGCACCGCCCGGCAGCACGCGGGCCCCCTCCCACACCAGAGCGTGCCCCGGCCTCCGGTCACAGCGGACCCGCATACCCGGGCCGCACCGGCGGGAGCG